>CAZUIM010000001.1:0-10708 GCA_964620325.1 uncultured Thermotogae bacterium
GCGATGGTCGCCGGACTCACACATTGAAGCCTCCGGAAAAGCCGGGGCGGTTCACAATGACTACATCTCTATAGCTAGGGTGGATCCAGTCTAGTATTCCAGAGCGCCTCTCCTTGGTGCACAGGAAGAGCAGGATCAGCAAGCGTGGGAACCGAGAAGTGCGAAAGCGTCTGTTCGAGGCGACGCTGTCTGCCGCACGCTACAACCCGAGCATCCGCAGCATCTACCGGAGACTGAAGGAAGCGGGCAAGCCGGAGAAGGTGGCGAGGATCGCCGCAGCACGGAAGCTGCTACTCATTGCCCATGCTATCTACAGAAGCGGTTCTCCATTCAGAGATCCGAGCGAGAAGGAGGGTTGACATTCGATACAGCATCTGACCCTGCCTTTAGGGACCTGCCCCCCGCTCCATTCCATCCTAAGAATGAAGGTCTGAACCCCTGCCCCTCACGAATGCGCGGTCCTCAGGCTCTGGAGTCTTCCTTCAAGTATCGACGGAAGGAACTTAGTGCCTGACGCCATGGGCGGAGCCAGCTCCCGTCGTTTCGAGGATCGCTCATCAGGACATCAGCGTCTTCGAGTTCCAGCCATCGTTCCTCTGAGGCCTTGAGCCACTTACTGGCTGTCTCCAGAGGCTCGGTGGCGAGGCCGTTCTCTGTCCTCCAGAACCAACTCAAGTATTGGCGCCAGCCGAGCCGGACCCAGGCTTCACCTTCTCCTGCCTCAAGGACGTCGAGGATCTCCTGGGCCCACTCATTGCTTGAGCTCAGATGTCCGAGTAGATCAGATCGACCGACTCTACGCAGAAGCTGTATGTCGCTCTCCCTCAGGAAGGCAAGCAGCGAGTGCTCAAAGCAGTAGGAGAGTTGCCCCCCACCGTCAGATGGTTCACCGAATCGCGACTCTGTGAACCGTCGCAGGTTGAAGAACTTGCCGGTCCCGCAATGGGATGCACCGGCCGCCTTGTACAGAAGCATATCAGATGATGTATATGCCACCAGCACAGGTTTCCCTGCGGCTTCTAGGAGGTTCACGAAGTACATCGCTCCCGCTAGGCCGTCTGCGTCATGTATCTCACGGCGTGGCTCTTGCGGGCATACGAAGACTACATAGTAACCAGGGCACCTTGTCCCGCTGGTGATCGACGCAGCCCGCAAGACTGAGTCCCTGTGTCCCAGAGTGGCGAGGTCAATCACCACCGTCTGCAGGGCCATCTGCTCTTCTGGCAACTGGTCTTGAAGACGATTCCCAACGTCTACCGACAAAGCGAAGTACCCATCATCCCAGGTCCGAGGGAGGACTGCGGGGCTGGCAATCGTGTCGATAGCGAGGTTTCTTGCGTAGTCCGCGATGCTCTCCACGAGAGTCTGCCACCAATGGCTTGAAGACAAGTCGCTGCTGTCAATGTCGTCGGGGAAATAGCTGTGCTTCGGGAGCGCACCGCGATCGCTTCGCGGGACGTACAGTTGTGGGTCAAGGGCAATCTCAAAGCCGCCTCTGCTCCTGAACTCCGGGATGTCGGCAGCAAGTTCTGTCGGATCGCGATTCACCGGACTCAGAACAAGGCCCGCGAAGCCATGGAGGTCACGTTCGCCCACCAGGTTCTGCGTGTCGTGCCCCATCTGCATGAAAGAGCTCAACTCAACGCCTCCTCAGAAAGAACACCGGCAAGCACCACGGGGGTCTCAAACCGCTTGACCGGCCATGGTTCGATCATGCGAGGGATTGCTCCAAGCCCCTCTCGTGAAGCGGCCTTCGCGAATGCACTTGGGCAACGAGCACGGCGAGCTACACGGTCCACAACTTGCCCATCCGTCATGCCTTCGCTCCAGAACGGATGACGCCCTGTCAGACACAGGCCGAGTACGACGCCAAGACAGAATTGGTCTGTCCTCCAGTCAATGAGGTGCTTGTCGTTGTTGAGCTGCTCAGGAGACGCGTACAGAGGTGTGCCAGGCCCGCTCGGTAGGAACGTCGGCGTTAGTGATGAGCGCGACGTGTCCCGAACGAGTCCGAAGTCCACGAGCACCGCTCGGGGATCATCCAACCGGAACATGATGTTGTCTGGCTTGATGTCCCTGTGTACAAGGTCTCGCGGCTCAAGCTCTACGAGGGCCTCAGCCAAGGCGGAGCCAAGCTCTCGAACCTCACTGGCTGATAGCGTGCCTGCGCCAAAGCGATCCGTCAGAGTGCCTCCCTCAAAATACTCCTCTGCAGTGTAGATATACCGCTCACCACTGCACTCGAAGATGCCCCAGAACTTGAGCTCAGCTACCCGTGCCGACTCACTCTGTCTCATTGCGTCGAGCTCACGTTCAGCTCTCGCTAGATCGCAGCAAGAGGGATCGAAGATCTTGAGCGCGATCTTCTCGTCGGGTGCTACGACTGCGAGATACGTCTCCTTGAAGGAACCAGCCCCCGCAAACTCGCCGAAAGCAAACCCGAGAGTGCTGCAGATCTCCTCAGCGACGCTCCTCAGCTTCTGCGCTGACACGGACAAGCTCCTGCTTGGTGGCCATAACTGCGTGCCTTGTTAGCCAGGGTCGAATCGGCTCTTTCCTGCGAGCAGTGATCTCGACTCCAAACCCATCGGGACCCACTGAGCATAGCCCAACACCTCTCCGCTCAAACTCGAACCTATGTCGCAGAGCGGCATCGGTCCTGTTGGCGGGAAGTATAACGTATGAGTAGTGCGCATAGAAGCTGTTCCTGTATGCCTGATGGAGGGCGTCTCTCCACTTGTAGAGCTTCGCTTCGAATGCCACGACATCCTCATTGGGGGAGGCTCCAACTAGATCGGAGGTTCCCTCGGGGTATCGGAACTCCCTCACAAGGGCCAGCTGCTCAAACGACGACCCTTCTTGAGTCAGAGAGTCGCTGAGAACGTCAACAAGCGCTTCCTCGGAAGAGAACACTCCCCCTACCCTCCTGACGTGCGATTCCGAGTGGGCACACAAGCCTACAAAGATCGCATACCACTGTACAACTGATTGCCGACTCCGAGAGCTGCCCTGTGTCCTTCACGAAGGGCTCAGTTGCCAGCCCAGAAGCACAGCGATGGAGCGTCCGGGAGTCGGAAAAGAAGAGCCCAGAAGTGCGCTCTCTTCTATGTAGGTAGTGTGCCGGTCCGAACTCGCTACTCAGCCATCCTCTTGTACGTCTCTGTACCTTGGGGACTCGTGCTCTCGGCACCGAGTTGGTGGGAGCGAAGGAGACTGCTTGTGCGGTCGCCTTCGCTTGGTCCTATTCTCAAGGCTTCGCTCGCGAGCTACTCCTCGGCTAGCCGCTTGTAGTCCTCGTACCTCTCGGCGTATTCGTCCTCCAGCTTCTTGTGAAGCTTCGCAGCTTCTTCTGGGAAGGTCTGCACTAGAGACGAGTACCTGACTTCGCCCATGAGGAAGTCCTGGAAGTCGCCGGAAGGCTCCTTCATGTCGAGTTGGAAGGGGTTCTTCCCTTCAGCGGCGAGGCGCGGGTCGTAGCGGTAGAGCGGCCAGTAGCCGGCCTCGACGGCGAGCTTCTCCTCTTCCTGGGACTTGCCCATCCCCTTCTTTAACCCCTGGTTGATGCACGGGGCGTAGGCGATGATGACTGCCGGTCCGGGGTAGGATTCGGCCTCAAGGAAGGCCTTCAGGCACTGGTTCTTGTTGGCGCCCATGGCGACCGAGGCGACGTAGACGTAGCCATAGGTCATCAGCATCCGGCCGAGGTCCTTCTTCTTGGTCTTCTTCCCGGAGGCGGCGAACTTGGCGACCGAGCCGGTCGGCGTCGCTTTCGACGACTGCCCGCCGGTGTTCGAGTAGACCTCGGTATCGAGGACGAGGACGTTGATGTCCTTGTTCATCGCCGCGACGTGGTCAAGCCCGCCGTAGCCGATGTCGTACGCCCAACCGTCCCCGCCGATCACCCAGACGCTCTTCTTCGTAAAGAGGTCGCTCATCCGGTAGATCTCGGCCAACCGCTCGCTCGATGTCGACTCCGTCTCGAGTAGCTTGGCCATCGTCCGGCCGGCGATCTTCGAGGCGTCGGCGTCGTCGCGCCCGTCGAGCCACGCCCGCATCGCCGCCTTGAGTTCGTCGGAGGCGTCGGGTCCGTCGCTCGCCTCGGTGATCAGGCGGGCGAGCCGGTCGCGGCGGGCGTTCAGTGCGAGGACCATTCCGAACCCGTACTCGGCGTTGTCCTCGAACAGCGAGTTCGCCCAGGTCGGGCCGTGCCCTTCGGGATTTACGCAATACGGGACGGCCGGGGCGGATCCGCCGTAGATCGACGAACAGCCGGTCGCGTTGGCGATCATCATCCGGTCGCCGGCAACCTGGGTCGCCAGCTTGACGTACGGGGTCTCGCCGCAGCCGGGGCAGGCGCCGGAGTACTCGAACAGGGGCTGGCGGAACTGGCTTCCCTTGACGGTCCTCCAATTCATCGCGTCGTCGCGAACCGGGAGGGTGAGGGCGTAGTTGTACAGCGGCTGCTGCGCAAGCTGTGTATCGAGAGACTTCATCGCGAGCGCCTTTTCGCCGCCCTTGCCGGGGCAGACGTCGACGCAGTTGCCGCAGCCGACGCAGTCGAGCGGGTCGACCTGGATACGGAACCCGTAGTCCTCCATCCCCTTGCCCATCGCCTGGAGGGTCTCGAACCCCTCGGGGGCGGCCTCCGCCTCCTCGTCGGTGACGAGGAACGGCCGGATCGTCGCGTGCGGGCAGACGAAGGCACACTGGTTGCACTGGATGCAGTTGTCGGGGATCCACTCCGGCACGCTGATCGCGACCCCGCGCTTCTCATACTGGGTCGTCGCCACCGGGAACGAGCCGTCCGGCCCGGTCCACTCGTAGCTGCCGTCGAGCTCGGCGTCGAAGGCGCTGACGGGGAGCTTGTCGCCGTCCTGCAGCACCATCGGACGCATGACGTCGAGAACCCATTTGGGCATCGGCGGCGCCCCCGGCTCGCCGGTCGCGTTCTTCCAGTCGTCGTGCACGTCGACCTTGACCAGGTTGTCCGGGTCGAGCGCGGCGTCGACGCCGTCGTAGTTCATCTTCACCACCTTCTCGCCCTTCCGTCCGTACGCCTTCTCGATCGCTTGTTTGAGATGACCGACGGCTTCGTCGACCGGGAGGACGCCTGAGAGCTTGAAGAAGACGGTCTGCATGATCATGTTGATCCGGCCGCCCAAGCCGACCTGTCGCGCGATCTCCACCGCGTCGATCGTGTAGAAGTCGAGGTTCTTCTCGGCGATCGTCCGCTTCAGCGACGCGGGCAGGTGTTCGTTCAGGCCGTCGAGATCCCACGGGCAATTGAGCACGAACGTGCCGCCGTCCTTGATTCCGGCGAGCAGATCGTACTTGTCGACGTACGCCGGATTGTGACAGGCGACGTAGTCGGCCGTCTTGACGAGATACGACGACTGGATCGGCTCCGGGCCGAACCGGAGGTGCGAGACGGTGATCCCGCCGGACTTCTTCGAGTCGTACGCGAAGTACCCTTGCGCGTACATGTCGGTGTTGTCACCGATGATCTTGATCGCGCTCTTGTTCGCGCCGACGGTCCCGTCCGAGCCGAGCCCCCAGAACATGCACTGGATCGTCCCCTCGGGGGTTGCATCCATCTCCGGTGGGAGCGGAAGCGACGTGTCGGTGACGTCATCGGTGATCCCGACGGTGAACCCGTTCTTCGGATCGTCGTCGTCGAGGTTGTCGAAGACGGCCTTCGCCATCGCCGGGGTGAAGTCCTTCGATCCGAGCCCGTAGCGTCCACCGACGACCAGGAGGTCTCTGCCGGTCCCCTGGAAGACACTCTTGACGTCGAGATAGAGCGGTTCGCCGAGCGCACCGGGTTCCTTCGTCCGGTCGAGAACGGCGATTCTGCGTACCGACTCCGGGAGAGCTTCCAAGAAGTGCTTGGTCGACCACGGACGATAGAGGCGAACCTTGATCAGGCCGATCTTCTCGCCTTGCTCGATCAGATGGTTGACGGTCTCCTCGATGACGGCGCAGGAGGAGGCCATCGAGACGACGACGCGCTCGGCGTCCGGCGCTCCGACGTAGTCGAATAGGTGATACGGTCGGCCGGTGAGTTCCGAGACCTGCCGCATCGTCTCGGCGACGATCTCCGGCGTCCCCAGATAGTACTTGTTCGCCGCTTCCTTGTTTTGGAAGTAGATGTCCGGGTTCTGGGCCGTTCCGCGCAGGTGCGGGTGCTCCGGATTCATCGCCCGCTTCCGGAAGTTCTCGACCGCTTCCCACGGCATGATCTTTGCCATCTCCTCGTAGGGGACGACGTCGACCTTGGAGATCTCGTGCGAGGTTCGGAACCCGTCGAAGAAGGGGAGGAACGGGACCTTCGACTTGAGGGCGGAGACGTGGGCTACGATGCCGAGGTCGATCACTTCTTGGACCGACGCCGACGCAAGGAGGGCGAAGCCGGTCTGGCGCGTCGCCATCACGTCGGAATGATCGCCGAAGATCGACAGGGCGTGCCCGGCGAGGGCGCGGGCCGAGACGTGGAAGACGCCGGGGAGGAGTTCCCCGGAGATCTTGTACATGTTCGGGATCATCAACAGGAGGCCCTGCGACGCGGTGAAGGTCGTCGTCAGTGCGCCGGCGACGAGCGATCCGTGGACTGCACCGGCGGCACCGCCTTCGGACTGCATTTCGGTGACCTGCAAGGCTTGCCCGAATAGGTTCTTCCGCCCGTGGGCGGCCCAGCTGTCGGCGATCTCGCCCATCGGCGAGCTCGGCGTGATCGGGTAGATCGCCGCGACGTCGCTGAATGCGTAGGCGACGTGGGCCGCGGCGGTGTTCCCGTCGATCGACATCATCCGCGCGTTGTCAGTCATGGCGCTCCTTCTTCCCTTACGTCCGGACACGTTCTGTGCTGTATCGAAGCGTGATTGCGCTGTTGCGGTCCAACTGGGAAGTGTATCGAGGAGCCGACGCCGTCTCAACGGCCGGCCGGTTTCGGAGCCAGGAACCGATTCTGAACCGGCGCGGCGCTGAAACCAAACCTCTTGCATCTTGTATCTGGATGAGCTCTGCGGTGGGGAGCGCAGTCTCTCGGATGAATGTCCGAAAGACCGCGTCTAGAATCCCTCGACGCCAGGCATAACCGTGGTGCGGCGTTGTTCCGTTGTGAACGATAGGAGGTCATCTGATGAAACGCTGGATCGTGTTGTTGGTCGCGATCGTCCTGATGGGGTCCGCCGCAGCGTTCGCGGATCCGATCCACATCGGCGGCGGCCCGATGCTGATGAGTCAGCCTCCACAGGCACAGGGTCCGATGAGGGCCAGCGTCTGCTCGCCGATTCACATCGGTGGCGGGCCGACGCTGCTCTCGTCACCGATCCACATCGGGGGAGGACCGTTCGCGTACTAGTTGATCGACCACATGTAGCGAGACTGTGTGCGCTCGGTGGGTGGCTCAGGTCGCCCGCCGAGCGCCTTCCTGTTTCCCCGAAGGCCGCATGAGGTGAGATCTCGGGTGCGTCTCGCCGTCAGCGTTGACGAGTGACGCGTGAAACGGATCGATCGTCTTCGTGTACCCTCCCTGAGTCGTCCAGATCGCGGTGTGGAGGGTCTGTTGCTGTTCCCGTCCAGGTAGAATAGGGGGCGCCGTGCCGGGAAGGGAGACGGTCGGGGCGGTGACGCGGCGCAGGGGAGTGGTCTCGATGCATGGCATCACGGTGGGGAAGGTCAAGTCGGCGTCGCAGCGACGGGGTCGTGAGACGTCTTCGCAGGATCTCCTCGCTCAACACAAATCGGTCGAGGTCACGCACCATCGCATCGCCGCCGACAAGGTCTTCTACATGGACGAGGCGAGCGAGTGGTCCGGGTTCGAGTTCGTCTACGTCCTTCGAGGTACGCTGACTCTCACCGGCGGGGACGCCGGGGACGTCTCCTTCCAGGCGGGCGACTACCTCTATCACGCCGGACTCCCCGAACGGGCCTACTTCCGGGTCGACGAGTTCGCCGAGCTCTTGATGGTCTCGTCGCCACCGAGTTACCACCTGATCCGAGACGAGGTGCCGGAGATGCTGGCGCTGGCCCGCTCGGTCGAAGAGAAGGACGAGGCGACCGAGGGGCATTGCCACCGGTTGGAGAGGCTGGCGATTCGCGCCGGCGAGCGCCTCGGCCTCTCCGGCGATCGCTTGATCAACCTGTCGTACGCCGCCTACCTGCACGACATCGGTAAGGTGAAGGTGCCGAGTGAGATCCTCGGAAAGACGGAGGCGCTGAACGACGCCGAGTGGGAGGAGATGCGCCGCCACTCGCAATACGGCGAGGAGATGCTCCGTGAGAAGGAGTTTCTCCACGATGCGTCGAGGATCGTTCGCGCCCATCACGAGCGCTACGACGGAACCGGGTACCCGGATGGGCTCCGCGGCGAGGAGATTCCGATCGAAGCACGCGTCATCGCCGTCGTCGACGCCTATGACGCCATCACCTCCGAGCGACCGTACCGGCGCGCTCGGGAGACCCACCGCGCCCTCGAGGAGCTTCGCCTCGGCTCCGGAACGCATTTCGATCCGGAGGTCGTCCGCGCCTTCCGGTCGATCCTCGCCGAGGATGACGATGCGGAAGCGTAGCTTCCGGCACTCTCGGTGGCGTCACGTGCCAACCCTCGTGTCACTCGGCGCCGGCATCGGTCTTGGGGTCGGTCTGATCTTCCAGGACGTGGCGTTCGGGATCGCTGTGGGCGCGGCGCTCGGGGCCGGTCTCGGCCTCCTGTTCGCCGTTCGGAATCCCCGCTAGCGTCGTTCGAGAGAGATGCGGCGAGACGGCTCGACGCCTCGCCGCAAACGTTGACTACTCCAAGTCCGTTGCGGACTAGAGGCTGGGGAACTGCCGTTCGATCACCTTCGTCAGATTTGGCATGCCGATCTCTTGGAGTTCGTAGCGAACGCGAGTCGCCGGCACGTTGAATGTGAGGAGCCGACCGAGATCGATCGGCGTTCCGATGACGACCGCCTCGCACTCGGTTCGATTGACCGTCTCCTGCAGATCGCGGATCTGACTCTCCCCGTAGCCCATTGCCGGGAGGAGGTGGCCGATCCTCGGGTACTTCCGGTACGTTTCGGCGATCGAATCGACGGCGTACGGACGAGGATCGATGATCTCCTCGGCGCCGAATCGGCGAGCGGCGATGACGCCGGCGCCGTACTCCATCTCTCCGTGTGTCAGCGTCGGTCCGTCCTCGATCACCAGGACGCGCTTGCCCCGGATGATCGACGGATCGTCGACCTGGATCGGGGACGCAGCTTCGATGATCGTCACGTGCGGGTTCAGCGTCAGGACGTTCTCGCGGACGAAATGAACGTCATCGAGCGATGCGGTGTCGACCTTGTTGATCACGACCGTGTCGGCCATCCGCAGGTTGACGCCACTCGGGTAGTAGAGGAGTTCGTGGCCGGCGCGGTGCGGGTCGACGACGACGACGGAGAGGTCTGACTTGTAGAAGCTGAAGTCGTTGTTCCCACCGTCCCAGACGATGACGTCGGCCTCCCCCTCGGCTTGGCGGAGGATCTTCTCGTAGTCGACGCCGGCGTAGACGATCGTTCCGTTGTCGATGTGCGGCTCGTACTCCTCGCGCTCCTCGATCGTGCATTCGTGCGCGTCGAGGTCGTCGTACGAGGCGAACCGCTGGACCTGCTGCTTGACGAGATCGCCGTAGGGCATCGGGTGGCGGATGACGGCGATCGTCTTCCCCTTCGCCTTGAGGATTTCGCAAATCCGGCGCGTCGTCTGGCTCTTCCCCGATCCGGTCCGAACGGCGGTCACCGAGATGAGCGGCTTCTTGGGGACGACGGAGGTCGATGCGGGGCCGAGGAGCATGAAATCCGCCCCGGCGGCGTTGACGGTCGCCGAGCGCTCCATCACGTACTGGTTGGAGACGTCGCTGTACCCGAAGACGACGATCTGGGCGTTCAGCTCGGCGATCAACTCTGAGAGGTCGCCCTCCGGATGGATCGGAATGCCGTTCGGATAGAGATGTCCGGCCAATTCAGGGGGATACGTCCGTCCTTCGATGTCGGGAATCTGAGTCGCCGTGAACGCGACGACCTCGTAGTCCTCTTGATCTCGGAAGTAGACGTTGAAGTTGTGGAAGTCGCGGCCGGCGGCTCCCATGATGATGACGCGCCTTCGCATGTTCAGCTCCCCCTTTCGTCTCGCGCGGCGGATTATACGCTAGGGTCGCTGGAGCGTCCACGAGCCGGTTGTGTTGGGCATCGTGGCGACATATGATCTTCTCATGTCTCTGGCCAATGCGATTACGGTGATGCGCGGGCTGATGATCGCCCCGGTCGTGATTCTGCTCGTGTCCGGGAACCGTTGGGCGGCGTGGTGGCTGTTCGGCTTGGCTTGCGCGACCGATCTGATCGACGGATTCGTCGCTCGAACGCGGAACGAGGTGACGCAGCTCGGCAAGGTCCTCGATCCGATCGCCGACAAGGCGCTCTACGTCTCGGTGTTGTGCACCCTGTTCGTTCTCGGGGAGATTCCGGCGTGGGCGTTCGCTCTCTTCCTCGTTCCCCAAATTGGAATCGGCGTCGGCGCTGTCGTCTTGCGAATGCGGAAGCGGACCGTTCAGCAAGCGAGGTTGCCGGGGAAGGCGGCCTCCGCGCTCTCGTTTGTCGCGATCGCGTTTCTGTTGGTGAGATGGCCGGCCGGGATCGAGCTCTTCTACGCCGCGACCGGGCTGACGTACCTTGCAGGAATCGACTAC
>CAZUIM010000001.1:10808-174117 GCA_964620325.1 uncultured Thermotogae bacterium
GCGATCAGCGGCGCCAAGCTTCGCACCGACAATGGCTGATCACGATTCGACGTCGCGAGGTGCGAGGCCTGCTCCTCCAGGAGCAGGCGGCATCGACTACGCGATCAGCGGCGCCAAGCTTCGCACCGACAATGGCTGATCACGATTCGACGTCGAGGTGCGAGACCTGCTCCTCCAGGAGCAGGCGGCATCGACTACGCGATCAGCGGTGCCAGACTTCGCACCGAGGGCGGTGCTCCCCCGGAGCGGATCAACGCGGGTCGATCGCTGTTGGAGAGTCTCGACCTACGAAGCGTCGGGGATCTTTCGCCATGGGATGCTCCGGTACTCGTAGGGTGGGAAGACGTCCGGTGGGGGGGCTTCGAATCGGAGGACCTCTTCGGTTTCTGGATGGCGGATCACGAGGCGCCAGGCATGCAGCAGGAGGCGAGAGCACTTCTCAACGCGCGCCGATCGCCGTTGGGCGAGACGTGTTGGGTCACTTGCTTCTCTCGAGCCCGGATCGAACGGCGAAGCGGAGCGCCGATCTCTCGGACCGCCGGGTCCGTAGATCTCGTCGCCGACGATCGGGTGCCCGATGTAGAGAAGGTGGGTGCGGATCTGATGTGTTCGCCCGGTGTGCGGACGGACGTGGAGGAGGGTCCGATCGTCGTTGCGTGCTAGGACGTCGAACTCGGTCACCGACGGGCGGCCGCGGGGATCGACGGCCATCCGACTCGGCCGCGTCGGATCCCGACCGATCGGCGCGTCGATCGTTCCGGTCTCCTCTTCGATGCGTCCTTCGACGACCGCGAGATAGGACTTGGCGGTGGTCCGATCGGCAAACTGCGCCTGGAGGGACGCGAGCGCGGAGGCCGTCTTCGCCACGACGATGACGCCGCTCGTCCCCTTGTCGAGGCGATGGACGATCCCCGGTCGCGTCGCTTCGTCGCTCTCCGGGAGATCCCGGGAGGCGAGGAGTCCTTCGACGAGCGTCGTCTCTTCCGTCCCGGCTCCCGGATGAACGACGAGTCCGGCCGGCTTGTCGATGGCGATCAGGCTGTCGTCCTCGAACAGGATTGACAGCGGGATCCACGTCGGCGTGAGCGGAGCCGGCTCGGTGTGATGCCAGACGATGGACTCTCCCGGATGCAGGCGATGAGCCGTCCGACGGACGACGTCGCCGGAGATCCGAACCAGCCCATCGCGGATCTCGCGCTGGATCGCGCTGCGCGAGATGTCGGGGCGAAAGCGGGCGAGGAAGCGATCGAGTCGCTCCCCGTCGGATCCCTCGCTGACTGTGGTCTCGATCCGTTCCATCGGGCACCCTTCTCAGGTCCGGCGAGTTTGTCGCAACGCCGAACCACACGTATAATACGTGGTTCCTGGAAGGACTGGAAGGACTGGAAGGAAGAGAATGTGGGGGTCGCCGAGTGTGGCGGCCGCTGTTGTTTAGAGGGACGTGACGGGAGGAAAGGGTAGCGGGCGCACGTCATCGAGGGGAGAGCGCAATTCCCGCGTCCGCGGGATCTCAATCATGAATATCGAATTCATCGAAGCCCTGGAAGAGATGGCGAAGGAGAAGGGCATCCCACGGGATGATCTGTACGACGCGATCCGCAAGGGGTTGGCCGTCGCCTACCAGGAAGAGCGAGAGACCGAAGAGGACGTCGAGGTCGAGATCGATGAGCACTCCGGGGATATCACGATCAACGGAGAGCGGATCGAGCTCTCGAGGTTCGGACGCATCGCCACGAAGAAGGCGGAGGAGACGATCCGCCAGGAGATCGTTCAACGACGACGCGAGATCATCTACAACCTGTATGTCGGGCGCGTGGGCGAGATCATCAGCGGGTCGATTCATCGGTTCGAGGGGAAGGACGTGTGGGTTAACCTCGGAGAGGCGGAAGCGATCCTGCCGGAGTCGGAGCGGATTCCCGGCGAGCGATACCACGCGGGGCAACGACTTCGTTCGTACCTGGTCAGCGTCGAGGAGACGCAGGGGGATCCGAGGATCACCCTCTCGCGGGCTGCACCCGAGTTTGTCGAGCAGCTGATGCGGCTGGAGGTTCCGGAGATCGAGGATGGCACCTTGGTGATCCGGAGGATTGCGCGGGAGGCGGGGCGCCGCTCGAAGGTCGCGGTCGAGTCCCTCGACCGGAACGTCGATCCGATCGGCACCTGCGTCGGCGCCGGCGGCTCGCGCGTTCGAGTGGTCACGCGGGAGCTCTCCGGCGAGAAGATCGATCTGGTGCGGTGGAGCGAGGACATCACCCAGCTGCTGAAGAACGGACTCGAACCGGCGTCGGTCATCTCGGTCGAATTCGACGAAGAGGAACGGTCGGCCAAGGTCCTCGTTCCGGACGACGAGCTTTCCCTGGCGATCGGCAAAGGGGGACAGAACGTTCGCCTGACGGCGAAGCTGATCGGCTACGACATCGAGGTGAGCAGCCCCGCCGAGGCCGGAGCCTAGGCTTGCGCGTCCCTTGAGCGACATGTCATTGAGAGAGCGGCTACTGCGTGGTGCGTTCCGAGTCGGACGGTACTACGCGTGGTGGGTCGTTATCGTCTTTCTGCTCCTCACGGGGCTCGGCGTCTACTACGTCCGCGACATTCCGCTTCGAAGCTCGCTGTTCGACTTGCTTCCGACGGACGATCCGATCATCGACGAGTATCGGGAGAACGAGCAGTACTCGGCTCGCAGTGACGAGATCGGGATTCTGATCACGCTGGTCGACCCCGAGGGCGTCGACGCGGCGGAGCGGGAGGTACTCCTCCTCAGCGCGGCCGAGTCGATGACGGCCAGCTTGCATGAAGAGCCGGAGATCGTCGATGCGCGATACCTGCATGAGATCTCGCCGGCGATTCCCGACCAGTACCTGCAGTTGTTCGAACTTGATGCAGCCGAGCTCGTTCGGATCGAGGAGAGCGTCGAGCTGGCCCGGTCGGCGATCGTCGGCGGGGAGGATCTCGCGTCGCTTCCGGCGGACACGACGCTCGGGTCCGCCTATCGTTCGATCAGTCAGGGATTCAACGAGGCTCTCTACCGCGGCGACTTCACCGCCGTGATCGGATCCGGCAGATTCGAGGATCTCCGCGCCCAACTCGAGTCGGTCAAGTCCCTCAATCTCGGGGCGATGGCGGCGATCGACGGTCTTCCCGGACTCGGCGAAGTGACCTCGGCGGTGGAGGAGCTCTCGGGGATCTTCACTCCGTCGACGGACGATGCTTCGCGGGAGCCGACGGCCTTCTTCTCGAAGGACAAGGCGAGTCTCGTTCTTCAAGCGACGGCTCGTTATCCGTCGGAGCGGGGTGTCGACTACTCCGAGCGGGTGACTGAAGCGGTCGAACGGGCGATCGAGAGGGCCGATCCGGAGGCGCTCGGCGTTCGGGTCGGTGTCACGGGGATGTATCAATACAACGCGGCGACGAACGCCGTCGTCAACGCCGACATGCTCCGAACGACGATCATCTCTTCAATCGGCGTCTTCCTCATCTTCCTCCTCGCCTTCGGCTCGGTCTTCTACAGCATCGTGGCGGTCGTTCCGCTTCTGATTAGTGTCGCGCTGACGATGGCGTGGGCGAAGGCATGTGTCGGCGGGTTCAACCTGGTGACGACCTTCCTCCCGGCCCTCGTCCTCGGGCTCGGCATCGATTACGCGATTCACCTGATCTCACGATATGCAGAAGAGCGGAACCGTGGGAGATCCCTGAATCGGGCCCTGTACGCCGCCGTCCTGCACAAGGGGACGGCCTCGTTCGGCGCGGCGACGACGACGTCGTTCGTCTTCCTCGGGCTTCTGACTGCGCGCTCGCGGGGCCTGTTCGAGATGGGGGCGATCACGAGTGTCGGGGTGATGATCTCCTTCCTGGTCACGTTGCTCCTACTCCCGGCGCTGATCACGCTGACGCACTATGTGTTCAGGGTACATCTCAAGGAGACGGTCGCCGGGTACGTGACGCGGACGGCCGGTCTGTTCCGCTTCATCACCGGGAGGGGACGGGCGATCTTCGTGATCATCGTGGTTCTGACGTTCTTCGTCACGTTCCAGGCGGCGCGAACGTCGTTCGTCTTCTCGAGCAACGACCTCGTCCCGCACGTTGAGTCTCAGGACGTCATGGAACAGATCCTCGCCGACTTCGAGATGAATCCGAGCGGAATGGGAAGCTACTTCACGTTCTACGCGTCGACGGAAGTGGAGCTGCGGGAAGTCGTCTCCAATCTCTCCGAGCACGAACTAGTCGACGCGGTCGAATCGGCCGCGAGCATTCTTCCGGTCGATCTGACTGACCAGCAACAGAAGCTTCAAGCGATCGACATCGCCGCCTACGTCGACCAGCTGCGCCTCCTCGAAGCATCGCTCGGAGAACGTCCGGTGGTGCTGACGGAGATTCGCGGCCTGCTGGCGCAGTTCGCCCTACTGCAGTACGGGGCTTCGATGAACGGGCTCGTCGACCTCGCCCTCACCAGCCACGAGATCCTCGAGCAGCTTCGCGGGGTTCAGCTGCGCCTCGACAATCTCGAGGTGGATGAGGCGAAAGAGAGCGTCGCATCACTGCGGGTGGCACTCGAGAGACTCAACGTGAACCTTCAGGATGTTCGCGAGCTCCCCCCGGTGGAGACGCTCCTCCGGGACATCTTGCAGGCGTATCCGGAAGGGATTCGCTCGCAGTACCTGACGCAGGAAGGCGACTTCATCATCCAGGCCCGGGTTGATCGATCCATCTACGACGGAGGGAATCTCGCGGCATTCAATCAGTTCGCCGCGTCGTTCTCCGACGACTTCTTCGGGATGCCACTGGTCGCGCAACGGCTCGAGGAGTACATGAAGCGAGACTTCTTCCTTTCGACAGCTCTCGCGGTCGTGCTGATCCTGATCGTCCTTCGGGGGAGCCTGCGCGGGTGGATCCGGGCGCTGCTCGCCGCGTCCCCCCTCATTCTCGGGTACATCTGGATGCTCGGTGGGATGAGATTGTTCTCGATCGATTTCAACTTCCTCTCGATCACGATTTCGCCGCTTCTGATCGGGATCGGGGTCGACAACGGGATTCACATCCTCCATCGTACGATCGAGGAGCGCGCGATCGACCCGGAGGGGGCGATCGAACGTGGCGCGAGCACGACGGCGGTCGCCGTCGTCGTCACCTCGTTGACAACGATGCTCGTCTTCGGAAGCCTCCTGGTCGCGCGGACGCCGGGACTGAGAATGCTGGGCATCTCGGCGCTCCTCGGCATCGGGTTTTCCCTCATGTTCAGCCTCCTGTTCTTGCCGGCGGCACTCCATGTCGAGGGCGGGAGACGGGTATAATGCGGAAACTGCATGGAGAAGATGAAGGGAAGTGAGCTAGCGTGCTTCTGACATATGTCGGATGGGGTGTCAGTGTCCTCGCCGCGATCGCGATCGGGCTCCTCATCGGAAGTGTGCCGAGACGGCGGAAGGAGGAGACGATCCTCTCAGCCGCCCAGGAAGAGGCGGACAAGCTCAAGAAGGAGCGGCTGCTGGAGGCGCGCCAGCAGATCCAGGAGCTTCGTGAAGAGTTGGAGGAGAGGACGCAGCGTCGCGAGGACGAGGTCGCACGCGCCGAGGAGCGCGTTCTCAAACGCGAGGATCGTCTCAGGGACAAGCTGGCGCAGCTCGAGAAGATGGAGGACGAACTGCGCGAGGACGAGGAAGGGCTCCTTCAACTGAAGACCGAGGGAGAGCGTCTGCTGGAGGAAGGGAAGAGCCAGCTCGAACGGATCGCCGGTTGGACACAGGAGCAGGCGCGCGAGCACCTGATCAAGGTGGTCGAGACCGAGTCCCAGCGCTATTTCTCACGGAAGATCGAGGAGGTCGAGCGGCGGGCGCGCGAGGAGAGTGAGCAACGGGCGGCGCACGTGATCGCCACCGCCGTGCAGCGGTACGCCGCCGAGTACGTCGAGGAGAACGTCGTCAGCTCGGTCCCGCTTCCGTCGGAGGAGTTCAAAGGGCGGATCATCGGACGCGAGGGGCGGAACATCAAGACGTTCGAGGCGCTGACCGGCGTCGAGCTTCTGGTCGACGACACACCGGAGATGGTCGTTCTGTCGTGCTTCCATCCGCTCCGCCGGGAGGTCGCCCGAATGGCGCTCACTCGGCTGATCGAGGACGGGCGGATCCACCCGGCGCAGATCGAGGAGAAGGTTCAGCGGGCGAAGAGCCACCTTTCCGAACGGGTCAAGGAGGAAGGCCGGAAGGCGGCGTTCGATCTCGGCATCGAGATCCATCCGGAGCTGGCCGCCCTCCTCGGGCGTCTCCGATACCGGACGAGCTACGGGCAGAACCAGCTGACGCATTCGATCGAGGTGAGCACGATCGCCAAGATCCTCGCCGATGAACTCGGGGTCGACGCGACGAAGGCGAAGCGCGCCGGGTTGTTGCACGACATCGGGAAGGCGGTCGACCACGAAGTCGACGGACCGCACGCGCTGATCGGTGCCGATCTGGCTCGCCGGTACGGGGAGCCGAAGGAGATCGTCGAGGCGATCGCCGCGCATCACGAGGACGTCGAGTTGAAGACGCCTCTGGCCGTCCTGATCCAGGCGGCCGACACGTTGTCCGCCGCGCGACCGGGGGCACGGCAGGAGACCTACGAACGGTACGTCCAGCGCCTTCACGATTTGGAGGAACTCTGCCGGTCGTTCCCGGCCGTCGACGAGGCGTTCGCACTGCAGGCGGGTCGTGAGGTTCGGATCATGGTCCATCCGGATCGAGCGAGCGACGACGTCTCGGCGAAACTCGCCTACGACATCGCGCGCGCGATCGAGGAGGAGCTCAACTACCCGGGCGAGATCAAGGTAAACGTGATTCGGCAGACGCAGTTCACCGAGAGCGCGAAGTAGGAGCAAGGATAGGTCGAGACAGACGATGCACGTACTGAAGGTCTCTTCGAGCTCGGATCCGTCCGCCGCCGCCGGCGCGATCGCGAACGGGATTCGCGAGTTGGGGACCGCCGAGATTCAGGTGATCGGTCCACGCGCGGTGAACCAAGCGGTCAAGGCGATCGCCATCGCGAGGGGGTATCTCGCGGCGAGCGGGTTGGACGTCTATTGCGTTCCGAGCTTCGCGAGCGTTCAGATCGGAGCCGGCGAACAGGAGAAGACGGCGATCCTATTCAGCGTCCGGACCCGCCACGGGCTACGAGGGGGAAGGGGCTCGGCCGTCGAGCCGAGCGGGGAGGCCCGATAGGCGTCTTGCTTTTCTGCACGCCGGCTCAGTACCATTCCGGGAATCCGCCGACTCTGACCAAGGGAGTGAGCTACCGCGATGTCTAGATTCTTCCACCGTCACCAGAAGACGATCATCTGGATCGTCGTCCTGTCGTTCTTCATCGGGAGCGTGGTCCTCGTCGGGCTGAACCAGGCCGGCATCTTCCAGTCGTCTCCCACAACGGACCAAGACGATCGGCCGGAGTACGCGGTGCGCGTCAATGATGAAAAGATCGACGTTGCCGCGCTGAACGCGGTGGCGAATCAGATCTTCAATCAGTACCAAAGGATCTATCAGCAGATCGGCCAAGACGCCAGCGTTCTCCTCGAAGGGGCACGGGGCGCGTACTTTCTTCTCGGCCTGCAGGCCGACGCGGCGAACGAGATCATCCGGCGGGCGTTGTACAGGCAGGAGGCTCAGGCACGCGGTGTTCGAGTCTCCGACAGCCAAGTCGAGGCGACACTGGAGGAGCAATACACGAGCTTCCTCCGATCGAACAACGTGACCGAGGAGCAGTTGATCGACTATCTGGAGCAGCAGGGGAGCTCACTCACGGCGTTTCGCGAGTCGATTCGCGCCGAGATCGAAGTCGAGCTGCTTCAGGTCGCGGTGAATGAGTCGGTCGCCGGCCTGATCGCGCCGACCGAGGATGAGTTGATGGCCTACTACGAGGCTCACATTGCCGAATACGAAGTGGGAGAGAAGGTTCGCGCTTCTCATGTCCTCACCGAGGATCTGGAGACGGCTCAAGAGGTGAAGGCGCTTCTCGATGACGGGGCCGACTTCGCGGAACTGGCGAGCATCTACTCGATCGACACGAACACCAAGGAGAGCGGCGGGGACCTGGATTGGTTCGGCCGCGGCGAGACCGTGTCCGAGTTCGAGGAAGCGGTCTTCGCCCTCCGGGTCGGCGAGATCAGTGAGCCGGTGCAGACCGAGTACGGCTATCACATCATCAAGCTGACCGATCGGGAAGCGGCGCACACGCCGACGTTCGACGAGGTGCGCGACGACGTCTACGAGGACTACGCCGCGGAAGAGACGGAGCATCGGGTAGAGGAGCGGTTCAGGGAGCTTCGGGCGGCGAGTCAGATCGAGGTCGCCTTTCCGCTGATCAACGCCTACCTCCTCAAGGAGGAGGGGATCGATCTCGCGCTCGCCGAGTTCGAGCGGATTCGCGACGAAGGTCTGGCGAGCGATCCGTACCTCCCGTACTACATCGGCAGACTCTACGAAGAGAAGGCCCAGCGTGTGGCGAGCGAGTTGACGGAACTCGAGGCGATCGAGGAACCGACGGAGGCCGACCTCGCGCGAATCGAGGCGCTGCAAGCGGAACAGGATGCGAATGAGGCCGCGGCTTTGGCGTCGTATCTCGCCGCCCTGGAGAACGTCGACGCCGATGAGACGTTCCTCAACCGGATTCTCAGCCTCAATCCGGACAGCACCGACGCGACGTTCCTGCTCGGGAAGCTGTTCTACGATCGGGGAGACTACGTCAAGGCGGAGGAGCGATTCGCCGCCGTGATCGCCAAGGATGATGAATATGTCGCCGCCTACGTGGCCTCGGGAGACCTGGCGGTTCGGACCGGGAACTATCCGCTGGCGCGCTCGCGGTACGAGAAGGCGCTCCAACTCCGCGAGTCGAGCTCCAGCGTGATGTTGAAGTTGGTCAACGTGCATCTGGAGCTCGGAGCGATCGACGAGGCGCAGGGGCTGATCGACGAGGTGCAGGCGATCGATCCGGAGAACGTCAGCGCGAGGATCGCCGAGGGTGACGTTGCGCGAGCGCAGCTTGCCACGGCGGTCGCCGAGCGGGACGAGCTCGAGGCAAAGGAGTCACTCACCGAAGAGGAGGCCGCGCGCCTCGCCGAACTCGGCGAGGCGATCGAGGAGCACTACGAGATTGCCGTTGCGCGATACGAACGCGCGATACAGAGCGGCGGGTCACTCGAGCTGAGGACGAAGCTCGGCGACGCGCACCTCCTTGCGGGGCGTCTCGACGAGGCGGAGGACGAGTTCGAAGACGTCATCATGCGATCGCCGTACACGGCGGACGCTTACGAGGGGCTCGGCAAGGTCCTGATCGCTCGCGGGGAGATCGAGGACGGACTCGAGAACCTGCGAACGGCGTTGGTGAGGTCGTTCGACACCGCACAGCGGGAACGCGTCGCGGAACAGATCGTCGAGATGGATCCGACCGACATCGAGTTGAGGATGGATCTGGCGGAGATCTACGCGTCGCAGTACAAGTGGAGTGCGGCGATCACGCAGTACGCCGCCGTGCTCGACGCGCGGCCGGGCGATCTGGAGGCGGCCCTCGGAATCGCCGAGGCGTATCGCTGGCGCGGTGAGCATTCGACCGGAATCGAGTACCTCGAACGCGTGAAGGCGGAGACGGAAGGAGCGACCGATCTGATCCGGCTGAACGAGGCGATCGTCGAGATTGCGGACGACGACGCCGGAGCGGACAAGCCGCTCGGAGCGGCCGGACTCGACGCGCTGATCGAGCTCGCGGAACTCCACCTCGCGGACGACGTCGACGCGGCCGTCGAGGCGCTCGAGCGGGTTCGCACGGAGGATCCGGCGTACCGGGCCGACGAAGTCGAGGAACTCCTCCGTTCGACGGAGCCCGAGCCGGAGGATCCGGCGGGCGAGGATGTGACCGATGCCGGGTCTTCGGACGAAGACGGCGCGTCGGCCGAAGACGACGACAGCTCGGCCCCGTAGGGCCGACGCGCATTGGTCGATCGAGGGCGGGACGACCGTGGGGAGAAGGCGCGATCGCCGTTCGAGGAGTTGGTCGATCTGATCGCCCGACTTCGGGATCCGGAATCCGGTTGTCCGTGGGATCGCGCGCAGGATCATCGATCGCTTCGACCGTACATGCTGGAAGAGGCGTACGAGGCGATTGCGGCGATCGACGTGGGAGACTCAGACGCCCTGGCGGACGAATTGGGTGACGTTCTCCTCCAAGTCCTGCTTCACAGCCGGATTGCGGAAGAGCGGGGCGAGTTCTCGATCGACAACGTGCTCTCCCGCTTGGCCGAGAAGCTGACGCGTCGCCATCCCCACGTCTTCGGGAACGCGTCGAACGATCTCGCGTCGGTTCATCGACGGTGGGAGGAGATCAAGGCGAGGGAGAGGCAGAATGCGAAGCCGCGGGCCGCGCCGCTCCCGACTCTCGTCCGGGCCCGCAAGGTGCTCCTCTTGCGGGCCAAGCTCGGCAAGGTGCATGCAATGAACGAGGGACGAAGTGATTCAGCGCCGGAGGCGCGGGCCGGAGCACGCCTTCTTGCGGTGATCGACGAGATCTGGCGAGAAGGATTCGATCCGGAGTTGGTGCTGCAGAAGGCGCTCGATCGACTCGAAGCGGAGGAGGCCGAGTGAACGACGCGATCGTCTACTGGCTCGGCACGACCGAGGACGAGGTTCACTTCCTCGATGCGATCATCAGCGCCTACGACGGTCTGGCGAACGTTCGTCGGGAGTACCGGATTCGCGACGGCCGGACCGAGTACAAGGTCTTCGTCGCTTCGGGGATGGAGACGGAGTTCCTCGAACTCGTCGAGCGGCTTCGAGCCGCCGCGACCATCACGTCCGTCGAAAGGGATGGGCACGGTGAATCCGATCCGACTGCTGAGGCCGACACGGACCGTTGAGACGATCCTCGACGTCGATTACGATGAGCTTCGGGCCGCGGGAAAGCGAGCGATGCTCTTCGATCTCGACGGCACGCTGGAGTGGGGACGTCCGTCGGCGCTTCGTCGCGAGACTGTCGCTTTCCTCGGGGAGCTGAGGCGTGCGGGGCTTCTGGTCGGGATCCTGAGCAACCGTCGGTGGCTGTCGGAGACCGCACGGCACGGTCTGCAGGTCGACGGTGTCCCGGTGTCATTCCGGGCTGGGAAGCCTCGCAGAGGCGCCTACGTGCGACTGATGCGGCGACTCGACGTCGGACCGGCGGAATCCGTCTTCATCGGGGATCGAAGGTTGACCGACATCCTCGGAGCGAACCGAGCAGGGCTCGACACGATTCTCGTTCGCGCTCCGGCATTTCCGAGCAATCGGCGTCCAGGGCAGAGATCGCTGGACGACGGAGAGGGCAATCCTTGAGGCACATTCGGTCGCTCGGTACCATGCCGGGATGTCTCACAAACTAGGTCAGCGAAGAGAGAACGAGCATGCGTGAGTTCCTGCGTCGCCGTCGGATCGTCGTTTTCGGTGCCCTTGTCGTCGCTGTCGCGGTGGTCGTCATCGCCCTCGCTCTGACCGGCGTCTTCTCCGGTCGCGACGGGGCTCAAGAGACGACGGCCGGCCACGTGGCGGTCGTGAACGGATCGGAGATCACCCGGGAGGCGCTCGATCGTGCCGCCGCCGACCTGACCTCGTACTACAGGCAGTTGGCCGGCGGTGAGAGCGACCTGTTCGACGGAGCAGCCGGCGCGTATCTCCAGCTTCGGATCTTCCACGAATCCCTGACCGAGTTGATCCGCCAGACGCTGATTCGCGATGCGGCGCGGGCTCGGAGCATCTCGGTCGAGGAAGAGACGATCGAAGAGCGAGCGGAGCGGCGCTATCAGACCCTGCTCGGCCAGTACGGGATCGCTGAGCAACAGCACGCCGCCTACCTCGAGGCCTCCGGCAGCTCGGTCGAAGGGTACAAGGCGACGCTGCGCGACGAGGTGGCGATGCAGCTGCTGACCGAAGCGGTGCAGCAGGCCGTGATCGAGGAGAGCGCTCCGGATGAAGAGGCGCTCCGCGCCCGTTTCGAGGAGGATCCGAGCGACTACTCGGATGAGGGAGGGGTCGTCCCGTCGTTCAGCGAGGTCCGCGAGCGCGTACGAACGGAGTACCTGGACGAGAACAGGAGCGGCATCATCACGGCGTGGTACGAGGAGATCCTCGAGTCGTCGGCGATCGAGATTGAGATTCCGCTTCTTCGCGCCTACGACCTCCAAACGCGCGATCCCGAAGCAGGTCTCGCCGAATTCGAGCGACTGCACCGGGAGGGCGTCCTGGCCGATCCGTACCTGCCGTACTACATGGCGCGGCTAATCGAAAGCCGGGCGGCCACGGCGGAAGTGGCGGCCTACTCGCTGGAGGAGCTCGACGAGCTGAGTGCGGACCAGGCGAGAGAACTCGAATCGCTGCGCGAGGAGGAGAGGGCGCTCGAGGCGCGAGCGGTCTCCCTGTACATCGAGACACTGCTTCTTGCCGAGTGGGATGGAGCGCTCATCGCTCGCGCGAAGCGGCTCGATCCCGACGAACCGGCGGCGTCCTTCCTGAACGGCATGTTGATGGCGCTCGGAGGGGATCGGGACGGCTCCACCGAGGTCCTCGCGTCGGTTCTGGAGGAGGATTCTTCGTTCGTTCCCGCGTACATCACGTTGGGCGATTTGGCACAAATGTACGGAGACGTCGAAGAGGCCGAAGCGCACTACGAAGGCGCGCTTGCCGTCCAACCGGAGAGCGTCGCCGTCCTCCTCCGGATCGCCGAATTGCAGTCGGAGACCGGACACCTCACGGAGGCTCGGGCCACGTTGACCGAGGTCCGGAGGATTGCCCCGAACTCGCCGTGGCTGCGGATCGCCGAGGGCGATCTCGCCGCGGTCGAATTGGAGGCAGCGATCGAGGAGCAGGAGCGTGCCTCCGGATCGACCGCGGCCGCCGTGGCCGACCGGATCGAGGCGACGGCCGATGAGGCGGCCTCCGCCTACCGGGACGCCCTGGAGCGCTCCGGCGATCTCGACATCAACCTGAAGCTCGGCCGCGTCTTGCTGTTGGCGGGGGACCTCGACGAGGCGCAATCTGAGTTTGAGTACGTCATCCGCCACAGCCCGTACACGAGCGCCGCGTACGAGGGTCGGGGGGACGTTCTCGCCGAGCGCGGCGACTCGGAAACGGCCGTCGAAGACTATCGCGCCGCCTTGGCGCTCGCCCTCGACTCTCGGGCTCGCGTCCGCCTGCTCGAGCGGATCGTCGAGGAGGCGCCGGAGTCGGTCGACGACAGACTCGATTTGGCGGAGCTGTACGAGGAACAGGAACGATGGGACGATGCGGTTGCGGTCTACGAGGACGCGCTGTCGATCGATCCCTCGCTGACGGACGTCCATTTCCTGATCGGGGAGGCATTCCGCCGTGCCGGAGACTTCCGGGCGGCGGTCGAGGCCCTCGAACGCGGCCTCGACGAAGCGGGATTCGTGACGCAACGGAAGCGGTTCCTCGAGGCGATCCTCGCCGTCCTTCAAGACGAGGTCGGGGAGGAAGCGCCCCTTCCGGCGGAAGGACTCGACGCACGCCTCGCCCTCGCATCGCTCGAGCTCGAACTGGGGAAGATCGAGTCGGCGCTTGCGGAGGTGCGGTCGGTCCGTGCGACTGATCCGTCCCACCGGACCGACAACGTCGCAGACCTGTTGCGGCGGATTCGGGACGAGGCCCCCTCACTCCTCACCGACGAGGAACGCGATCTTCTGTAGAAGAGGTCCCTAAGATGATCGCGCGAGAAGGCGAGGCCCCGCCGGTCCCGGACCGGAGGGGCCTCGCCCGTTCCCTGCTACCGCCGTTGTCCGCGACGAGCGTAGGTGAACGCGCCGTACAGCCCGATGACGAGTCCGCCGAGCGATCCCAACACCGCCAGAAGGTTGAGCAGCAGCGTCGACGGGATCCACTTCAGGACCATCGCGAACGGGAGGATCGCCCCGAGAACGACGAGGGCGAAGCCGAGCGCGATCATTTGCAGCGGACTCAGTCGGTTCAACATGGTGCTATTGGTAGAGCCAACACTCCGTCGTGTGTCCGGGGATCGGCTCGAACTCCGGCGGCTCTTTGACGTCACACAGCCCCTCGATTGCCTCGGGGCAGCGGGGGTGGAAGCGGCAGCCGGTCGGAGGATTCACCAGACTCGGCGGCTCCCCCGCCGGAACGTCACGGAATCGCTTCGCGTTCTCCGGATCCGGGTCGGGAATCGCGGCCAACAGCGCGGTCGTGTAGGGGTGGAAATGATGCTCCAGCAGCGATTCCACCGGCGCCTTCTCCACCGTCTTCGCGGCGTACATGATGAAGATGCGCTCCGAGAAGTAGCGGACGGTCGAGAGGTCGTGTGTGATGTAGATCACGGCCAGCGTATGCTCCTCTTGGATTCGTCGCAGCAGGCGAAGAATCTCGACACGGACAGACGCATCGAGCATCGAGACCGGCTCGTCGGCGGCGATCAGCTTCGGGCGAAGCACCATCGCTCGCGCGATGACCGCGCGCTGCTGTTGTCCACCACTCAGCTGATGCGGAAACTTGTTGATGAAGTCGTCGGCCGGCGTTAGCTTGACTTCTTCGAGGACCTCGCGGATGCGCCGATTCTGTTCGGCCTTGTTACGGATCCCGTTGATGATCATCGGCTCGGTGAGGATCGTGTCGAGTGACATGAACGGGGGAAGGGCCCCGTACGGATCCTGTTGGACGTATCCGAGATCGGATCGGTACTTGCGCATCTCACGATTGTTCAGCGTACTGAGGCTGAGGCCTTCGAAGATCACGTCGCCGGCGGTCGGCTTGTAGAGCCCGAGGACCGTCCGGGCGAGCGTCGTCTTTCCGGATCCGGACTCTCCGACGAGCGCGAGGGCCTCCCCGCGCGGTAGAGAGAACGACACGCCGTCGACGGCCTTGACGTAGCCGGCGCGCGCGAACACGAATCTGCGCAGCTCGAACCACTGCCTGAGATCCTTCACTTCCAGAAGCGGCTGGGTCTTTGTGTCGACTGTCTGCATAGGCACGTCCTCTATTTGTAGAGCCAGCATTTGACCTGGCGACCGTCCTCGAGTCTGAACATGGGCGGTTCCTGATCGCACATGTCGAATCTCCGGTGACAGCGCTCAGCGAATCGGCATCCCGTCGGGGGATTGAGTAGGCTGGGCGGCTGTCCTGGGATGAACTCGAGTTCCTTTTTGACCTTCAGCGTCGGCACGCTCGCCATCAGCTTCTGCGAGTACGGATGGAACGGATCGAGGTAGAACTGCTCCGCGCTCGAGATCTCGACGATCTCCCCCGCGTACATGACGACCCCGCGATCGGAGATCTCACTCGTCGTGGCGACATCGTGCGTGATGAAGATGAAGCTCTGTTGTAGATCTCGTTTGATACCCTTCAAGACGTTCATGATGTTCGCCTGTGTCAGCATGTCGAGCGCCGACGTCGGCTCGTCGAGAACGACGAGGTCGGGACGCGTGACGAGTGCCATCGCGAGGATCGCGCGCTGTCGCATCCCGCCGGAGAGCTCGAACGCGTAGCGCGCCAGGAAGTCGGTCGGCACACCTACGAGGTGGAAGACCTCGGCCGCCTGCGCCAGCGCGTCCCGCTTGCTCAGCCCCTGGTGCACCACGAGGGGCTCGGAGACTTGGTCGCCGACCCGGACCACCGGGTTCAGCGCGTTCATCGCCGCCTGGGCGACCATCGACATCTGTCGCCAACGAACGTTCGTTCGGAAGCGCTCTTCAGAGAGCTTCATGATGTCCGTATCGAGAAGGACGACGCTCCCCTTGTAGGTGTGGACGTTGCGGGGGAGGAGTCGGAGGATGGCGCGGATCAGAGACGTCTTTCCGCATCCGGACTCACCGATGACGGCGAGCGCCTCGTCGCGGTTCATGTCGAGATCGATGCCGTCGACGGCCTTGACGACGCCTCTCATCGTCCGGAAGTAGAGGTACAGATCCCTGATCTGCAGGAGTTTGTCCGCCATGATCAGACTCCCCTCAGTCTCGGATTGAAGATCCGGTCGAGCGCGAACCCGAGCATCGAGAACGCCAGCCCCGTGAGCATCAACAGAACCGCCGGTTCGAGGACCCAGTAGTAGTAGCCGCGATAGAGCGCACCGCCTTGGTAGGCGTCTCTGAGCACCTTCCCCCATGTCGGTAGCACCGGATCACCGAGTCCGAGAACGGCGAGCGATGCCTCGAGGAAGACGTACGTGGGAATGCCGGTCACGAACGTCGGAACGAGGACCGGCGCGATCTTCGGAATCATGTAGCGGAAGACGATTCGCGTGTTGCTCGCGCCGTACGCGCGAGCCGCCTCGATGTACGGCGAGTTCTTCACCTGAAGGAACATCGCGCGGTACCCCTTGATCGCCGCGGTGAAGATCCCGAGCGCGATGATCACGGCGAGCATCAGCCAGATGCTCCGACTGTAGAACGTTCCGACCATGATCAGAATCGGCAGGAACGGGAGCATCAGGTTGACCTCGGTGATCCGCTGAATCGCGGCGTCCAGCCAGCCGCCGTACCACGTGCCGAGGGCGGCGATGATGAACGTGAGGATGCTCGTCCCGACGGTGGCGCACAGCCCGAAGATCAGCGCAATCGGCGTCCCCCACAGGAGCGCGACCATGATGTCGCGACGACGATGGTCGGTCCCCGCGGTCCCGTAAACGTCTCCGTAGAGCGTGTAGCGGCTCTCGACCGTCGAGCCCTCTTCGAACGTCAGCGCCTTGATCCGGAGGGTGTACTCGCCCTTGAGGACACGCGGCTCGACCCCCTCGATGCCCAAGGTCTCAGGATCGGCCAACAGGGCGACGTGCGGTGCGAGTTCCGGTCCCGGCGTCAGCGAGGTGTCCTGCGAGATCGCGTATCGCTGCGACGAGCGAATCGCCCCTCGGAACATCGAGATCTCACGTCCATCCGGTGTGAGGAGGCTGACGAGGACGTACGGCTTGGTGCGGTCGTACGTCGAGGTGAAGAAAAGGTTCATCTCTTGCGGGAATGTGTTGTAGTCGTAGGTGAACGTGAACTCAGTCAGTGTCTCGGTCGACGTCTCGCCGACGGTCACCTCCGTGTTCTCCTCGCTGGAGTAGAGCGTGAACGTTGCCGGAAGATCGTTGCTCCGGAACAGGTTGGTCCACGCCGGAGCGGCGAACCGAGGGGTGTCGATCCAGACCTCCTCCGCGCCACGCCACAGGGAGATCGCCTCGCCGAACGGAATCGCGATCACGGCGTAGATCGACAGCGAGACGAGGGCGAGAATGATCAGGCTGGACGCGAGGATCGTCGGGTACAGCTTGAGTGTCCGGAACAGCCCGGTGAACAGGCGCCTCATTGCGATCCCTCCGATCCGAGTTTGACGCGCGGGTCGATCATCGCGTAGATGATGTCGAGCAGGAAGACGCTGATCGCCAGCAGGTACGCGAAGATGACCACCGATCCGATAATGACCGGGGTTTCGAACAGGCCGATCGCCTGGTAGAGGAGCCGTCCGAGCCCCGGCCAGCTGAAGACGGTCTCCGTGATGATCGCCCCTTGCCACGCGTAGATGAGCGTGAACGCGAACTGCGTGATGATGGTCGGGAGCGTCGGCCGGAGCACGTAACGGCGTTCGATCGCGTTCGATTTCAGGCCCTTCGCCTTCGCCAACTCGACGTAGTCCTCGCTGGAGTGAATCAGGAAGAACGTTCGGCGCGTGTAGATTCCGATCGCCAGTGTTCCCATCAACCAGGCGAGCAGCGGCAAGACCATGTGTTTCATCAAGCTGAGCGTGCGGCCAAGCCCCGTTTCGGGAACCGGAGCGTCGAGCATTCCTCCGTACGGCAGGACGCCGAGGACCGCGGCGAAGATCAGAATCAGGAAGATCCCGTAGAACCAGGGAGGTGCCGCCGAGGTCGGGGCGAGGGCGACCGACAGCCGATCCAGGAAGCTCCCGTACCGCCTCGACAGGTAGAGTGCGATGAACACCCCGAGAAAGAATGTCAGAAGATTCGCTGTCCCGAACAGAACGAGCGTCACGGGGAGGCGCTCGAGTATGATCGCCTTGACGCTCCTCGACCCGGTGTCACTCGACATCTGCTCCGCGCGACCGAGGTTCAGCGACAGCGCGTCGAGCAGATAGCCGAAGCTTCGACCGATGAACGGCTCGTCGAGGCCGAGGCGTTCGATCTCGCGTGCGATCTCGTCTTGCATCAGAACCTGCCGCTCACTCGGCGCCATGTCCTGGTACAGGGGATTCCCGCGGAACGAGAGCGCGACCGACTCGGTGACGCCGGCTCGGCGAATGTCGTCCACGTAGCCACCCATGTTTGCGATCCAGATCGAAATGTAGACGCCGATGCAGACGGTCAGAAGCAGCGCAATCCCGCGGACGGCCGTGTAGCGAGCGAATTTGAGGACGGCGGGCGGGATCAGTTGCCGCTTCGGTTTCGCGGAAGCTGCCAGATCGGGCGTGGCCGCTTCGTGTGCCATGTTTCACCTCTCGAACGGACTGATGAAGGGGGGCCGGTGGAGAGGTGTCTCTCTCCCGACCCCCCGAGTTACGCTGTCTTAGCTCACAAGCCTATCTCAGCTCTCTCCTCTTACTGGACGAGGAACGAGATCGAGCCGAATCCAGGCTTGGCAACCGGCGTGACGACCGCGATGACCTCGAGCTTCGACGAACCAACGATGAGCTGGTTCGTCTCCGCGGCGGTCAGTGTGACGGTCGCTGCGCCGTCGCCGGTGACGATGCCTGCGCCCGAGAAGGCGAGCTCGCCCGTGGCGTCGAACACGAGGTACTTGACCTCTTCGATGTCGACCGCGGGATAGGCTTCTCCGTCCTCGAGGATGGCAACATCGAACGTCGCCTCGCCACCGATGGAGATCATGTCCGGGCCCGTGACCTGCACCTCGGCCATGCGAGGTGCGGCGAAGGCGAGGAACTCGTCCATGCTGTGGCGGTAGCCGTCGAAGCGGGCACCGGTGACGATCTTGGCGATCGGGTCGATCGCTTCGACCATCATCGGGCCGTTGCCGACCCACATGTGTCCGTAGGTCGCCATAAACGCACTGAGGTTCGCGTAGCGCTGGACGGCCTCGTCCTGCGTGATGTACGCGCCGAGCACGTTCTCGTACGGAATGAAGTTCTCGATCTGAGCCGTGGCCAGCTCGGAGTTGAGAAGGACGAGCTGCTCACCGGCGATCCAGTTCTGGCGGTCGACGCTAAGCTTGTCGGCCTTGTCTTCCGAGAACACGGTCGTCCCGGCGGCTTCGGCCTTCAGACCGACGGCCATCGTGTGCCACGCCCCCATGCCCTGGCTGTAGTACGGCCAGAGGAGACTGAGGCGGTTGAACACCTGGACTTCGGCGTCGAGGTAGAAGCGATCGTCGTAGATCGAGACCGTCAACGGATCCATCGACTCGATGACCAGACCCTTGTGGACCGTCAGGAACTGCTCCAGGGACGGGACGTTGGCCTCGTCGTAGTACACGCTCTCCGGCTTGCCGAGGTCGAAGCCGACGATGTAGGTCAACAGCATGTCGGCGAACGAGAACAGCGAGCCGTCGTGCCACGGATTCTCGAACAGATCCGCGACGTACGTGGCCGTCGTCTTCGTCTTGGCGGTGACGCCGTCCGGGTACTTCTCGCCGACCGTGATGAACTGCTGGTTGGCGGCGTCCCAGTCACACCATGCATCGGCCGGAACGTCGATGACCGGCGCCGTCTCGACGGAGCAATAGTCGAGGGTGGAGCTCATCGGGATGCCTTCCTCAACGGTGACCGCCGCGCTCTCGATGAGGTGCGGCTGCCCGAGTCCGGTGAACGGATCCGGGAAGATGTACCAGTCTTCGGTGGCGCGTTGAATCATCGCGTCGTACAGCCAGTTCGATCCGGCGACCGGGTTCCACGGCTGGGTCATCATGCTCGGCGACGCCATGCGCATGGTGCCGCCGATGACTGGCGCACCGTCTTCGTCGACGTAGCGAGCCGTGTGAGCCCAGATGTAAGCGCCCGAGATTCCGGCGGCGACGTCCACGAGAACGCCGACGTCAGCGGCGGTCGCCCACGGGGACGCAGCGCTGAACAGCCACTGCCGCCACGCGCAGTCGAACGCGCCGTGTTCGGCGATGCCGAGGAGCTCGGAGCGCTCTTCGATCGTCGAGTAGTCGCGGCGGGCGAGCTTGTCGAACGCGCCGTCGGCCTCCGGGAACAGATGGATCGGGAAGCCCTGGTTCAACGGGACGGCCCAACCGCGCGGGGTGTACATGAAGTCGTAATCCGAGCCCTGGTCGCGGTCGATCAGGTTGCTGATCCACCCACCGGTATAGAAGCTCCACGCGCCGTTGGCCGGATCGTCGAGCAGCCAGATCGGCGTAGCTTCGGCGGCGGCGAGATAGCGGCGGTCGACGGTGAATCCCTGCGCCTCGAGCAGGTCGGCGAAGTAGTCACCGATGTCGAGCCGCTCGTCTTCGGTTCGGAACAGGCCGATCAGCTCGACCGGCTCCCCGTTGTACGTCCAAAGGCCGTCGACCAGCTCGGCGCCGGCGGCTTCCATCCCGGCCGCGATCAGGGCGGAGGCGGCGTCCACGTCGTGCTGATACGTCAGCTCGAGGGCACGGCACGCTTCGATCGCCTGAGCGTACGGCGGGAAGTTCGGGTCGAGCATCGTCCAACGGGCGACGCCGAGACCGCTCAGAATCTCCTCCACGATGTAGTTCCGGTCAATCAGGTAGTACACCGCTTCGCGGACGTCTTGAATGCCGAAGGCGTTGAAGGTCCCGTCGGAGAAGAACGGTTCGTCGTTCTCGTCGACCGCTGGGTTCAGCAGCATCTCGTTGAAGCTGCCATAGCTGAACGTGACCGGCAGGCCGTAGCCAAGAATGTCCTGGTACAGGCCCGAGTCGAACGCGTTCCCGTACAGCTGTGTGTCGCCGGCCACCATCTGCGCGAGGACCTTCGCCTGATCCGTCTCTTCGAAGAAGACGATCTTGTCCGGGGCGAGTCCCGTATACGCGAGTGCGGATGCGACAGGGAGAACTGCCAGCAGGACTACTGCAAGAATGAGCTTGCGCACGTCTTGAGTACCTCCCTTTTGTCTTGCGGCGCTAGCTCGATCGCTAGTCGCCAACCTCTTTCGTTGTGCTGCGTCACGCCGTTCCCAACATCAGAAGACCCCACAGCGAGCGCGGGTCGTCGTCGGAAACCTTCCTAACGAACCGTCTCCTTTTAGGGAACCCTGCACGTAACGCGGACAGAGAGTCTATCTACTGCGCCTCGACCAACGTTCTTCAAGTGGGGACGTTGGTCGCCCGACATACACCTGTGGTGGAGAGGCATAACGATTCGAGTATAGTGAGGCGATGTATGGGAGTCAATTCCTGAAACGAGCTTCCGGCCCTCTACACAGGATCTTCACAGAATCGCCACGAATGCCTCACAGGCGCGTCCCGAGCGAGCGGGACCGGAAGAGGCCTAGCCAAGGGGACTCGAATCTAGAGAGGATAATCGGGTGTTCGCCCGGGCTGTCGAACGCCCGCGGCGGGCGTCTCCGGGCATCGGGCTGTCGAAAGGTCCCCATCGGCGCGTATACTTTCTCAGGGCTCCGCGCGGCCGGGGTTCACGGTCCGCCGGGCAATCGAGACAGACGGGAGGCCGGAGTGCGAGATCAACATCTCATCAGTCTGCGCGATCTCTCGACGGAGAGGATTCGCGAGTTCCTCGAGACCGCGAGGATCCTGAAGCTGGAGCACCGAGCCGGCGTTCGACACGACGTGCTCGCCAAAAAGACCTTGGGGATGGTCTTCTTGAAGCCGTCGTTGCGAACGCGGGTGTCGTTCGAGACCGGGATGTGGCAGCTCGGGGGACACGCGATCTATCTCGGCCCCGACGACATCAAGCTGGGGAAGCGGGAGACGACGGAGGACATTGCGCTCAACCTCTCTCGGTACGTCGACGGGATCATGGCCCGCGTGTTCGAGCATCGGACGATCGCCGAATTGGCCGAGCACGCGACGGTGCCGGTGATCAACGGGCTCTGCGACACGTTCCATCCGTGTCAAGCGCTGGCCGACCTGCTGACCGTGTGGGAGAAGAAGGGTCGGTTCGAGGGTCTCACGCTCGCGTTCATCGGGGACGGGAACAACGTCGCGCATTCGCTGATGCTCGGCTGCGCCAAGCTCGGAATGGCGTTCCGCATCGCCTGTCCGATCGGGCAGGAACCGAACGAAGAGATCGTCGCCGCGGCGAGAGCGGCCGGCGGAGCGGTCGAGGTCGTCCACGATCCGCGCGAGGCGGCAGCGGACGCCGACGTCCTCTACACCGACGTCTGGGTCAGCATGGGCGAGGAAGGCGACACGGCGAAGCAGAACGCGTTCGACGGGTTCACGATCGACGAGGATCTCCTCCGGGCCGCGAAGGGCGATGCGATCGTTCTTCATTGTCTTCCGGCGCATTACGGGGAAGAGATCACGTACGAAGCGTCGCGCAGCCCGGGAAGCGCGATCTTCGACCAGGCGGAGAACCGGCTTCATGCCCAGAAGGCGGTCATGGCCCTGCTGATGGCCTGAAGGAGGCGCGATGAGCGTTCGGATCGGATCGGGGGCGAAGGGAGACTGCACCGTCGAGATCCTCTCGGATCGCAACGCGGGCGTCGAGGTGGAGACGAAGACCCCCGAGCTCCTCGAGGACGGCCTCCGTTCGGTCGTCGGGGAGTCGCTGGCGGGGCTCGGGGCGAAGGAGGCCGCCGTCCGGTTGACCGACTTCGGCGCGCTCGACTACGTGATCGCCGCGAGGGTCGAGGCGGCGATTCGTGCGTCCGATCCGGAGGACTCGAGGAGGCTGACCCCCGCTGTGGATCGGGAGGCGTCCGAGCGGGATCGGCCGCGACGCAGCCGCCTCTACGCCCCCGGGAATCAGCCGCGCCTGTTGGTGGGGATCGAGATTCACGGCGCCGACTGCGTCCTGCTCGACCTCGAAGACTCGGTCCCGCCGGCCGAGAAGGCGGCGGCGAGGATCCTGGTGAAGCACCTTGTTTCGACGATTCGGTTTTCGGACGAGGTGTGGGTGCGGATCAACCCGCTCGACGCCGAGGGCCGGGAGGACGTTTGTGAGGTCCTGATCGGTCGGCCGAACGGGATCTGTCTTCCGAAGGCGGAATCGGCGCAGGACGTTCTCGACCTCTGCGATCTGCTGTCCCGCGTCGAGTCGGAGCGCGGGATCCGCGAAGGCGCGACCTGGATCATGCCGATCCTCGAGACGGCGAGCGGCGTGCTGCGAAGCGAGGAGATCGCTGCGGCGTCCGAACGTGTGGTGATGCTCGCGTTCGGAGCGGAGGACTACACCCGGGACGTCGGCGCACGGCGGTCGTGGGATGCGCTGCTGTTCGCTCGGTCGCGGATCGTCGCCGGCGCGGCGACGGTCGGGATCCAGGCTTCGGACACGGTCTTCACCGACGTGGACGACGACGCCGGATTGGCCGAGGAGGCCCAGAGAGCGCGCGAGTTGGGATTCGACGGGAAGGGCGCGATCAACCCGCGCCAGATCGAGGCGATCCATCGGGCGTTCTCCCCGACGCCGCCGGAGATCGAACGGGCGCGAGCGATCGTCGACGCGGCGCGACAGGCGGAGGAGAAGGGGTTCGGCGCGGTCGCATTGGACGGACGGATGATCGACCGGCCGGTCCTCGACCGGGCACTGCGACTGATCAGATACGCCGACCGACTGACCGAAGGAGTGGGGCACGATGCGTAACGCCGTCGACCGGGAGATTCCCGAACGGATCGGAAGCCGAGTCGTGGAGCCGTTCCGAGGCGCATTCGCGACGTCGCGACACGGGCCGAAGGCTGCCCGGGTCCAGAAGAGCGCCCCGCGGCGGGAAGACAAGGTCCTCCCGACGATCGAGTCGGCGATCGAGGCCTGCGGCCTGTCGGACGGAATGACGATCTCGTTTCATCACTCGTTTCGGGAGGGGGACCGCGTCGTCAACCTCGTCGTCGACGCCTGCGCGCGGATGGGGATCAAGGATCTGCGGCTGGTTCCCACCGCCGTCTTCCCGGTACACGAGCCACTGATCGAGCACATCCGCTCCGGCATCGTCACCCGGATCGAGGGGTCGATGAACGGTCCGATCGGGGCGCTTGTCAGCCGGGGCGGTGTTCTGGCCGAGCCGGCGATCCTGAGGTCACACGGGGGTCGGTGGCGGGCGATCGAGGCCGGCGATGTCGAGATCGACGTGGCGTTCATCGCAGCACCGCAGGCCGACCCGTACGGGAACGCGACCGGGATTCGAGGGGCGACCCCGTGCGGCCCGATCAGCTTCTCGACGGTCGACGCGCAATACGCTCGTCAGACGGTCGTCGTGACCAACGACCTGCAGTCGTATCCGGTCTACCCGATGGAGATCCAGCAGGGGTGGACCGACTGGATCGTCGTGGTGGACGAGATCGGCGATCCGGAGCACATCGCCTCGGGAACCCTGCAGCTGACGCGATCGCCGACGAACCTGCGGATCGCTCGGCTGACCGCCGATGCGGTCGCCGCGTCGGCCGCGTTCGTCGACGGGTTCAGCTTTCAGGGGGGCGCGGGCGGGATTTCGCTTGCGGCGACGAAGTTCATCGGGGACGCGATGGAGCGCGCGGGGATCGTCGGTTCGTTCGGGATGGGCGGCGGAACGAAGCTTCTCGTCGACCTGCTCCATCGCGGCCTGATCCGCGCGATCCTCGACGGGCAGGCGTTCGATCTCGACGCGATCGCGTCGCTTCGGGACGATCCGGCGCACGTGATCATCGATCCGGGGCTCTACGCGAACTACGACTCGCGTGGCTGTGCGACGTACAAGTTGGACGCGGCGTTCCTCGGCGCGACCGAGGTCGATGTCGACTTCAACGTGAACGTCAACACCCACTCCGACGGGCAGCTCCTCCACGGGATCGGCGGGCATCAGGACGTCGCCGCCGGTGCGGGGATGACGCTGATCACCGTTCCGTCGCTCCGCGGGCGGCTGCCGATGATCCTCGATCGGGTGACGACGGTGACGACGCCGGGCGAGGTGATCGACGTGATCGTGACCGAACGGGGGATCGCAGTGAACCCCCGCCGGGACGATCTCAAGGATCGGTTCGCGGCGGCGGGGCTTCCGGTGAGGTCGCTGGAGGAGATCAAGGCGGAGGTCGAGCGGCTGATCCGCCCGGCCCGGAAGCCGGTCTTCGGAGACGAGATCGTCGCGGCGATCGAGTGGCGGGACGGAACGGTCATCGACGTCGTTCGAAAGGTGGAAGGATGGGCGTGAGAGAGGGACTGCTGCAGTTGCTGCCTGAAATCGAGTGGATCGAGGACGCGAAGCTGCGCGAGAAGGTGATCGCGACGTGGATCGACGGCCTCGAGCGGGGCGGCTGGCTGGCGTCCGACGTCGATCGGATGCCGTTCACGCTGGCCAAGAGAGTGACGTCGAGCTTCGCCAAGCACGTGCGGAGCGTCACGCGGATCTGCGCGTTCGTCGCCGACACGTTCGACGAGATCTACGAAGGGGTCGATCTGAAGCTCGACAAGGATCTGCTCCTCGCCGGCGCGCTGCTCCACGACGTCGGGAAGCTCTTGGAGATGGAGGAGGCGGACGGTGCGTTCCGGAAGAGCGCCGCCGGGAAGCTGGTCCGGCACGCGTTCTCCGGCGTGGCGCTCGCCGACGCTCACGGACTCCCGGCCGAGGTGCAGCACATGATCGGAACCCACTCGAAGGAGGGGGATCCGTTCGCGCGGACGCCCGAGTCGGTCATCCTCCACTTGGCCGACTTCATGAACTTCGATCCGATCGAGGGGTGAGCGGAGATGGGAATGACGTTCGCGCAAAAGGTCCTCGCCGGAAAGGCGGGGCTCGATCGGGTGGACGTCGGGCAGATCGTCGAGATCGAGCCCGACATCTGCCTGTCGCACGACAACACCGCAGCGATTGCGAAGATGTTCGCTCAAATCGGCGTCGACCGGGTGAAGGATCCGGACAGGTTCGTGATCGTCCTCGACCACATCGTTCCGGCGTCGCAGGAGAAGTACGCGCAGAACCACAAAGAGATACGCGCGTTCGTCTCGGCCAACGGCATCCGACGATTCTACGACGTCGGCGTCGGGATCTGCCATCAGGTCCTGCCGGAAAAGGGATTCGCTCTTCCGGGGCGGCTGATCCTCGGCTCGGACTCGCACACCACGACCTACGGTGCATTCGGCGCGTTCGCCGCGGGGATCGGGCGATCGGAGACGGCGGCGCTGTACGCGACGTCGAAGATCTGGTTGAAGACTCCGGCGAGTTTCAAGATGGTGGTGAACGGGAGGTTGGCCGACCCGGTGACCGCGAAGGACCTGATCCTTCACATCATCGGCTCGATCGGGGCCGACGGGGCGCTGTACAGATCGGTCGAGTTCACCGGCGGGGCGATCGAGACGATGAGCCTAGGTTCGCGGATGGTCCTCGCCAACATGTCGGTGGAGATGGGGGCGAAGAACGGCTATTGCGCCCCTGACGACAAGGTGACTTCCTTCCTCGAATCACGGGCCGAGGCGGGCTACACGCCGGTCTTCCCCGACACCGACGCGGAGTACGAACAGGTGCTCGAGTTCGACGCGGCGTCGCTCGAGCCGCAGGTCGGCAGGCCCCACACCGTCGACAACGTATCCCCGATCGGAGACGTCGCGGGAACGCCGATTCAGCAGGGACTCCTCGGGACGTGCACCAACGGGCGGATCGAGGATCTGCGCTTGGCGGCGAAGATCCTCGCAGGACGGAGGATCGCGAACGGCGTCCGGCTGCTCGTGCTGCCGGCGTCGCAGGAGATCCTGCTCGAGGCGCTCGGCGAGGGGTTGATCGACACGTTCGTCAAGGCGGGTGCTATTCTGCTCAATCCGGGCTGCGGCCCGTGTCTCGGAGCGCACCAGGGTGTCCTGGCGCCGGGGGAGGCGTGTCTGTCGACGGCGAATCGGAACTTCAAGGGACGGATGGGCTCCCGAGACGCTGAGATCTACCTCGGATCTCCGGCAACGGTCGCGGCGTCGGTCGTCACCGGTGTGATCACCGATCCGCGGGAGTTCTTCTAGGGAACAACGAGCCGCGCGCAGAGCACGCAGAGAGACCGAAGAAGAAGAGCCCAACCATGAAGCACATGAAGAAGAAGGGGACAACCCAAACCCATGGCATCTCTGTTCTGTGCCTCTTCTTCATGCCTCTTCATGCTCTTCATAGTCCTTGCTTCTGTTTTCCCATTGCTTCCCTCTGCGTCCTCCGCGCCTAGGCGAGAGAAAAGCTTTTGCGTGTCGGAGGATTGTGCAGTCTGACTGCCTACGCGAGAGGAAGGGTGTGGAGTTGGAGGGAGAATGAACAAAGGAAGGGTTTGGAAGTACGGCGACGACGTGAACACCGACGTGATCTTCCCCGGGAAGTACACCTACCAGCCGATGGAGCCGGGCGAGATGGCCCAGCACGCGATGGAGGACCTCGATCCCCGCTTTGCGAAGGACGTGAAGTCGGGCGACGTCATCGTCGCCGGGAAGAACTTCGGCTGCGGCTCGTCGCGCGAGCAGGCGGCGACCTGCCTCGTGGCGGCCGGTGTCGCGGCGGTGATCGCGCCGTCGTTCTCGCGGATCTTCTTTCGTAACGCGATCAACGGCGGCCTGCCGGTGATCGAGTTGGCGAACGGGACCGACGCGATCGAGACGGGGGACGAGGTCGGGATCGACTTCGCCGCCGGCGTCGTCGAACACGACGGCAAGACGTACGGCTTCCCGCCGCTTCCGGCGGAGGTCCTCGCGATCCTCGAAGACGGCGGTCTGATCCCGCACGTCAAGAAGGTGCTCAGCGGTTGATCGAGTTCTCGCCGATCGGAGTCATTCACACGCCGTTCCCCGAGCCGGGCGACATGCCGGTCCAACCGGCCGGCGGCGCCGGCGTCGAGGGGACCGTCGAGGTCTTCGAGGGGTATCGTGATGGGTTGGCCGATCTCGACGGATTCTCGCACGTCATCCTCCTCTATCATCTGCACCGGGGCCACGGGTACGAACTGCGCGTCGTGCCGTTCAGGGAGACGATCCCGCGGGGCCTGTTCGCCACCCGGGCGCCGAGGCGGCCGAATCCGATCGGCCTGTCGGTCGTGCGACTCACAGGAATCGAGGACGGCGTGCTCCACGTCGAGAACCTCGACATCGTCGATGGCACCCCGCTGCTCGACATCAAACCGTACGTGCCCGGACTCGATCCCGGGCACGACGTCCGAGTCGGTTGGCTCGAGAGCGGCGGGAGGACGGCTCGAGAGCGCCGCGACGACGGTCGATTCAGATAGCCGTACGGAGGATCTCACGGATCCGGCCGAAAGCGGCGGCCGCGTTCTCGGCTCCTCTCGAGGGAAGTTCCGAGGTCTTCAACGACGGGCGAAGGAGGAGGAACGGCGGATGAAGATCCGGCGTGCCGAGCTCGAGGATGCAACCGCTCTCGGGCGGCTTCACGTCGACTCGTGGCGCGCCGCGTACCGGGGCTTGGTACCGGACGAGCGTCTCGATCGTCTCGACCCGAAGCGGAGCGCGAAGTGCATGTGCGAAACGATCCTTGGCGCTGCAGCGGAGACCTACGTTGCTGACGTGGATGGCGAATCCGTCGGGTTCGTCACCGTTGGCGCGTGCCGTGACGAGGACCTCGACCGAGCGGCGACCGGCGAGATCTGGGGGATCTATCTGGCTCCGGCACACTGGCGAAAGGGGTTCGGACGGCGGCTGTGCGTACACGGCGAGGCGACCGTGCGGGACCGGGGATGCTCGGTCTGTGTGCTGTGGGTCTTCGCCGACAACAGGGAGGCGCGGCGGTTCTACGAGGCGATGGGCTACGCGGCCGACGGGGCCTCCAAGATTCTCGAGGTCGGCGTACCGCTCGAGGCGATCCGGTATCGGAAGGACCTGCGAGCGGTCGGCGGCTCGGGCGGCGACGTCCTAGCCGGTGAAAGCTTCGCCGGCCCGAAGCTTCTCCGCCAGAGCAGCCCGGACCGACGTGGGCACGAACGTCGAGACATCGCCGCCGTAGGCGGAGATCTCCTTGACGATCGAAGAGGAGAGGAAGCTGTAGCGCTTGGCGGTCATGAAGAAGACCGACTCGAACTCCGGGGCGAGGTCGCGATTGGTGAGCGCCATCTGGAATTCGTACTCGAAGTCCGAGTTGGCACGAAGGCCGCGGACGATCGCGCCGGCGCCGTGCTCTCGGGCGCACTCGACAAGGAGGCCGTCGAAGCTGATCACCTCGATCCCGGTGACCCCCTCCTCGATCAGGGCGGCTTGCGTCATCTCGACCCGCTCTCCGAGGGTGAAGTAAGGCCGCTTGTGCGGATTGGCGACGACGGCCACGTAGAGTCTGTCGAACAGCTTCCGTGCGCGGCGGACGATGTCGATGTGACCGAGCGTGATCGGATCGAAGCTGCCGGGATAGACGGCGACGGCCATGGTCCGTCATCGTACCGGAGACGGGTCGAAGAGCGCAACAGCGCGGTTGACGTTGACTACGTGTACGGTCCGACGGTGGTGATGTGAAGGTTGTCCGGTCGGACGAATCGCTCGATCGCCGTATTCACGTCGTCGGCCGTGACCGCGTCGAGGCGCGAGAGAACCTCCTCGGGAGAGAGGATCTCCCGATTGCTCATCGCCGCCGTGCCGAGGCGCATCGCTCGGTGACCGTTCGACTCCAGCCCGAGGACGAACAGCCCGCGCAGGCGGGCCTTCGCCAAGTTGAATTCCTCCTCGTCCAAGCCACGCGCGGCGAGGTGCTCGAGTTCGCTCACGACGAGAGCCTGAACCCGCTGCACGTGGACCGGTGAAGACGATGCGTAGGCGAGCCAAAGCCCGGCATCCGTGTACCGAATTAGGGTCGACCCGACGGCGTAGGCGAGCCCGCGGTCCTCGCGGATGGCGCGAAAGAGCCGAGAACTGGTCCCGTCGCCGTAGGCCGTGTTGATCACGTCGAGCACGTATCGATCCCGGTCGAACGCCGGCGGCCCCGGAAGGGCGAAATGAAGGTGCGATTGGCCGCCGTCCCGGACGAGCCGCCGTCCCACCTGGTGAAAGGATGGGCGAGTTCGCGGCAGTCCCTGGAACGGAGAGACGCTGTCCTCCGTCCCGAGGTGGGCGGCGACCGCCTCGACGAACGGCTCGACGACGACCGCACCGGCGGCGACGACGACCATCTCACTCGGTCGGTAGTGCCGGCGATGGTGAGTCATGACGTCGTCTCGGGAGATTCGCTCGACGGACAGTGGCGTGCCGAGGATCGTCCGAGAGAGGGCGTTGTCATCGCCCCACACGGACTCGATGAATCGGTCGAACGCGAACGACTCGGGATCTTCGTTGTGTCCTCGGATCTCGTCGAGAACGACCGTCCGCTCGAGTTCGAGGCTCTCTGGCGTGAAGGCGGGGTGCGTCGTGAGATCGGCGAGCAGGTCGAGCGCGGTCGTCAAGCCGTCGGCCGGCGCGTCGACGTAGTAGACAGTCGACTCGCGTCCGGTCGCCGCATTCAGATTCCCACCGACGGCGTCGATCTCGCGGGAGATCCGTGCCGCGTCACGTGTCTTCGTTCCCTTGAACGCGAGGTGCTCGATGAAGTGGGCGATCCCGGCGGCGTCGGGCGAATCGTCACGGCTTCCGACGCGGACCCAGAGGCCGACGCTGACGGAGCGAGACTGCGGAACCTCTTCGACGAGGATCCGCAGTCCGCTTCCGAGCTTCGCTTCGTGAGCTCCTTCGTAGAGCTCGCGTATCACCAACGATCCTCGAACTCCGACGGGGGCTCCGGCTGGCTTTCGTCTTCCGTGCTCTCCTCGGCGTTCGGCGCCGTAGGTTGCTCGTCGCGCTCTTGCGCGTCCTGTCGCTCTACGTCCTCGGCCGCCGATTCCTCGTCGGACTCCTCCTCGTCCTCGGACCGGTCTTCCGCCTTCTCTTCGTCCGGAGCGATCCGGCGGAGCTTGTAGCGTCCCCGGTCGTCGACGCTCATCACCTCGACCGTCACACGGTCGCCGGTACGAACGACGTCGGTGACCCGTCGGACGTAGTCGTCGGAGAGGGCCGAGATGTGGATCAGTCCGGTCACCTCGGGGGTCAGTTCGACGAACGCGCCGTACTCGGTCGTGTTGCTGACCGTTCCCTCGATGATGTCTCCCGCCTTCACTTCGCGACTCGGCGCCGATTTCGTCCCCTGTTCCTTCCGTCCAGAGCGGTCGCCGCGCCCTCTCCGCTGAGGACGTTCTCCCCCGTCGGTGTCGTCGACGTCGATTCGCCGAAGGTCGGGGCGCCCCATCTTGTCCTCGCCGATCACCTCGATCGTGATCTCGTCGCCGACGCTGACGTGGTCGGTGACCTTGTCGACGAAGCCGGGGGCGAGATTCGAGACGTGGACGAGCCCCTCTCCGCCGCCCTTCAGCTCGACGAAGGCTCCGAAGTCGACGATGCGAGTGACTTTCGTCTTGAAGACGGTCCCCACTTCAAGTTCGGCCGTGAGATCCTCGATCGTCTGCCGCGCTGCGGAGGCCGACTCGTCGTCGGGGGCGGCGATCTTCACCTTCCCGTCGTCGTCGATGTCGATCTCGGCACCGGTATCTTCGCAAATCTGTCGGATCGTCTTCCCGCCGGGACCGATGACCAAGCCGATCTTGTCGACCGGAATGTTGATCGTGATCAGCCGGGGGGCGAACGGGGAGAGATTCTTTCTCGGCGCCGGCATCGCCTTCTCCATCTCGGCGAGGATCTCGAGCCGGGCGGTTCTCGCTTGCTCGAGCGCTTGGCGCATCGTCGTGCTGTCGACCCCGCCGACCTTGACGTCGAGCTGGAATCCGGTGACGCCGTCCTTGGTGCCGACGACCTTGAAGTCCATGTCGCCGTGATGATCCTCGGCCCCTTGAATGTCGGTCAGGATGACTCGGCGACCGCTCGCCCGGTCTTCGATCAGCCCCATTGCGATTCCAGCAACCGGTTTCGCAAGTGGGACGCCGGCGTCCATCATCGCCAGCGACGCACTGCAGACGGTCGCCATCGACGAGGAGCCGTTCGACTCGAGAATCTCCGAAACGACGCGGACGACGTACGGGAAATCCTCCTCGGTTGGGAGCACCGAGCGGAGCGAATTCTCCGCCAGGTATCCATGTCCGATTGAGCGACGGCTCGGGCTTCCGATCCGCCGGACCTCGCCGACTGAGAACGGAGGGAAGTTGTAGTGCAGCATGAACCGCTTGCGACCCTCGGACATCATCTGATCGATGATCTGCTCGTCGCCGCGGGTTGCGCCCAGGGTGACGATTCCGAGGCTCTGTGTCTCGCCGCGAGTGAACAGGGCGGACCCGTGCGTTCTCGGGAGGACGGAAACGCGGCACGAGAGCTGGCGGACCTCGTCCGGACGACGGCCGTCGAGACGGAGTCCGTTATCCAGGATCTCTTGGCGCATGTACGCTTCCAGCAACGATTCGACCGACGCCTCGATCGCCTTCTTTCGGTCGGCCGCCTCATCGTCCGGAGTCCCTTCGGAGACGAGGCGCTCGACGGCGTGACGCTCGAGTTCCTTGAGGAAGTCGTCCCGGGCGCGCTTCGAGTCGAGCGTGTGCATCGCTGAGAACTCGTTGCCGACGAGTTGGCGAACCTGCTCGTCGAGACTGCCGTCTTCGACCGGCGGCTCGACGACGGCCTTCTTCAGCGGACCGACGCGTTCGAAGAAGCGCTCTTGGAGAGCGATCAGCTCCCGAATCGCCCCATGGGCGAGGTCGATCGCCTCGACGACCTCCGACTCCGTCAGTTCGTCCATCATCCCTTCGACCATCGTGACCGCTTCCTTGGTCCCCGCGACGGTGATGAAGACCCCGCCCGTCTCTGCGGTCTCCTCGTCCGGATTGACGACGAAGCGTCCGTCCTTTCGTCCGACGCTCACGCCGGCGATCGGCCCTTGAAACGGAGCTTCGGAGACCATCAACGCGGCCGAAGCACTGGTGATCGCGAGCGTGCTCGGCGGGCAGTCGGGCTCCGCTGAGAGGATCGTGGCGACGATCTGAACCTCGTCGTTGTACCCGTTTGGGAAGAGCGGCCGGATCGGGCGATCGATCATCCGGCCGCTCAACACGGCGACGTCGCTCGGCCGTCCCTCTCGCTTGAAGAACCCGCCGGGAATCTTCCCGGCGGCGTAGAACCGTTCCTCGTAGTCGACACGGAGCGGGAAGTAATCGATGTCCTCACGTGCCTCCGCCGTCACGACGGTGACGAGGACGTAAGTGTCGCCGTGTGTCGCCAGGATGGCGCCGTCGGCTTGACGGGCGATCTGCCCTGTCTCCAGGGCGAGTTCCTTTCCGTTAAACTGAATGCTTTCACGAATGTACATGGATTCTCTAGACTCCTCTGATCTCCAATCTCGCGGTCAATTCGCGATACCCTGCGAGATCTTGACGTTTGACGTACTTCAGGAGGCGCCGGCGCTGGCCAACCATCTTCCGCAGGCCCCGCTGCGAACTGAAGTCCTTCTTGTGGGTTCCCAAGTGCTCCGTTAGCTCACGGATTCTCTCCGTGAGCAGGGCGATCTGCACGACGGCGGACCCGGTGTCCTTTTCGTCCTTCCCGAATTCCCGAATGATCTCCGATTTCCTGTCTGCGTTCAGTCCCATTCTCTCTCCTCTCCCACGTCCGAGAGGAGGGCGAGCCCACCCTCCGAGGCGGGGTAGTGGTCAGTTCCCGTGCCTGCGAAGCAGGCGCGCGACCTCCGATTGTACACGCTCCTCGTCGATCGTGAGGAGCTCTCGGTTTCTCATCAAGGGGCGGCCGTCGACGAGGACGTCGGTGACGTCGGTCGAATCGGCCGCGTAGGCCACGGTCGCCACGGGGGCATGCGGCGGCCAGGTGTGGCTTCGCTCCGTGTCGAGGAGGACGACGTCGGCCGGCGCGCCGCCCCGAATGCCCCCTTTCGGAAAGCCGAGAGCTCGGCGTCCCGCTTCGGTTGCCATCTCGACCGCGTCGGCTCCCGAAAGGGCCGTCGGATCTTCGCGAACGGCCCGCTGTACGATCCACGCGGCTCGGAGTTCCTCGATCATGTCGAGCCGGTTGTTCGACGCGGCCCCGTCCGTTCCGAGGGCGACGACGATTCCGGCGGCGCGCATCGCTTCCACTGGAGCGATTCCGTTGCCGAGCTTCGCGTTCGACTTCGGGCAATGGACGACGCTCACCCGGTGTCTAGCCAGTCGTGCGATGTCCTCCTCGTCGACGTGCACGCAATGTGCAGCGAGGGTCGGCACGTCGAACACTCCGAGGTCTTCGAGATAGGCGACCGGTGTACGTCCGGTCCTCGCTCTCCAGCTCTCGGTTTCCTCACGCGTCTCGGCGAGGTGCGTGTGAATGGGGAGATCGAACGATCGAGCCATCTCGATCGCTCCACGCCAGACATCCTCCCCGCAGGTGTAGACCGCGTGAGGACTCACCGCGACGCGGATCCTTCCCCCGGCGGCGCCGTGCCATCGTTCGATGACCCGTCGGGCGATCGCCAGCTCGGCCGCCCCCCCGTCATCGATCGACTCGGCAATCACGCCGTAGGAGAGAAGGGCGCGGAGGCCGCTCTCCTCGACCGCTTGAGCAACCTCGTCGGTGTGGAAATACATGTCGGCGAGACACGTCGTACCGCCTCGGATTGCCTCGGCGAGCCCGAGAAGGGTGCACCAGTAGACATCCTCAGGCTCGAGCTCACGTTCGATCGGCCAGACGTACTGCTCGAGCCACCTCTTCAACGGGACGTCGTCGGCGAGACCTCGAAACAGAACCATCGCCAAGTGCGTGTGCGCGTTGACGAACCCCGAGAAGGCCAGCTTCCCGTCGCCCTCGATTGTCGTCTCTCCCGCGCCGGGCGCGATGTGAGTCTCCGTAACGTCAACGAAGGATCCCGCCTCGATCCGGGAGGACAACGTCCGATCCGGCCCGTGGAGCGGTCGGACGTTCCTCAGAACCGTTCCCATTCGATCCTCTCACACGATGCGTTCGGGCGGGATTGTAGCCCGGTGTCGAATCAGACGCAATCCGAGAATGGGCCGTCGCAGGCCCGGGCGTGCCGGCCCGGAATCGCTTGCACCGAGTCCTCGAAGGGAATATAACATGAGCTACGTATGATGGCATTGTCGGGAACGGAGGCCGAAGAGAAGGCGTGTCGATTCCTCCGGCACGAGGGGTACAAGATCGTGGCGCGGAACTGGCGATGCCGCTTCGGGGAGGTCGACATTATCGCGCGGGACGGATCGACGATTGTCTTCGTCGAGGTCAAGGCCCGTTCCAAGGACGGATTCGGCGGACCGAGCGCCTCCGTTGACGCGCCGAAGCAGCGTCGGATTGCCACGACGGCGGCGTGGTTCTTGCAGGAGACGGGTTGCGAACTGCCGGCGCGGTTCGACGTCGTGACGTTTGCCGGGGCGACACCATGCCTCTATCGAGACGCATTCCAGATCGGTTGATGTGAGATGTTCGCGCGCCTTCTGAGCGGTGCCGTCCTCGGGGTCGATGCCTGCCTGATCGAAGTCCAATGCGACATCGCCGGCGGGTTGCCGACCTTTCAGATCGTCGGCCTTCCGGAGAAGGAGGTTTCCGAGAGCCGGGACCGGATCCGGAGTGCGATCAAGAACTCCGGGTTCTCCTTCCCGGCCGGCCGCGTCACCGCCAATCTCGCTCCGGCCGACGTCCGGAAGCGCGGCGTTGGTTACGACCTTCCGATCGCCCTCTCGATCCTGATCGCGTCCGATCAACTCCGTGCGGTCTCGGGGCGTCTGTTGACCGTCGGAGAGCTGGCGCTGGACGGGGAGGTTCGAGGGGTCTCCGGCGTTCTTCCGATCGCCCACGAGGCGTCCTCACACGGACTGGACGGACTGATCGTGCCGACCGTGAATGCGACCGAGGCGGCGTTGATCGAAGGGATCGATGCCTATCCGATCGGCACCTTGCAGGAGGCCGCGGCCTTCCTGCGAGGTGAGCTTCGCATCGAATCGTACCAATGTGACGTCGAGCCGCTCCTGTTGGATCGGCCGTCCTCCGTTCGGCACGATCTCTCCGAGATTCGAGGGCAGGTGCAGGCGAAGCGGGCTCTCGAGATCGCCGCCGCCGGGGGTCACAACGTCCTGCTGATCGGGCCGCCGGGGGCCGGGAAGAGTCTCCTGGCACGGTGCCTGCCCGAACTCCTCCCTCCTTTGTTGCTGGAGGAGGCGCTCGACGTGACGCGGGTCTACAGTGTGGCAGGGCTCCTCGAGCGCGACGTGCCGCTCGTGTCGGCTCGGCCATTCCGCGCCCCACACCACACCATCTCGTACGCGGGGATGGTCGGGGGCGGCCACGGCGTTCCCGGCCCTGGGGAGATCAGTCTCTCCCACCACGGTGTCCTCTTCCTCGATGAACTGCCGGAGTTCGACCGGAGCGTTCTCGAGACGCTCCGGCAGCCGCTCGAGGATCGATCGATCCTTCTTTCGCGTGCTGGGGTCTCGGTCCGATACCCGGCGTCGTTCACGCTGGTCGGGGCGATGAATCCGTGCCCCTGCGGGTACCTCGGCGACTCGGTCCAGCCTTGTACCTGCTCGATCAACGATCTGTACAGATACCGGCGACGTCTCTCCGGCCCATTTCTCGACCGGATCGATCTGTTCGTCGAGGTTCCGCGTCTTCCGGTCGACGACCTGTTCGGATCCGAGCGGACCGAGAGCACGACGCGAGTCCGTGAGCGGGTGGCAAAGGCGCGAGAGATTCAGTGGGAGCGGACGCGGGAGTCGTCCGGACGATTCTCGAACGCCGAGCTCGGCCCTCAGGAGGTCCGGAAGCACTGCCGGTTGAGCGACGAGGCGACGACGCTTCTGAAACGGGCGGTCACGCGGTTCGGCCTCAGTGCGAGGGGGCACGTTCGCGTTCTTCGCGTCTCGCGAACGATCGCCGACCTCGAAGGCGATGAGCGGATCGGCGCGGCGCACATCGCCGAGGCGCTCGCGTATCGTCGTCAACTCGCGGGGCAGAGCGACTGAGCGTCGGGCGTGATCGTTCATGAAATCGCCACAAGCGGCGTGTACAGTCTCTGGCCACACACGAGCGCGACACCGCCGGACGGGGGGTCGGCGGCGTGCCTGTTTGAGGAGGGCTGTATGTGGAGACGCTCAGCTAGTGCGGTGATTCTGGCCGTTTCGTTCGTCACTGCGGCGTGCATCGTGGCGTCGGCATTCCCCGTCGTCATTTCGGAGATCGCGTTCGATGGGCTCGAAGAGATACGTGAGAGGGACGTTCGAGATGTGATCGGGATCGAGGTCGGTGACGAGGTTCGGGAGTCGGACCTCAAAGCTGCTTCTCAGGCGATCTACGCCCTTGGATGGTTCCGGGACGTGTTGGTGCAGCCGGGGCCGCTCGACGACGGTGCGGTCGTCTTCGAGGTCACCGAGTATCCGGTCATCGAGGAGATCTCGATCACAGGGAACGTGAATCGGCGATGGTACGGGCTCTTCGGGATCGACCTGTTCCACCTGCCGATCGTCTCGACGGCGAAGATCAAGCAGATCCTCTGGCAGGAGGACATCCGCAGAGGGAAGGTCCTGAATCGCGACTCCCTGGAGACGGCACTGCGAGAGGTGATTACGGAGTACAACGATCGGGGATACGTGCTGATCGCCGTTGGAGACGTCACCATCACCGACGAGCTCTCGATCGAGTTCATCGAGGGACGCGTCGCCTCGAATCGGATCGACGGACTGAAGACGGTGCCGTCGAGCGTCGCGGAGGAGATGATCGACCTTCCACTGGGCGAGCCGCTCGTGCAGCCGGATCTTCAGCGAGTCCTGGCGCACTTGGGGAGCTCCGTCTACTTCTCCGATGTCGAGGTCGTGCCCGATCCGGGCGGCGCAGACGACGAAGTGATCCTGCACTGGACGCTCACCGAACGGGAACTGATCGACGCGCCGATCGAGGTCGACGGGATCACGCTCGATGGCGTGGAATGCTTCGCTCCGGGCGTGGCGGCGGGTGCGCTCCGCGAGATTCCGTCGGAGGCGATCGACAACTACGGGTTGCTGCGCATCGTCGAGCCCCTGTTCGATCTGTACCAGGACGAGGGCTACATCATGGTGCGCTTCTCCGCCACGGACGTCGAGGACGGGCGACTCCGGCTGCTCGTCGAGGAAGGCGTCGTCTCCCACGTGCTCCTCTCGGGGAACACGCGGACCCTCGACCACGTGATCAGACAGAACCTGAACATCGAAGCGGGAGACATTCTGACGCGAGCGGCACTCCGGGTGGGCTATCAGCGCTTGACGTCGTTCGGGTACTTCCGGTCGGTCGACGTCCTCCCCGAATGGTCGGACGACGGCGTCCGCTTGTCGGTGATCATCACCGAACGTGAGGATCTGGGCGGAATGAACGGAACGCTTGCCGTCGAGCCGAGCTCGGGCGGGATCGTCGGCGAGCTGAGCGTCAATCAGAAGAACCTGTTCGGTACCGGGCAGGATGTCTCGGTCACCTACAGCCGCGGCTTCTCCGGGGACGTCGAACCGATGACCAGTACGTGGACGCTCGGCTACAGTACGATCGCTTCGTATTCCGGCTTCGATCGAGTCGGAGTCGACCTGTATCGAGCGGTTCGAGAGGAGGACGGCTCCGACGAGACCGCGGAGTACGTCACCGTCGGGGGTGAGATCGGCTTCGACTACCCGATCGCCGACTACACCGATCTGTCGCTCTCCTACAAACATGAGGAAGAGCGGCTGATCGGGACGCAAGGCTGGACACCGATCGACTCGATCACGTTGGCCCTCGTCTACGACGATCTGGATGATCCGTATTTTCCGATGGAAGGGAATCGTCAGAGCGTCTACGTGGAGAAGGCCGGTGGGTTCGCCGCTGGGCCCGAATACACCAAGGCCGGGTTCCTGTGGATCGATTTCACGCCGATCCACAACGTGCTGTTCGGCGATCTTGATCAGACGTTCGGGGTCCGGTTTCGCGTCGGATGGGCCGACGAGGGACTCCCGACGTCCCAGGCGTTCAACCTTGGTGGTCCGACCTCCGTCCGCGGGACGGAGGCCGCAAAGGTTCCGCGGATGTTCATCGCGAACTTCGAGCATCGGGTCGAGCTGATCGAAGGGTTGGTGTTCACCACGTTCTTCGACGCGGGGCTGGACTTGGATTCTGTCCGGCTCGACGATGCGAAGATCTCGACCGGATTCGGATTCGGGATCAACGCCGCGGGAATCTACGTGCGACTCGAATTCATGTGGGTGATCGAGGAAGGAATGACCTGGTTCCCGACGTTCGACATCGGGTTCGGTCCGATGTTCTAGATCAGAGTGGAGACGTCTTCTATAATTGCGCGAATGCCGCAACGGAAGACAACCAAAGAGGAGGAATAGCATGTCGAGGAGTGTGCTGTACGTAGCGGGACTCGCCCTGCTCCTCGCCGTCGGAGCGCTGATTCTGCAGTTCGTGCTCCCGTCGGCCGGCGGAGGAGATTCGAGCGACGTAGCGTCGCTGGAGCGACGCATCGGGGATCTAGAGAACCAGCAGTCGACCGGCGGGGATTTCCGCGTGGCGTACCTGGACGCCGAGGATGCCTTCTCGGTCTTCCTCGAGGCGACCGCCGATCTGCGGGAGCGGGCGAACGAGAAGATTCGTGAGATCAGCGATCTCCAGAACGAGTACGCAGCGAGCACGATCTCGAAGGACGACTACCAGCAACGGTACAACGAGCTCCAGGCCGAGCTGCTCGACGCGCAGCTGACGATCGACATCAGTGCCCTCGATCGGATGATCGCCTCGGACAAGTTCTCCGACATTCGCTCGAAGCTCGAGGAGTGGAAGGAGACGGCGCAACTCCTGGCGAACGAGGTCAAGAACCTCGTCTCGATGGCAAAGATGGGCGTCGTCGACGCGACCGAGTATCAGGCTCGATACCAGACGGCGAAGAACGCGTTCGAGCAATTCGATCAGGGCCTGACGCAGGCGGCGACGCTGAAGATCGTGCAGGTGGCCCAGAAGATCGCCGTCGAGCGCGGCTTCGACATGGTCTTGCGCGTCAAGAACGTCTTGGTCTATCGAAATCCGATCTCTCTCACCGACATCACGGACGAAGTGAAGTCCGTGATCGCCGACTACCTCTAGTAGGGGCGAGCGATGTCGGGGCGGGACGTCGAGTGGATCCGCACGCGGATCTCCCTTCGATATCCGTACCTGATGGTCGATCGAATCCTCGAGGAGTCGCCCGACCGGGTCGTCGCGTTGAAGAACGTGTCGATCGACGAGCCTTTCTTCCAGGGGCACTTCCCTGAACCGCTGGAGGCGGTGATGCCCGGGACGTTGATCGTCGAGGCGATGGCGCAGACGGCGGCCTTTCTGTCAACGACGACCGCTGGAGAGGACACGGGGGGAGTGGGCTACTTGGTCGGGATCGAGAGGGCACGGTTCCGCCGGAAGGTGGTCCCGGGTGACCAGCTCCGACTCGAGGCGACGCTCGTCCGCCGTCGCCTCGGGGTCGTGCAGGCCGCCGTCGAGGCGACCGTCGGCGGAGAGGCGGCGGCCTCCGCCATCATCACGCTTCTGATCGGCGCCGAGTGAGGGCTCGTGATCGAGTGTGTTCCCAACCTGAGCGAGGGGCGTGACCTCGCGGCGATCGAGCGGATCGCCGAAGCGGTTCGGCGGACCGGCGCACGTGTTCTCGACGTTCACACCGACACCGATCACCACCGCTCGGTTCTGACGATCGTCGGGGAGCCCGACGTCGTGGTCCGCGGCGTCCACGCGATGGTCGACGGAGCGGTCGACACGATCGACATGCGACAGCATCGCGGCGCGCATCCCCGCATGGGGGTGGTCGACGTCGTTCCGTTCGTCCCCCTGAGTCGATCGACGCTCGCCGAGTGTGTCACGATCGCGCGTGCGTGTGCGCGATCGATCGCCGAGCGGTTCGGGCTGCCCGTCTACCTGTACGAGGCGGCGGCCACCCGAACCGATCGGCGCAACCTGGCCGATGTCCGACGGGGCGGACTCCCGGCGGTCGCTCGGCGAGTCGGATCCGAGGTGGGGCGACCGGACTTCGGACCGACCTGCGTCGACCCGGCCGTCGGGGCGATCGCCGTCGGTGCTCGTCGCTTTCTCGTCGCGTACAACGTGAATCTCGCGACGGCCGACGTCGACGTGGCAAAGGAGATCGCGGGCGCCGTACGCGCTTCCGGCGGCGGCCTGCCCGGTGTCAAGGCCCTCGGGATCCCGCTTCGAAGCCGAGGGCTCGCTCAGGTGTCGATGAACCTGACCGACGTCGACGCGACGACGGTCTCCGAGGCGTTCTCCCGTGTCGTGCGAGAGGCCGAACGGCGCGGTGTCGGGGTGCTTGAGAGCGAGATCGTCGGCCTCGCCCCGCGGGCCGCACTCGGCGGTGCGACGGCGGAGGATTTGCTCTTGGCGTGCGATCTCGCCGAGGTGACCCTCGAGGCGAGGCTTGAGGCGGAATGAACCTCGACATCGCGGGGCACCGGATTCGACGGATCGTCGTCCTCGGCTTCGGAATCACCGGGCGGGCCGTCGCCGGTTTCTGCGTTCGAGTCGGCCTGCCGGTGGCGGTCAGCGACGCGAATCGCCTCTCCGACGCGAGTCGGACTTGGCTGCGTGCGCACGGCGTTCCGTACGAAGACGGGGGGCACACGGCCGAATGGGTGACGTCGGGCGATGCCGTGATCCTCAGTCCGGGCGTCTCGATCGACTCCGCAGTCGTCGTCGCGGCTCGAGAGGCGGGACTCCTCGTTTCGTCGGAGCTCGATCTCGCGCAATCGCAGGTTCCGTCGATCCCGATCGTCGCGGTGACCGGGACGAACGGGAAGGGGACGACGGTCACGTTGATCGACGCGATCCTCCGATCGGCCGGCGTCCATACGAGCCTCGGAGGGAACATCGGGACCCCGTTCATCTCGCTCGTCGACCGGATCGAAGGGGAAAGCGTCGTCGTACTCGAGGTGAGCAGCTATCAGCTCGAGCAGTCCGTCCGCTTTCGGCCCACGATCGGCGTCTTGCTCAATCTGGCACCGGACCACCTCGAGCGGCATCGGACGATGTCCGCCTACGCGGCAGCGAAAGGGAGGCTCCTCCAATTCCAACGGGAGGATGACACCGCCGTTCTGCCGTTCGAGCTCCGTGACAGATTCCGTCAGGGGAGGGCGCGCCGGCGTTTCTATGACGAGCCGTATCCGAATCTCCCGGCCGGATGGGAGCGCCTCAGCCCGCACAATCGGAGAAACCTGGCCGCCGCCCTGACGGCGGTCGATGCTCTCGCTCCCAATCTCGACCTGTCCGGCCTGGCGATCGACCGAGTCGCCGGGGCCTTCGCGCTTCCACACAGAATGGAAGAGGTCGGCTCGGTGGCGGGAATCCGCGCGATCGATGACTCGAAATCGACGAACGCCGACGCGGCGATTGCGGCGCTTCGCTCCGTCGAAGGACCGGTCGTTCTGCTCCTCGGCGGTCGTCACAAGAGAGCGGGCTACGATGCTCTCGCGCGGGAGATCCGCACACGCGATGTCCGGCACGCCGTCCTGTTCGGAGAGGCGGCCGAGCGACTCGCCGAGGCGCTCGCGGCCGCCGGGATCCGGCCGCTCCGGGCGACCGACCTCGAGGCGGCGGTCACCACGGGTTTGACCGTCGCGCGGCCGGGGGACACGCTCCTCTTCTCGCCCGCTTGTTCGAGCCACGATGCCTTTACGGACTATGCGGCGCGCGGAGACGCGTTCGTCCGGTTGATCCGTGCCCAGGCGGATGACGGCCATCGACCGCACAAGGACCTCTCGCCCTAGTCGACGAGACACCGGTCACGTTCGCAAGACCCAGATCGTCATCACGTTCCGAACGTCCTTCCTTCCGTTGTCCGGACAGATGACGTATTGGAATAGACGGCGGGGCGGTATCGATCAACGAACGGCGGAGCGTGAGTGTGAACGGACGGATCGATTGCAGAGTGCTTCTGGTCACGGCCCTCCTCCTGCTCGTCGGCCTGGTGATCCTCTACAGCGCCAGTGCGCCGTTCTCTCTTCGACACTACGGAAGCGACACGTACATGCTGTTCAAGCAGTTCCTCGCGGCGGCGGCCGGCCTCGCTCTGCTCGTCTTCTTCTCCCGGTTTGACTATCACCGGCTCGCCTCGATCAACGACCTCCTCTTCGTGGGGGCGATCGGGCTGACGATTCTGACGATCCTTCCTCTCGGATTGGGTGACGGTCGTTGGTTGTCGATCGGGCCGTTCGCACTTCAGCCGACCGAACTCGTGAAGCTCTCACTGATCGTCTACCTCGCCGCCTCGATCGCCCGCAAGCGTGAGGCCGTCCGATCGTTCCGCCTCGGTGTTGTCCCGTTCGTCGCCGTGCTCGGCCTGCTTGGAGCGATCGTTCTCAATCAGCCCGATCTCGGGATGCTCCTCATCTACGGGGCCCTGACCGGGGCGATGCTCTTCCTTGGCGGCGCGCGGCTCTGGCACTTGGTCGCCGTCGGCGGCGGGTCTCTCCCACTCATGGCGGCCGCGATCCGGCTTGCGCCGTACCGGTTCGCTCGGATCCTCTCGTTTCTCGACCCGGGGGCATACAGCACGTCGTCAGGATACCAGACGATGCAATCGCTGATCGCCGTCGGATCGGGCGGAGTCTTCGGGCGAGGCCTCGGCGCATCGCGCGCGAAGCTCTTCTATCTGCCGCAGGCCCACAACGACTTCATCCTCTCCGTTGTCGCTGAGGAGGCCGGACTGCTCGGCACCCTCGCCGTCCTCGGACTCGTCGGCGTTCTCGTCTGGCGAGCGTTCGCGATCTCCGAGGCGGCGCCGGACCGCCTCGGTCGACTGATCGCTCTCGGAATCGGCTTCGTCATCGGATTCCAGGCGTTGCTCAACGCCGGGGTCGTCCTCGGCCTCCTGCCAGTGACCGGGCTGACGTTCCCGTTCTTGAGCAACGGTGGATCGTCTCTCCTGGTGACTCTGGCGATGGTCGGCGTTCTTCTCAATGTTTCGAAGCACGCGACGGGAGACGGGAGGGTTCGATGAGAATCCTGTTCGCCGGAGGTGGGACCGGGGGGCACGTCTATCCCGCGATGGCGATGATCGACGAGCTTCGGCGAGCGGATCGTGAGGCCGACATCGCCTACGTCGGGACGAGGCGAGGTCTCGAGGCGCACCTTCTGGCTGAGCGCAGTGATGTTCGCTTCTTCCCGATTCACGCTCGTGGCCTGTCGCGCCGGGATCTCGCCGGTCGGATGCGAACGTACGGCTGGCTCGTCGTCGGCTTCCTCGAGGCGCTGGGAGCGCTCATTCGGTTCAGACCGCGGATCGTCGTCGGCGTCGGAGGACACAGCTCCTTTCCGCCCGTCTTCCTCGCGGCCCTTCTCGGGCGCCTGCTCCCGATTCGCACCGTGATCCACGAGCAGAACGTCCTCGGCGGATTGGCGAATCGGATCCTCTCGCGATTCGTCGACTCCGTTCTCGTATCGTTCGAGGCGTCGCGGGCGTCTTTCCCGCGGGCGCGGCGAATCGTCGTCACCGGGAATCCGATCCGAGAGGAGCTGCTGCACGTCCGCCGAGACGACTCGGCATACCGACTGTTCGGTCTCGATCCGAACCGTCGAACGATTCTCGTCTTCGGCGGATCGAAGGGGTCGGACGAGATCACCGAGCAGATCCGCTGCGGACTGGGCGAGATTGCGAAGAGTCCGGGGCTGCAGATCCTGCTGATCACGGGAGACGCGAGGCGAACCGAATCGCTCCGTGAGGCGATCCGGGGTACCGGTGCGACCAATGTGGTCGTGAAGACCTACGTCGATCGGATGGGCGAGGCGTTCGCCGTCGCCGATCTGGTCGTCTGCAGAGCCGGGGCGACGTCGCTCGCTGAGATCACGGCGTGCGGGAAGGCGTCGCTTCTCGTTCCATGGAGAGGGGCGGCGGACGACCATCAATGGAAGAATGCGCAAGCGGCACGTGCCGAAGGGGCTTGCACCGTTGCGGATGATGACGTTATCGTTCGACACGAGTTGGTGAAACTCATGCAGGAATTGGCCGACGACGAGGCGGCGCTGATGCGCCTCGCCGGCAACGCGCGGCGGAGTGGTCGACCGGACGCGAAGACCGTGATCCTGGGTGAACTCGAAGGGATGATGAGGGGGGCGGGGGCTTGATCGGGTCGAAGAAGCGATACCACTTCGTCGGGATCGGTGGCGCGGGAATGAGCGGCCTGGCGTCGCTCCTATTGGCTGAGGGCGCCGCGGTCTCGGGGTCGGATCTCCGCGAGTGTCGGGAGATCACATCCCTGAGACAGGCGGGGGCGGCGATCGACGTCGGTCACGACGCAGACCACCTCGACCGGCCACTCGATGGGGTCATCGTCTCATCGGCGATCGGAGCCGACAACGTCGAGATTCTGGAAGCGCGGAAGCGCGAGATTCCCGTTCTCTTCCGGCTCGAGGCGCTGTCTGCCCTCCTTCGACGGTATCGCAGTGTCGGCATCGCCGGGACGCACGGTAAGTCGACGACCTCGGCGATGGCGGCGACGATCTTCGCCGCCATCGAGAACGATCCGAGCTACCTGATCGGTGCTCACTGCCCCTCGCTCGGTGGGAGCTCCAAACTCGGAATGGGGGACTGGTTCATCGCCGAGATCGACGAGAGCGACGGGTTGTTCGTCTCCGTTCGTCCGTCGATCGCCGTCGTGACGAACATCGGCAAGGACCATCTCCAGACCTACCGGAACCTGGGAGAGATCGGCCGCGCCTTCGGCCGCTACGCGTCGCAGGCCGATCGGGCCGTGTTGGCGATCGACGATCCGTACCTTGCCGGACTCGCCGAGGTTGTTCCGAGCGCCTTCTCCGTCGGACTGACGGAGAAGGCGCGCCTGCGAGCGGTGAATCTGCGTCCTCGGCGCTTCTCGATGTCCTTCGATCTTCTGCTGGACGGGATGCGAGTCGCATCGGTCAGGCTTCCGGCACCGGGGGAGCACAACGTCCGGAACGCCCTCTGCGCTCTGGGTGCCGCACACCTCGCCGGCCTCGATCTCGCGAGCGCGGCGGAAGCGCTTGAAGGGTTCGGCCTTCCTCATCGGCGGTTCGAACTTCTGGAAGAGAACGGCGTGACGGTGATCGACGACTACGCCCATCTGCCGGAGGAGATCGAGGCGACGTTGAGCGCCATCCGCGCCGGGTGGCCGGAGCGACGCGTGGTCTCCGTGTTTCAGCCGCACCGATACACCAGGACGCGCGATCTCGGGGGCGAGTTCGGGGCCGCCTTCGCGCAGGCGGATGTCGCCATCGTCACCGACATCTATCCGGCGACGGAACCGCCGCTTCCCGGGGTCACCTCGCGCGTCGTCATCGACTCGATTCGCGCGAAGACCGGAGCGCGCGTCTTCTCGATCGCCGACAAAGCACGCGTGGTGACGTTCCTCGAACAGAACACCGAGCCGGGGGATTTCATCGTCAGTTTCGGGGCGGGGGACATCTGGACGGTGACGGAGGAGCTGGCGACGTTCCTCACGGAGGGGCGATTCCTGGAGAACGGGCGGCCATCGGCGTTCGACTAGGGCTCGAAGCACCGCTTCCAACCGGGGTTTCCGTCAATCGGATGCCGTGACATACGCCTCGCGAACCCGCCTCGTCGGACGCTCCCAACGCAGGCGACCGCCGGCAATGGGGCGAGCGACCACTCGTAGAAGGTTTTCTCGTCCGCGTGGAATGACCGGAAATGGGTGGAAACGAGCCGGACGACGGGCCGTCGGAATCCGAGCCGAGAGCTCTGTGATCTGCTAGTCAATTGACATTGAGCCCGGAAAGATGTATAAAGGTCGGACGTTTCGCTCGTTCTAGAGTGAGGTTTGTGACGGGTGAAGGAGGGGAAGACCAGGCGGAGAGCTGCTTCTCGCGTTGCGATCGTAGGGGGGGTTCTGATTACTGCTGCCGCCATCGCTCTATACACACCGTGGCTAGGGCTCTTCGGTCTTCGTGAGATCGCGGTTTCCGGCAATCGGCGGGTTTCAGCCGAGGCGATCGCGCGAGCGGCCAATCTTCGTCGCGGGATGTCGTTGTTCGCAATCCGGTCGTCCTACGTCTCTTCGAACGTCGCCTCACTTCCGTGGATTCGAGACGTCACGGTTCGCCGGGAGTTTCCGCACCGACTGAGTATTCAAGTTCTCGAGAGGGCGGCCGTCGCGTGGATTCATCCGCCGAGTGACGGTCCGTGCTTGACCATCGCCGAGGGTGGGGTGATTGCGGCCGAAGGATGCGACGAGAACCAGGAAGGTCTCCTCGAGTTGATCGGGGCAAGCGTTTCGGGTGAAGTTCCCGGCGCGGTTCTCGTCGACGTTCGTGTGAGCGAGTTGGTCGACGCCGTTCACGCCCTCGCGCTCTCTGATACGCACTTCCATCGGATCGACGTGAGCGATCCGTCTTCGATCGTTCTTGACGCGGAGTCCGGTCTTCGGGTTCTCTTGGGGGCGATCGACACGCACGCGCGACGAATCGAGCAGCTCGTCGCGCTGAGCCGTAGGATCGACTTGGAGGCGTACCGTCAGATCGACTTGCGGCTTGAGGGGGAAGCTACACTTGTGACCTGGTAAGGCGGTGAAGAGATGAGAAAAGAGCGGATCGTCGTCGGGCTTGACGTGGGGACCACAAAGGTGGTCGCCCTCGTTGGGAACATTGCCGATGGGGTCATCGAGATCATCGGGATGGGGCGGGCGGATTCCCACGGATTGGAGAAGGGCGTCGTCGTCGACATCGGTCGGACGATCGCCTCGATCCGGAAGGCCGTGGAAGAGGCGGAGAATATGGCCGACGTCCGAGTGGACTCGGTCTACGTCGGAATCGCCGGAAAACACATCACCTCGATCAACAACAGCGGAACCGTTTCGATCAATCGGCCGGATCGGATCATCGCCGAGGACGACGTTCGCCGTGTCGTCGAGACGGCGCAAGCGATTCAGATCCCGCCGGAGAGCGAGATGATCCACGTGATTCCGCGTCAGTACATCGTGGATGGCCAGGACGGGATCACCGATCCGGTCGGGATGACGGGGACGCGGCTCGAGGTCGACGTGCACATCGTCACTGGCGCGATCACGGCGGTGCACAATCTCGTCCGGTGTGTGGAGAGCCTCGGGATCGGGATTCGACAGATCGTCCTCGAGCCGATCGCGTCTTCACTCGCCGTTCTCTCGTCGGCGGAGAAGGAGCTCGGCGTAATCCTGATGGACATCGGCGGGGGGACGACCGACATCAGCGTCTTCCGTGGCGGGGATATCTGGTTCTCGAAGGTCATCCCGATCGCCGGTGAGCACATCACGAATGACATCACCGTCGGACTACAGACGCCGATTGAAGAGGCGGAGCTCGTCAAGAAGATGCACGGCACGTCGCTCGTCGACTCCGTCGGCGAGGACGACAAGATCGAGGTCGCGACGATCGGCGGCGACGAGAAGAAGCTGGTGTCCAAGAAGCGATTGGCGAAGATCATCGAGCCGCGGATCGAGGAGCTCCTCGACCTCGCGATGCAGGAGGTCGAAGACGCCGGCTATCGCGATCTCGTTCCGGCCGGCCTCGTCCTTACGGGCGGCTCTTCGCTCCTCGACGGATTGCCGGAGTTCGCTGCTCAGCGGTACGACATTCCCGTCCGTCGCGGCAAGATCCCACAGGGGATTCACGGTCTACGAGACATCGTCGAGTCTCCGATCTATGCGACGTCGATCGGACTCCTCCGCTACGCGGTGGAGACGAAGGACTTCAAGAAGCCGGAGTTCAGCGAGTCGAGGCGTGCATCGGTAATCGGCAAGCTGTTCTCCTGGCTCAACCGGTTCTTCCGGGGGTAAGTGATGGCCGAGCAGCTGAACTTCACGTCCGCGGCGCGCCTGATGGTCGTCGGCGTCGGCGGGGGCGGCGGGAACGCAGTCGATCGCATGTTCACTACGTCGGTGAACGGGGTCGAGCTCGTGGCGGTCAACACGGACGCGCAAGTGCTCGACGTCGTTCGCTGCCACCGAACACTTCAGATCGGGCGAAAGCTGACGAACGGGCTCGGCGCCGGAGGAAATCCCGAGATCGGCCGGCTCGCGGCGGAGGAGAGCCGTGAGGCGATCGCAGATCTGCTCAACGGCGTCGACATGGTCTTCATCACGGCTGGGATGGGCGGAGGAACGGGGACCGGAGCGGCCGCCGTTTTCGCCGCGGTCGCCAAAGAGGCAGGAATTTTGACGACGGCGATCGTCACCCGCCCGTTCTCATTCGAGGGGATTGCTCGAGCGGAAAAGGCCGAAGCGGGGATCGCAAGGCTCTCCCAGGCGGTCGACGCGCTGATCTGCATCTCGAACGACAAGCTACTGAAGGTGGCGCCGGCCGACACGCCGATCACCGAGGCATTCGAGATCGCCGACGAGGTTCTTCGACAGGGGGTGGAAGGCATCTCCGATCTGATCACCGTTCCCGGGATGATCAACCTCGACTTCGCCGACATCGAGAGCGTGATGCGCGGGGCGGGGACGGCGATGATGGGGATCGGCGAAGGCCAGGGGACCGGGAAGACGAAGGAAGCGGCGCGAAACGCGATCTCGTCTCCGCTCCTCGATGGGTCGATCCGCGGTGCGCGGAAGGTGATCATGAACATCACCGGCGGCGCCGATCTGACACTCGAGGAGGTCACCGAAGCAGCATCACTGATCCGAGAGGCCGTCTCCGATCGAGCCGACATCATCTTCGGAACTGCGATTCGCGACGGGCAGTCCGATGCGGTCCGCCTGACGGTGATCGCGACCGGATTCTCCGTCACGTACGGCGTCGACGACGAGGAGGGTCCGTCGTTGACGAATGAGACGATGCTCGCCCGACTGGAGAAGGAGAGCCGCGTGGGCGAAGACGATTTCGACATCCCGGCGTTCCTTCGACGAGGCCGGCGCGTTCGAGAGGAGTCCCCGAGGCCTCCGTGGGGGGAGTCGCGAGAGAGAGCGCGCGAACCGGACAACGCCGCCCGCGTGACGAACGGCTGAGACGTCAGGCAACCTCGAGAAAGAGACGAAGCCCCCGACGACGGGGGCTTCGTCTTGGCGACAGGGTGCCAGAGGTGGGGGTCGAACCCACACGGCCCAAAGGGCCACGGGATTTTGAGTCCCGCGCGTCTGCCGATTCCGCCACTCTGGCGGGTTCCCGAAGTCTAGTTTGACCGGGTCGCTGCGTCAACCGATCCCGGCCCGAATGAAATGTCGATCGACCATGTCCCTTGACGGCAGCTGCAGGGACTAGTGAATCCTCGTGTAGAACGTTGTCCTCATGCTCTGCATGGGGGCGTCAAGTTTCGTGTGAATTGCCTCCTCAGCCAGCAGGCTGAAGCACGTCCTCCTTCTCCTCGGGCGGCTCGGGGTCCATGGCGGATGAGATCCAGTGCCGGCGGGGACCAGGGAGCGGCGGGGTCGGTGGGCAGACAGACAATAGATCATCGGGCGGACCTCATTCTCGTGTGATTCACGACTGGGATAGCCCGAAGGCATGATTCGCCGTCCGGTGTAAGGGGCGGAACCGCTCGAGTGCTTCGATCTGCTCCTCGGGGTGCACCGCGCGAGGAAGAGCTCGAATAGGAACGCAGCGGAATGTGGCCGATGAATCATCTTCCGGTCGGTAACGGGCCCGGCCGTTCGAGCCGCCGCTCGGATCGATGTGGTGCGACGGAGAACGGCACCGCAGCAGTGCGCGCCGACAGATGGCTTAGATTCTGTCGGGACGAGATCGTGACTGAGAGCGGGGCACGATTCCATGCGGACCAGGTGATGGAGTCCGGAGCGCAAAGAAACGGAGGAGGGGTGGGCATTTCGGCGTGAAGTGCTAGGTTATAGTAGAGACACAGAGGCCGTCTTGTGTTACACTGGCAGAAGAAGAGATCGCGAAGTCGGAACAGACAAACGACGGACCGAGACGGCGCTGCGAGGTGGTCGGGCGTGAAGCGAAGAGCAAACGTGACGTGGGGTTGTGCAGCGATTCTCCTCCTCGCGTTCTCCTTCGCCGCATCGGCTTGTGATGCCACTGGAATGCAGCTGAACACGAGCATGAGCGGCACGGTGAACGCCGTTGCGGGGCTGCATTACAGGATCGAGGTCGCCGTCGTGTCGGGAACCGGCTACGGGACGGAATGCTGCGCCGCAGTGAAATGGGGGACCGGGGATCTCGGGTCGCTGGCATGCGACGACCAGCCCGACGTGTGTGATCCGGGCGGCGGGGGCGCCTTAGGCATGACATGGAGCACGTGGAAGACCGTGCCAAGCACGCCGGGCGATTACACCGTTACTGTCGCGGTCTACGAAGACGGGGCCTGTGGGGGAACGCCTTCCGCGGTCTTGACCAAGACCCTTCATGTCTACAAAGGTGCGTCCACGACGAGTCTGGAGATCTCCGACACGTCGATCGTCGAGGGAGACGAGGTTGAGTTGACCGCGACGGTGACGTCGCTCGTCGGGGATCCGTGGCTCACAGACGGAGCGAAGTGGGACTACGCGGTCGCCGGGTATGCGTCGGCGACGCAAGTTCAAGGGACCGTCGCGTTCTACGCGGACGGTGCGCTACTCGGAACCGAGACGGTCTATGGTGGAAGCGGGGACTGGGGACGAGGCACCGTATCGCTCACAACGACACTCCCTTTCGGTTCTCCCGAGATCACGGCCGAATTCGCCAGCTCGACGGCGTGCCACGAGGACAGCGCGAGTGCCGGGATTCTCGTGACGGTGTCCGACGTGACACCTCCCACCGATCCGACGCCGTCGAGCACGAGTCACGCGGTCAGCGTCTGGTCGAACGATGACACGGTGGACATCGCGGTCTCCGGCGCAAATGACACCGGGAGCGGCGTCGACGGGTTCGAGGTCGCCTGGAATCAGAGCGCGACGTGGGTCCCGGCGCGGACGAAACACCACGAAGAGTCGTGGTCGGGCGACACGTTTGCGGCCACATCCGATGGCGATTGGTACGTCCACATCGCCACCGTCGACAGCGTGGGCAACTGGTCGGGCGGCACGTCTCTCGGCCCGTTCCGCATCGACACGACTGCGCCGTCGGTGCCGGCCGGACTGAGTCCGGTCGGTGGCACGTACACGAACGACGACCCTCCGACGCTCTCGTGGGAGGCGTCGACCGACGTCGGTGGAAGTGGGTTGCGACCAACGGACACGTACCGATACGTGGTCGACGGGGGATCGTCCGGGTACACGGGCAATTTGGAGTACCACCCGTTCCTCGCGGAGGGGGCGTACACCTGGAAAGTTCGCGCTCGAGACGTTGCAGGGAACAACAGCGCCTACGCGAGCGACCGTGTGTTGTATATCGACCGCACCAAGCCGACCGATCCGACACCGTCGAGCACGAGTCACTCGGTCGGCGTCGTCTCGAACGATGCCACGGTCGACATCGAGATCTCCGGAGCGCTGGACCCACTGTCCGGCGGGCTGAGGTCCGGCGTGGACGGGTTCGACATCGCATGGGACAAGAGTCCGACGTGGACAGCGACGCGGGTGAAGGACGAGGAGGAGACCTGGACCGGCGGAACCTTCACCGCGACCTCGGACGGCGACTGGTATTTTCATGTCGCGACGGTCGACGTCGCGGGGAACTGGACGAGCACCGAGGATCTGGGTCCGTTCCAGATCGACGTGACACCGCCGGACGTTGTCAGCGTGTCGCCGTCTGATTCGCTGATCGTCGACGGTGACATTCCGGGCACGTTCTCCGTAACGGTCGTCTTCAACGAGGAGATGACGACCGATGGAAGCGCCGATCCGGCCTTGGTTTTTGTCCCGGCCGTCGACGACGGTCCGTCTCCGACGCTGGTCAACGAGTCCGGCAGCTGGAACGGGACGACCGACACGTACACGTTGACCTATGATCTCGCGGACGCCAACCTCAACGCAAAGAGCGTGACGATCGACGTCAAGGAGGCGAAGGACGCGGCGGGGAACGACCAGCGGGATCACGATCCGGTCCACGAGTTCACCATCGACACGCTCAACCCCACGGTGACGCGAGCGGAGCTCTCCGACAACGTGATTTCGGACGAGAATGTCGGCGGAACGTTCGCCGTGACGATCGACTACAGCGAGTCGATGCTCGGCGGGACGGCGCCGACGATCGTCTTCTCCCCGAACCTGGATACGACGCTCGCTCTCCGAGGAACTCCGAGCAGCCGCTGGGAGACGGCGACGCAATATGTCGCGAGCTACGCGGTCCTCGACGGGGACGTGACAATCCTCGACGACGATGTCGCGATCTCGGGCGCTCAGGACGCTGTCGGCAACGTACAGGTCCCCTACAGCCACGACGATCGACTCGACGTCGACACGGAGAACCCGGCGATCGAGAGCTTCGTCGTCACGGGGGGAGCGGCCGACGGCGATTGCCGTCGGGGCGTCGAGTTCTCAGCTACGGTCGTCGATCCGAACGGGGTGATGATTCCGAGCGGCATCACCGTGACCGATGCGACGACGACGAACGCGACGATCGGGGCACCGTACGAGGTTGCGACGAGTCCGGTGGACGGCGATCCGACGAGGGCGACGATCGAAGGGAAGGTGGACGTGGCGGGGCTGTCCGACTGTCCCGCGGTTGTGACGATCACGCTCGACGCCGTCGACAGCGTCGGCAACGCGGCGACGCAGCAATCGCAGTCCGATGACGTGATCGACGTCGAGAGCCCGGTCATCGACGCACTGATGTTCAACACGGACGAGACGTACTCCGTCGAAGCGACCGGCTACGACCTCGACGGTCACTGCGCAGTGACCGTCTACTTCTCGGCGGCCGTGACCGACAATTGCTGCATCTCGTCGGAGAACGTCGAGGTCACGGTGACGGTGCCGACGGAGAACGCAACGCTCGGTGCGATCGAGGTCGACTGCGTCCAGAACGGTCAGGATCACGTCGATGTCGCCGGAAGCGCCGTCGTTCAGTGTCTGACGGACTGCCCGGCTCGCGTCGAGGTTCGTGTCGCCGCCTCCGACTGCTGCGGCCAGAACGCAGTGAGGGAGACGACGGCGGCGGAAGGACTCGTTTGGGATCACATCGCGCCGGAGCCGAGCCATGACCCGCTTCAGACGACGTACGACGCGAATCGGCCGGACGAGCTCGACGTCCGGCTTGATGAGTTCGGCGTCTACCGTCTGATCGTTCGGGAGAACACGCCGGAGCGGATCGACGTGATCGCCAACGATGCCGACAACTGCGGACACGGCACCTGCTGTGGGACGATGTGGATCGATGCGATCACCGATGCGCCGGATCGAGGGACCGCGACGGTCGAGGTCGACCACGGCGACTGCCGTGGCGGGAGCGTGATCCGCTACGCGCCGGATCGCGGATACCTGGGACCCGATTCGTTCGACTACACGGTCCGCGACGCCTGCGGGAACGTGTCCGACGTCGTGACCGTCCACCTACAGGTGGTCGAGCAGACGGCGATGGAGGACGTGTCGCTCGTGGTCTGTTCCGGGGAGTCCCTCTTCTTCGACATCAGCGCCGCCGACCTGTGGGTCGATCGGGATCCGGACGTGATCCCGTTCGAGTTCGAGATCGTTGCCGGACCGGATCACGGGGTCGTGATCGGCGATCTGTCGCAGCTCCGACGCACACGCCCGAGCACGGCGACCGACCCGAACACGGGAGAGCGGGTGCCGACACTCGATTTCACCGAAGCGGTCGCAGTCGGTCTGACATACACGCCGGCCGTCGGATTCATCGGAAGGGATGCGTTCTTCATCCGGTTCTCCGATCCGTTCGGGGCGTTCGCGATCGCGAAGGTCGATATCCGCGTCATCGAGTGCGCCGGATTGGCCAGGGGACCGGCAGCGGTCGCGGTCGGTCGAGAGGCCATCGTACCGATCATCGTTCCGGAGTCGTCGGCGATTCTCCAGGCGACGGACGCGACGATCCTGATGTCGCAGTTGACGGGCGTCGTTCACCCGGAGGCACTGTCGTTCGTCTGGGACGACAAGGTCGACCGACATCTTCTTCTGCTCGACACGGAAACGTTGCCCCCCGGTGCGTATCGGTTGACGATCCGGCTCGGGGGCGAGGAGCTCGTGGATCTGGTCATCGAGGTGGGTGAGAGCGAGTGACGAGGCGCGCCCTGTGGATGGCGACACTCCTCGCCGCGCTTGCGAATTCCATCGCGTGGGCGAACGTCGCACCGACGATGGCCGACCGGTATGTCGCCACGGTACGCGATGTGCCGGTGACGTTTGAACTCCAGGCGGAGGACGAGGACATCGATCCGCTCGATCCCACCTCCGAGGCCCTGAGGTTCGTCGTTCTCGAAGGGCCGTCGCACGGTGTGCTGATCGGAGATCTGGAGAACGTCGTCTACACGCCGCCGCATCTCGCCGGCGTCGAGCTGACCTACAAGCCGTCTCACGGATACGTTGGCACGGACCGAATCGTCGTATCGGCGATCGATCAGCACGGAGCGTCGACCGCTGGGACGACGATCTTGATCGACGTGACGTCAGCGCGTGCCGAAGGCCTGCTGTCGGGCAATTGGAACGCTCAAGTGACGTTCGACGTGCAGTCCGGCGCGCTCACCGTCTTCCGCACGCAGTTCACCGAGGTCTATCGGATCGACCGGTTCTCGTTGCAGGGGTCCGTCGACTGGAAGCTGGAGACACAGAGTGGATCGCAGACGTTCGTCTTCGACGCCCTCCGGCTCCAGTCGAGCGTGGCCCTGGGCGACTTCGACGTCGCGTCGACGCTCGCGTTCGACCCGAAGGCGGCGCTGATCGACGGTCACATCTTCGACCACTGGAGGACGACGACGGGCTTCACGCTTCTCGGCCTGAGTTTCGGACACAGCCTCTATCTGACGCTACCTCTGAGCTCATCGTATCAGACGATTCGCGTTCGGGGCTGCTTCGGCAGCGTGTCGATCTCGGACACGCTCCGCGTCGAGCTCGACGACGATTGTGGCTTCGTCCTAGCTCGGAACGATACGTCGTTCGTGTGGAGTTGGTGCGACATCGACCTTCGCGCCTCGCTGGGTTTGACGTGCCGCGGCTTCGAGCGAGCGACGTTCACCGCAGGTGGGATTCCGGTCTCCGCCGTCTCATGGCTCCCCGAGGGCATCTCACTCGACGTCACGTTCTCCTTCGAGCCCGAGCAGAAGTCGCTCTCCGCACAGCTCGGCTGGGTACCGGACCGGTCGGCTTGTCTCTGGCTGATGGCGGAGTTGGAGACAGCGTCTGACTCGCATGCCGGAGGGAGCATCGAGGCGGATCGGGCGACCGAACTCAGGATCTACGGGTTGAAGCTCGAGTGCGACGTTTCGCCGGGGATTCGATTCGTCTCGGCGACATCGCTTCACAGCGACGACAACTCGAAGGTGACCGGCTTCACCGACTACTTCGAAGCGATCCGTCTCTGGGGCGACCTCGGCAGCTGCTGCGGGATCCCCGGCTACTGGGGTATCTCGATGTACTTCTACCGCAATGCGAGCTTCCTGTTCGATTGGGGGATGACCGTCGCCTCGCTCGATGTCGGGGCAAGCGAGCAGTTCAGCTGTTCGTTCGACCTATCGGTCCACTCGGGCGATCTGACGCAGAGCGATCCGTGGACCGAGATCAGCGTCGGTTGGACCGCTCGCTGGTAGGGGGCGTTCAGCGGCCTCGCCGCCTCACGCTCCGCTCCCGTCGTCTTCAGCGATGAGCCAAGTGAGCCGGCCGTCGGTCGGTCGGACGCGCCCGGCGGGGAGATCCTCCCCCCGTTCGATCTGCTTGAGGGCGGCGAGTTTGTCGTCTCCGACCGCCAGGACGAGGATGTTCCGTGCGGCGTTGATCAGCGGAAGCGTCATCGTGATGCGCCACGGCGGATCGGCCGGGACGTGGACGGGGAGGATCCAACGATCGGCCTCGCTCAGGGCCTGGTGGCGCGGGAAGAGCGACGCGGTGTGTCCGTCCGCGCCGATTCCGAGAAGGAGGAGGTCGAGCCGCCCACCTCCGGCAAGCGTCCGCCGCACGACGATCTCGTACGCGTCGGCCGCCTCGAGCGGCGGACGTTCCGCTTCGATTCGGTGAACGTTGCCAGTGAGGACCGGGACCCGATCGAGAAGGTGCTGCTGGGCGAGGCGGACGTTGCTCCGCGCGTCGTCCGGAGCAACGCAGCGCTCGTCCGACCAGAAGACGCAGACGGACTCCCACGCAATCGCGGTCGGCCGCGCCGCGAGCCGGTCGAAGAGGGGGATCGGTGTCGCTCCGCCGGAGAGGGCGACGGTGAACCGTCGGCGGGCCCGAATCGCCGCTTCGGCGAGTCGCTCGAACGTGTCGACGGCGGCATCGTAGAGCTCGTCGATCGTGCGAAAGCGGATCGACGTCATCGGCGTACAACCTCGCTGCACTCGTGAAGCCAGCAGCGGCCGGCCTCGCCGAGCAGGTCGGCCGCTTCACGCGGTCCCCAGGAGCCGGCGGGGTACTCGATCGGCTCGAGTTCCGATCGCAAAGCCGCGTCGACGATCGTCCACGAGCGTTCGATCTCGTCGGCGCGAAGGAAGAGGGAAGGGTCGCCGTATAGGGCGTCGAGGAGCAGACGTTCGTACGCATCGGGAAGCGCGGCCTTTCCGAAGTAATCCTCGTATCGGAAGATCATGTCGACCGGTTCCGTCACCATGCCGGCTCCCGGGAGCTTCGTCTCGAACCGGAGATGCGCGCCTTCGTCCGGCTGAATCTTCAGCGAGATCCGATTCGGCGTGGGCCCGCTGGCCGAGAAGAGACGGCGATCGATGTTGTGGAATTGGAGCGTGATCTCCGTCGCCTTCTTCGACAAGCACTTCCCGGTGCGCAGGAAGAACGGGACGCCCTCCCACCGCGGATTGTCGATCGATAGGCGGAGCGCGGCAAACGTCGGCGTCCGCGACGCATCGTCGACGCCCACTTCTTCTCGATAGCCCACATATTGTCCGAAGCGGACGTCCTCCGGCCCGACCGGCCGAACCGCGTCGAGTGCCCTTGCCTTTTCGTCGCGGAGGCTCCGTGCCGACGGATCGCGCGGAGGTTCCATCGCCACCAGCGCGACCAGTTGGAGGAGATGGCTCTGGACGATGTCCCGAATCACCCCGACACGGTCATAGTGGCCCGCCCGCCGTGCGACGCCGTCCGTCTCGGCGACCGTGATCTGTACGTGGTCGACGTGGTCGCGGCTCCACAACGGCTCGAAGATGGCGTTGGCAAAACGGAAGGTGAGGATGTTCTGCACCGTCTCCTTGCCGAGATAGTGGTCGATTCGGTAGATCGCGGCCTCGTCAAACGCTCGGTGAGCGAGTCGGTTGAGCGATCGCGCGCTGGCGAGATCCTCGCCGAACGGCTTCTCGAAGATGATCCGGCGCCATCCTCCTCTCGTGCGTGCGATCCCGCTCTCCGTCAGCCCACGGATGACGCCTGGCACGGCGGCCGGCGGCGTGGCGAGGTAGAAGAGGACGTTGTCCGAGTCCTCACCGGAGGACGATCGAAGGGTTCCGGCGAGCCGGGTGTACGCGGTGGGCTCGTCTGTGTGTATCTGGATGTACGCGAATCGTCCCTCGAAGCGCGACCAGAGATCGCAGAGCTTCGGATCCGGGCGGAGCCGAGCGTAGGCTTGGATCCCCTCGAACAGGCGAGCCCGAAAGCGACGATCCGAGATCGGCGTTCTCCCGACGCCGAGGATGTGCGTCGCCGCGCTCAGCCGGCCGGCGCACGCGAGGCTGTGAAGGGCCGGAGCGAGCTTCCGCTGCGTCAGATCACCGGATGCGCCGAAGATCACAATTGCGGCCGGGGGCGCCGACGACGCCTTGGGATGGCGATCCGGATCTGGGTTCATCGCTCGAACTCCGACCTCCAATCGGTCCCACGTTCGATGTGAACCGTCTTCGACTCGTCGGCGACGACGAGATCGGTGGCGAGATCGAGGAAGAGGCCGTGGCCGACGATCCCCGGCCGCGCGTCGAGGAGTCGGGCGAGCTCCTCCGGCTGTTCGATCCCCGGCCAGCGGGCATCGAGGATGACGTTCCCCTGATCGGTGCGAAACGGGCGGTCTCCGCCGCGACGGCTCACCTGCGCGCCGAGAGAAGCGAGGAACCGTTCTTCGGTCGCCGCGGCGAACGGGACGACCTCGATCGGAAGCGCGAAGCGGGTTCCGAGCCGTTCGGAGAGCTTCGATCGGTCGACGACGATGATCTCCCGGCGACTGGCGAAGGCGACGACCTTCTCTCTGAGGAGGGCGCCGCCGCCCCCCTTGATCAGATCCATCTGTGGGTCGACTTCGTCTGCCCCGTCGATGGTCAAGTCGATGACCGGGTGTTCGTCGAGCGCGACGAGCCGGATGCCGAGTCGTGCCGCCAGCTCGGCGACTTCGTTCGAACAGGGAACGGCGGCGATGTCGATCAGGTCGCCGCGTGCGACCCGATCGGCGATCTCGCGCACGGCGAACGCGGCAGTCGAGCCGTGGCCGAGGCCGATGACAGTCCCCGACTCGGCGAGTGCGGCCGCCCGAACGGCTGCTCGGCGCTTCTGCGCGGCAGTATCCACGGTGTTCACTCCCTGAGGCCGAGTTTGTCGGCCATTTGCCGAATGAGCGTGGCCGGATCCGGTGGAACAACGTAGGTTGCGACCGGGCGACCGCCGTCGAGGAGAGCGCGACGGTCGCCCCACGCCTGGGCTGTGATCAAGGTGCCGAAGGTGAGCGACGCCGCGTCGCTCGACGCGTCGTCCGGAATCGGAAGGTCATGCCGCGGATCGGCGATCAGCTGGACGAATCGCCCGTTTCCCCGATCTCCTTTGTGGAGCTGTCCGGTGGAATGGAGGAAGCGCGGCCCGTACCCGAACGTCGTCGCGAGACCGAACCGGTCGAGGAGGGACGCGCGGAGCGATTCGGACGCGTCGGTCACCGAATCGCTCGGACGGACGTAGGCGTGCACTGCGATGTAGTCGCCGGATCGGCATGGATCGAGAAAGGTGGAGAGGCGGTCGGTCGTCAACGGCTCCGACTCCCCCGACGGGATCCTTCCGGTCCGTCGGTAGACGTCGACCAACTTGCGCGCTTGAGCCTTCGCCGATTCCACGTTCGGTTGATCGAACGGGTTGATCCGGAGAAGGTGGCCGGCGATCGCCGTCCCCAACTCCCAGAGGAAGATCTGCTCGCCAAGCGCGTACCGGTCGCCCGTTTCGAAACGGGCGACCGGGTGCCCGGCCTCCGCCAGGCGCTCGAGCGCGGCGTCTTGGGACTCGTCATCGCGGGAGCGCAGGTGGACGAAGAGGCGATCGTCTCCGTAGGCCTCCGGTTCGGCGAGAGGCTCTCCGACGATGGGAAGAATCCCGGTCCCGTCCTTCCCCGTGCTCTCTGCGACCAGCTGCTCGACCCAGGCACCGAACGGGGCGATCGCGTCGGAGAGGATGAACGTCAGCTTGTCACGACCTTCGGCCGCCGCGGCTCCGAGGAGTGCTCCGAGTTCGGCGGCCGGGTTTTGATCGAGAGGAACGGATGGTGCGCAGGCGATTGAGGCGTCGCGCGCGCGGGCGAGGAGCCGCCGGACGTCGACGCCGATGAGCGCGGCTGGGACCAATCCGAAGTGCGACAGGGCGGAGTACCGTCCGCCGAGATTCGGGTTGTTGATGATCACGTCGCGGAACTCGTTTCGGTGAGCCAGATCGACAAGCGGGCTTCCCGGATCGGTGATTGCGACGAATCGACCGCCCGGCGAGTCCGACTCGCTACGTTCGCCGATGCGGCGATAGAAGTGGCGGAAGAAGGAGAGGGTTTCGGTCGTCGTCCCCGACTTCGTCGCCACGATGAACAAGGTCCGCGACAGGTCGAGGTCTTTCTCGACGGCCCGAACGGCGTCGGGATGTGTGCTGTCGAGGACATCGAGGCTCAGGCGGCCGTCGGCCGCCGCGAAGACCCGCGAGAACGTCTCTGGCGCCAGGCTCGATCCGCCCATTCCGAGGAGGAGAACGTGTTGGAATCCGTCGTCGCGGACTCCGTCGACGAATCGATCGATCCGTTCGAGGGCAGCGGGCATCTTCTCGGGAAGATGGAGCCAGTCGAGGCGGTCGGCGATCTCCGCCGGATCGTCTCCCCAGACGGTGTGGTCGTTCGACCAGACTCTCGGAATCACGGAAGCGGCCCCGACTCGGGCGAGGGTTTCCGGGAGCGTCCTCGGCGCGTTCTTCAGCTTGAACATCGCCCCTCCCTCGGTCGCGGCGGATCTTCGTCCGGGAACGATCGCACGATCGTCGGTGCGGATCGGCGGGCGCCTCCCCCTCGATCGGCACGGAACCTGAGCGGCGCGGACATCGACCCTTTTCGTTGACCTCGACTCGAACTAGATCAGGGTATCCAACGTATCGGGATCGAAAGCGTGTACCGTGTCGAGGTTCACCTTCAAGTGGATCTCCGTGTCGAGTTCGACCTGTCGGTGCGGATCGAGACTGGCGACGACCTGTGTTCCATCGACTTCGCCGTAGACGAGGAGGGCGTGGCCGAGCTGCTCCTTCACGGACGCGGTCATCGTCACCGCGTTCGACGAATCGGATACCGGACCGTCGAGGTCCTCGGGGCGAACGCCGACGATCACGCGGTCCGGGATCGCCTTCTCGGCTCGTTCCTCCGGAAGCTCGATTCGGAAGCCGGATCCCGTCAAGACGATCTTCCCGTCCTCCGTGGTCGCGGACGCGGGGAGGAAATTCATCGCCGGACTCCCGATGAACCCTGCGACGAACTGGTTCTGCGGATGATCGTAGGTCTCTTGCGGCGGCGCGTACTGCTGGATGACGCCGTCCTTCATGACGGCGATCCGATCGCCGAGGGTCATCGCTTCGACCTGATCGTGCGTTACGTAGATGGTCGTCGTTTGGAGTTTCTTGTGGAGCTGCTCGAGCTCCGTTCGCATCTGGACGCGAAGCTTCGCGTCCAGGTTCGACAACGGTTCGTCGAACAGGAAAACGGCCGGATCGCGAACGATCGCTCGGCCGACGGCGACGCGCTGACGCTGCCCTCCGGAAAGCTCTCTCGGCTTGCTCTTCAGCTTGGTCTCGATCCCGAGGAGCTCCGCCGCCTCGTTGACCCGACGTTGGATGTCCTTCTTCGGGATCTTCCGGAGCTTCAACCCGAAGGCCATGTTGTTGAAGACGTCCATGTGCGGATAGAGGGCGTAGTTCTGGAAGACCATGGCAATGTTGCGATCCTTCGGGGGCACCCGGTTGACGACGCGTTCGCCGATCCGGATCTCCCCCTCGGTGATCTCCTCGAGACCGGCGACCATGCGAAGCGTCGTCGTCTTCCCGCACCCGGAGGGACCGACGAGAACGGTGAACTTGCCGTCTTCGATCAGCATGGTGATGTCGTCGACTGCAGTGAATTCACCGAACCGCTTCGTGATGTCCGTGAGAGTAACTTCAGCCATTGTCTCTCCTTGTCTGTCCTTGGCGCTCTTCGGACATCTTACCGGGGGGAATCGCGCCGATGCAAGCAGAAGACAGGCGATGTCGGAGTGTCCGCAAAGGCCCCCATCGCAGCGAAGCGCAAAGGGACAGAACGCTGAAACGGGCCGATTCTGCGGTGAGGGCGAAACGTCAACAATCTTGACTTGACAGAAAGGTCCGGCTTGTCCTAAGGTTTTGGTGAATGGATTTTCAAAAGCCTTTGACAGAATCGCAGATGTCACTTCTTCGTGCGCTGTGGACGCGTGACGGGCGAACACGTCGGGAGATCGAAGAGGAGCTCGGCTGTTCCCGCCCGACGATCGACAAGGCGCTCAATCTGCTTCGGTCGCTCGGTCTGGTGCAGAGCCGCGGGACGAAGGCGCCTTCGCAGGGACGTCCGGCGGAGGTCTTCAGTGTCAGCGACGGGGCGTGGCTCGCACTCGGATTGGACTTCGAGTTGCCGAACGCGGACGTCGTGCTGGTCAACGCTTGGGGAGACATCCTGCATCAGACGCGCCTCGAGTTGAGGGAAGCGCTGGAAACGCCACGGTTGACGCTGGAGCAGCTGGCGCGATTCATCCAGGATTGGCTCTTTTCGCTCGAGATCCCGGCGGAGCGCATCGCCGCGCTCGGGATCGGGATTCCGGGCTTCTTCGTCGATCGTCGGGTCACGTTCGTCGGTCGTCATCTTCCGCGATGGAAACGGGTGCCCGTCGACAGCAGCCTGGAGAGCGAGCTCTCTCTCCCGGTCCTCGTCGATCACGATGTGCACTTCATGGCTTTGGCCGAGATCGAACGCCGCAGCTGGAAGGATCGTGTCGTGGTCTATCTCTCGATTCGCCCCGGCTTGGATGGCGACATGCGGATCGGCGCGAGCCTCTGCGTTCGCGGCTCCGTCTACCGGGGCGGTCACGGAAATGCCGGGGCCCTGTATCGGGCGATCGTCGACGCAGAGGAGCTCGCCGACTTGTCGGAGAGGGACAAGATCGAATGCATCGCGAAGACGATCAAGTCGTCGTTGGTTCATATCATTCCGCTCGTCGACCCGGATTGGGTCGTCGTGCACGCGGAATCACTCGGAGCGCTTGAAACGCCTCTCGTTCAACGGTGTGCGGAAGACGTGGAGGTTGCGCTGCAGGGGGAGTACGTCGGCCTGGCTCAGGTCACCTCCGCTGCGGTGCGCGGAACAAGTGGGGCGCAGCAGGCGGCCGTCGCAGTGATTCGCGAACTGCTTCGGCCTGAGGGCATCAGTGAAGTCGAAGGAGGTATCAGGCTGGATCGAATGCAGCAAAGACGCCTCAAGCCGACGACTAGTAAAGGAGGAGAAGAAGAATGAAGAAAGGCAAATGGTGCTTGGCCTTCGTGGCCGTGCTCTTGGTATCGTTGGTGGCGGTTGCTCAGCAGGTGAGCATCGCCGTGGTATGGAGTGGAAACGAGCTCGATGCGTTCAAGGCGGCGATCGCCCCGTTCGAAGCGGAGACGGGGATCGACGTCGTGATCGATGAGGTCGGACGTGACCTGCCGACAGTTCTGCCGGTCCGCGTCGCCGCGGGGAACCCCCCGGATCTGGCGGCGCTTCCGAACCCCGGTCAGATGAAGGAGTTCGCGGAGCAGGGCGCACTGGTCGCGCTCGACGATCTGGAGAACCTCGACGATCACCCGGCCGCGTTCGTCAACCTCGGCACGGTGAGCGACCACGTGTACGGTCTGTTCATCGGCGCGGACCTGAAGAGCCTCGTCTGGTACAACGTGAAGGCGTTCGAGGCGGCGGGGTACGAAGTGCCCGCCAGTTGGCCGGCGCTGATCGCGCTGAGCGACCAGATCGTCGCCGACGGCCGAACGCCGTGGGCGATCGGATTCGAGTCCGGCGCTGCCAGCGGCTGGCCGGGGACGGACTGGATCGAGGACATCATGCTTCGAACCGCCGGTCCTGAGCTCTACGACAAGTGGGTCAACCACGAGATTCCGTGGACCCATCCGGCGGTCAAGAAGGCGTGGGAGTACTTCGGACAGATCGTCAACGCCGATGGTTACGTCTACGGCGGGCCGGTCGGCGCGCTGACGATCAACTTCGGGGATTCCCCGGCGGTGATGTTCGACGATCCGCCGGGCGCCTACATGCATCGTCAGGCGACGTTCATCCAGAGCTTCATCCTCGGATCGAACCCGGATCTCGTGCCGGTCGAAGACTACGACGTCTTCACCTTCCCACCGATCTCCCCGGTCTTCGGGAACCCGCTGCTCGGGTCCGGAGACCTGATCGGCGTATTCAACGACACGCCGGAGGCGATCGCCCTGGCGAACTACCTCGCCTCGGCCGAGGCCCAAGAGATCTGGTGCGGGACGCTCGGGAAGCTCGGGATCAACGTGAACGTGGATCCGGCGGTCTATCCTGATCCGATCACCGCCCGTGCGGCGGGGAAGCTCGCCGACGCGGACGTCTTCCGGTTCGACGGCTCGGATCTGATGCCGGCCGCCGTCGGGTCCGGGACGTTCTGGACGGGGATTCTCGATTACATCAGCGGAATCCCGCTGGACACCGTTCTGGAAGCGATCGAGGCCAGCGCGGTCGACGCGTACGGTCAGTAGCCACCAGTACGGCAACGGCTGGAGCCGTCCCAGTTGCGGGCGGCTCCGGCCCTCCTTTTGATGTAGACTGAACCCGAGGAGGCCCCGATTGCGAACGAGACGGTGGGTTCCCTGGTTGTACTGTGCGCCGGCTCTCCTGTTGCTCATCTTCTTCCTCGTCTATCCGTCGGTGGACACGGCGCGGCTCTCGTTCTTCGACCGGAGCGGGGAGACCTACGTCGGCTGGCAGAACTACGTCTACGCATTCACGAACAGCACCATGTTGACGGCGTTTCGGAACAACGCGCTCTGGGTGGTGGTGTTCACGACGTTCACGGTCTCGTTCGGACTTCTGTTTGCGGTGCTGCTCGACCGGGTCCGGTACGAGAAGATCATCAAAGCGATGGTGTTCATCCCGATGGCGATCTCGATGGTCGGCGCCGGGACGATCTGGAAGTTCGTCTATGCGTACCGGCCGGCGAGCGCGTCGCAGATCGGGCTGCTGAACGCGATCGTCGTCGGCCTCGGCGGGCAGCCGATCGGGTGGCTGGTCGAGCGCCCGTGGATCAACAACTTCTGTTTGATCCTCGTCGGGATCTGGATGTGGACCGGCTTCTGCATGGTCATTCTCTCCGCGGCGTACAAGAACATCCCGAAGCAGCTGATGGAGGCGGCGCGGATCGACGGGGCGACCGAGTGGCAGATCTTCCGGCGGGTGACCCTTCCGCTACTCAAGCCGACGATCGCCGTCGTGACGACGACGATGATCGTCTTCGTCCTGAAGATCTTCGACATCGTCTACGTGATGACCAACGGGAATTTCTCGACCGAGGTCCTCGCCAACCGGATGTACAAGGAGCAGTTCTCGTTTACGAACTACGGCCGTGCGGCGACGATCGCCGTCATCCTGCTCATCCTGATCATCCCGATGATGATCGTCAACATCCGCCGGTTCCGAGAGCAGGAGGCGACCCGATGAGGCGAGGAGCGATGGGATTTCTGAAGCGCAGCCCACTTCACCTGGTGCTGATCGGCCTGGCGTTCGTCTGGATGCTCCCGACGGTCGGCCTGCTGATCACGTCGTTTCGCACCCCCGGCGACGTCGCGAGCACCGGCTGGTGGACCGTCCTCGCGCACCCGTTCAGCTTCACTCAGTACACGCTGCAGAACTACCAATCGGTCATCTTCGAGGGCGGGATGGGGCGGGCGTTCATCAACAGCCTGATCATCACCGTCCCGGCGACCCTCGGACCGATCCTGCTGGCCGGATTCGCCGCCTACGCGTTCGCGTGGATGAAATTCCGCGGGCGGAATCTGCTGTTCATGGTCGTGGTCGGGCTGATGGTTGTGCCGCTTCAGATGACGTTCATCCCGATCCTGACCATCTTCGCGAGGCTCAAGGTCGCAGGCACGTTCCCGGCGATCTGGCTCGCCCACGCCGGGTACGGAATGCCGCTGATGGTCTATCTCCTGCACGGGTTCATCGCCGGCCTGCCGCGCGACCTGTTCGATTCGGCGGCGATCGACGGGGCGTCGTCGATCAAGACGTTCTTCCGGATCGTCGTTCCGCTCTCGGTTCCAGCGATTGCCTCGGTGGCGATCTTCCAGTTCCTGTGGGTGTGGAACGATCTGCTCGTCGCGCTGATCTACCTCGGCGGGTCGCCCAACGTCGGGCCGGTGACGTTGAAGGTGGCGAACCTCGTCGGTTCGCGCGGCCAGGACTGGGAGATCCTCACGGCGGCGGCGTTCGTCTCGATGGCCCTGCCGTTGGTCGTCTTCTTCTCACTCCAGCGGTACTTCGTCCGCGGCATCCTCGCCGGCTCGGTCAAGGGATGAGGCGGCTCGATGGCGAGACGCGACTTCGGCTCGATCGGTTGGTCGCTGCGGCTGCGGCCGCGCGCTCCGAGCTCGAGATCTCGACGCGAGTCGGCGAGAGCGATCTGACGCTCTATCGGGCCGGGTCGAGAGCGGGTCGCGACTGGTTCGGGCTGTTCGGCCGTGACCTGCTGATCACGGCGCTTCTCCTTCGAGAACCGCGGTTCTCTTGCGACGTTCTGCGGTTTGTGAGCGCCACCCTCGGAACCGGCCGCGATCCGAGGACCGGAGAAGAGCCGGGACGCGGGTTGCACGAGTTCGACGACGTGGAGATGCGGGGGATGTCGACGCGGTACAACGCCTCGGACGTGAGCCTCCTGTTCTTGGTGGTCGCGGCCGATCACTTGGAGAGATCCGAAGATCATGAGCTGATTCGCGAGATCGCGGGCGGGCTGTGCGCTGCGGCCGAGTACCTCGTCCGTCACTGCGAGGACGGCCTGATCTGGGAGGATCCGGCCTCCTGCGGTGCAACCGGGTATGCCTTGCGCGCGACGTACTGGAAGGACAGCCACCTCCCCGGACGGGAGAACCCCGCCTATCCGGTGACCTACACCCTCGTGCAAGCGCAAGCGGTCGCCGCGTTTCGCGCGGCCGGTCGATTGGCCGAGCGCGTGTCGGAGTTCCCCGATTCGCGCGCCGAATGGGGGCGCCGTGCGGATAGCGCGGTGGAGGGTCTCGTCTCCGATCTGTGGGACTCGACGCACGATCGTCCGGTGATTGCCGTCGATCGTCGTGGACCGATCTGTGGTATATCGTCCGACGCGCTTCACATGCTCCACTTCCTCGCGCCGGAGGATCTCGGCGACCGGCACCTCGCATCGATCGCTCGAGAGGCGGAGGCGCTCGCCACGCCGTTCGGCTATCGCTCGTATGCGCCGGGACAGGACGACTACGATCCACACGCCTATCATCTCGGCGCCATCTGGCCGTTCGAGCAGGCGATCATCGCGCGCGGAGCGGCCGATCACGGACTGTTCGGCATCCGTGACGTCGCATTCCGGGTGGTCGATGGATTGGAGCGACTCGGGTTCCACGAGCTCTTCTACTGGGATGGGGCGGGCGAACTCGAAGGGGGAACGGCGGTCGACGGACAAGGGTGCGATCTGCAGCTCTGGTCGCTCGCCGTCCCCGTGGCGCTCTCCTCCGTCGACGGGAGTGAGGCGGACGTTCGGACGTGATACCCTAACAGTCCGTCGACTCGGGCGTCGTCGTCCGAGCCAGGAGTCCGAAGAGGGGAAAGGAACACATGGGGTCTCGTTTCGATGCTGTCATCTTCGATCTCGACGGGGTGGTGACCCTCACCGCGTCGGTGCATGCGGCCGCGTGGAAGCGGCTGTTCGACGACCTTCTCAAGCGAAGGGCCGACAAGACCGGGGAACCGTTCGTCCCGTTCGACCTGGAGAAAGACTACCACGCCTACGTCGACGGGAAGCCGCGGATCGAAGGAGTGAAGAGCTTTCTGGCGTCGCGGGGGATCGAGCTTCCCGAGGGCGCACCGAGCGACGGGCCGGAGGAATCTACGGCCTGGGGCCTAGGAAATCGGAAGAACGGCTACTTTCGAGCGATCCTGGACGAGCGCGGCGTCGAGGTCGACGAGCGGACGATCGCCTTCATCCGCCGATTGCGCAAGGCCGGGGTGCGGGTTGCCGTCGCCTCGTCGAGCAAGAACTGCGGTCCGATCCTCGAGCGTGCCGGGCTCTCGGATCTGTTTGAGGCGCGCGTCGACGGGATCGTCTCCGAAGAGATCGGCCTGAAGGGGAAACCGAATCCGGACATCTTTCTCGAGGCGGCCCGCCGGATCGGAGCGAACGCCGACCGAGCGGTCGTCGTCGAGGATGCGCTCTCGGGGGTGGAAGCCGGCCGCGCGGGCGCATTCGGCTTGGTGATCGGGATCGATCGGGTCGGGGCCGGCGCCGCTCTCCGCGAACACGGGGCCGATCTCGTGTTGGAGTCATTCGACGACTCCTCGCTGGAACTGATCGACGCCTGGTTCGCCAATCGAGCCGACAGGCTCCCGTCGGCCCTCCGCGAGTGGCCGTCCCTGCTCGAAGAGATCGGCGGACGAACGCCGGCGCTCTTCCTCGACTACGACGGGACGTTGACCCCGATCGTCAGTCGACCGGAGCTCGCCGTTCTGTCGGACGATGGGCGGGAGACGCTCAAACGGCTCGCGTCGGCCTTCCCGACGGCGATCATCAGCGGACGAGGCCGAGACGACGTCCAGGAGCTGGTCGGACTCGACGAACTTGCGTTCGCCGGAAGTCACGGATTCGACATCGTCGGCCCGGGAGGAGAGTCGGTCGGCCATCGAGTCGCCGAGTGGATCGAGCCCGCGATGACCGAGGCGGTGCGGAGACTCGGAGAGGCGATCGAGGGGATCGACGGTGCGCTCCTCGAGCCGAAACGGTACTCGGTCGCGGTGCATTTCCGGTTGGTCTCCGGTGAGAATCTGTCGCGCGTCGAGGAGGCAGTCGACTCGATTGTGAGATCGGATGATCGTCTGAAGAAGGCGTCGGGAAAGAAGGTGTTCGAGATCCGTCCCAACATCGACTGGGACAAAGGGAAGGCCGTCCTCTACCTCCTCGAGGCCCTCAAACTGGACGGGCCTGACGTGATCCCCTTCTACATCGGCGACGACGTGACCGACGAGGATGCATTCGCCGTCCTCGAAGACCGCGGACTCGGGATTCTCGTCTCGGACGTGCCGCGTCCGACGCAGGCGAGGTACTGGCTGCAGGCTCCATGGGAGGTCTACGCTCTCTTCGGGCGACTCCTCGGCCTGGTGAAAGGAATGGGATGAGCGACGGCTGGAGCCTCGTGTACGAGGGGTTCGACCCTCAGGAAGAGGCGCTCCGCGAGGCGCTCTGCACGCTCGGCAACGGGCACTTCGCGACGCGGGGGGCCGCCGAGGAATCGAGCGCCGATGACGTGCACTACCCGGGAACGTACGTCGCGGGCGGGTACAACCGGTTGGCGAGCGAAGTCGCGGGTCGGCAGATCGTCAACGAAGATCTCGTCAACTTTCCGAATTGGCTTCCGTTGTCCTTCCGCGCGGAAGGCGGACCGTGGCTCGGAGAACAGGACGTTACCCGGACCGACTTCCGTCAGGAACTCGACCTGAAGGAGGGCGTGCTTCACCGCGCGTTCACCGTCCGGGACGGCGACGGTCGGGAGACCCGCGTCTCGTCGCGGAGGATCGTTCACATGGGGGAGCCGCATCTTGGGGCGATCTCGATGGAGATCGTTCCTCTGAATTGGCGCGGGCGGCTCGAGGTTCGGTCCGGCGTTGACGGGAGTATCATGAATTGGGGCGTCGCACGGTATCGAGAGTTGCGAGGCGACCACGTCGAGGTTCTCGAAACAGGCGGGTCGGACGATGGGACGGTCTTTCTCCACGCACGGACGAAGCAGTCGCGGTTGGAGGTCGCGATCTCGGCGAGGACGACCGTCCAATGTGGTGACGAGGTGATCGACGCCGCGACCCGATTGCATCGAACCGATGATGCTGTCTCGGCGACGCTCGAGCTCGAGGCCGAAACAGGCCGCGCGATACGCGTCGAGAAGACGATCTCCCTCTGGACGTCGCGGGATCCAGCGGTCGGAGATCTGATCGAGCAGGCCCTCCTGACGGTCGATCGAGCCCCGGCGTTCGACGAGCTCTTGGCGTCACAACGGGCGGCGTGGGCGTCGCTCTGGGATCGGTACGATGTGTCGATGGACGTCTCCCGTGAAGCCGATCTGACCCCGCACTCGATCCAGCTGATTCTGCGCCTGCACACGTTTCATCTTCTCCAGACGACCTCGCCTCACACGATCGGCCTCGACGCGAGCGTTCCGGCGCGGGGCCTTCACGGTGAGGCGTATCGCGGACACATCTTTTGGGACGAGATGTACGTCCTTCCGTTCTACACCTACCGCGACCCGGACGTGGCCCGATCCATCCTCCTCTATCGGTATTTCAGACTCGATGAGGCGCGGGCGGCCGCGGCGGCCGAAGGGCTCGAAGGTGCGATGTTCCCGTGGCAGAGCGGCTCGAGCGGTCGTGAGGAGACCCAAGTGATCCACCTCAATCCGCGTTCGGGAAAGTGGGATCCGGACTACAGCCAGCTGCAGCGTCACGTGAACGCGGCGATCGCGATGAACGTCTGGTCGTACGTTCGGACGACCGGCGACCGCGACTTCGTCGCTCACTATGGGGCGGAGATCCTCGTCGAGATCGCCCGCTTCTGGGCGAGCATGGCGGCCGAAGGTGAGGACGGTCGATTCGAGATCGTCGGCGTGATGGGCCCGGACGAGTTCCACGAGGCCTATCCAGGGGCCGATGAGGGCGGCTTGCGGAACAACGCCTACACGAACGTGATGGCCGCTTGGTGCATCGAGCGGGCTCTCGATGCGCTGGAGCTCCTCGACGCGATGGGGCGCGAGGGCGTCGTCCGTCGAGTCTCCTTGGCCGATGCAGAGATTGACCGTTGGCGGGCCATCGTCCGCGGGATGAAGATCCCCGTCCTGCCAAACGGGCTGATCGAGCAATTCGAAGGGTATGGAGCTCTCGAGGAGCTCGATTGGGATGCGTACCGCGAGACGTATGAGAGCATCGGACGGCTCGACCGGATTCTGAAGGCCGAAGGCGATTCCCCCGATCGCTACAAGCTCTCCAAACAGGCCGACGTCTGCATGCTCTTCTACGTCCTCGACCGCGACGAGCTCGCCGACCTGCTCGGTCGCGCCGGGTATGAGCTGACCGAGGAGAAGGTGCGTCGGACGATCGACTACTACCGACGCCGAACGTCGCACGGATCGACGTTGAGCCATCTCGTCTTCGGAGCGGTTCTCGACACGGTCGACCGCACCGCCGGTCGGGATCACTTCATCGAGGCGGTCCGGAGCGATGTCGACGACATTCAGGGGGGGACGACGCCGGAGGGGATCCACACGGCGGTGATGGCAGGGACGGTTCGACACGTGATCGAGCGGTTCGCCGGCGTTCGAGTGACCGCCGAGTGCGTGTCAATCTCTCCGAGCCTCCCCGAAGGCGTACGCAGTGTTCGGTTCGTCGTCCGATGGCGCGGCGCTCCGGTGTCGATCGAGGCCGATTCCCACCAGATCCGGATCGAGGTGCCGGACGGAGCTCCCGTCAGTGTGCCGGTCGATATCAACGGCATTGCGGGGCAGGCGGAACCGGGGAATCTGCTCGCCGTCGAGTACGCGGAGAGGCCTTAGCCTCGGTGAGGCCGTGGCTCCCGACGGTCTCGTCAGGCGGCATTCGATTCTAGAGATTCAATGCATCGAGGATGATCCGGACGATCAACAGAACCCAGCCGACGATGATTCCGATCCAGATGATCCTGCGAGCGAAGTCGAGCAGACCGAACAGCAGAAGGATCAGGGTGATGAAGGTCAGGTAGCCGATCGGCTTCTCGAGCGTGTCCGAGACCCGTCCTTGGCCGGTGTCGGGATCCTCGCCTGCGATCAGGTTGAGCACGTAGACGACACCCTCTCCGAGATAGGTCGCCGCCGTGTCGACGAACGTCAAGATCTGGTCGATCGCCGTCTCCCCCGACGTTCGAACGTCCTCCGGAACGGCCGGCTGATTCTGAGCCGAGACGCCGATTCCAGTTCCACAGAGGAACAGAATCAGACCGATCGATGCGATTTGCCTGCGTACGCTCATGGGCCCCCCTTCGACTCACCGAGAAACACTCTACCACACGCCGGGCCGCCCGTCCTAGGGACATGGACGACGTTGAAGGTGCCCGTTGACGTCGGCCTGGGCGTGCGCCGTGTCCGTGCGGAGCGACCGTGTGCGCCGATCGTGGGTCTGCTGTAGTCTTGAACAAAGCGCAGCGCCGAGGCTACGTCGCCGCGGTTCGACGGGGAGTGCGATCGGGTCGACCTCCCCGCTGGCTTCGAGTTGTGTGAAGATCGGCAAACGCGCCGGAGGAGAGGTAGATGATCGCAATACGAGGTGGGACGCTGCTGACGCCCGATGTTCGGATCGAGGAGGGGCGAGTGCTGGTCGAGGACGGCAAGATCACAAGTGTCGGAGACGACGTCGAGATTCCCGAGGGAGCGGAGATCATCGACGCGGCCGGGAAGTTCATCTTGCCCGGCCTGATCGAGCCTCACTGCCACGTGGCGCTCTTCGCCGACGGGATCGATTCGCGCTTCTACGATGGGAACGAGATGACCGACCCGGCGACGCCGCAGATGCGCGCTCTCGACGCGATTCATCCGGAGGATCTCGCGTTCGCCGACATGCGGGCCTCGGGGATCACGACGATCAACATCAGTCCCGGGAGTGCGAACGTCATCGGAGGACAGACCGCGATCGTCAAGACGGCCGGGCGGACGGTCGACGAGATGCTCGTCCTGGCGCCCGGCGCGATGAAGATTGCCCTCGGCGAGAATCCGAAACGGGTCTACGGAGAGCAGAAGAAGCTGCCGTCGACGCGGATGGGAAACGCGGCCGTCCTTCGCGAGTGGCTCACGAAGGCGAGATTGTACGCGGAGAAGCGATCCCGCCACCGTGAGAAGGTCGAGGCAGCGTCCGGGGAGGAGAGGGCCTCCCGGCCGGATCCGTTCGAGGTCGATGTTCGACTGGAGGCGCTCGCCCCGGTCGTCGAAGGTGATCTCCGTGTGCACATCCACGCGCATCGTGCGGATGATATCGTGACGGCGATTCGGATCGCAGAGGAGTTCGAACTCGACTACGTCCTGATCCACGCGACGGAGGGGTACAAGGTGGCCGATCTGATCGCTTCGAAGGGGGCTCCCTGCATTGTGGGACCGATTCTCTTCTCGCGCTCGAAGCTGGAATTGGTTGGGATGACCCCGGCGAATGCGGGGGCTCTGTCGAACGTCGGCGCGAAGGTTGCGATTCAGACGGACGAGGGGTCGGCGGCACGGTATCTGACGGTGAACGCGGCGATCTGCGTTCGCGAGGGGATGCGGTCCGACGATGCCCTACGGGCGATCACGCTGACGGCGGCCGAGATTCTCGGGATCGACGATCGAATCGGGTCGCTCGAACCGGGGAAGGATGCGGACATCGTGATTCTGACGGCCCACCCGCTCGACGTGGCCAACGCACGGGTCGATCGCGTCCTGATCGAGGGGAACGTCATCTACGATCGGTCCGAGTCAGTGTCGTCAGCAGATCGAAGAGACCGGGCGCCGAGGCTGAGTTCCACGGAGTGAGCCGCGTGGAGACGCGCTCTCGTCCGAAAGCGGGGCGGGGTTGCTCATCGAAAGGAGACGCGGACGTGGAGGAACTGACCAAAGGCTACTGCGGGAGGATTCTCACCGTAGACCTGACGACCGGGGAGACGACGGTCGAGACGCTCGACGAGAGTCACTATCGGATGTACCTAGGCGGATGGGGGTTCGTCGCGTACGAGCTTCTCAAGCGAGCGCCGAGGGGCGTCGACCCGTTCGCGCCTGAGAACCCGCTCATCTTTGCTGCCGGTGTCGCGTCCGGCACGTCGATCCCCGGCAGCGGTCGTCATGCCGTCGGAGCGAAGTCTCCGTTGACCGGTGGATTCGGAGAAGCCGACGTCGGGGGGTTCTGGGGGGCAGAGCTGAAGCGAGCCGGCTTCGACGGGATTGTGGTCAACGGCCGATCGGAAGGGCCCGTCTACCTGTGGATTCACGATGGGGACGTTGAGATCCTCGACGCTTCGCATCTGTGGGGGAAGGAGACGGGCGTCGTCCAAGAGACGATCCGATCGGACCACGGCGACGAGAAGATTCGCGTGATCCAATGCGGCATCGCCGGCGAGAAGCTAGTTCGGTTCGCGTGTCTCATGAGTGACGTGAGTCGAGCGGCGGGACGAACGGGACTCGGAGCGGTGATGGGGTCGAAGAAGCTTCGCGGCATCGCTGTTCGAGGGTCCGCGAGCGTGGAGGTGGCCGATCCCGAGGGCGTGAAAGGGGTCATCGACCACGTGATCGGTCTTCGCGAGGAGTGGGCCGGTCTTCACGAACACGGAACCGGAGGAGGGATCCTCTGGATGGACGAGGTCGGGCGACTTCCGACTCGCAACTTTCAGGAGGGGAAGTTCGAGGGGGCGAAGAAGATCGCCGGGACGACGATGACTGAGCGGTTCCTCGTCGATCGTGACACCTGCCATGCTTGCCCGATCGCGTGCAAGCGTGTAGTGAAGTCTGACGGCGAGTACACGGTCGACCCGGCCTACGGCGGGCCCGAGTACGAAACCCTCGCGTCGCTCGGCTCGACCTGCGGCGTCGACAATCTCGAGGCGATCATGTACGCCAATCAGCTCTGTAACGCCTACGGTCTCGACACGATCTCGACCGGAGTGACGATCGCCTGGGTGATGGAATGCTTCGGACGCGGGCTTCTGACGACCGAAGAGACCGGGGGGCTCGACGTTCGCTTCGGCGATCACGCCGGAATGACGCGACTCGTCGAGATGATCGCTCGACGTGACGGGTTCGGCGATCTTCTCGCCGAAGGGTCGCTTCGGGCGGCACGGGCCGTCGGGCGTGGGACGGAACGCTACGCCGTCCAGGCGAAGGGGCAGGAGTTCCCGATGCACGATCCGCGATGGCAGTTCGGACTCGGGATCGGCTATGCGACCTCGCCGACCGGCGCCGATCACATGCACAATTTCCACGACTCCATCGTAGAAGCGCAAGCCGGGGCCGATCGGATGAGGCCGCTCGGGATCTTCACCGAGCCGCTGGAGCGGATGACGCTGCCACCGGTCAAGGCGGTCCTAGCCGCGACCGTCATCCGGATGAAGGCGATGAACAACTGCGTCGGGCTCTGCATGTTCCTACCGTACAGCCTCTCCAACTTCCGCGAGATCGTCGCCGCGGTCACCGGGTGGGACGTCAGCGATCTCGAACTGCTGCGGGTCGGAGAGCGGGCGATGGCCTTGGCGCGGTTGTACAACGCGCGCGAAGGTCTGTCGGCGGCAGATGACACACACCACCCGCGGTTTACGGAGCCGCTGATGCTGGCCGGTGAGGCTGGCGCGTCGATTCCGGAGTCGAAGATGCGCGAGGCGGTCGATCTGTACTGCGACCTGCAAGGATGGGACAAGCAGTCTGGGGCGCCGACGCGGGCGAAGCTGCAAGCTCTGAGTCTCGGTTGGGCGATTGAGCTGCTCGACGAGATCGATCCAGGATGAGCTCCATTCAGGTCCGGCGTTCGGCGGACTCCTTGCAGGAAGTGACGATCATCGCGGCGGGAAGAAGCCGTCCAGGTCGGCGTTTCCGCCGCTGAGGATCACGCCGACGCGCCGCCCTGCGACGTCGATTGCGCCGGAGAGGAGCGGAGCGACGGCGACGGCGCTCGACGGCTCGACCACGAGTTTCATCCGCTCCCAGACGAACTGCATTGCTGGGAGAATCTCCGCTTCCGGAACGACGAGGATCCGGTCGACGAGCCTGCGGATGATCTCGAATGTGTTCTCTCCGAGCGGCGTTCGCAGGCCGTCGGCGATCGTGTGGGGGACGAAGTCGACGATCCGTCGTCCCGCGCGAAGGGAGCGGGCGGCGTCGTCGGCGCCCGACGGCTCGCAACCGATCACGCGAATCTGACGGAGGAGGTGCTTGGCGGCGACGAGGGTTCCCGAGAGGAGGCCGCCTCCTCCGACCGGGGCGAAGAGGAGATCGATCGGGCCGATCTCCTCGATCAATTCCCATGCGGCGGTCCCTTGGCCGGCGATGACGCGGAGATCATCGTGCGGATGTACGAAAGTGGCACCGGTCGCCGCCCCGACGCGGGCGGCCGTCGTTCGTCGCCCCTCCTCGGTTGGCGGACAGAAGGTGACGGTAGCGCCGTATCCTCGGGTCGCGGCGATCTTGGCCCGGCTCGAGTCCTCCGGCATGACGATGTGTGCGGGAATCCCGCGGAACCTCGCGGCGAGGGCGAGAGCCTGCGCGTGGTTCCCGCTCGAGTGTGCGTAGACACCGCGTGCCCTGTCCCGCGCCGAGAGCGCCGCGACGGCGTTCGTTGCGCCGCGGAACTTGAACGACCCGGTTCGTTGCAGGTTCTCGCATTTGAAGAAGACACGTCCGCCGCAGAGATCGTCGATCGTCGATGACCGATGAATCGGGGTTCGATGGACGAATGGGGCGAGGGTCGCGCGAGCGGCCTCGATCTTCTCCCACCCGAGGACGGTCATGTCTTCTCTCGGAAGAAACTCAGCCGGTAGTGTCGCAGTTCCCCGATCGATTCCCGGATGTCATCGAGCGCCCGATGTTTCGAATCCTTGTCGATTCCGGTGACGAGATCCGGATGCCAGCGACGAGCGAGTTCCTTCACCGAGCTGACATCGACGTTTCGGTAGTTGAGATAGGCGTTCAGCCTCGGCATGTGGTGGAGGATGAAACGTCGATCGAACCCGATCGAGCTTCCGCACAGAGGCGGCTTCCCCTTCAGACAGTGCTCCCGCACGAAGGCGAGGGTTCGCTCCTCTGCGTCGGCGAGGCTGACCTTCGACGCCCGCGAAGCTTCGGTGAGGCCGGACGCGCCGTGCTGACGGACGCACCATGGATCCATCCGACGGAGCACGTCGTCCGGTTGTCGGATGACGAGATCGGGTCCCTCAGCGACGACCTCGAGGTTCTTGTCCGTGACGATCGTCGCGATCTCCAGGATCTCGGAGGTCCGGTCGTCGATCCCCGTCGTTTCGAGATCGAGCCAGACGAGAGCGAACGGATCCTTTGCCATCGGTCTCCTTTCCGAATCCGGGGGAACAGCGTATCGGCGGATCGCGCTAAGAGGAAGGGACCGACAGGTCGCTCGGCCTCCGCCGCCGGCCTGCTAGCGCCTCTCGCCCAGCGGTAGCACGGTGCGACCGTGCGTCGTGTTGATCAGGATCGCGGCCGAGCAGTACCAAGCGATCAGAGAGCAGAGGATTCCCTCGTAGCCGGCGATGGTGTGAACGACCGGGACGAACTCGCCGATGGCGAGGAGGAAGAAGAGGATCGTCAGCGTGATGAAGACCCACGTGATCCCGCGAGCGAGTTTGAGCGAGGCGATCGTCGCGTAGGCGGTGAAGAGCCCCCACGCAATCAGTACGACGGCGATTCCGGCGGGCGTGACGTCGACGAACGCCTGAACGCCTGCGAGGCGGAGGAAGAAAAAGGCCGCGAGGCCCATCCAGAACGCGCCGAAGGATGAGAAGCAGGTTGCGCCGAACGTGTCGCCGCGGCGAACGTCCCACATCCCGGCCATGAACTGCGCCAGTCCCCCGTAGAACATTGCGACCGGCATGACGATCCCGAGGGTGGCGGCGTCGACCAGCCCAGCGTTGACGATGTTCAGGATGAATGTCGAAAGGGCGAATCCTCCCAATCCGAGGGCCCCAACGTTGGCCAACCCAGCCTTCTGCTCGCTCATCGTTCCTCTCTTTCCGGCAGAACCACCGCCCGCTCTTCCGAGCGATCGGCGCTGACGATTCTGCAATGAACTTCGGTCCGGCGACGCTCCGAGCGTTCCGTAGCCGATTTGCGTCGCGCATCTCTTCAGGCTTTGCCGAAGTCTAGCCGATCGCCCGATGCAGCGCAATGGACGCAAACGCCGGAGCGAACCTCATTATGGGCCTTATGGGGAATCCACGGCGCCGATCCGATAGGATTCTCACCGAGGAGGCGGACGGTGAAGGAATCGGCGACGACGCTGCAACTCGTACACGAGATCGGGCTTCGGGCGGTCGGGCGAAGGAGACTGGCCGACGCGACCGGTCTTTCGGAGATGACGGTCCGGCTCGAGCTCGAACGGCTTCGCAACCAGGGAGCAGTCGAGCTGCGCCGAGACGGGCCTCGACTCACCCAGTCGGGATCTCGGCGGTTCGCGTCGCTCTTTCGGTTTCTGCGGGATGTTCGTTCCCTCGATCTGAGGTCCCTTCGAGTCGACGCGGTGGGGCTCGCCGCCTGGCTCGCGCCGATTCCGTTCATGTCGGCGTGGTCAGTCCGCGACGTCGCGGTCCGCGGGGGAGCGACCGGCCTCATCCTTCTTCGGCAAGAGTCGGGCGACTGGCGCTTCGCGCACAACGGGGAGCCGGTGAGAGATCGGAACGCCCCCGATGTCGCTGCGATCGACGCTGCGTTCCCTGATGCGGCGTCCGGAGATCTCCTGATCCTTGCGTTCGGGGCGGATCGACTCGCCGCGGGTCGTGGATTGTGGAGCGTGCTGGCCGAACTTCTCGCGACGGCGGCGTGAGCGAGCCTTGTCACCCCGGTTCGAGCTCGGTATGATTGGCGCATTCCGCAGTGGGATATAGTGTCCCAGTTTCGGAGGGACTGCCGATGAGAAGAGGTCTTCGCGTACTACTCGTTCTCGGAGTCGGCCTTGGTGTCGCCGTGGTCGCAGCCGGGCGGTACCCGGTGACGGTGATCGACGATCGCGGAGAAAGCGTTCTGATCGTCGACCGTCCGGAGCGAATCGTCGCGGTCAGCGCGCTGTACGCGCAGATCATCGTCGACTTGGGTGCGCTCGACCGCCTGGTCGCCGTGGGAGAGTCTGCGGACAACCCTCCGGAGGTGACGGGGTTGCCGACGGTCGGCCCGAGCCACGCACCCAGCGTGGAGGCGACGCTCGGTTTCGATCCGGATCTCGTCCTCGGGGCGAGCGATTGGGGCGGGGAGCGTCCGGCGCTGGAATCGGCCGAGGTGAGAGTTCTGACGACACCGTGGCTGACGAGCGTCGGGGCGATCTTCGATGCGGTACGGACGATCGCCGCGGCGATCGGGGCCGATGCCGAAGGGGACGCTCTGATCGGGCGAATCGCGACAGACATCGTTGAGGCGGAGGCACTCGCTTTCGGAGAGGCGGACGTGGCGGCCGCGTTCCTCTACGCTTCGTCGCCGGACGATCCGCCGTACGCTTCCGGGTCGGATGCGGTGGAGCACGAGTTGATCCTGCGGGCCGGGGGACGAAACGTCTTCGCCGATCTGCAGTGGTCTCCCCAGGTGAGCTTCGAAGAGATCATCGTGCGAGACCCTGATGTGATCTTCGTTCCACCCTCCCAGATCGAGAATGTCCGTGGGAATGAGCGTTTGCAGGGCGTCGCCGCCGTTGCGAACGATCGAGTCATCGGAATCCGGGCCAGTGTTGTGAGCTCGACCCGCGTCGCCGAGGCGTTGCGCGCGATGATCGAGGGCCTACACAACGTGGAGTAATCGATTGCGCAGAACGGATCGGCGGATCGGCGGATGGCTTGTCTGGATCCTCGTCGGTCTGGTCCTCTGTTCGATCCTCGTCGGGGTGGCGACAGGACCGGTCACGATCCCGATTCGGGACGTCTTCGAGAGCGTCTTCTCGTCGACCGAGACCGTCTCTCCCGTTCACCGGATGATCGTTCGGCAGATCCGACTGCCGCGTGTCCTGCTCGGATTCCTCGTCGGGTCGGCGCTCGCCGTCTCGGGAGTTGCGATGCAGGGGCTCTTCCGGAATCCACTCGCCAGCCCGTACACGCTTGGGATCGCCAGCGGCGCGTCGACCGGAGCGGCGCTGGCGATCCTGTTCGCCGCCGGCTCGACTGTCGCGCTCCCCGGTGGAGCATTCGCCGGTGCAGCGGTTGCCGTAGCGATCGTCTACGGGCTCGCCCGCGGGCGGGACCGACGGACCTCGATCTTTACGCTGATCCTCGCGGGCGTCGCCGTCGGCGCCCTCTTCTCCGCCGTGACCAGCTTCCTCATCTTCCTCGGTTCCGGCGGGGAGAAGCTCTCCGACGTGCTCTTCTGGATCATGGGCGGTCTCGGACGGGCGAGTTGGACGTCGGTTGTGATCCTCTCGCCGATCGTCGTCTTCGGAATCGGCGGCGTTCTCGTCTTTGCACGTGACCTGAACGCGCTCTCCCTCGGAGAGGAGGGCGCGTTTCACGTCGGAGTGAACCCGGACACGCTCTACCGCTCCCTTCTTGCGCTGTCGACGGTGTTGACGGCGTCTGCGGTTGCGGTCGCCGGCACGATCGGTTTCATCGGCCTGGTCGTCCCCCACATCATGCGCCTCCTCGTCGGTCCGGATCATCGGCGGCTGATCCTCGTCTCCGCCCTCGCCGGCGGATCCTTCCTCATCTGGTCCGACGTGGCGGCGAGGACCGTCTTGGCGCCGGCGGAGCTTCCGGTCGGCGTGATCACCGCATTCCTCGGGGCTCCGTTCTTCCTCTATCTGCTCAAGACGCGAGCGGTGAGACTCTGATGCGGATCGCTGTGGAGCGGCTCGCGTTCTCCTATGAAGGCGCCATCGGCGTCTTGGATTCGGTCGATCTCGTCGTCGGGTCGGGCGAGTTGTTCGCTCTGATCGGGCCGAACGGCTCGGGGAAGAGCACGCTCCTTCGACTGATCTCGGGAGTTCTGCGTCCACAGCGAGGCCGAATCTGCTTGGACGAGACGCCGGTCGTCGATCTCTCCAGTCGCCAGATCTCAAGGAAGCTGGCGATGGTCGAACAGGAGCGTCAGGTTGGGTTCGACTTCACCGTGCGGGAGATCGTCGCGATGGGCCGCCTTCCGTACCGGGGTCGGTTCGGACGCGAATCCGGGGACGATCGAAGGGCGATCGATCGCGCGATGGCGGTCGCCGATGTCGACTCCCTCGCCGGCCGTTCGATCCGTGCCGTCTCCGGCGGGGAACGGCAGCGCGTCTTTCTGGCGCTGGCGCTGGCGCAGGAGCCGAACGTCCTGCTCCTCGACGAGCCGACGACGCACCTCGACCTTCGTCATCAGGTGCAGTTCTTGTCGATCGTGCGAAGAAGCTCGGACGACGGCCGCACGGCCCTCATTGCGATTCACGACCTGACGCTCGCCGCTCAGGCGGCCGACCGCATCGGCCTGATGCGTGACGGGAAGATCGCGATCGTCGGCCCGCCGGAGGAGGTCCTCACTCCGGCGAACCTGGAGGCTTCCTTCGGGATCGACGTGCGCGTCGGGCGGGATCCGACCCTCGGGGCGACGTACGTTCTGCCGCACGTCGCGCGCCGGGAACGACCGTAGTTCGTCCCCGAGGCTCCTACAGCCCTGCGGCGTCGAGTACGGTCGGAACGTGTTTCTCCCACCCCAGCGGCATGATGTGGACGCCCTGGCATAGCTCCTTTACGTCGCGGACGATGCGCGCCGCGATCTCGACGCTCTTCGCCGGGCGATCCTGTTTGGCAGTCTGCGCCAGTTCGTCAATCACCCTGTCCGGAACGTGAACACCGGCGATGTTCGCGTTCATGAATCGGGCCATCCCCGCAGACTTGAGGAGAATGATCCCGGCGATCACCGGAACGCCGAACGCCTTCGCCTCGTCCATGAACCGCGCGAAGGTCTCAGGATCGAAGATCGCCTGCGTCTGGAAGAAGACTGCGCCGGCCTCGACCTTCTTCTCCATCTTGATCAGCTGGAGTTCGACCGGAGCGCTCCCCGGTGTCACGACCGCTCCGAGGCAGAAGTCGGTCCCCCCCGCGAGTTCGTTCCCTTCCATGTCGGTTCCACCGTTCAGCGTGCGCGCGGCGGCGAGGAGTGAGACCGAGTCGAGGTCGAAGACCGGCTTTGCGCCGGGGGCGTCGCCGAGGGAGACGTGGTCCCCGGTCAAACAGAGAAGATTCTCGATTCCGACGGCCCAGGCGGAGAGCAGGTCCGACTGCAGCGCGATCCGATTCCGATCTCTGCAGGTCAGCTGGAAGACCGGCTCCACTCCCCGAGCCTTCAGTTGTTGCGACGCCACGAGCGAGCCGAGCCTCATCACCGACGACTGCTGGTCGGTGATGTTGACCGCGTGGACGCGGGATCGGAGGAGTTCTCCGTTCTCCAGCATTTCGTCGAGGTCGGTCCCCTTCGGAGGGGCGACCTCGGAGGTGACGACGAACGTTCCGGCCTGGAGCAGCTCGGTCAGCTTCATCGGACGTCCTTTCGTGTGGCGATGTCGATCGCCCAACGGGTGGTCCCGCGCAGCTCCTCCGGAGGCCGCATCCGCGCGTGATCCTTGATCTGTGTCGGCGTCTCGCGGAGGAGATCGCTGCGGCCCTGCCGCTCGAGACGCTCGTAGATGACCTCCCACGCACAGCGGCGAACGTCCGGTTCCACTTCGCATCGTCCGTCCCTCGCTCCACCGCAGGGCCCGTTGACGAGCTGTTTGGCACACGCGGTCAGCGGGCAGATTCCGCCGGTGAACTCGAGGAAGCATTGGCCGCACTCGACGCAGCGTTCCTCGCCCCGCCACTCGCCGCGAATCCCGCCGAGCGAGACCGTGTCGCAGGCCGGATGGACGGGGAGGTCCACCGCAGTTGCCGTCGCTTGGATACCGACTCCGCACGTCGAGACGACGATCGAGTCGGCCTTTGCCAGTGCGTCGGCGTGAGGGCGAAGGCCGGTTCGGATCAGCGCCTTCTGGCAGAGGAAGTCGATCACCTTCCAGCCGACCACGTCGAGCTCGTGCTCGTTCAACGTCTCCTTGAGCTCGAGGAGTTCCGTTTTTCCTCCGGTTCCCGATGCGGCGGCGCATCCGTCGCATCCGAGCAGGAAGACGGCCTTCTCTCCCGCGAGGAATCCGAGGATCTCGTCGATCGGTTTGCGCTTGGTTACGAGCATTTACGCCCCCTCCAGCTCTTGCTCCACGATCCCAATCAGCCGTGGGACGGCGGCTTCGACTTCCGCGGTCAGTCCGAGCCCCCATTCGATCCGGCCCGGTTCGACGGCGAGGATGAGGATCTCCGGACACGCACTCGGCGGCATCGTCTTTCGGAGGGTTTCGATCAGGCCAATCTCGTGACACGATCGAACGGGATGCGCAGCCGCTTCATCGGAACTCAATCGATAGACGGTACCGGGCGTTCCGCCGAGGCGTGCGGCGTCGACGATGATCAGACGATCGGCCGACAAGAGCGCGAACGCCGCATCAGGCGAAGTTCCCGCATCCACTACGTGAACGTTGGGCGGGAGGCCGAGCTCCATCAGGTGACGGACGACTTGAACGCCGACTCCATCGTCTCGCATCAACAGGTTCCCGATACCGACGATCGCTGTGTGCATGCTGGCCTCAACTCGCTATGGTCCGTCCCAGCGATCGACCGCCGGGCGTGATGGTGTGCACTGCGCACGCCAAGCACGGATCGAAGGAACGGACGATGCGGACGATTTCGAACGGATTCTGCTCATCGCGGATCTTCGTTCCGATGATTGCTTGCTCGATCGGCCCCGGCCGACCCCGATCGTCCTTCGGCGATGCATTCCACGTGGTCGGTACGACACATTGATAGCGATCGATCTTTCCGTTCGCAATGCGAATCCAGTGGCCGAGCGCGCCGCGCGGGGCGGCGGTCAACCCGGCGCCTTCGCCCTCGTCCGGGATGTCGTACGGTGTGTAGACCGGCTCGCCCGATTCGAGATCGAGAACCCATTCGGCCATCGCGTCGGCGACGAGTTTGCACTCGACGGCCCGCGCGGCATGACGTCCGAGGACCGAGTCGAGCGCCGCGACGGAGAGGTCGAGTTCGGTCAGGATTCTGTCGAGGATTGGTCTTGCCGGCTCGCCCCGGGCGTGGGCGAGGAGCATCCGAGCGAGCGGGCCCCCTTCGTAGACCTCGCCATCGTAGCGCGGGGACTTGAGCCATGAGTAGGCGTCGTTCTTCGTCGCCTGGGGAACCGTCTTCCCGGCGGTCGGGTGGAGATCGCCGTCCCCGTCTTCGTACCACGAGTGGGTGACCGACTCGGTGATCTTTGCAGCGTCGACGTCGACGGGAACGAGGTCGGGGCCGATCGTGCCGGCGCGGAAGTACCGTCCGTTCTCCAGCGGGAAGCCGCCGTAATCGATGAACCGGCCGCTTCCGGTGCCGATCTCGGCGTAGTCGCCGTAGTGCCGCGCGAGTTCCACAACGTCGGGAAGATAGACGTGATCGATGAAGTGGCGCAGTCCGTTCAGGCGCCAGAGGAATCCGGCGATCGTGTCGGCCTCCGGAATCTGCGTGACACCGCCGGGGACGATTCCGACGTTGTGGGGCATCTTCCCGCCGAAGACGGCGAGGAGCTCGTGCGCCTTTCGGCGGGCATCGAACGCTTGGACGTAGTGGCCGGAGATCGTCTGAGCGAGCTGTGTCGGGAGGCGGTAGTCGCCTTCGTACCGTGGCGTGAAGGGGCCGAGCGCCCCACGGGCGACGAAGTCCTTCGCTGCGAGAAGTCCGGGATCGGACCCTTCATACGTGGCGACGGCGGTCAGATCGACGTAGTCGAGGGCGGCCAAGTGGTAGAAGTGCAGGACATGAGACTGGATGAAATTGCACCCGAGGATCAGGTTGCGGATCCCCCGTCCGTTCGTCGGAATGCGGCCGGCGATGCCGAACGCTTCGTCGAGAGCGAACGTCGACGCCGTTGCGTGGGCCGTCGGGCAGACGCCGCAGATCCGCTGGGTGATTCGCGACGCGTCGCGCGGATCCCTCCCTTGCAGGATCAGCTCGATCCCGCGAAAGAGGGTCCCGGTGCTCCGTGCCTCCTTCACCTCCCCGCCGTCGACGAGGGCCTCGATCTTCAGATGTCCTTCGATGCGTGTAACGGGGTCGATGGTGACGGTGCGCATGGTCAGGATTCCTTCCTCGGCTTCGGTACCAGGAGCGCCTCTTCCGGAATCGGCACGTAGAAGGGCGAAATCAGGTCCGGGAAGTCCGGCTCGGTGCAACCGTTGCAGGGCGCGCCGCTGCCGATTACCCAATTCGTTCCCGCGTTCCAGCGACGGAGCGGGCAGTCGGCATGGGTGATCGTCCCTTTACAGCCCAGCTCGTACAGACAGCCCTCGTCGCTCAAGTGTGACGCGAACTTCCCCTCGTCGAAGTAGGCGCGGCGCGGGCAGTTCTCGTGGATCAGTCGGCCGAAGAAGCGGGTCGGGCGGCCGATATCGTCGACCTCGACGGCGGAGAGTCCGCCGACGAGGATCATCGCGACGGTTCCGATGAACCAGTCGGGGTGTGGTGGGCAGCCGGGGACATTGATCACGGGAACGTCAATCTCGCGCTCTTTGAGCAGCGAGCCGGCGCTAACGCAGCCGCCGGGGTTCGGCGCTGCGGCGAACATCCCTCCGAATGACGCGCAGGTTCCCAGGGCGATGATCGCTTGAGCGTCTCTTGCCAGCGTGAGGAAGCGCTCGGCCATCGGTCGCTCTCCGAGGGTTCCGTAGACGCCGCCGTCGACGGTCGGGATCGATCCCTCGACGACGAGCAGGTATGCACCCGGCTGTTCCTTCGAGATGGAATCGAGGATTTCGACGACGGGTTCGCCGGCCCCGGCCATGACGGTGGAGTGGAAGCGGAGATTGACGTGTCGGCCGGGGATCACTTCGCTCAACAGGAGATCGGTGATCTTCGGGGCCGAGGCGTTGAGAACGGAGACGGAGCAACCACTGCATGTAGAGGCCTGGTACCAGACGACCGGGATCTCGTGCGTTGTTGCCATCGTTGCACGCTCCTTCTACGGTGACAGTTCGTCTGAGGTGTCTGGTGGGGACTATAGGGGGCTCGCGTGGGGATTGCCAGTCTTTCCGGCGGATGAGAGGGGGATCGGATCGGCCACGCGGAGGCCGAAGTCCGTTCCGTGTGCGCGGCCGCCCGTGTCGGCTCGGTAGTGACGTCCGAGAGCTCCGCCGTGTCATCCATCGCTCGCGAGTACGTCAGGCGCGATGATCGGACCGACGTGGGCCGTGGGGTTCCATGATGGACGTTGCCAACGTTCGGCGGCCGACATAGAGTACACGGCGGTGCTCGGTGAAGGGTTGCCGAACGAAGGAGTCGAGCGATGATCAGACAAAGCCTGTTAGGGATTGTTGCGGCAGCGTTGTATGGGAGTCTCGCGTTTGGACAACCATGCTCGACCGAGGCGTTCGTTACGTCGCTCGATCGCATCGACGCGGTGCAGATGGTGGTTCTTCAGTGCATCGACGGCGCGCGCGCGAGCATTGAGATGGCGGTCGAGGAGATCGCGGCGGAGCCGTTGTGCGAGGCCGTTCTCCGGGCCCATCGGCGAGGGGTGAGTGTCCGCGTGGTCTTCTCGGGCGGTCGAGGTGCGGTCGGCGGCGAGTACGAGCGTCTTGTCTCCGCCGGGCTCCGTGTTCGATCGTCCGAAGCCGCCCAGGCGTTCGGTCATCGGTATGTCATCGTCGATCGACGGATTGTCCTCACCGGTTCGTACACCTGGGTCAATCAGGCGGACCGTCGTGGGGTCGAGAGCCTCATCCGCATCACGTGCGCCGGGTCGTCGTCGGACAGCCCCGTTTGGGCCTACGTCGATGAGTTCGAGCGGCTCTGGGTGAATTCGAGTGAGAGCGCGCCCCTTGCGGTTCCTTCTCCCCCGGCCATCTCGGCGCTGAGCATCGCGGCGGTCGATCCGACGCTGCAATGCGTGTACCTGCTGAACGTGTCGGACGAGGCGGTCGACGTGAGCGGATGGACCCTCAGCGACCTCGAAGGGGAATACGTGTTCCCCACCGACGTGATGGTCGTTCCCCATGATCCCTATCGGGTTTGCGCGGATCGATTCAACCCGACGGGTGACGTCGACGGGCTGTACCTCGACCTCGACGGCGACGAGGTCTTCCTCGTCACGCCCGAGGGCGTCATCGTCGACGAACGCATGTGGTGAACGTTGCCGATCGCTGGCCGATTTCCCTTTCGAAGCGGGTTTCCGCGATCAGACGACCTATTGACAACACCACGATGGATCACTAGGATGTATTAGCCGGGTCGGGCCGGGGATTGGGCCGGTCTCGACCACAAGAGCGTGGTCGCGAGGGGGTACCGAAACGTCGCAGGCTTCGCGTTACCGAGGACATGGGTTGGGTTGTAGGCTCCTTCCGTTCGTGAAGGGGCCTTTCGCCTTGTGGGACGGATGAGGACGGACTAGCCGGGGAAAGACAAGAGGCACGCTGCATGAGCCGAGTGAGACTGCACCCACAGCAACACCTAGACTCGTTTCTGCGTACCTCTGTCTTGTGCCATTCTTCCTGGCCTGTGCCGGATGTGGACCGGGAGATGATATGCATGGTGGAGCGCGCGGCTAGGCGCTCCTGTCCCGTCGGTACGGGACATCATGCCTTCTCCCTCGTGTGCCGGCGGCGCTTCGGTGAGCGGCGTTGTGGCATGGAGGTAGAGCGTGAGCAGGGGGGCTTTCCGGGTCATTCTGGTGGTGGGCGTGATCGTGGGGGTCGCGGCGGAGCTTTCACGGGGACAACTGGCAGGGCGACTGGACCTGGATCTGGTCGCCCGGCGGATTCCGACGACGTTGACCGGCGAGATCCAGTTGGACACGCCGAGCGAGTTCACGATGCTCGAGTTCGCCATCGTGTCCAAGTTGGACCTCACCCTAAGGACGGGCTTCATCGATCCACGGGTTGAAGCGGCGGTCAATACGGCGGGGATCGAGCACTTCGTCTTCTCCAGCCCGTTCGCGTTCGGGAGTCTGGCGCTCCCGAGCATACGGCTCGACGATTTCGCCGTCGTGCCCGAGGTGTGGGTCTCGGTCCCGTTTGAAAGCCTGACCGACGTGAACAACCTGCCGAACTCCGCGATCATCCCGCCGGGTGACCCTCTGTTCGCCTCGGCTCGGTGCACGTTCTCCGCCTCCGTTGACGGGTTCGACATCGAGCATCTCGTCATGCTGGAAGACGTGAACTTCCCGGGGCCGAGCGGAGGGTATGAGCCGCTCTACTACCGCCGTTCCGATCAGGAATTCGGCGTCGGTAGTCTGACGTCGGCGAGCTGGCGGGCGAGCATCGGCCTCTCGATGACCGCGCAGGTTGGCCTGTCGGCCTCCGGGGCGAGCAAGAGCATCAAAGGGCACTCGGCGAAGGGAAGCGTCACCAAGGATAGCTCGTTCTTGCGCCTGGGCGTTGCGGGGATTCGGCTCGCCAGTGTTTCGCTCTTCGGGGTCGGGATTCAGGACGTCACACTCGGCACGAGCTTCTCCGCCGCAACCGGGATGGACGAGGCATTCAGCACGACGATCAGCATCGCCGGGGAGGCGTGGGCGAGGAGCAGCATCAGCCTGTCGATCTCGTTCTCCGCGTTGCCTCCAACGGTCAGCGCGTTGACCCTCTCGGTCACCGAGGGTCCGTTCACACTGAGCATCGCCCTGGATACGTTGGACATCACGGGGCTGTCTGCGAGTTGTGGGGACAGCGTGAATCTGGGCGCGATCAGCGGCACCTGGTCGCTACGGGTCACCGGGATCGAGCGAGGATTGACCGGGCTCGCAATGGCGCTCTCTCTCGCCCACGGGGCGTTCTCGGCCAACACATCGATCACGTTCAGCCAGCTCGGAGACGATTTCGGGTTTGCCAGTTGGTCGAATCGGCTGATCTTCCGCTTGAGTCCCGCCGTCGTGTCGGCCCAGGTGACATTCAGTCGCCACGGATTGACGCGCGCCGCGATCACGACGAGCGTGTCGTTCTAGAGAGCACATGGAGAAACGACTGATGGCAACGAGAGGACGAAGATGGAGGATCACGATGGATGTTTGCCGACGACAGGGATTCCGTCGATGGGCGATTGCAGGCGTGGTGTTGACACTCTGCGCGGGTCTCGCGGTCATGGGGAGCGCAGCCGATACCACGACCGTCGTTGAATCGGACCTCAATCCATCCGCGTACGGTGCCCTGGTTACCTTCACCGTAACGGTCAAGACCGGCGATCCGCTGAACCCGATCCAGACGCCGTCCGGTACCGTTTGGCTGTTTGACAACGACAACTACGTCGATTCGCGGGACCTCGCGGCGGTGGGTGCCGCGTCGGCCTCGTTCGACCTCTGCTTCCTGGCGGTCGGGGTGCATGAGATCCGAGCCGAGTATGGGGGTGCCAGCGGGGCGGGACATGACTACGCCGCGAGCTCGGGCGTTCTGTCCCAAACGGTGGACGGGATCACGACCACCCTCGCCATCACGGGCCCGGCGAGCGCCTATCTCAACGAGCCGTACCTCGTGACCGGCACGATCAGCCCAGTGGATTCGACGACCGACTGCGGAGGCACGATCACGCCGACCGGGACGGTGAGCGTCAATGACGGCTACGGGGGCACGTGTGCGGCCAATCTCGAGAGCGACGGCACATGGGAATGCGCGATCACCTCAACATCGTCCTCGGTCACACAGCTGACCGCGACGTACGAGGGTGACGCCTACTTCGCGGGAAGCACGGATACTGCAAGCATCACCGTGACGGAGCGCCCCAAGACCGCGACGTCGATCAGTCTCGCCTCCTCCAAGAACCCGAGCACGTATGGCGATCTGGTCACATTCACCGCGACGGTCACCCCGGTGCCGAGCGGTGGGACCGTCGCCTTCTTCGACGGCGGCACGCAGCTTGCGACCTCCCCGGTCGATCCCGTGAGCGGGGCAGCCGTCTTCTCCACCAGCGCGCTGTCCGTCGGGACGCACCCGATGACCGCCGAGTACTCCGGAAACGATGCCTACCTGGCGAGTCCCGCCTCAAACACGGTGAATCAAGTGGTCGACCCCATCGCGACGACCACCACCCTCGTGTCCGACAAGTCGATCGCGTCGTACCACGAGCCGGTGACGTTCACCGCCATGGTGACCCGCACGGTCGGCGGAGCCGCGGTGACCACCGGCACGATCACCTTCAAGGACGGGGCGACGGAGATCGGCACCGGCGCGGTCGGCGACTCCGGAGAGGCGTTTTTCACCACCAGCGCGCTTGCGATCGGTGCGCACAACGTCACGGCGACGTACACGAGTGATGGGACGTACGCTGAAAGCACGTCGGCCCCGCCCGTTACAGTCACTGTCGTGAAGCGGGCCACCGAGACGAGGATCGAGGGATCGGATACCCCGTTGATCGTCGGCGACACGGCAACGTTCACGGTCACGGTGACCGATGTTTCTGCGGGGACGCCGTCCGTGCCCTCCGGAAGCGTGGAGATCTCGGTCGCCCCCTTGGGCGAAGGCACGCTGTCCGCCTCCACCGTTACGCTCGACGGGGACGGGCGGGCGACGTTCACCTACACCCCGGACAGCGTGGCCACCACGCCGCACGTGTTCACGGCCACGTACAACGGGGACACGACGCACTTGGCGAGCGATGATACGGTCCCAACCACGGAAGGGACGTTCGACCAGACGATCCTCAAGCGGGCGATCGATGTGGAGATCACCTGCGCACCGGTGGATGCGTACATCGACCAGGAAATCCAGTGCACGGTGATCCTCTCCGACGACACCACCGCGGGGACGCCCGTCGTGCCGGACGAGGCGTATCTCACCTTGTCCGACGATCGGCACAGCGGCCCGACCCGATTTGGTGCCGTGAGCTGGTCCACCGTCGGCGGCAACCGCGTCGGGACGTTCACGTATACGCCCGCCGCGTGGGACACGGACGCCGATCAAGCGGATCCCTGGGTGGCACAATCACAGGTGACCGCGACGATCACCGCCGGCTTCGCCGGTTCCCCGGAGCATACGGACGCCGAGGCCATGCAGCTTTTGACGGTCCGACTTCGCCCGACGGAGACGACGATCACCAATAGCCCCGATGGCCACCTGCTCGTCTATCAGGCGGGCAGCTTCTCCGTCCAGGTCACCGACACGGCCGGGGTCGGCACACCGACCTCTCCTGGAGGAACGATTGCCGTCACACCGTCGCTCTCCCCAATCATCGAGAGCGTGATCAGCCCTCCGATCAGCGTCGCTCCGGTGATGACGTTCCAGTACATGCGGCTGGGCCTCGGCTTCGACGGCACAGAGCCGATCGCGGGCGACTACGACACGCTGACGGTTGCGTACACAGCCAACGACGGGATCCACGAGAACAGCGGGATCGGGTACGCCCAGGCGATCATCCGTCGACCGACCGAGACGACGCTGAACGACTGCGGCTGCACCCCCACCGGCGTGCTGTGTTACGTGACGGTCGTCGATGATCCGGACAATCCGGCCCCGTCGGGTTCTCCGGCTCCGCCGACAGGGGACCTGTTCAGCATGAACGACGACGATGAGGACGGGATCGTCGACTACATCGACCTGGGCAACGCACCCACACTGCCGTATCCGGGCACGCCGCTCTCCATCGCAAGTGATCGGATCGTCACCAATGTCACCGTTCAGTACTCCCCCTCGGACCGGATCTACCAGAAGTCGACCGGTTCGGAGAACGTCGATCGCTCGGCCTGCATGCCCAGTCCGAATCCGCAACCAGGCGACGCGACCAGCTGCACCGCCGGCTGCGGGAGCGGCGGCGTCGACGTCTATGCGATCATCGACGGCCTGAACGCCGGCTGCCTGGCGGCCGACATCACCGCGCTCGCGCTGGACGCGGCCATGCTGGCCGTCGATCCGACGCCGGACCCGATCGTTGGGGCCGGGTTCCTCGTCATCACCGGCACAACCATCCCCACCAGCGACATCGCGGCGACGATCATCGGCGTCGTCAAGGTCGCGTTGACGACGTACTCGCTGACCGCGAAGACCGATTCGGACGCGGACGGGATTCCCGATGTGGTTGAACTCGGCACGACAGGCACCAATCCGTACGAGAAAGATACTGATGGCGACGCGATGAGCGACGATGATGAGATCGGCTACTGCGCCGGGTACTACGGCGGGACCTTGCGACCGAATCCGAACAACCCCGACAGCGACGGCGACGGTCTGCTGGATGGCTATGAGATGGAGCCGTTCAATACGGATGTGTGCGTCGCCGACACCGACTGTGATACCTTGCCCGACGGGATCGAGATTGCCTGTCGGACGGCTCCGACTGCCGCGAACGGCTTCTGCCGGTCTCCGGACTACGATACCGATACGTTCGCCGATCAGGTCGCAGCGCTTGGCTATGCGGTTGCGGACTTCCCCGGGCTTTTCGCCGACCCGAGGGACCAGCCGAACCCTCGTGAGGCGGACACAGACGGCGACGGCCTCCGGGACGACGTCGAGTTCGGCCCAGGGAGACTGGCAACGAGTATCTTCGACACCTTGTACTCCCCGTACATCAACGACGCCGATTCCGACGGGGACGGGATCCTGGACGGTAACGAGTCGACGAACGGCGACGCAATCTGGGATTACACGCAGATCGGCGGCACAGGTACGACGGGGAGCGGCGAGACGCACCTCTGTCTGGCAGACACCGATGGCGATGGGTTGCTCGACGGTGAGGAGGAAGCCCTCTTCGGTCCAGGATCAATCGAGGTCCACAGCATGACACTCGGTACGTACACGGTGACCGCGCTCGACGACGACTCCGATGACGACGGCCTGTCCGACTACGAAGAGGTCAACATCACGGGCACCGATCCGCTGAACTGGGACACGGACGGAGACGGGATTGGGGATGCGGACGAGCTCATTGCCACCGGTGGCACGTGGCCGATGCGAACGTTCATCCAGGAGTCCGACCCGCTGGATCTGGATACGGACGATGATGGCCTGTCCGACTACGTCGAGTACGGCAATGCGGGTGTGAGCACCGGCTTGGGGACCCTGTACGCCCGCGCGGACGGACCCGCTGGCGATCCGGACACGGACTGCCCGTACGTCAACGACGACGACTCCGACGACGACGGCCTTCAGGACGGATACGAGGACTCCGACCGCGATGGTATCTGGGACTACACGAGCATCGGCGATAGCGCAAGTCACGGATCGGGAGAGACGAATCCGTGTGATCCGGATACGGATGACGACGGCTTGCTCGACGGCGAAGAGGAGGGATTGTTCGGCGCCGGTCCGATCAGCGTAGTCACCCCCACGGGACCCGCGAGCACTGTCGCCGCTCTCGACGATGACTCCGACAACGACGGCCTGTCCGACTACGAAGAGGTCAACATCACGGGCACCGATCCGCTGAACTGGGACACGGACGGAGACGGGATTGGGGATGCGGACGAGCTGATTGCCATCGGCGGGACGTGGCCGAAGCGGACGTTCATCCAGGAATCCGACCCGCTCGACCCGGACACGGACGACGATGAAATACCGGACGGCGTGGAGTGGTCAGTCAACCACATCTATGCAGGAACTGGCCTTGGCGACCCGTCTTCTGGATTCTTCCGCGGGATCGGCGGGAATCCGGACACGGTCTGCCCGTACGTCAACGACGACGACTCCGACGACGACGGGCTGCAGGACGGCTACGAGGACAAGAACCAGAACGGGTATTGGGACAACTACGGGCTCGGGGACAGCACGGACGAGGGCTGGGGCGAGACGTGCGCCTGCAACCCGGACAGCGACGGGGACGGGCTCCTCGATGGCGAGGAGGAGGGCCTTCTCGGCCGCACAGCCACCCCGCAGGGCGTCTCGACGACGTTCGGCGTCGACGGCGCGCCCGGCCCGGCGACAGTCCCCGCGCTCGACGACGACTCGGACAACGACGGCCTCTCCGACTACGAAGAGGTCAACGTCACCCACACGGATCCGCTCGACGCGGACACCGACGACGACAGGTTGATGGATGCCGACGAGCTGATCGCGACGGGTTGGCTCGAGCTAAACCTGGGCTACACGCTGAATTTCCCGCCACGGGAGTTCCAGCAGGAATCCGACCCGCTCGATCCGGATACCGATGACGATGACCTGCACGACTACATCGAGTATCCGGGCTCGGGCCTCGGCAATCCGTCTTCGGGATTCTTCCGGGGGATCGGCGGGACGCCCGACCTTGTCTGCCCGTACGTCAACGACGACGACTCCGACGACGATGGTCTCCAGGACGGTATGGAGGATGCGAACCACGATGGGACCTGGGGTGTCGACGGCTCGGGGATCACGGTCGGGGACTGGGATTCGCAGGCATCGAAGACCGTCGACTACTGGGAGTGCGACTTGTGCAATCCCGACACGGACGGGGACGGGCTCCTCGATGGCGAAGAGGTTCAGCTGATCGGCGGTGGCCCGATCTTGGGCCGGCCGCGGGAGATCCCCGGATTCTACACAGTCACGCCGGAGACGGTCTCGACGGTCCTTCCGATCGGTACGAACCCGGTGCCGGCTGGGTTCACGCATCCATCGCCGATCCCGGGCACGAACGGTGATCTGATCGCCCCGTACGCGTTCGTCCCAGCCGTCGGGATTTCCCTAGGCGAGACGATCCCAGCGCTGGACAGCGACTCGGACAACGACGGCCTCTCAGACTATGAAGAGGTGAACATCACCGGGACCGACCCGCTCGATCAGGATAGCGACAACGACACGCTGATGGACTCAGACGAGCTGATCGCGACCGGCGGAGCGTGGCCCCGACGGACGTTCGACCAGGAATCCGATCCACTGGATATCAACACCGACGATGACCACCTGTTCGACCCGCAGGAGTACGCGGGGAGCGGCTTGAGCGCGCTCGCCGGTGCGCTAGGTGGAGACCGCGACGTCGATTGTCCGTTCGTAAACGACGACGACTCCGACGACGATGGAATCCAGGATGGGGCAGTCATCACGGTCGCGCCGCCCGGCGTGATCACCGAGACCGGAGAGGCGTTCAGCTACACGCACTACGAGGACTTCATCGACCTGGAGCCGGCGGATGTCGAACACCCAGGAACGGTGCGCACGGTGGCCACTTTTGGGTACGGTGAACAGCAGGACGATTCCCTGTGGAACGTGTGCGACCCCGACTCGGATGGCGATGGCCTGAACGACGGCGAGGAGATCGCCATCGGCACGAATCCCGATGACTGGGACACCGACGACGACGGACGAAACGACTGGCACGAAGTCACCGGGGGCGGCCCGATTCCGACCGATCCGTTCGACCCGGACACGGACGACGACGGCCTGCTCGATTCGGCCGAGGTGTTTGGTCTGAACAACACGAACCCGCTCAACGCCGACACCGACGGCGATGGCCTCTGCGACGGCGGCGCGGGAACCCCGTGGATGACAAGCGGGGATGCACGGGTTGTTGTCAACCCGATCTGCAAGTCCTGCGCCACCCCTGGTCTGGGCGACTGCGGCGCCACGGGCGGCATCCGGACCGGCAGCGTCGATGGCATCGACGATCACCCGAACCCGCACGGCTACGGTGAGGATAAGAACGGAAACGGACAATGGGACGGGGCGATCGGCGACTTATGGGTCGACGGTGAGCGGGGCTCGCCGGAGACCGATCCCAACCAGTACGACACCGACGGCGATGGGCTCGCTGACGGGATCGAGGTCCTCGGGTTCTCCACGTCGCGCCAGCACATGATCCCGACGACTGACCTGTTCGGGCGACCGATCACCGTCACGTATCCAGCGTGTGGCTGCCTCGAGCCGCTGGTCCCTGACACCGATGGGGATGGACTCAGTGACGGGGTCGAGGACCTCAATCATGATGGCAACTTCGACTTCAATCCGAGCGACTTCGACTTCGATTACGAGGGGAGGCTCGTCGGGGCGCCGCAGCCGGACCCGGAGGAGACGAATCCCTGCGATCCCGACACCGACCAGGACGGGCTCACCGACTGGGAGGAACGGTTCCAGCGCCAGCCGCTCGAGTACCACCCGCCGCTCCCACTGGACAACGACGGCGACGGGTTGATCGACGAGGACCCGATCGATGGGATCGACAACGACGGCGACGGGCTGATCGATGAGGATTGGCCGGAGGGCCCGATCGAGTGGACGTTCAACCCAACGAACCCCCTCGACCACGACACCGACAACGATTGGCTCCTCGACGGCGAGGAGGTCTACTGGGTCTGCGTCCCCCTGACCTGCAGCCAGCTCGACAACGACACGGACGGCTTGATCAATGAGGATCCGATTGACGGAGGGGACAACGACGGCGACGGGCTCATCGACGAGGACCCGGTCGACTTCGTGATCCGCTCGATCCCGATGCTCGATCCGACGAATCGGGACTCCGACTCGGACGGGTTCATCGACGGGCTCGATGACGACCCGTGCAACTCCGAGTGCATCCCGGTCCTGCCGGCGGTGCAAGGGGAGCCGATCGACACCGACGGCGACGGGTTCTCCGATGACGACGAGCTGCTCGCCGGCACGCATCCGAACGACCCGGAGGATCACCCGATCGCGTTCGGGGCGATCGACCTCGATCTCGACGACTGCTTCGACGATCGACTGTGGCTCGAGCCGACGATGTGCTGCGGGATCGCGAACTCCGTCGTGATCGACATCAACACCGATGTGTTGATCGACATGCGCGTTCAGATCGTGCAGCCCCGCAACGTGCGAATCGGCGACTACGACGGAGACGGGCACGAGGACGACGCCCGGTACGTCATCGAGTACGCGTTTGCTCTGTATCGGGTCACCCAGCGACGGATCGTCCTGACGATCGACGACTTCGACATGGACCTTGTCATCGATCGGGTCCGCCTCGATCGAAAGTAGGCCTGACGTGGCCCAGAACGTCTGCGGTGGGAGCAGCGGGGGGCGTCTCTTCGGATCGAGGCGGCGACGCAGTCTGAGCGGTCCGTTCGCCGTTCGAGAATCCTGATTCTATCGACTACCATGATCGCCGAGGGTGGACTTGGAGACGGCCTCTCCGAGCTTTCGGCCGCTCGTGCCATCGGCGCAGAATGCCTGGAAGGTCGTTTCGATTGGGTCGTGCTTCGTTCTGTCAGGGTCGCCACGCCGGCCCGGTCGAGGGCTTCGAGCGTCCAACCCGGCATCTCACAGACGGTATGGAGCCGATCGTCGGCGGGAGTCTTGCGCTCGAGTCGGATCCGGCACGGGCAGCGGCTGTTGTTCGATCCCATCGACGTAAGGCGGCAGGCGTTTCAGGTTCTGGGGAGTGCCGAACGGCGGAGGAACGGCCGGCGCGGTCTCCTCATGGGCCGGACGGAAGTAAGGAGGCAGTGTGTCACGCAAAGTCCCATCCGATCTTGAGATCGCGCAAGCAGCCGACCTCGAGCCGATCGCACGAATTGCGAGGAACCTCGGCATCGATGAAGAAGAACTCGAACCCCACGGCAAGCTGAAAGCGAAGGTCAGGCTGTCGATTCTCGATCGTCTCGCCGGTCGACCGAGCGGCAAGTACGTCGACGTCACCGCGATCACCCCGACCCCGCTCGGGGAGGGCAAATCGACCACGATGGTCGGCCTGACTCAGGCGCTCGGAACGGTGCTCGAGAAGAACGTCATGTGCTGCATTCGGCAACCGAGCATGGGGCCGACGTTCAACATCAAAGGCGGCGCGGCCGGCGGTGGGTATTCGCAGGTCGTCCCGATGGAGGATTTCAACCTCCATCTGACCGGCGATATCCACGCGATCAGCGTCGCGCACAATCTCGTGGCGGCGGCGCTCGACACGCGGATGTTCCATGAGTCGCGGCAGAGTGACGCAGGCCTCGCCAAGCGCGGTCTCGAGAGGATCGACATCGATCCTGAGACGATCATCTGGCGACGCGTCGTCGACATCTGCGATCGTTCGCTGCGCGAGATCGAGATCGGGTTCAACGACGACAAGCTGAAGGACGGATCGCCGAGCCCGGTCTTCCCTCGGAAGACCGGCTTCGACATCACCGTCTCCTCGGAGATCATGGCGATCCTCGCCCTTGCGACGTCTCTCAAAGACATGCGCGAGCGGTTCGGGAAGATGGTCGTTGCACTCGACAAGCAAGGGAATCCGGTCAACGCCGAGCAGCTCGGGGTCGCCGGCGCGGTGACTGTCCTAATGAAGGAAGCGCTCATGCCGACGCTCATGCAAACCCTCGAGGGACAGCCAGCCTTCGTCCACGCCGGCCCGTTCGCCAACATTGCGCACGGGAACAGCTCGATCATTGCCGACAAGATCGCCGTCAAGCTGGCCGACTACGTGATCACCGAGAGCGGGTTCGGCGCCGACATCGGGATGGAGAAGTTCTTCGACATCAAGTGTCGGTATTCGGGTTTGGTCCCGAACGCGGTCGTCCTCGTTGCGACCGTCCGCGCGCTGAAGATGCACGGGGGCGGTCCGACCGTCCGTCCGGGTAGTCCGCTCGACGACGCATACACGCGAGAGAACCTGCCGCTCCTCGAGGAAGGGTTGGCCAACCTCGGAGCGCACATCAGGAACGCTCGCAAGTTTGGGATCCCGGTCGTCGTCGCGGTCAACGCCTTTCACACCGATACCGACGCCGAACTCGAGGCAATCCGGAACTACGCGATCGCCCAGGGCGCCGAGGATTCGGTCGTCACGACCCACTGGGCCGACGGCGGGAAGGGAGCCGGCAAGCTCGCCGAAGCGGTCGTCGCCGCGTGTGAGAAGCCGTCGCACTTCGACTTCCTCTATCCGCTCGATTGGTCGATCAAGGAGAAGATCGAGAAGATCGCTGTCGACATCTACGGAGCGGGCGGGGTCTCGTACGAGCCACTGGCCGAGAAGCAGATCGCCGACTACGAGCGAGCCGGATTCGGCAAGCTGCCGATCTGCATGGCGAAGACCCACCTTTCGTTGTCGCACGATCCGGACTTGAAGGGTGCGCCGGCAGGGTACACGCTTCCGGTCCGCGAGGTGCGTGCTTCTGTTGGTGCCGGGTTCATCTATCCGCTGATCGGGACGATGAGCACGATGCCCGGACTTGCCACCCATCCAGCCTTCATGGAGATCGACGTCGACGAAAATGGGGAGATCGCCGGGCTGTTCTAGCTCGCCTGTCTCGAGGCGGGACAATCGGGAAGAAGATGGAGATAGCCTTCGTGCAGCAGGCGAGTCAACTGCGCCTGAGGATCGAGCGCCGAATCACGATTGAGTCGTTCCAGGTGAACCGCTCCGCCGCGCGATCATCGCGAGCAGCAGGGCGACGCTGAATACCGTGCCGCCGGTCAACCGGATGCAGGCGCCAGCGTTGATTGGCGTGATCGGCACCGTCGCCTGCGACACCCGCCCCGAGACACCCGTCCCGAGTCGTGACGTGTGCAATCGGTTGTCGGCTGAGAAAGAGCGGACAAAGTCGATCCTCGATCGATGTCGGGTCAGAAGGAACCGTGGTGGTGAGGGCGGCGGGTTGCGTGAGAGGCGTCGAGCGCATCCGGTCGCCCCGTCCCGTACGAGAGGGAACACACCACCGTGCTGAGTATGCCACATCCTACACGGGGTAAGGCAAGCCCGGTCGGCGCGGCGAGCACTCCGGAGATCACGATGGCACACAGAATGTACATCGGCTCTTCGCACGCCTCATCGGTCGCCTCGGTTCGCGATCGACTTCTGTTGCAGGATGCCGAGTCACGTTGTGGAAAGGTCGGTGAAGGCACACACCGAATCTCGACAAATCGATCGCAATCCTGACAACGAGGCTCCACGGTTCTGACATCTCGTTCCTGTAGGCTTGCTTTGTCCTGTGCCACCTTTGAGCAGGACGCCTCTCCGGGGACACGCGGGCGCCTCCCTTTCCGCGTGTTCCCGGTTTCACGTGGAATCGACGTTCGGAGGGAGTGCGATGAGCGCCCGTCTCGGCTGAGTGAGGCGTCGAAGACCGAGCATCTGCAGGTTTTTGTCCGGAGATGGCACTTGCTAGGCAGTATCATGTACAGCCGATTCGAGAGTACATTCGAGCTTCGAAGCGAACAGAGGGAGGTGGGAACATGGCGAAGAAGCCGACAGACAAGCTGAGCATCTACATTCCTCAGAGCAAGATGGGGCAGAAACCGGTCGAGCGTCTGATGAAACTGGGGGACAAGCGTGACCGATCCGTCAACTACCTGGTTGTCGAGGCGATCATGCAGTACCTGAGTCGAGAAGAGAACAAGTCGTAGCGGAGAGACTCGTCACGGCGGCGTGCATTGCGTTCGTGAAGCACGCGTCTCGTTTGAAGTGCAAGCGGGGACGGCCACAGGCCGTCCCCGCGTCTTGGTCTGTGCGATGTTCTATGGAGTTATCGTCGTCCGATGGCTCACTCGCTCTGCTCGACGAGGCGCTGCAGCGCTTCGACGCTGTTCGGGTTCTGTAGCGTCGTCAGATCGCCGACCGGCTCGTGGCGGACGAGCGCCTTCAGCACACGGCGCATGATCTTGCCGCTTCTGGTCTTCGGCACGTCGGGAGCGAAGATGATCTTGTCCGGTCGGCCGGTCGGGCCGATCACCTGGTTCACCGTCGCCATCAGATCCTTGGTGATCTCCTCGGAGGGCTCGACGCCCTTGCGGAGCAGGACAAACGCGATCGGAACCTCGCCCTTGAGGTCGTGGGACCTGGAAACGACGGCGACCTCGCTGACGTTGTCGTTCTGCGCGAGAGCGCTCTCCACTTCGGCCGTCGCAAGACGGTGGCCGGCGACGTTCATCACGTCATCGACGCGACCGGTGATTCGAACGTTCCCCATCGCGTCCATGCGGGCGCCGTCGCTGGTGAAGTATCGCTCGGGTCCGTACTCGGAGAAGTACTGGGCCTGGAATCGATCCGGATCGCCGTAGATTCCGCGGACGAGAGCGGGCGGGAACGGATTGAAGATCGCGAGATACCCACCCTCGTCGGGGCCGAGCGGCTGTCCGGCAGAATCGAGGATGCTCGCAATGACTCCGGGGAACGGGCGTCCGGCCACGGTCGGGATGAACGGCCCGATTCCGGGAAGGCTGTTGACCATGTTGGCGCCGGTCTCGGTCTGCCACCACGTGTCGATGATCGGGCAGCGTCCCCCTCCGACCGTCTCGAAGTACCACAACCATGCATCGACGTTGATCGGTTCGCCGACGGTCCCGAGAAGCCGAAGGCTCGACAGATCGTACTTCTTCGGCCACTCGTCGCCCCATTTGATGAACATTCGGATGGCGGTCGGCGCCGTGTACAGCTGCGTCACCTTGTGTTTCTCGATGATCGACCAGAAGCGCCCGAAGTCAGGCGTGTCGGGGGAGCCCTCGTAGACGAGGCTCGCCACGCCGTTCATCAGCGGGCCGTAGTTGATGTACGTGTGCCCGGTGATCCAGCCGACGTCGGCCGTGCACCAGAAGACATCCCCTTCGTGCATGTCGAAGTTCCACTTCGCGGTCGTGTGACTCTGAACGGCGTACCCGCCGGTGGTGTGCATGATCCCCTTCGGTTTCCCCGTCGTCCCGGAGGTGTACAAGAGGAAAGAGAGATCCTCGGCGTTCATCTCCTCGGCAGGGCAGTCGGGGGACGCATCGTTCATCAGTTCTTGATAATCATGGTCCCGACCGGGCGTCATGTCGATCTCTCCGCCGAGGCGACGAACGACGACGACCTTCTCGACCGGGGAGTTCTCGACACCAAGGTCGGCGTTCTTCTTGAGGTTGATCCCCTTGCCACGGCGGTAATAGCCGTCGGCGGTGATGAGAACCTTCGCGCCGGCGTCGACCATTCGGTCGCGCAGCGAGTCCGGGCTGAACGCCGAGAAGACGACCGAGTGCGGTGCACCGATCCGAGCGCAGGCCTGCATGGCGATGACGGCCTCCGGGACCATCGGCAAGTAGATGCCGACGCGGTCGCCTCTGGCGACCCCGAGGCCCTTGAGCACGTTTGCGAACTTGCACACACGCTCGTGCAACTGGCGGTAGGTGAGCTTGATCGCCTCTTCCTCGAGCGGCTCCGGCTCCCAGATCAACGCGACGTTGTCGCCTCGCCCGGCTTCGATGTGACGGTCGAGCGAGTTGTACGAAAGGTTCAGCGTCCCGCCGTCGAACCACCTGTATGCGTGGGGCGAGTACTCGTAGACCGTGTTCCACTTGGTAAACCAATGAAGCTCCTCGGCCTGTTCGGCCCAAAAGGCCTTCGGGTCGGCCGATGCTTTCTCATAGATCGACTCATCGGAGATCCACGTTCTCGCCTTCAGTTCGTCCGTCGGCCAGAACACGTTCTCTTCGGTCGAGTCCTTCCTTACCCACTGGGTCGCGTCCGACACGTCAACAACCTCCTGTATCTGTCTGGGTCGCAATCGCTCGGAAGTCTAGCCCACGGACGAAGCCCCTGCAATGCTAGAGAGAGATAGCGGGTACAACGTCAAGGAGCCCGGAAATCCTCATGTAGACCCGATAGACGGGTTGCGCAGCCCGGACGCGTCGGACGTAGGTCACCGTCTCGCTGTACGGAGACTCGCTCTCGACGAGCCACCGATCTACGGTCGTTGGACCGGCGTTGTACGCCAGCAGCGCCGTCTCGACGTCGTCGTAGCGGTCGAGCAGATGGCGGAGATACCACGTCCCATATCGGAGGTTCTGCTCGACGTCGAGGAGTTCTTCGTCGGAGGGCGCGTTGAGATTCAGCTGCTGGGCGATCCAGCGGCTCGTTGCCGGCATGATCTGCATGAGACCGATCGCACCGCGAGGCGAGACCGCCTCGGGATCGAAGCGGCTCTCCGCATAGATGACGGCGTAGACGAGATCGGGTTCGAGCGACTGCGCTGCGGCGGCAGTTCGAACCGCGCTCTGGAAGTCGATCGGCCACACGGCTCGCATGCCGACGAGGCCCGCGTACAGAAGACCGAGCGCGCCGAGCGCCGACAGAGCGATTCGACCGGAGGATGCGATGCGGGCCATGGTTGTATGATACGTCGGTGACCTATAATGCCCGAATCGTGTACGCAACGTTCGGACGATGGAGTGTGTGAGGGACGATGAGGCGATTCCTCGTCTGGCTACGGGCGACGTTTGTCAGCGGTCTCCTGGCGATCTTGCCGGTCGGCGCGACGGTCTTTGTCGTGCTGTGGCTCTTCCAGCTGGTCGATCGCATCGTCGGGCAAGGCGCTCCCCTCGGGATGACGATCGAACGTGCCCTCGGCCGGTGGATCCCCGGTCTCGGGCTCGTCGTCACGTTGCTGATCATCCTGTTGATCGGGGTGATCATGCGGAACGTGTTCGGGCGGACCCTCCACTACTATTTCGAGCGGATCTTCTTCTTCGTCCCGGGGATTCGGAAGCTGTACGGCACGTTCAAGCAATTCTCGACCGCGCTTCTCAACCGATCGGGCACGTCCTCGTTCCAGAAGGTCGTGATGTTCGAGTTCCCGAAGCCGGGCGTCAACGTTCTCGGACTTGTCACGAACGAAGACCTCGGTAAGATCCAGGATCTGACCGGAGAGGAGTGCATCCTCGTCTACGCTCCGACGGCGCCGAATCCGCTGTCGGGCTACATGCTCATCATTCCGAAGCGGTTGGTGACCTACGTCGACATGCCGGTCGAGGACGCGCTCTCGATGATCGTCTCGAGCGGCTCTGCGCTGCCGGACAGCCTCAGACGCCCGAAGGACGATGAAGAGACCGAGGAGAAGAGGTTCTGGCGCTTCCGGCACCGCTCCTAGGGGGTGAGTCGTGGCCATTTTCAAAGACAGGCAGTATCTGCGCGTCGACGTCGATCAGGAGCGTGACGAATCACTGTGGATGAAGTGCAAGTCTTGCGGGGAACTCGTCTTCAAGCGTCGGGTTCGCGAGAACAACAACATCTGTCCGAACTGCGGGATGTACTTCTTTCACACGGCGATCGAGCGAATTGCATCGCTCGTCGACGAGGGGAGCTACGAAGACCTGACCGAGCCGATCGTGGCCGATGATTCTCTCGACTTCGTCGACAGCCGACCGTACGCACAGCGGATCGAGGAGGCGCGAGAGAAGACCGGCTTGGGGGACGCGATCGTCTTCGGGACGGCACGCATCGAGTCGATTCCGATCGTGATTGCGGTGATGGACTTCCGCTTCGTCGGTGGGAGCATGGGCTCGGTCGTCGGCGAGCAGATCTGCCGAGCGATCGAGAAGGCAGTTGAGGATCGTATGCCGTTCGTCCTCGTCTCATCGTCCGGCGGGGCAAGGCTTCAGGAAGGGCTCTTCTCGCTTCTGCAGATGGCAAAGACGGCGGCGACGCGGCAGCGACTGGCCGACGCAGGGGTGCCGTTCGTGTCGGTGATGACCTATCCGACCTCGGGCGGCGTCCAGGCGTCGATCGCCAGTCTCGGAGACGTCATCATCGCCGAGCGGGGAGCGATGATCGGGTTTGCCGGGCGACGTGTGATCCAGAACACGATTGCGCAGGAGCTGCCGGAGCACTTTCAAACGGACGTGTTTGCGTTCGAACACGGGTTCGTCGACCGCGTCGTCGCTCGCGAGGAACTGCGCGTTGAACTGGCGACCGTGCTCGGCTACTTCGGAGATGCCGCATGAGCGACGAACGAACGCTCGACCTGTTGGAGACGAAGATCGAGGAACTGCGCAAGCTGGACCAGGAAGACGGGATGGATCTCTCTCAGGAGATCGCTCGTCTCGAGGAGAAGCTCGACGAGTTGCGCCGCGATCTCTACTCCACATTGACCGATTGGGAGCGTGTTCGAATTGCGCGGCATCCGAAACGCCCCTATGCCCTCGACTACATCGATGAGATCTTCGACGGATTCTACGAGTTGCACGGGGATCGGATCGCGGGTGACGACCGTGCCCTCCTGGCGGGGATCGCTCGGTTCGACGGACGTCGGATCATCGTTTTGGCGCAGCAGAAGGGACGTTCGACCGAAGAGAACAAGGAGCGGTACTTCGGGATGGCGCGACCGCAGGGGTACCGGAAGGGGCTGCGTGCCATGCGGTTGGCCGAGCGGTTCGGCTTCCCTCTGATCACGTTGATCGACACGCCGGGCGCCTATCCCGGTCTCGAGGCGGAGGAGATGAACATCGGCGGGGCGATCGCGGAGAGCCTGCTGACGATGGCGGGCCTTCGCGTGCCGATCGTCTCCGTCGTCATCGGGGAAGGAGGCTCCGGGGGAGCCCTTGCGATCGGGGTCGCCGATCGAGTCTTGATGCTCGAGAATGCGATCTATTCCGTCATCAGTCCGGAAGGAGCGGCGGCCATCCTCTGGAAGGACAAGGAGCGAGCGAAGGACGCGGCGGCGGCACTCGGTCTGACTGCGTCTCGCCTGGTCGGGCTCGGGCTGATCGATGAGGTTGTCCCGGAGCCGCTCGGAGGGGCGCACAAGGACTTCGCGTCGACGGCCGCCGCACTTCGGGAGTCGCTCGCCGGCCATCTCGATGACCTCGTCATTCTGCCGATCGACAAGCTCGTCGCCGGGCGCTACGAGCGATACCGTTCGATCGGACGGTTCCGCTCGATCGAGCCCGCGAACGAATGAAGCGTCTCCTTCTCGGTGTCGGGAACCGGCTCTCCAGGGACGATGGCGTCGGTCCGATCGTCGCCGAGCGTCTCGACGACCGAGACGAATGGCACGCCGTCGATTGTGGGAGCGCGTTCGAGAACGTCTCAGGGATCGTCGCCAGGGAAAAACCGGATCTTCTCCTGATCGTCGACGCAGCCCGGATGGGATTGTCTCCCGGAACGATCCGTCGGCTCCCGATCGATTCGACCGATCGGATGCTTGCATCGACGCACGGACTGCCGCTCTCCTTCGTCCTCGCCCGGCTCGTCGAGGCGGTCGACGAGGTGGTCCTGATCGGGATCGAGCCGGCGGACCTTTCCGTCGGCGAGGGGCTGTCGGACGCTGTCTCCGTGGCCATCGAGGGGCTTCTCGTCACGTTGCGCAGCGGGAGGGTCGATCGGATCGACGAGTGGAGGCCCGACCCGACCGCCTAGAGCGGCCGGGCCGATCCCTCAGCTCCCGAGCAGAGCCGACGCGGCATCGAGGATCGCCTCGACCGTGATTCCGCAGAGGGCGAGGACCTCGTCTCCGGGAGCGCTTGCGCCGAAGCGATCGACCGCGATGATCCGACCGGCCGGTCCGACGTATCGCTCCCAACCGAGACCTCTCCCCGCCTCGACGGCAATCCTCGCCGAGGTCTCCGCCGGAAGGACGGACTCGCGGTAGTCGGCCGGTTGGGCGTCGAAGAGCTCCCAGCTCGGCATCGAGACGACGCGGACGGTTCGACCGGTCTCGGCGATCTTCCTCGCAGCATCGAGCGCAAGGTGCACCTCGGATCCGGTCGCGATCAAGATGAGTTGGGGGATCTCGTCGGATTCCCACAGCACATAGGCGCCGCGGCGGACCCCGGCGGCCGCGGCGACCGCGTTCCGGTCGACGGTCGGCACGGCCTGACGTGAGAAGAGGAGGGTCGTCGGGCCGTCGCGTCGCTCGATTGCGATCCGCCACGCCTCGACCGTCTCGTTGGCGTCAGCCGGTCGAAGAACGATCAGATTGGGGATCAGACGAAGGCTCGTTGTCTGTTCGACCGGCTGGTGGGTCGGCCCGTCTTCGCCGACACCGATTGAGTCATGAGTGAAGACGAAGATCGACGGGTAGCCGCTCAACGCGGCGAGGCGGATCGGCGGTCGCATGTAGTCGGCGAACACGAGGAAGGTCGCCGAATACGGGATCAGCCCTCCGTGTTGTGCCATCCCGTTGACGATCGTCCCCATCGCGTGCTCGCGGACACCGAAGTGCACGTTTCGGCCGGCGTGCCCCCACACGCCACCGACGTCACCTTGAACGTCGGTCGGTCGGTCTCCGGGGGCTTGGAAGTCGCCGTGGCTCTTCAGCCACGTGTAGGTCGACGGGTTCAGGTCGGCCGAGCCGCCGATCAGCTCCGGGAGCCGCTCTGCCACCACTTCGAGGACGGCTTCGGACGCCTTCCGCGTCGCCAGTCCTTTCGGGTCGGCGTCGAACGTGGGGAGGGAGTCGGACCAGTCGTTCGGAATCCGGCCGTCGAGACGGCGCTCAAGCTCGGCGGCGAGGTCTGGATGAATTGCGCGATATTCCTCGAAACGACGTCGCCACGTGTTGTGAAGGTCCTCACCGCGTTTTCGGACGCCGTCGAAGACCGCGCGCACCTTCTCTGGGACGAAGAACGGCCGGTCGGTCGGCCAGCCGGCCGCCTCCTTGGCGGCGGCGAGTTCGTCCTGGCCGAGCGGTGCTCCGTGGGCCTTGAATGTGTTCTGTTTGGTCGGGGCTCCACGACCGATCGTCGTACGAACGACGAGCAACGATGGGCGCTTCACCTCCGCCTTCGCCGCGTTGAGGGCGGCATCGACGTGTTCGACGGAATCCCCGTTCTCGACGGAAGCAGTGTGCCAGCCAGCGGCGGCGAATCGGGCGACGACATCCTCCGAGGTCACCAGCGACGACGAGCCGGCGAGCGAGATCCGGTTGGAGTCGAAGAGAACGATGAGCTTGCCGAGTTTCCAGTGCCCGGCCAGAGCGCAGGCTTCATAGGCGACGCCTTCCATCAGATCTCCGTCTCCGACGAGGGCGTACGTGCGGTGGTCGATGACTGTTCGGTCGGGACGATTGAATGTGGCGGCGAGATGCGCCTCGGCCAGGGCGAGACCGACCGCGTTTCCGAGGCCTTGTCCGAGAGGGCCGGTCGTCACCTCGACGCCGGGGGTTACGTGGCTCTCCGGATGGCCGGGTGTCAGGCTTCCCATCTGGCGGAACGCCTCGATCTCGGCTCGTGGAACATCGTAGCCGCAGAGATGAAGAAGAGCGTACAGCAGCGCTGATCCGTGGCCGGCAGACAGGACGAATCGATCTCGATCCGGCCACGTCGGATCTGTCGGATCGTGTCGGAGGTGGTGTGACCAGAGCGTGTGCGCGGCGGTGGCAGCCCCGAGCGGGAGACCGGGATGCCCGGAGTGGGCCTTCTCGACCGCATCGCACGCGAGGAAACGGAGCGTATCAATGCATTCGGATTCAGTCTTTTCGTCGAATTGCGTCATCGGTGATCTCCCTTCGACGAGGCCTCCGATGCGACGTCTTGCCCGGCGGAGGACGTCTCTCTTCGGGCTCTACTTTCCCGCCAATCGCTCGCCTTGTCAACGCGGGAGCGCGTGCGGGTGGACGTGAAAGCATCTCTCGGATGACGTATCTTCGCTTCGGCAAAAGAAGCATGCGAGCCGGAAGCGGGATCCGGCGAACGATGTTCACGGAGGTGGACGCGATGGCATTCGGTGACGGCGGGAGGCTCCGCGAAGCATACCGGGGCGCAGAAGCCGGTGGGTACGCATTCATGGCGAACAACATCGCCGAGACGAATATCCTGGTGGGCCTTCTGGAGGCATATACAGAAGCGGACTCCGATCTGGTCGTGCAGATCAGCCCCGGCGCGGCGAAGTTCGCCGGGGGAGGGGACAAGCGAACCGGTCTCCTCGCGCTGTGCGGACTCGTCCGGACGCTCTCATTGAAATACCCGATCTCCGTCTTCATCAATCTGGATCATTTCACGACCGGCGAAGCGGACCTGATTGACGAGGTGATCGCGAACCGCCTCGTCTCCTCGATCATGATCGATGCGTCGAAGGAGGACTTTGACGAGAACGTCCGCATCAGCCGGACGGTTGTGGAGAAGGCGAAGGGGACCGGAATCCTGATCGAGGCGGAGCTCGGAAAGATCAAGGGGGTCGAGGATGAGATCGCGTCGGACGACGCCTTTTACACCGATCCAGAAGAAGCGGTCGAGTTCACTCAAGAAACGGGCGCCGATCTCCTCGCAATCTCGATCGGGACGCAGCACGGCGTATCGAAGGGGCGAGAGATCGAGCTTCGGATCGATCTCGCCGCCCGCATCCGCGAGAGGCTGACTGACGCAGGGCTCGAGACCCCGCTCGTCCTTCACGGATCCTCCGGCGTTCTCCCCGAACAGGTCAAGGAAGTCATCGCATGCGGGATCCGGAAGCTGAACAAGGACACGCACTATCAGTACATCTACGGGCGAACGGCTTGTGAGTTCTTCCTTGAGCATGCCGAGGAGATCGTGCCTCCCGAGGGCGTGGAGGATGACATCGTCAACCTCTTCCCGGGAGGGGCCTGGAGTCCGAACAAGAAGGTATTCGATCCGCGCGTCGTAGGGCGAAAGATTCAGGAGAAGACCAAGCGGATTGCGCTGACGTTGCTCGAACAGGCGGGAAGCGGCGGTCATGCGCTGTAGGAACAGGAGGATGTAGATGGCGAGAGCTGGCGTACTCACAGGGGGCGGCGACTCCCCGGGGATCAATGCCGCCATTCGCTCGATCGTCCGGTTTGGCAACAAACACGGCGTCGACGTTGTGGGATTCGAAGAGGGATGGAAAGGGCCGATCGACAACCTCATGCGTCCAGTGACGCCGGCCGACGTTTCCGGAATCTTGCACATCGGCGGGACGATTCTGAGTAGCTCGAGGACAAACCCATTCCGGATCGAGAACGGCCCGGAGAAGGTCGTCGAGACTCTGGCGGTGAACGCTGTCGATTTCCTCGTCGCTATCGGCGGCGATGACACCCTCGGCGTTGCCCATCGGCTGAGCGAGTACGGCGTGAGGGCGATCGGGATTCCCCAAACGATCGACAATGATATCGGGATGACCGACTACACGGTCGGGTTCTCATCAGCGCTCGGCGCAATCACCGAAGCGCTCGATCGGCTTCACACGACGGCGGCTTCGCACCATCGTGTGCTCATTCTCGAGGTGATGGGACGCGACGCAGGGTGGCTCAGCCTGATGGGCGGCGTCGCCGGCGGGGCGGACGTGATCTTGATCCCGGAGCGGAAGTTCGATGTCGATTCGATCTTCCGGAAGATCAAACGAAGAGAGCACATGAAGAAGCACTTCAGCATTGTGATCGTCGCCGAGGGGGCCGAGCCGGAGGGGCTCGAGGGACAGGTCGTCGCGGAGGCGGAAGTCGACGGGTTCGGACACGCGCGTCTCGGGGGAGTCGGTCAGTACGTGGCAAACCAGCTCTCCGAGCGGATGCAGATGCCGGTCCGTGTGACGAACCTCGCCTACCTCCAGCGGGGGGGGAGCCCCTCGCCGTTCGACCGGATTCTCGCGACCCGATTCGGCGCCGCGTCGATCGAGTTTGCGTTGAGCGGGCAATTCGACGTGATGACGGCAATCCACGGCACACAGATTGTCCCGGTGCCGCTCGGTGACGCTCTCGCCAAGCCGAGGCCCGTCGACGAACAGCTTCTCTACCTCATCGACCTATTCGAATAGCGAGCGCAACGGCGATTTTCGACGCAGGCGACCGTCGGCCGTCCCGTCCGTTCTCCTTCTATGACGGGTCCGATGTGTCGAGCTGTCCTCGCTCTTGAGAGGATCCGAAGCCCCGATCGGGAAGTGTCCTGGAACGCCGCGATCGTGCTCGAACCCCTCGCTCGCTCCGAGCGCGTCGAAGCGCGATGACGCCGCGCTGACGCTCTCCGTCGACGAAGACGCTCAGTCCGCACGAGAACGTGTAGTGAACCATGAAATCATCCCTGTAGGCCACGTGTTGTTCTGCGAGCAGGTCGTGGTTCAGCCGGTCGCCGGCCTCCTCGCTGAACGGGAGATACAGAACGCCGCTCCCGACCATGTCAGCGTAGAAGTGCGTTCCATACGAAAGCTCGGGAGCGAACGATTCCGTCGACATCTCGACGATGACCGAGGCGCCGGAGATCTCGCTGTACTGAGCCGGGACGCCGAGTTGGGGATTGCTCGACGCCCAACGTCCAGGCCCCATCAGGATGTAGGGCTCGTCGAGATCGGACAGCCTCCGGTTGACCCGTCCGATCGAACGCGCGATCTCGTAGCCCTTGTCCCAGCGATACGAGTCGGAGGGGACGAGAACGAGATGCCGGAGGGCGTCGATCCGACCGTTCCCGAGGACCTTGTGGCACTCCAGTAGAAGGTCCCGGTCCTCGACGTCGGGCACGTGAATGCGGCGGTGCTGGGAACGGCTTCCGAGCGGCCGGACTTGAAGGATCTGGAAGAGGGGGGCGGTCGAGTCGGTCTCCTCGACTCCAGGGAAGTCGATCGCGAACTCGAGGTCGATCGGAAGCTCCAGAGACGCAGTGAAGCCACGAAGGAGGTTCCGGATAAGCGGCGTCAGCGGCATGATCCCGTTTGTCTCGATCAGGCGCGTGAACGAGGCGATGAGTCGGTCGGACGGATCGATCGGCGCGGCGAGCGAGATCTCTCGCAAGTCCCCGTCGGAATCGACGCGGGAGCAAATCAGACGGAGGAGCGGATTGTCGAGCTCGTTCAGTTTCCGTTGGGCCAAGTGCCCGGCGTTCATGTCCAGTACGTCCACCGTCTCTTGGGAGAAGCGGATGATCGTCTTGACGTCGTTCCCCTCGGGCCGGAGGCCGGGGAGACCGGGGGAGAAGACGCGCGCGTACTCGCGGCCGACCGCCCGCGTTCCGGTGCCGACCACGAGGCGGACGACGCCGTCTTCCGGGTTCAGCCGGCTCGTCCACGGGTAGTAGTTCCTCGAGAAGGCGACGCCTCCGATGAGCGGGTAGAAGAGGGCGTTCTTGTACGGACTTCCGACCATGTTCTGGATCAGAATCGCCATTCGCTCCTTGCGCCAGTCGAGGCCGTGGCGTTTCCGGTAGGCGCGCGCGTTCGCGGCGAAGGTCGATGCATAGATCCGCTTGATCGTGTGAACGAGCGTCGCAAGTCGCTCGTCGAGCGACCCACGATTCGGCAGGAAATCGGAGAGGTAGATCCCGGCGAACGAGTGCTCCGGATCGTCCTCCATCACTGACGACGAGCGAACCGCGAGCGGTCGCATCTCGCGCTCGAGGAGTGGTCTGAGTCGGTCTGCCCATTCTTCGGGGAACGCTGCAGCGACGATCCGCTCGCCGAGTTCTTCGAGGTTGATACGTCCTTCGCACCCAGCGGTGACGTCACTCTGCAGGTCGTTTCGCTCCATGAACGCGAGGAACGCGTCGGCCGTCAGCACGGTCGAATCCGGGAAACCTAGCAGGTCCTGAACCTCCGAGAGGCTCGCATCGTCACGGATCGCGTTCATCGCGAACAGAAGACCACGCGCCTTCCCCCCGATCTCTCCCGTTCCGATCATCCGCATCTGGTGCGGGAGGCTGGCCGGATCGAACCGGTAGGTCCCATCGATCGACCTGCCGAACCGGAAGAATCGGGAGGACCGGGAACGCGGCTTCCGTCGTCGATGTGTGAGTCGGCCGGACATCGGTCACTCCGTGTGCTCGATCGGGTGGCTCCCGAGCCATCCGATCGCGAGAATGGTCTTCGCGTCCAGGATGAGGCCGCCCTCGATCATCTCGAGGAGACGGTCGACCGCGAACGGCTCGCATTGGACGATCTCGTCGGGATCCGGTATGCCGACCGACCGGAGCCGATCGGCGACGAAGAGCGTGATTCGCTCGTCGGAGAAGCCCGGTGTCGTGAAGAACGTCATCCGCTCACGCCAGTCGTCGGCATCGTAGCCGGTCTCTTCGCGCAGTTCGCGGCGAGCGCATGCGAGTGGCGCCTCCCCCGGCTCGAGCTTCCCGGCCGGGATTTCCCACAGCATGCAGCCGACGGCGGGACGCTCCTGTCGCACCAGCAGGATCTCTCCGGTCGCGAGGCGTGGAAGGATCGCGACGGCGCCCGGGTGGGTAACGATCTCGTATTGCTTGGTCCGGCCGTCGGGGTCCACGAACGTGTCGAGGTGGACGCGGAGGATCCGACCGTCATAGACGGTCCGGCAGGCCGACCGCTCAGACGGCGTCGTGTCCGCGTTCAAGCGCCTGCTCGTTGAGCGGGACGAACTTCGCCTTCCCGCTCGCCTCGAGCATCCTGGTCATCGTTGCTTTGATCGTGTCGAGCGGCACGAAGCCGGTCACCTTGACGTACGCGCCGAGGGCGACCATGTTGAGCGCCCGCGCGTTACCGACGTCGATGGCGATCTCATTCAGTGGGACGTAGACCGCGTCGACGTTCGTACGCTCGACCTTCTGGTGCACGAGGGACTCGTTGACGATGATCGACCCACCGGACGAGACGATCGACTCGAATTTCTCCAGCGAGGGCCGATTCATCGCGATCAGAGCCGATGGCTCATCGACGATCGGTGAACCGACCGGTTCGTCCGAGAGAACGACGGTGCAGTTCGCTGTTCCTCCGCGCATCTCCGGTCCATACGATGGGAGCCAGGTCACCTCGAGGCCGTGATCCATCCCCGCTTGAGCGAGGATCTTGCCGGCGAGGATGACGCCCTGGCCGCCGAATCCTGCGATGATGACCGATCGTTCCATCATGCCCCCTTGTCGACGAGATCGCCGAGCGGAAAGACCTCGGTGACGGTCTCTCGTACGTGGTCGTTCGCCTGGACCGGCGTCATCCGCCAATTCGTCGGGCAGGTCGCCAGAACCTCTACGAGCGAGTATCCCTTGCCCGAGATCTGGTTCTCGAACGCCTTCTTGATCGCCTTCGTTGCATCGTGAATGCGGCGCGTGTCGTAAAGGGCCTGTCGGGTGACGTAGATGGGGGCTTCGAGCTGCGCGATCATTTCCGAGAACCGGATCGGATAGCCGAAGAGCTCCGCGCTCCGCCCCTCGGGCGTCGTCGTCGTTCGCTGATTGATCAGAGACGTCGGCGCCATCTCGCCGCCGGTCATCCCGTAGATCTGGTTGTTTACGAAGATGACGGTGATCTTCTCGCCGCGATTGGCGGCGTGGATCGACTCGGCTGTCCCGATGCTGGCGAAATCGCCATCGCCCTGGTACGAGAAGACGATCAGGTTCGGATCGGCTCGCTTGATGCCGGTGGCGACGGCGCTCGCACGCCCGTGGGCGGCCTGGAGCGCATCGCACTTGTACCAGAGGTACGCGAAGACGGAGCATCCGACCGGGGCGATCCCGACCGTGCGTTCGGCGATCCCCAGCTCATCGATCGCTTGGCCGATGATGCGGGTGAGGATCCCGTGATGACAGCCGGGGCAATACGTGAAATGCGCGTCGGTCAGGCTTTTCGGACGTTCGAACACCTTCGTCATGTTCGAGGTGTCAACCGGCATGTTTCTTCACCTCACTCAGGATTCCACGCGGTGTCGGCACGACGCCGCCGAGTTCCCCGTAGAACGGTGTCTCGGCTCGCTCGGCGACCGCGAGGCGCACGTCTTCCCACATCTGTCCGGCGCTCATCTCGACGGTCAGAACCGTCTGAACACGATCGGCGAGAACGCACAGCGGATCGTAGGGGAAAGGCCAGAGGGTGATCGGTCGGAACAGGCCGAGCTTGATTCCCTCTTCGCGTGCCTGGCGGACGACCGTCTTGGCGATCCGTGCGACCGTTCCGTAGGCGGCGATCACGATCTCCGCGTCGTCGGTCATCGTCTCTTCGTGCCGCACCTCGTTTTCGGTGATCCGCGCGTACTTCTCCTGGAGGACGAGGTTCATCTCCTTCAGCCGCTCCGGGTCGAGGTCGAATGACAGGATGATGTTCGGGGCGCGCCCCTTCGCACCCGTCGTCGCCCACGGCTTCTCGGGGAGGCTGTTCATATCGACCGGCTCGGGAAGCTCGACCGGCTCCATCATCTGACCGAGCATTCCGTCAGCGAGGATCATCACGGGGGTCCGGTACGCGTCGGCCAGATCGAAGGCGAGCATCGTCAGCTCACCGGCCTCAGGAACGGTCGACGGGGCGAGGACGATCATATGGTAGTCACCGTGTCCGCCACCCTTCGTCGACTGGAAGTAGTCGCACTGCGACGGGGCGATGTTCCCGAGGCCTGGTCCCCCGCGGACGATATTGACGATGACCGCCGGAAGGTTCGATCCGGCGAGATAGGAGATCCCCTCCTGCTTCAGGCTGATCCCCGGCGAGGACGATGATGTCATCGTGCGGACGCCGGCGGCGGCTGCACCGTAGATCATGCTGATCGCGGCCACCTCGCTCTCGGCCTGAACGAACGTTCGCCCGAGCCGAGGCATATGGCGCGCCATGTGCTCCAGGAGTTCGGCCTGCGGCGTGATCGGATATGCGAAGTAACATGCACACCCCGCTCGGATCGCCGCTTCCGCGATGACTTCGTTGCCTCTCAGAAGCTGCCGCTTTCCCATTCCCCCTCCTAGTTCGGGGCCTTCTCGCGGTAGACCTCGATCGCGATGTCCGGGCACGTCATTGCGCAGAATGCGCACCCAATACAAGCTTCGGGATGTTCCATGTGGGCGACGTCGTACCCGCTCTTGTTCAGCTCGCCGGAGTACGCGAGGACGTCCTGCGGACATGCCGCGATGCACAGGCCGCAGCCCTTGCACCGGTCGGCATCGATGACGACGGTTCCTCTCGGCATAGTCCCTCCGTTTGGGACAGCTAGGTCTGACTGCTCAGCCGCTTCGCACGACGCTTTCGCAGACGCGCGACGGCGTCATTCGTGCGCGCCATCCATCCTTCAATCCGTTCTTTGCCGAGCGCGTCGTCGTGCTCCGGCTGCTTCTGGATGTTGCGCGGACCGTGGTTGGCGAGTGCGTTATGCAATCGGTCGAACTCCTGATCGAACGAGTGCAACGGCGGATCATCCGCGGGAGGGACGACGGCCAGGATTACGTCACCGCTCTCGTCGCGGCATTCGATCCGGAAGGTTCTCCGTGCACCGATCGACAAGTTAAACTCGGACGATCGTGGGAGAAGTCCGAGCATCCCGCCGTCGAGGCGGACTCTCGCCCCCGCCTCTTCCAGCGCAACGACTTCCCCTTCCCTCGGCGACGTGACGTCGGCTGTCATCGCCATTCTCCGTCCTTGCCAGTACGCTTACGTGGCCTTGTCGACGCGTCCGGACTTGATGCACCTGGTGCAGACGCGAATGCGCTTCGTCTTTCCGTCGATCACCGCTCGGACCCGTTGGAGGTTCGGCGCACGGACGCGACGGGTGTGACGTGCCGAGTGGCTAACCGTGTTCCCGGACGCCGGGCTCTTTCCACAGATTTCACAGACTCTAGACATTGTCGCTCTCCTCGTGATCCCGCGCTCGCGGGGCTATGCGAGAACGGGTTCTACGTAGATTGGTTCCAATTCGTACAACCGATCCCCCGTCTCCGATGCCCCGATTCGGGCGACGGCGAGCGGGGACGGACGCAACACATACTCGGGGCCGATCCGGACGAGGGCGTGATCCGCCACGCGTCCGTACAACGTCGCGGCGCCACTACCCACCAGCGTCAACTCCCGTTCCTCCCGTCTCAATCGATCGATCAATTCGTTCTCGTGCATCAGGCAGATCGGCCCCTTCGGTCGATTCCCCGCGAACCAACGAACGTGGAACAGGTCACGCCGACTTCGAAGGACGACGCAGACCCTTCGCTCCTCCGGGACTCTGGACCGGTAGGCGACGGTTCCGTCGACGCCGACCAACCGCGCTCCCCCTGCCTGACAGAAACCTCCTGCCGTCGCCAACCCGATTCTCAACCCAGTGAACGACCCCGGTCCGAGGTTCGCGCTGACGCACGCGATCTCTTCGACATCTCGAGATGACTCCTCGAGGAGTTCCTTCGCAAGCGGGATCAGCCTCTCGGCGTGTTGAAGGGGCGTATCCATCAGCCGCTCTTCGGCGAGGACTCCCTCTTCGAAGAGGGAGACGCCACCGATCGGTTCGGCCGTGTCGATTCCGAGCGTCAACATGCCGACGAGAGATGGTAGGTCAGGAGAACGGGGCTTTCAACCGACGATGGAATCGAAGGTGAGGGAGTACCGATCGACGAGCTCGGACGCAGCGCGCACGTCGCGCTTGATCTGAGCACGCAGATCCTCCGGCGAAGGAAACGCACGGTCCTCACGCATTCGCTCCATCAGGTGAACCTCGATCGGAAGGCCGTACAGGGATTCGGGCGGCGGCGCCAGCAGATGAAGCTCACATCGTTGCGTCTTTCCATCGAACGTCGGCCGTCTTCCCACGTAGAGAAGGCCGTGAGCCCGTCGACAGGCGACGAGCGCACGCGCGAAGTAGACGCCGTCCGCCGGCAGGAGGACATCCGGGTCGAGATCGAGATTGGCTGTCGCGTGGCCCAGCGATCGCCCGATCTGGTCGCCCTCGATGACGCGGCCGATGAGGACGGGCGGTCGTCCGAGGAGGCCGGCTGCGTCGCAAACCCGGCCCGCGCGCAGGAGCGCGCGAATCCTCGTGCTGCTCACCGGACGACCATTGATGAGCACTTGGGACACGCCGATCACGTCGAAGCCCAGGTCGGCACCGAGAGCTCGGAGAGTCGAGAGATCGCCGGCTCGATCGGTTCCGAAGCGGAAACCCCGTCCGACAACGACGCCTTCCGCTCGAAGATCTTTGATGAGGACGCGCTCGGCGAACGCGCGGGGAGAAAGATCGCGAACGTCCAGAAAGGACGCGGCGACGAGGCGATCGCAAGCGCTTCGGAGAAGGGCTGCTCTCACGTCGACCGGGAGAAGCAGGCCGAGAGGGCGGTCCGGTCGGATTGCCGAGCGCGGCGGCCGTTCGAATGCATAGACCACGCGTCGCGCACCTCGTTCCCGGGCGACCTCGGTGAGGCGTTCGAGGATCGATCGATGTCCGAGATGGACGCCGTCGAACGTCCCAATCGATACGACGGTGCGGCCGTTCACGCGTTTCACCCTCCTTCACGAGCGGAGATGGTATCACATAGCGGAGGGGGCTCGGCTCAAGACGTGGAGTTGGTCCAGCTTGCTTTGGATCTGTACAATGCGGTTCGGGATGAGGACGGAGCAGATCGCCGGGGTGAAGCTCGAAGAGGACGCGAACCTGACCAATCTCCGACCGGGGTCTCTTGAGGAGTTCATCGGTCAGGACGCGGTCAAGGAGAAGCTTCGCATTTACATCGCTGCAGCGAGCGCGCGCGAGGAGCCGCTCGATCACGTTCTGTTGCACGGACCGCCGGGACTCGGCAAGACGACGCTCGCTCAGATCATCGCGGCCGAGATGGGCGTGAACATACGGATCAGTTCCGGGCCGGCGATCGAGAAGGCCGGGGACCTCGCTGCGATCCTGACCAACCTTCGTCCTCACGACGTCTTCTTCATCGACGAGATCCATCGACTCCGACGCAACGTCGAGGAGATCCTCTATCCGGCGATGGAGGAGTACAAGATCGACATCATCCTCGGCGAAGGTCCGAATGCGCAATCGCTTCGGATCGACCTCCCTCCGTTCACGTTGGTCGGAGCAACGACCCGGGCGGGACTGATCTCGGCGCCGCTTCGGGATCGATTCGAGGTTTCCTTCCGGCTCGGATTCTACGACCTCGAACCGCTGACTCAGATCGTGTCGCGTTCGGGGAAGCTCTTGGGGATCGAGGTGACCGACGAGGGGGCGGCCGAGCTCGCAGGGCGTTCGAGGGGGACGCCACGGATCGCGAATCGGCTTCTCCGGAGAACACGGGATTTTGCCGAGGTGAAGGGCGAGGGCAGGATCGACCTCGACATCGCCAGGCGGTCGCTCGAGATGCTTCGGATCGACGGCGTCGGCCTCGACGAGCTCGATCGGGTCGTCCTCGAAACGCTCGTTGAGAAATTCGACGGCGGTCCGGTCGGCCTCGAGACGTTGGCTGCGGCTCTCTCGGAGGAGAAGGACACGATCACCGACGTCGTCGAGCCGTTCCTGCTGCAAAAGGGGTTCATTCAGCGAACCCAGCAGGGAAGGATCGCGACCGAGCGCGCGTACGACCACCTCGGCATTCCTGGGGACGATCGGCTCTTCTAGCGCGCTTTGGATTCGATCGAGCGGCGAACGTCAGTGCCTTGCCAGGAGCTTCTTCGTGTTCTCGATGAACTCGAGGACGACGCCCTTGAACCGGCGCCAGTCGAGGGCCAACGCGGCGACGATCCAGATGATGTACCAGAGGAACGCATCCGGTGCCTCGAAGTAGGCGACGACCAGGGGAAGAGCGACGACCGGCGCCGCGAACGACATCGTCACCATCTTCGAGCGGAAATAGGCGATGAACGCCGCGGCGATCATCGTATAGGCGATCGCTGGGACGAATCGGATGAACCCGGACAGCACGAGGTAGCAGAGTCCGGCGAAGACCATCGCCATGTCGAAGGCGAATTCCTTTTCGCCGACCCACGACGGGGGCTTGTTGAGTCTTCGCGCGACCCGACCGTCGAAGATGTCGGTGGTCCAACCGAGCATCGTCAGCAAGATGACCGTCGGCAGCGCGCTCTTCCCGACGAAGCCGAGCGCGAAGATGGCAGCCGCAATCAGCGCTCTCGACAGCGTGAGTACGTCGGGGACCCTCTTCATCTACACTCCCTCACCGGCTCGACCATTGTAATCCAGCGGCCGACCCCGGCCAAGGGCGTCTTCAGACGCCGCGTCGCCGAGAGCCGCCGGGCGGATCGAGGCCGGGAGGTGGGCCGAAGACGATCCCGGCGACGAGGGCGATTGCCGGCGTCGACCGGATCAGCGTCCGAACGCTCTTGGTTCGGATCGTCCGAGGCGTCTTCATTCGTCGATCACCCCCGAGTCGGGGGCGGAGCCCTCGGTGTCGGCGATGCTGCCACGCATGTCGGTGTCGGCTTGGATGTTCCGCATTCGGTAGTAGTCCATGATCCCGAGGTTTCCTTGACGGAATGCTTCGGCCATGGCCCGCGGGATTTCGGCTTCGGCCTCGACAACGGCCGCCCGTCGCTCTTGGACCAGGGCGGTCATCTCCTGTTCCTGTGCGACGGCCATTGCCCGGCGTTCTTCTGCCTTAGCACGGGCGACCTTCAGATCGGCCTCGGCCTGATCCGTCTGTAGCTGCGCGCCGATGTTCTTCCCGACGTCGACGTCGGCGATGTCGATGGACAGGAGTTCGAATGCGGTTCCGGCGTCGAGCGATCGCCCGAGGACGAGTTTGGAGATCTTGTCCGGGTTCTCGAGGACTTCCTTGTGAGAACCGGCCGAGCCGATCGCCGAGACGATCCCTTCACCGACGCGTGCGATGACCGTCTCTTCGGTCGCGCCGCCGACGAGTCGATCGATGTTGGCGCGAACGGTCACCTTGGCGATCGCGAACAGCTGGATTCCGTCGGCCGCGACGGCTCCGACCCTCGGCGTTTCGATGACGCGTGGGTTCACCGACATCGCGACGGCGTCGTAGACATCGCGACCGGCCAGATCGATCGCGGCCGCCCGTTGGAAGGCGAGCTCGATGTTCGCCTTGTCGGCGCTGATCAGAGCGCGGGCGAGGCGCTCGACGTTCCCCCCGGCGAGATAGTGGGCCTCAAGATCCCAGACCGACAGCTTCAGACCCGCCTTCCACGCCGCGATCATCGGGACGATCACCCGGTGCGGGTTGACCTTCCGTAACCTCATTCCGATCAGCGTCACCGGCCCGACCGGAACCCCGGCGGCGAGCGCCGAGATCCACAACCCCATGGGGACGAAGTAGAAGAAGACCCACAGGAAGATGAGCGCGACGACGGCAATGACTACGTAGCCGATCATGTTAATCCTCCTTTGCTCGACGGACGATCTTTCGATACCCGTCGTCTCTGACGATGGTGAGAGGCGTCCCTCTCGGTAGGTGCCCCTCTTCGCAGATCACGTCGACCCGTTCGCCGTCGAACACGCCGATGCCGACTGGATGAAGATCGGTCGCGGCGATGCCGCGTCGCCCGACCCACAGACTCGGTCTCACTTCACGTTGGATCTTGTCGGAGGCCCGTCCCGTGATCGCTGAGGAGAGGATCACGCCCCCCATTCGAAGTCTCGACCTCGGAAGTCGGCTCACCAAGACCACCGCGACGATGAGGGCGAAGACGACCGCCGCGCTGACGATGCCGATCGCGCGGAGGGCGGCGGTCCGATCGGTTAACGGGCCGACCATCGACGTGTAGAACCCGAGGCCGATCAGGACCAGACCGACGATGCCGGCGAGACCGAAGTCGGCGGCGGTGAACACGAAGACCTCGAAGAAGACGGCGAGGAGCCCGCCGATGACGAACGCGATCGACTCCCAGCCGGCGAGTCCGACGAGGAAGTGGGACCAGAAGAACGCACCGAGGCAGAGTGCACCGATGATCCCGGCGACGCCGAATCCCGGGATCATCATCTCGATGATCAGACCGAGCAGACCGACGACGAGAAGGATCGCGGCGAGCGTCGATGAAGTCAGCGTTTCCACGATGCGGTCGACGAGTCGGCTCTCGTACGAGGTTGTTTCGGTCGAGACGTAGCCACGTTCGGACAGCAGCGCATCGAGCGACGCGGCCTGTCCGTCGGAGTAGCCGGAAGCTGCCGCCTCGCCCGCGGTCAGCGTTAGAAGCTTCCCCGATTCGGTCAGGCCGGGGATCTCGATTGTCTTGTCGACCATCGCCTCGGCAATCCGCGGATCGCGGCCGCGCGCCTCCGCCGTCGCGCGGAAGAGGGTCCGAACGGCCGATTGCACCTTCTCCATCGCTTCGACGTAGCCTTCGCCGTAGTCGAACGTGATCGGGGTGGCCGCTCCCATGACGCCACCGGGGGCGAAGAGAATCGTCCTGCAAGCGAGAGCGAGCAGGGCGCCGGCGGAGATCGCCTCTCGATCGACGAAGGCGATGGTCTGGATTTCAGCGGCCAGCAGGAGGTCGCGTGCGGCGAACGCCGAATCGAGGTCCCCCCCCGGCGTCGCGAGCCGCACGATGACGACCTCCGCCCCCGCGGCGGCGGCGTTTGCGAGGCCGCTACGAAGATAGGAGACCGTTCCCCCGCCGATTTCGCCGTCGATGGTCAGGACGAAGACGCGCTCCGCCGCGTGGACGAAGACGATCGACAACGCGAGGAGTGTCAGAAGTGCGACGACGCGTTTCATCATGCTGCGAGTATAGGTTGACACGAAGGGTTGCGGCAAGATGTGGGATAGACGCTTGGCGCGGCTTGACAACGTAACTAGAATGGAGTGAGGGGCAATGGGAGGTGCGACGATGAGAAACGCGATGATCCTCCTCGGGCTGTGGGTCGGGATCATCCTCACCGCGTACTCGCTCGTCTACATCGACGGGAACGGTGGGCCGACACCGAGTCAGCTTGCGCTCGTCGAGCGACTCGCCGAGCGGACGTACGTGGATCCGGATGGTCGGTTCCAGTTCGAGGCTCCGCCGGGATGGAGAGTCGAGGAAACGTACGACGGTGTCCATCTCGTCGATCCGGTTGAGAGGATCGAGGCATGGATCGTGGTTGTCGGCGACATCGGTGTCGCCCGCGCGGTCGAGATCGGCTGCGAGATCGCGAGCCCGTGTCCCGGGAAGGAGTTCGTCGGCTTCGACGAGCTTCCGCCGCCCGGCTTCGCGGAGCGTAAGGTCAGGATCACCTACGAGGCGGAGGACGAACAGACCCTGCTGTACGGGGTGGGTTTCGTTCTGCTTCGGGAGACGATCGTACTGGTCGTTCAGGGGAATCGCGGCGTGTGCGAGCAGCGGATCGGCGAGCTGATGACGATCGAGGAGAGCCTGACGATTCCGACAGGCGCCCCCGAGCCGGAGGCCGATTCGGCCCCGGTTGAACCGTAGTCGCCGATCGCGGCCGGAGGAACATGCCCAGGGGGCTTGACATTTGCGGTCGTGTTCGCTGCCGCCGTTCTGGCGGAAGAGGAGGCTGGACCGTTCTGGTTCGGTCTCGGTGAGTCGTCGCTCTGCCTGTATGCGCCCGATCCCACCGAGAGATCAACGCCGTTCTCGTGGACGGTGAATTCGGACGCCTCAGCGTCGCCGGGGGCGCGGTGGGGACTCCGACGAGCTCGCGATCGGAAGACTCGGATGGGGCGGAGACGCCCTGAGGCAGCTTTCGGATCGGGCAGCCGGGCTAGAACTTGAATGCGGCAGGTTCCAAGTCGGCGTCGGCGGAGACGAGGACTCCGTCTTGGCGCTCGGGCTCGTCGTCGGGGAAGCGGGACCGCTTCCCTGTGGGTCCGAGACGAAGGGGCGCGTCCCCCCGTGCAGGCGGTGCCTTGGTCTTCGGCTCCTCGAACGGAATGCGGTCGGCGCGTCGCCCCCTCGTGCGGGCGGTGCGGTCTCGCGCCGGGGCCGGTCGTTCGAGCGGCCCGGCGGACCTTCGCGGGAGTTGTCCCGTTCGCCAGCATGAAAGTTCGGCCGCTACGTTTCCTCGGGTTCGAGCTTCATCTCGGGTACCTTCTGCCGGTATTCACAGCGGGCTGCAGGGACGGGGACCTTGCGTCGGGCGTCGCCTTCGACGCCTCAGGCCCGGTCGTCGGTCCCGCGAGACGACGGCAGAGCTGATTCGGCGTGCCCCTTCTGCTCGCCATCCTCGTCGATGTCCACCGCCTGGAGCGCGTGATGGCGCGAAGGGGCTGGACGCGGATCTCGGCCAATGACGGTTCGTAGCCGTCGCGCGAAACCGCGAGGTTGGTGAAGAACACGGTCGGAATCGGCGTTTCGTCCTTGACAGCCGATCGACGCTGAACTTATAGTCCCGTTCGGAAGACGGGTCCATAGCTCAGCGGCAGAGCGCCCGGCTCATAACCGGTCGGTCCCAGGTTCGAATCCTGGTGGGCCCAGACAATGGACAAGCTCTTCGTGTACTTTGCAAGCGACGCGCGAGGGCGGCCCGGAGAGGCCGGCATCGGAATCGCCATTACGGACAAGGACGGGAACGTCGTCGATGAGATCTCGCGCATTGTCGGGCGAGCGACTCCCGAAGTCGCGGAGTACCACGCATTGATCGAGGCGGCGCGTCAGGCGATTACGTACGAGCCGGAGTCGGTGCTGTTCTTCACCGACAGTCAGCAATTGGCGAATCACGTCAACGGCGTCTTCGAGACGCGAGCACCGCACATCGGGCATCTGATCGAGCGCGCAATCGCCACGCTGAATCGCCTCCCGAAATGGCGGATCAACTACGTTGACCGGGCGGCGAATTTCCGGGCGCCTCGGTTGGTCGAGCAGGCGTTCCGGCGAACCGTGCAGGCGCAGATCGGCCGGGAGCGCCTCGAACTCGTCCTCCTTTCGCGTGCGGCGAAGCTGAGCGACGAGGCGATGGAGCGGCTGATCGAGTACGCTGAGCGGTTGCAGGAAGACGGTTGACGAAGTGCGCATCGTCGTGCAGCGCGTACGACGCGCGGCGGTCGACGTCGGTGAGACGCGGATCGCCGAGATCGGACCGGGACTTCTGCTCTTGGTCGGCATTGTGCCGGAAGACACGCGCGTCGATCTGACGAAGGCCGCCCGGAAGGTCGTCACGTTGCGGATCCACGAAGACGAAGACGGGAAGATGAACCGGTCGCTCATCGACGTGGGTGGGAAGGTGCTCGCCGTCAGCCAGTTCACCCTCCTTGCCGACACGCGGAAGGGCCGACGGCCAAGCTTCGTCGGTGCCGCACCTCCGGAGACGGCCGAGCCGGTGTTCGAGGCGTTCGTCGCTGCGATCCGCCGAGAGGGCGTCGAGGTTCGGACCGGGAAGTTCGGTGCGAAGATGGCCGTCGAACTCGTCAACGACGGACCGGTTACGCTCGTGCTCGAGGTTGAACCGGAGTCGGGCTGAGACTACACTTCACGCCTGAGGATTCCATGGACCGTCGACCCGAAGGTCGACGCGAGGGAGGAAAGATGGCTGTTCCGAAGTATCGAACATCGCGATCGAAGGGGCGCATGCGCCGGAATCACTGGAGCAAACCGACGCAGGTCCCGTCGAGCGAGTGTCCGCATTGTCACGAGCCGAAGCTCCCTCATCGTGCTTGCCCGAATTGCGGTTTCTACAATGGGATAGAGATCTACACACCCGCCAAGGAGGAGAAGGAATAGGCGCTCGCCTTCTCAGTCTTCTTCTTCTCGCGTCTCCGATTCTCGAGACTTCTTGAGCCTCTTCACCTCCGCCTTCGCCCGCTTCTTCTCGATCTTCGCTTGGGCCTCGAGACGATCTCGTTCCATCTGCACCTCGGGAGGGACCGCCGCGGCGCTGTTCTCGCTCGGTTCGCGCCCCTTCCTTCGCCGCTCGATAAGGCGAAGCGCGTAGGATCGACCGAATTGGCCGATGAACCCGGCGGCGAGCGCCGCCAGGACCCACTTGAGGATGTTCCAAACACCTTCCCACGTCACGCTCCAACGATACCGAAACCGGTCGGCCGGGCCAACAGTTCGGAAGAGGATCGGGTCCGCCCCATTGACTTGCACTGGGCGGCCGTACAGAATGGCTTTCAAAGGATAGGATAATGTTCGAAGATCGGGCGTACGAGACGAAGGGCGACGCGTCACTCGGCGACACGTGGCGAGACCTCCGGGCGGCGATCGACGATCGCATCCTGCGCGCTTGCCTTCCGAAGGACGTGCAAGCGGTCACCCTGAGCGAGAACCGATTGCACATCTCGGTCGACAGCGACTTCAAGCGCGAGTATTGCGAACGAAAGCTGGGGAAGCTGACGGAGGCCGTCCGCGACGTCTTCGGCGAGCGTGAGGTCATCATCGGAGGACTCCCACTCCTCGAGCAGGCACGTGAGGAGCGGCCGTCGAGAGGGACGACGGCGAGGATCATCGTTCTCGGCGTCGGAGACGGTGGGGTCAATGCAGTCGGGCGGATGCGCGAGGAGAGCTTGCAGGGCGTCCGGCTCGTCGCCGTCGACACCGACCGTCAGGTTCTCGAGGCGTCGATCGTCAGGGAGCAATTGCAGCTCGGGATCGACATCACCGGAGGACGCGGCACCGGTGGGGCGATCGAGAAGGGGAGGCGGGCCGCTGCAGAGTCTCGGTGGGAGATCTCCGAGTTCGTCCAAGGGATGGACCTCGTCTTCGTCACCGCCGGATTGGGCGGTGGGACGGGAACTGGTGCGGCGCCGACGATCGCCGCGATCTCGAAGGAGACGGGTGCGTTGACTGTCGGCGTCGTCACACGGCCGTTCTCGTTCGAGGGCACGATTCGTCGGACGCAGGCGGACGAAGGGCTCGCCGAGCTTCGGCGAGCGGCCGACGTGGTCATCGTCGTATCGAACGATCGCCTCCTTGAGACGAGTGCGAAGGGCCTTCCGATGACGAAGGCGTTCGAGATGGCCGACGGGATTCTCCATCAAGGCGTGCGGGGGATCTCCGACTTGATCACGGTCCGCGGGCTGATCAACCTCGATTTCGCTGACATTCGGAGCGTTCTCGCCGACGCAGGCGACGCGATGATGGGAATGGGAGAAGCGTCCGGAGAGGGCCGGGCGCTCACCGCGGCCAAGCTGGCCAGCACAAACCCGCTGTTGGAGGGAGATTCGATTCGAGGTGCGCGGAAGCTGATCATGAACGTAACCGGCGACGACGACCTGACGCTGGGAGAGGTCACGATGGCGGCGGCGCACATTCGCAAGGCGGCCGGTACGGAATGTGATCTCGTCTTTGGAGCTGTCGTTCGCGAGGAACTCGAGGAGACGCTACAGATCACGGTGATCGCCGCCGACTTCCGCGAACCGGAGATGGTCGAACGCGCCCGCAACGTTCACCGTGAGCGAATCAAGACGGACCAGAACCTCGAGGTCCCGACGTTCTTGCGCCGCGAACATGAGACGACGGACGAGGGAGCCGAGATCGACTGACGCGGTCGAAGAGGCGCATCTGCGACGCTGTGCGTCCGACGACGACCCGGACACCGGAGACCGATGGATTCAATCCGAGTTCTCATCTGTGATCGTGATCAGGACACACTGCGACATCTGGCCGAAGCGCTCCGGACAGAAGGTCATGAGGTTCTCGCCGTCGATCGCCCGACTCGAGCGAAGGCTCTCGTTCCTCAGTGGAACCCGGACATGGTCCTGCTCGACGTGCAGCTCGGGCGATCCGAGACCGACGGATGGGGCCTTCTCTCCGATCTGCGGAAGAACGGCCTTGAGCCGCCGGTGATCGTGGTGACGAGTCTCCATCGTGTCGATGATCGGATCCGTGCTCTGTCGATCGGCGCCGATGATTGCATCCTTAAGCCGTTCAACCCAAAGGAGTTGCTTGCGCGGATCGAGGCGGTCCTTCGACGCACGAGGCCGAGGACGTCGTGGGGGGGATTCGTGATCGACGATGAGCGCAAGGAAGTCCGGTACGGGGATCGATCGGTGACCCTTTCGCCGAAGGAGTATCAGCTTCTCAAGCTCCTTCACTCGGTCCCGGGTCGGGTCTTCTCCGGCGACGAGATCCTGAAGGCTCTCTGGCGGCGACCCTCGTACGCGACGCGGCAGGACGTGCAGAAGTACATCTATCTCCTACGGAAGAAGCTGGAGCTCGATCCGAAGGATCCGAGGCTGATTCTGACCGTGCGAGGATTCGGGTACCGACTCGCCGTCTAGTCTGGTGTGTTCGTCAGATATCGCGGATGTCCAGGTACAGAGGAGGATCGGGCAGTCGCGACGAGGAAAGCGGTCGGACCATCGTGTGGTAGTGTAGGACCTCCGCGGGGAAGAACCGTGGACGGGTAGCGAGCGGATCGTCACAGTAGATGAACAGGGTCACGACGTCGATGCCGTCGGCGTACGCGCGGCGTCGGATTCGCTGGATCAGACGCTTGAGGAGTGCCCGCCCGCGGAGACCGTAGCAGATCGGGTCGAACAGCTGCATGTAGGCGATCGTCTCTCCGACCTTCGGGACGCGCGGAACGTAGATCACCTTGGAGAGAGGGTTCAGTCCGGCGCCGAGGAGGCGAAGGCTGATCGGCATGTGCGTGACGCGACCTCGGTAGATGCTCGACAGGTCCCACGCGCTGACCTGGGCGGCCGAGTCGGCCTCTTCGAGGCGGAAGATGCCCTTCAAGTACCCGAGCTCCGCTCCGCGAGCGTACGGCTCGATCAGTCGCGGTGGTCGCATCGATCGGACGCCGACCGACGTCTCGATTCGAGCGACCTCGGCCTCGAGATCGTCCAGGTGAGGGTCGAGATCGTCCACGCGTCCGCGGAGCGACGGGAGGGTGAGAATGTCGAACGACGCGGCCGGCTGAGCCCCCATCTTCGTCGACACGCTCAGCGATGGGTAGTTGTCGGCCTTGACGTGGCCGTAGATGAACTGAGCCCCGCTCTCCTCGATCTCGGCGACGGCGGCCTGCCAGAGTCGCAAGAGCCCTCGCTTCATGCTCCGGCGATACGAAGCCTCTCCCCGCAGATCGTAGAAGTACGCGACGCGCTCGAGCGTCCCGTCGAGGAACACCTCCTTGATCGCAAACGCCATCACCCCGACGAGATTCCCCTTCTCTTCGGCGATCAGGATCTTGCTTCGGTCGTGCAATCTCGACCGGTAGAAGTAGTCCTCTCGGTCGATGATGATGGCGATCCCGGTTCCCTGCGGACTCTCCGCTTCGAGACGGAGGAGCGCATCATTGTCGGCGTCGGTCGCTTCGCGGATACGGAACATCGAGGATCCTTTCGTTCAGCGGATCGTCACCGTCTGGGTCGCGCGGGCGATTCCCCCGTCGTCATCGATGACGACGAGGGTCACCCGGTACGTTCCGGGGCCGGGATACTCGTGAATCGGTTCGGCCCGATCGCCGCCGCCGCAGCTCGACGTCCCCTGAGGGCAGGTCTCGCCGTCGCCGAAATCCCACGCAACGTGAACGATGCGGCCGTTCGGACTCGGGTCCGTCGACGCGTGCGCGTCGAACGCGACGATGCCCGAATCCGTGATGGAGATCGAGAAACTCGCAATGGGAAGGGCGTTTGCGACGAGAACGTCGACTGAGAACGCCTCCGACCTTGCCCCGTCGTCGTCGCGGACGGTGAGCGATACGGAGTAGGTCCTGTCGGCCTGGAAGACGTACGTCGGCCGCTCGACGGACGCGGTCCCTTCGTCGTCGAAGCACCAACTCCAGCCGACGACCTCGCCGTCCGGGTCTCTCGCCTCGGCGGAGAAGACGACTTCGGCACCGTCGCTCGGGTCGTCAGGCGTCCACAGAATGCGGCTGACCGTCGGTGGACGGTTCCGAACGGTGATTGAGATCGCTTCGGACGTCGATTGTCCTCCCACATCGTCGGTGACCCGGACGGACGCCTCGAAGACTCCGTCGTCGGAGTAGCTGCGAGTGATCGACGAAGCGGACGTCTCTCGATCGTAGATTCCGTCTCCGTCGGTGTCCCACTCGTAGCGAACGATCGATCCTGCGGGACTCGGGTCGACCGACCCGCTTGCATCGAGTCGGATCGAGGTTCCGGTCTCCTGTGGACCGGTCGGCGACACGGCGAGGACGGCGGTCGGCGGCAGGTTCTCCACATCGAGTGTCGCCGTCCCGGTTCGAGCCGCCCCTCGATCGTCGATGACCGTTAGGCTAACGGTCTGTACCCCGCTCGAGGCGAACGCGTGGGTGGGCGACGACTGGATCGAAGCTTTGCCGTCGCCGAAATCCCAGAAGTGCTCGACGACTCGTCCGTCGACGTCGAGGGAATGATCTTTGAACGCGACCTCCTCCATCTCCGTCGGCTCGAAGTTCGAGACGGTGAATTGGGGGGTCGGTCCGGTGTTCACCTCGATCGTCTCGAAAGAGGGGATCGACCGATCGCCGTCGACGTCCTCGACGAAGAGCCACGGAGTGTAGCTTCCGCCGGTCGGGTAGACGTGCTCGACGATAGGTTCCTCACTGACGAGGTCGACGGTGTCGTCTCCGTCGAAGTCCCAGTGGTATTCGGCGATCTCGCCGTCCGGATCGGACGACCAGGAGGCGTCGAAGGTGATGGCCTCTCGGTCGTGGAGCGGTTCCGTCGTGATCACGAACTGCGCCGTCGGGATACGACTGGCCACGTCGATCGTCTGAGCGCGCTCGGCTCGGCCCCCTTGACCGTCGACGACGGTCAACTGGACCGTATAGGCACCGGCCGACTCGAATGTGTGGTGCACCGATTCACCCTCCGCGATCGATCCGTCACCGAAGTCCCACGTCCAGCTGACGAGGTCGACCGATGCGCGGCTCGACTCGCTTCGGAACACCATCGGGTCTCCGGCGCGCGGCTCGGCGGCGCTCGGAAGGAGCAGACTGAAGTCGGCGACCGGCGGGTTGGCCAAGCGGACGGCAACCGATTCGACCGATCGGCTCCGTCCCCCCTTGCTGTCCTCGACGGTGAGCACGACGATGTACTCCCCCTCCGACGTATACGTGTGGCTGGTGGTCTGGCCGTGCGTGGTGACGCCGTCGCCGAAGTCCCAGGTGAACGAGACGATGATGTCGTTTGCGTCGGCCGACGCGGAGGCGTCGAACAGGATCTCCGCCCCCGGCTCGGGTACCCGTGGCTCGATCGCGATCGAGGCGACCGGAAGGAGGTTGTAGACGGTGTTCTCCCGTCCCGGAGTTCCGCAGCAGCCACTCGAATCCTCGTCCGGCTCCTCCTCTTCCTCCTCGCACCGCGCGGTCTCCCAGTTCCTCGGTTCGTCGGTGCGAAGCGGATCGACCCGCTCCATGGAGCGAGGAACCGCGTCCCCGTGTGCGGCGACTCCGGCCGGCCACGATCCAGCTTCGTCCGTCGGCGTCGCGTTCGCCGAATCGACGAGGCGGCCGTCGTCGTCGTACAGGTGAAGGGACTCCCCGGCGTCGTTCAGCGCTCCGGAGTAGAGAATGTCGGCCGCGATCGACGGGACCGACTCGTCGTCATCCCGTTCGAGAAGATAGAATCCGGCCCTCGGATCTCCTGCGCTTCGAGGTGGAAGGACGCCGACCAACTGAACGTCGGGAGCGCCGTCGGAAGAGGTCAATCGCCAGCCGGTGAGGTCGACCGGTCCGTCGGTCGTGTTGACGAGCTCGATCCATTCGTCGGTGTGATCGCTGCGGCTTCCGCTCCAGGCGACTTCGTTGATCGCGACCGGAGGCGCCGCCGCGGCGACGGAGGCGAGGAGCACGATCAGCGCGACGGTGACGCTGAGTCTTCGGTTCATCCTGTATCGCCACCCTTCAGCGTCCGGCGAACGGGCGCCGTCCGTCACGATAGCACAGAGACGAGTGACAGGCCAACGCCGAACGTTCGAGCTCTCCGCGCTTCGAGCCTCGACTCAGGCTTCGGCTGGCGGAGCGGAGGAAGACTTCGGCCTTCCGCGTCGCTCGTACGCGTCGATGATCCGTGCGACAAGCGGGTGACGAACCACATCGGATCTGTCCAGATAGACGAACGAGATGCCGCGGATCCCGGAGAGGATCTCCTGGACGGTGATGAGCCCCGACGCGTGTTCCTCCAGATCGACCTGCGTGATGTCCCCGGTGATGATCGCCTTGGAGTCGTAGCCGAGCCGGGTGAGGAACATCTTCATCTGAATTGACGTCGTGTTTTGAGCTTCGTCGAGAATGACGAAGCTGTGGTTCAGGGTTCGCCCGCGCATGAAGGCGAGCGGGGCCATCTCGATCCGTCCGTGCTCGACCAGTTTCTCGAACTCGCTGACCGGGATCATATCGAACATCGCGTCGTACAGCGGGCGCAAGTAGGGGCTCACCTTCGCCTGGATATCGCCGGGGAGGAAGCCCAATTCCTCGCCAGCCTCGACAGCGGGACGCGTCAGGATGATCCGTTTCACCTGATCCCGCTTGAGGTAGTCGATCGCCGTAGCAACTGCGAGATAGGTCTTCCCGGTTCCGGCCGGTCCGATGGCGAAGGTCACGTCGTTGTCACGAATCGCCTCGACATAGCGGTGTTGCCCGACCGTCTTTGCGCGGATCTCCTCTCCCCAGTGGGTGATCCGAACAACGTCGGCGAGGACGCCGTCGAGGCCGACGCCGGCCTTCGTCTGCTCGATCAGATAGCTGACCTCGGACGGGGACGGCGTGTGGTTCCCTCCGATCAGGTCGAGAAGCTTCTCGAACAGACTGCGTACGCGCTCGACCTCTTCCGGTTCCCCTTCGATACGGACCGTCTCGCCGCGGGCGATGATCTGCGTCGAGAAGGCTTTCTCGATCTCCTTCAGGTTCCGATTGTACTGGCCGAGGAGCGCCGTCGCTTCGGCGTTGTCCTTCAACGTGATCTCAGCTCGCGCGGTCTCGATCGTCACTCACTCCTTCGAGGCGGTCCCCGATCGTCCCGAGGATCCGAATCGCCCGGCGGTCGCCGAGCCGGATTGCCGCAGCCGATTTGAACGTCACGTAGATGTAGTCCGCCGTGTAGCCTTGCCATCGTCCGTCATGGCGGCCCTCGACGAGCACATCTTGAGTCGTCCCGATCCGGCTGTCAAGGATTCGCTTGCGTACGGGCCGCCAGACCGACGCAAGGCGCTCCGCACGTCGACGCTTGACGCGCTCCGGAACGGGGTTCGGGAGCGTCGCAGCAACGGTCCCGGGTCTCGGGGAGAACCGGAAGACATGCAGGTTGACGAACCCGATCCGTTCGACGGCGGCGCAGGTCGCCTCGAACGCCGGCTCGTCCTCTCCGGGGAATCCAACGATCAGGTCTGTGCCGATCGTGGCTTCTGGAAGCTTTTCGCGAACAGCCTCGATGCGGCGCTCGTACTCCGCGAGGGACGTTCCCCGGCGCATCGCGCGCAGGATCCGGTCGTCGCCGCTTTGAAGTGGAACGTGGAGGTGTCGGCAGAGGCGGTCGTCCTCGCGGAAGACCTCGAGGAGTTCGTCTGTGATTCCGGACGGGTTGATCGAGGCGAGGCGAAGGCGCTTCAGATCTGCGGACCGCAGGATCGCGCGGACGAGATCTTCCAGCAGTCCGTCGGTCGAGTCGTACTGAGAGAGGTTGATTCCGGTCAGGACGATCTCGGGAAAGCCGAGCCCCACGAGGCGCGCCGTCTCGGAGGTCGCGGCGGCGATCGATTTGCTGCGTGTCGGGCCGCGGACCTGTGTCGGCCGGCAGTACGAACAAGCGAGGGAACAGCCGTCCTGCACACGAAGGAGGGCCCGAACGCGCCGCGTCGGGCCGTCGGTTCGCTCATCGTCGAGCGACGTCGGTGCGACTTGTGGAAGGACGCCGCGAGCCCCCGATAGGGCCGAACGGACGACCTCGCCGATCCGTCCCTTCCAGCGGTTTCCGGCGACAAGATCGGCCGCGTCGAAGCGGCTCAAGCCACTGCGGACCGCCTCGGCGATGCATCCGACCAGGACGACGCGAGCGGTCGGCCGGTCACGCCGAATGCGTCGAGCCGCCTGACGAGCCTTCCGCTCCGCAAGCTGCGTGACGGTGCATCCGTTCAGAAGGACGATGTCGGCCGCGTCGGAGACGATCTCGCAGTCCGCGGCCAAGGCGGCGCGGATGACGTCGCTCTCGTACTGGTTGGCGCGGCAACCAAAGGTCAGGATGGACACCCGAGGTCGATTCATCGCATTCGGAGGGCATGTGGCGAGGCACGAAGTCGGTTCGTTCGACGGACGTCCACGCGAGCCTCTTCTCAGCATACCGTCGAGCCGACCCCTGTCAAGGTGTTGGTCGCATTCGAGCGACGCGGTCAGAACGCCGGAAGTCCTGTTGACATTCCCGCTTTCGTGTGATAGCGTCATCCGAGAGGGGGAGCATGCGGGGGATTCGTAGACCGATCCTGGCGGCGGCGATCGCGAGTATTGTGTTGGTCGCGGCGTTGCTGTGTTGGTACTTCCTTTCTCAGGGGTCCGGCTCGGCGCCGATCGTTCGGCATCAGGAGGCGAGCGTGCTCCTCGTCGGCCGAGAGACGACGGGAGAAGGCCGGCGGGCGCGCGAGCTCGCGGTGATGGCGGTTCCGGATGAAGGGAACGTCATCTTTCTCGTCATTCCGAGCGAGTTGATCGTCAAGCTCGAGGACGGAACCCTCGTCGAGATCGGGGCGGCGTACGCCGAACGGAGTGAGGCCGAGACGCGATCCGCCGTCGGTGCCCTTCTCGGGATCGAACTGGCCGGGACGATCGCCTGGGACGAGGCCGGATTGACCGGCCTGGTTGACGAGCTGGGCGGCGTTACGATGACGGTCCAGGAGCCCGTTGTCGATCGCCGATCGGGCATGGACGGCGAGATTGTTGTGGAGGTCGACGCCGGCGAGCGCACGCTCGATGGGAACGAGGCCCTCGCGTACCTCCGCGGATCGTCCGATCTCGCCCGGACGACGCGACAACAACGCTTCCTCGGCGCGCTGATCGAGACGGCCTTCGTAGGGGGCGGGACGCGGTCGCCTCGTGCGATCGCTGAAGCGATCGAGCCGTTCGTCGAAACGGAGCTTCCGGTTTCGACCCGGATTGACTTCTGCGCGGCGCTTTCCGAGGGCGATCCGGGGCAGTTGCAGGCACCGATCCTGCCGACGGAGATCGTTGCGCTCGACGGCGAGGACGAACTTCATCTGCGGGTGGTCGAAGCGGAGCGGATCGTGGCGAGACTCGTTCGGGGGTTGGAGCTCTTGACGCCGAGCGAAGTGAGCATCGCCGTCTTCAACGGGAACGGAGTCCGATTGATGGCGAGCCGAACGGCCGACTACTTGAGAGCCCGAGGGTTCGAGGTGACACGAATCGCGAACGCTGAATCGTTCGACTATCGGACGAGCTACATCGTCGTCCTCGGCGATGAGGCGAAGGCGTGGGTTCTGCGCGATGCCCTGCCGAGTTCGGTGAGCATCGTCTTCCCCGAGATGTTCGAAGACCATTACAACGCCCTTTCGGGTCTGGTCCCGTTCGGAACGGACCTTCTGCTGATCATCGGAGCCGGGATGGAGATCGAATGAGTGACGAGCGCACGCTGGTCCGTCAGGCGATCGAGCTTCTCGAGCAGCGCAAGGCGGAGAACATCGTCGTCGTCGATCTGAACGACGTCGCGATCCCGACGAGCTACTTCCTGATCGCCGAGACCGACAATTCGGCCCACGCCAAGGCGCTCGTCAACGCGTTGCGCGAGGGACTTCCGATCAAGCCGAATCACAGCGAGGGATTCGTCGAGCGGCGGTGGATCGTCCTCGACTACGGCGACTTCGTTGTTCACATCTTCGAGAAGTCGGCCCGCGAGTTCTACGACATCGAATCGTTGTGGGCCGATCACATCGTCGAGCCGACGGCCCTCACTGCCGGGACAGCCTAGCCTGTCCATCGACGGAAGCCTTCGACCGGTGGATGTCGGCTCAGTCCGAGTGTTTTGCGGGGCAGATCGGTGCGTACGGGCAGTATCGGCAGGCGTGGTAGACCGGCTCCCCCGGGAAGGCCCCGGCGCGAATCCCCGCGGCCGCTTCGGCGATCTCGCGGCGGACGCGGTCGAGACGTTTCTCCGTCGGGGACGCGGTGCCGACGATCGCCTTCGGCGTCAGGAACCGTAGCTCGAGTCTCGCCGGCGGGGAGCCGAAGAGGTGTTCGTAGGTGAGGGCGTAGATTCCGAGTTGTCGACTCTCCTTCGTTCGCCGATCGGCCTGCTCCTGCGTCTGCACGTCGGAGGTCTTGTAGTCGATGACTGTCCCGTCTCCGTCGACGACGTCGACGCGGTCGAAGAACCCGACCAGGCGGATGTCCCCATCGACGACCGAGAATCGCTTCTCAACGTGGGTCGGGATCCGTCCTTCGGCGATCTCGTACTGGCGGAACGCCGCCAGCGCCTCCAGCCCTTCCTCCACCCGCAGCTCCTCGTGATGTCGCGTGAGGAAGCCCTCCGCTCGCCAGTGCCGTCGGAAGACCTCGTGAAGATCCTTGAGCGGCGTGTCGCGGCCCGCGATCCGGTTCAGGTTGAACAGTCGAATTGCTTGATGGACCGCGTTTCCGTAGACGACGGCATGGTGCTGGCGAATCGGAACCCGGAGAACGTGGATGTACCTGTACTTGAGCGGACAGGTCAGGTAGTCGTCGATCTGCCGATGACTGAGGTTCAGGATCGGATCGGCGATCGGAAACAGAGTCGCATCCGACGGCTCCCTCACTCCGGATTCGTCCTCGCCGGCGTGGCGAAGGATGGCGGCGAGCGGCGAGCGGCGCTCGGGGCTGAGATCGGACGGGTCGAGAGCGAGCGTCTCGGAGACGAACAGGCTCGGCTTCTTCGGCCGCTTCCCACCGTAGTCTTGGGCGCTTGTTAGGTAGACGTCGTCCTTCGCTCGGGTCAGACCGACGTAGAAGAGGCGTCGTTCCTCCTGTTCGTGGACGTCGTCGGCTTCGACCAGATCCTTGACGAGGTCGTCCGGAAGTGGTATCGGGTCTCGCCGGTGGCGGGACGGGAACCGGCCGGAGACCAGGCCGACGAGGAAGACGATCGGGAACTCGAGGCCCTTTGCCTGATGGATCGTCAGAACGTGAACGGCGTCCGCGTCCCACGTTGCGTCACCGACCGGCGGGTTGTCCCCTGCATCGATCAGCGCGTCGAGATAGTCGACGAACCATCGGACGCGATCGTACCGAGCAACCTCCGTGAAGCGCTCGATGATCGCGAACAGCTTGGCGAGGTTCTGGACCCGCTGGACATCGCGCGCATCCCCCGAATTCGAGAGACGTTCGATCGTTCCCGTGGTATTCGATAGGTATCCGTACAGGATCTCTCCGGTCGTCTCCTCGGTCGTCTGAGGGAAGCTCTCCGACAGGTGTTCGAGGAGGGCGGCGATCGAGGCCCGAGCCTCGTCGGAGAGCCCGAGTGCATCGGGACTCCGCTCGACCATCCGGAAGACCTCGAGCAGGCTCTTGTTTCGCCGGCGGGCGAACCCGGTGGCGGTTGCCAGGTCCTCGCCCGGCATCTCGTAGAGCTCGGACCCTGCGAGGTAGTGCAACGAGAGATCGTCGCGCGGATCGGCGAGAACGCGCAAGAAGGCGATCGCGGACCGGATCTCCTGTTGATCGTACAGCCCTCGGCTGCCGGAGAACCGCCACGGGATCTTGAGAAGGTTCAGCGATCGGAGGAACGGGATCGCCTGAGCGTTGCTCCGAACGAGGACGGCGAAGTCGCCGTAGGGGCGATCCTCCTCACGGCGCCGGGCCGCGATCGTCTCGGCGACGAAGTCGCATTCTTCGGTGATCGTCTCGAAGTGGAACTGGTGTGGTGATGTCCCCTCGCCGGTCGACGAGCGGAGGCGCTTCGGGATTCCGGCACGGACCTCGAGGCGGTCGGGGTTGTTGTTTCGGATCAGCCGGTACGCGGCGTCGAGGATCGCCTGGGTCGAGCGGTAGTTCTCCTCCAGGACGACGAGTTCGGCGCCCGGGTAGGTCTCCTGGAAGTTGAGGATGTTGCTGATCGCCGCGCCGCGGAACTTGTAGATCGACTGGTCGTCGTCGCCACAGACCGTCAGGTTCCGATCTCGAGCGAGCAGCTTCAGCAGCTCGAACTGAGCGTAGTTCGTGTCCTGAAACTCGTCGACTAGGATGTACCGGAACTGCTCCTGGTAGCGCGCGAGCACGTTCGGATGTTCCCGAAGGAGTCTCAGTGCGAGGGTGATCAGGTCGCCGAAGTCGACGCAGCCGTGTTCGAGGAGGAGCCGCTGGTAGGCGGCGTAGGTCTCGGCCAGTTCGCGTTGGTCGGCGACCGTCTCTGCGTGCGCTTCGGCCTGGTCGTCCGACGAGGTCTTCGCTTCGAGACGCTCGACGTAGGCCAGATACTCGTTGGGTGTGACGTCCTCGTCCTTGGCTCGGGAGAAGAGGGTGAGGATCGCGCCGAGGTTTCGGATCGGATTCCCGAGGGGACGGAACCGCTCGAGTGGAAGCTCGAATAGCTGGTCCTTCAGGAAGATCGCTTGTTCGGCTGGCGTCAGGATTCGGTAGTCGGGCGTCAGTCCGAGGAGGACTGCGTTCTCGCGGAGGATCCGATCGCAGAACGAGTGGAAGGTGCCGATCCGAGCTTCCACGTACCCGTAGGGGACGAGAAGGTCGACCCGTGCCTCCATTTCCGCCGCCGCCCTCTCAGTGAAGGTGAGAGCGAGGATCTCCGCCGGCAGCGTCCGTTTCTCGGCGATCAGCCACGCAATCCGCCGAGTGATGACCCGCGTCTTGCCGGTGCCAACGCCGGCGACGATCAGGAGGGGGCCTTCGCCGAACGTGACCGCGGCGCGCTGCGCGGGATTGAGCCGTTCAAGGAGATCCATCGTGAAAGGAGTATAGGTGGGGCTAGGAGGCGTTCACAACGAGCGAGGGTGTGGCACCACGATTGGAGCGAACGCGCGGCCGCGTAGGACGGGGCGCGCCTTCCCTCCAAACGAAGAGGGGAAGCTCACGCTTCCCCTCGAATCACTCATTCTCTCTTGCTTGCGAGCTCGGCAGTCTCGCCGCTACTTCTTCTTGCTGACGATCTCCTTCAAGTTCTTCCCGGCCTTGAACGCGGGCACGGTCTTCGCCGGGGTCTTGATCCGCTGGCCGGTCTGTGGATTCATCCGCGTCGTCGCCTTCCGCTTCCGGGTCTCGAACTTTCCGAATCCGGTGATGATGACCGGCTCGCTCTTGGAGAGCGCCTTGGTGATCACGTTGACGACGCCGTCCAGCGCCGAGCGTGCGTCCTTCTTCGTCAGCCCCGTCTCCTTCGCCAGCTTCTCAACGAGCTCCGCCTTGTTCACGTCGTACCCCCTTGGGTATTGAGAATTCTGGCGCCCAGTATAGCAACGTACGTGCGGATTGCCAAGTCTCTAGTTCAGACGAGCCCTGTGTTTGAAGCGCCTCAGCGCGAAGTTCGAAGACGCGAATCGGCCTTCTCGCTCCATCGGGCAATGATGCGTTAGTGCCGTTTGGAACAGGATTGTAGATCTTCGAGATCGACTCGAAGACGGGACGGTCGCTCCCCAGTGCAGGGTGATCTTCGGCGGGTGGAAGACCTTTCCAGACACGCGCGCTTCTAGCCCAGCACCTGCTCGAAGGCCGCCTCGAGGATCGTGAGACCTTCGTCAATTTGCTCGTCGGTGATGACCAGTGAGACGAGAACCCGCAACACGTTTCCGTACAAACCGGCGGTCGGGAAGACGGCGCCGTTCCGGATCGCTGCGGCGGCGATCTTGCCGGTCAGTTCTCGGGCCGGCTGCTTCGTCTGCCGATCTGAGACAAGCTCCATTGCGACCATCGCGCCGAGTCCTCGAACGTCTCCGATGACCTCGAACCGCTCGGCCAGGCGCTGGAATCCTGCGCGGACGCGACCGCCGACGGCCGTCGCGCGATCGAGGAGGCCCTGCTCGTCGACGGTCCGGATGACCTCGATCGCCGCGCGGCAGGCGAGTGGGTTTCCGGCATACGTGCCGCCGATCGCACTCGCCATCGGCGCGTCCATGATCTTCGCCTTTCCGACAACCCCGGAGAGGGGAAGGCCGGAGCCGAGCGACTTCGCGGTGCATACGAGGTCGGGCTCTGCGCCGAAGTGCTCGAACGCGAAGAACCGGCCGGTGCGGCCGATCCCGGTTTGGATCTCGTCGAAGACCAAGACGAAGCCGTGTTCGTCGGCGAGTCGGCGGAGCGCCGGGAGGAACCAATCCGGCGGAACGATAAAGCCTCCTTCGCCGATGATCGGTTCGACGACCATGGCCGCGACCTCCGTCGGATCGACGAGGGAGAGGAGGGCGCGCTCGAGCTCGACCTCGCTCAGGCGGGTTCGATACTCGTACGGATACGGCAGCCGGTATACATCCGGGGCAAACGGCCCGAATCCCGCCTTGTACGGCCTCGCCTTGTGGGTCATCGTCATCGCGAGGAGAGTCCGCCCGTGGAACGCGTTCTCGAAGACCAAGACGGACTTTCGCTTGGTGTAGGCGCGGGCGATTTTCACCGCATTCTCGACCGCCTCGGCCCCGCTGTTGAAGAAGGCGGCGCGCTTCTCGCCGTCGATCGCTGTTCGCTCACAGAGAAGCTCGGCGAGGTCGACGAGTGGCTCGTACGGAACGGCGGTGAAGTCGGTGTGCAGATAGGCGTCGAGTTGCTCCCTCAACGCCGCGATGACCCGCGCGCTCCGCTGCCCGACGGCGAGGCAGCCCCACCCGCCGGAGAAGTCGAGGAACCGATTCCCATCGAGGTCTTCGAGGACCGCCCCTTCGCTTCGCTTGACGACGAACGGGGCGAAGGTTTCGAGGGGGGCGGCGACGTACTTCACCTTCCGGGCGAAGACGGCCGCGGATTTCGGGCCGGGTAGCTCGGTCTGGATGCGTGTGAAGCGACGTTCGATCATGACGCCTCCTTGCGAGGATTCGGCGGATGGTACCGGATGCGAAGAGAGCCTTTCAACGCCACGAATCCTATTCCACCGTGAAGATTCGCCCGGGAGGGACGAGAGTCACCTTGAAGTCGAGGCCTTCGTAGATGCCGCTTGCCTTCTCGATCTCACGGAGCTTCGACTTGTAGCGGCTCGAGATGTGAAAACAGATCAGCTCCTTCTTCACATGTGCGTCACGAGCGCACTCGATCGCCTCGCGCAGGGTCGCATGCTTGAACTCCTTCCGATCCTGCTCGTCGAGGAACGTCGTGTCGTGGCAGAGGACCTCGGTCTCCGCCACGTAGGCCGGTTTGATCCCGACCGAGTCTCCTCCGTAGGAGAAGAGCTTCTGATCGTAGGACTCGCTGACCGCGTCCTTTCCCTCGGAGCGGACGCGGGCGACGATCTCCTCTTCGGTCGCTCCGGCGAGCTCTCGCTTCAGACGATGGCGGGTCTCGACCACGTTGTAGCCGAGGGAGACTTCGTTGTGAACGTGCACCGTCGGGAACGCCTCGATCGTCCGAGGCATCTGTCCGGCGAGGAGCTCAACCCGGTCGCCCGGCTCGAGCGGAACCCAGGTGAGGTCGTAGTTGAGCCGCCGGTTCGTCCGGGCCAGAAAGGCCATCATCTCGGAGATGAGGTAGTTGCCTTTCGGGTAGTAGATCGTCAGTTCCTTCTCGGTATCGCCGAGCGCGTTGTTCCGGATGTTGACCAGCCCGACGAGGCCGGCGATGTGATCGGCGTGCCCGTGCGAGAGGAAGACGCGGCGGATCGCGAAGGCCTTGTTTCCGAGGATCGTGCTCGCCCCTTCGCCGGCGTCGAAGAGGATCCTATCGGGGCTGTAATAGACCCAAGACGAGTAGAGGGCCTTCGAGTAGATCAGCAAGCGCATGGTCCGGTTCCTCCTCGTTCAGGTGCGATCGGCCGGACATTATACCCGGGGGAGGGAAGAGGCGAAACGCGTTCAGGACTGGATAAGTTCGCGTTCGCATTGTCCGAACCTCGATCCTGTCCTAGAATCCTCCCGCGAGGACGAAAGGACGGGGAGATGCTCGACATCCGGAGACTCCGAGAGGACCGTGAGGCAATCGAAGCCAGCCTGCGGACGCGCGATGCTGCGATCGATCTGAGTGAATTGATAGAACTCGACGACCGCCGGCGGGCGACGATCGGCGAAGTCGAAGCACTGAAGGCGAAGAGGAACGAGGGATCGCAGGAGGTCGGACGGCGGAAGCGGGCGGGGGAGACCGCGGACGGCCTCCTCGCTGAGTTGGCCGAGATGTCCGAACAGATCTCGAAACTCGACACACGCCTCCGTGAGGAAACGACCCGGATCGAGGAGATTCTTCTCGGCCTTCCGAACGTCCCGCACGCATCGGTGCCGGCCGGCTCCAAGGAGAACGAGATCGTTCTTCGAGAAATCGGGCCGAAGCCTCGGACCGACGGCGTCATCCCGCACCTTCAACTCGGGGAGGACAGGGGCATCCTCGATTTCGCGCGCGGCGCAACGATCGCCGGGGCGAGGTTTCCGATGTACGTCGGGCTCGGAGCCCGACTGGAGATGGCCCTGCTCCAGTTCATGTTCTTCCGGCACGTGGAGAACGGCTACACGCCTGTCTGGCCGCCGTTCCTCGCCAACGCGGAGAGTTTCTACGTCTCGTCGCAGCTTCCGAAGTTCGCCGACGACGTCTATCGGATCGAGAAGGACGACCTGTACCTGAATCCGACGGCGGAGAGCCTCCTGGTCAATCTGCATCGCGGGGAGACCCTCTCCGCCGAGGAGCTTCCCCGTCGCTACGTCGCCTACACACCCTGCTTCCGTCGTGAAGCGGGGAGCTACGGTGAGGAGGAGCGGGGGCTGATCCGCGTGCACCAGTTCAACAAGGTCGAGATGTTCCAGTTCACGGCGCCGGAGGCGTCGTACGCGGCGCTCGACGAGCTGATCGCTGACGCAGAAGGGGTCCTGCAGGCGCTCGGGCTGCACTACCGGGTCGTCGTCCTGACGGCCGAGGACATGGCGCAACAGGCGGCGAAGACGGTCGATCTCGAGGTCTTCCTGCCCGGTCAGGGGCGCTACTACGAGGTCTCCTCATGCTCGAACTGCGAGGATTTCCAGGCCCGACGGGGGAACATTCGGTACCGGCCGGAGCCGAAAGCGAAGCCGCTCTTCGTGCACACCCTGAATGGATCGGGGTTGGCCACATCGCGCCTGATGGTGGCGATCCTCGAAAACAATCAGGAGGCGGACGGTCGGATCCGGATTCCCGATGTCCTGCAACCGCTGGTGAAGGCGGAGTACGTATGAGCGAAGGGGTCGTTTGCGCGAAGGCTCTGACGAAGGTCTTCCGGTCGCGGCGCGGCGAGGTTCGCGCCGTCGATCGACTCTCCTTCGATTGTCACGAGGGCGAGGTGTTCGGCCTTCTGGGACCGAACGGCGCAGGGAAGACGACGACGCTGCGGATGTTGGCGACGATTCTGACGCCGACGGACGGCACGGCGCGGATCGCCGGATTCGACGTACGTGAAGATCCGGCCCGCGTTCGGGAGCGGATCGGTTTCCTCGCGACGGAGACCGGGCTGTACGATCGGTTCACCGCACGCGAGACACTGCGGTTCTTCGGGCGAATCAACGAGCTGACAGTTCGCGAGATCGACGAGCGTGCCAACGGGATTTTCGAGATGCTCTCGATGTCGTCGTTGGCCGATCGACGTGTCGGGACATTCTCCACCGGTGAGAAGCAGAAGCTGTCGCTTGCGCGGAGCATCCTCCACGATCCGCCGGTTCTCATCCTCGACGAGCCGACGTTCGGCCTCGACGTGATGGCGGCCCGGACGGTCGTCGAGACGATCAAGCTCTTCAGTGAGCAGGGGCGAACGATCATTCTGTCGACCCACATCATGCGAATTGCCGAGAAGCTCTGCGATCGAATCGGTATTCTCTTCGGGGGAAGGTTGAGGGCCCTCGGCACGCTCGACGAGCTGAACGTGACGTTCAATACCGACGACCTCGAGGAAGCGTTCTATACTGCAGTGGGACCGACGGAGGCGACCTAGCGGTTCCTCGCAGGAAGCCCGGAGCGAGTCGGAATCGGAAGGTCGTCGGACCCGCAAGAACTCAAGGAGGCGATGAGACGTATGGGCCGGAAAGGCACTCTCGCGACGACGATCACGATGATCGTCGTCCTGTCGGCCGGTCTGGCGGGGGGGCAGGTCGGGGTCGGAAATGACACCGGGAGCACGTTCCTCTGGTGGGGGGATCACGAGCCGATCTACATCTACGGTGACGACGATTTCACCGTGTCAAACGGCGTCATGTCGGGGTCCGGCACGCCGGAGGATCCGTACGTTATCGAGGGCTGGCGGATCGACGCGCCGCGAGCCGACTACGGGATCTACGTCGATCACACCAGCAAGCACTTCGTGATCCGCGACTGTGTGATCGAACGGGCTCGGATCGCCGGCGTCTATCTGAACACCGTGTCAAACGGCGTCGTCGAGGAGACGCAGATCGGGCTCTCCGATACGGCGATTCAGTTCCTCAGCTCGGACGGCAACACCGTTCGACGTTGCGCCATCTTCTCCTGCCGCTATGGCGTGGTGATGGCCGGCGTCTCGTCGATGAACACGATCTCGGAGAACAGCTTCCTCGACTGCGGTCTCAACGCTCAGGACACGATGCGGCGCAACGCGTGGTGCAGTGAGGGGCGTGGCAACTACTGGAGCGATTTCAGCGGCAGCGTCGATCGAGACGGTGACGGAATCTACGACACACCGAACCACCGCGATCAAGACCCCTGCCCGCTCGTCTCCCCTCCGGTCGAGTGGGCGGGCGTCACGAGCACTGGCCCGAGCAACGCCGGCAATTGGATTGCGCCAGACGGCTCCCTCGTCGTGACCTCCGAAACACCGATCGGGCTGACGGCGGCCGACGCCGGCGCCGGCCTGGCCGAGATCAGGTACTCGATCGACTGCGGAGACTGGCTGACGTATACCGGAGAGATCTTCCTGACCGGTGAGGACGGGCCGAAGCGTCTCGACTACTATGGCATCGACAATCTCGGGAACGTCGAACGCCAGACGACCGTCTTCTTCTTCCTCGACAACCACCCGCCGGTGACGGTCCACGAGATCGGAGAGCCGCTCTACGTGACTGAGGAGGCGACGTGGGTGACGACGAAGACGCCGATCATCCTCAGGCGCGCGCAGGAGTCGACGTACGGTCGGGCGCGGACGTTCTTCCGGATCGATGGGCGGAACTGGCAGGAGTACTGCGGCCCGTTCGTTCTCCATGCTGCCGACGGGCCGCATCAGATCTCCTACTACAGCCGGAACGCGTCCGGGGTAACCGAGGAGATCCGGTCGTTCATCCTGTACAAGGACGATTTGCCGCCGAACACGCGCGGGGGACGTGGGACGATCGAGTCATCTCTCGAGGTGAACGTCGGCACGCCGGACGAGCGGTCCCCAACGCCGGAGCCGACGCTGGAGCCGGTCGCGCCGGAGCCCCCCGATGAGGGGACGGCGGACGCGACGCCCGACTCGCAGCTGCAGACGCCGTCGGATGTCCTGGACGCCGGCCCCGGAATCGAGGACGATGCCGGAGAGCCGGCCGTCCAGACTCCGTAGGAGTTCGTCGGAGCGGGGCGACGCCCAAGGGGGCACGGGGGCATCCGATGGCTCCGGGGGGTGGGATCGATGCTTCGGAACGCGCGTTTGCTGTTCGGCAAGGAGATCCTCGGCGCGTTCCGTGATCGCCGAACGCTCTTTCTGACCGTTCTGTTCCCCCTGATCTTCTATCCGCTCGTTCTGTCGGTGATGAGCCAATTCGGCGAGGCGGAGCGGACGCGGCTCGAGACGCTCGTTCCGACCGTCCTGGCCGTCGACCGGGCCGCCGACGAGACGTTCGATCGCGAACTGGCGAGCGCGGACGCCTTCCACGTTCGCCGGTACGTTTCGTTCGATGCGGCTCTCGCTGCGCTGCAGGACGACGTCGGCCACATCCTGATGACGGTCGACAAGGAGACCGGGGGCGAGGGGCTCGGGCTCGACGTGACCCTGCACTACGACCAGAGCGACCAGTTTGCCGTGATCGCCGCCTCCCGCGTCCGCGAATTCCTCGAGGGATACCTTCGGAGGGTCGTCGACGCGAAGCTCGAAGCCCTCGGGCAACCCTCTTTCGACGAGCTGACGCCGCCGCTTTCGATCACGCTCGAGGACGTGGCAACCGGCGAATCGCTCGGGCGGATGATTCTCAGTCGGTTGCTGCCGTACTTCATGGTTCTCGCCATTCTGACCGGGGCGATGGGGCTCGGTGCCGAGATCACCGCCGGGGAGAAGGAGCGGAACACGATCGCGACGCTGCTGGTCAGCCAGCTGTCGAGGACGGAGATCGTCGTCGGGAAGTTCCTCGCCGTACTGGCCGTTTCGCTGATCTCGTCGCTCCTCTCCGCCGCCGGATTGATGATCGGGATCCGGATGTTCGGCGGTGGCCTCATGCCGGCCGGCGGGTCCGGCAGTGCGATCTTCGCGCTCGACCTCCCTGCGTTCGGCTGGATGCTCCTCGTCCTCATCCCGCTCGCGGTCATCCTGGCCGCCCTCGTCGTCATCGTCGGCAGCTTCGCCAGGAGCCAGAAGGAGGCGAGCACCTATCTCCTGCCGATCTACATGGTGATCGTCCTCGTCGGGATGACATCGATGACCGGAAGCATCAGCTTCGTCGGGTTGCGATACCTCATCCCGGTTGCCAACGCCCTCTACGCACTCCAATCGATCATCGTCGGCGACGTCGTCATCCGGGATTTGATCCTCACGCTCGGTGCGAACGTCGTTTGCGGCGGACTCCTGATCGCCGCCGCCGTCGGCCTGTTCAAACGCGAAGCCGTCCTGTTCCGCAGCTAGGGACCCTTCTCGCAGAGACGCAGAGGACGGCGCACAACTGAGAGAGGCGGCGAGTGGTCTGGCGAGCAGCAGCCACTACCTCAGTATGGAGCAACCGGTCGCGTTGCTCGGTTAGGCCTCAGGCAGCGCATTCACGATGCGCGAGATGCCCTCTTTCATCGTGGCCGCTCGGAAGTTCAACAGGTAACCGAGACGCAGGTTGGCCAGTCGCAAGTACGTGAGAAGCTGCTTCTTATGGATCGGGCTGACTGCCTCGACCGATTTCAGCTCAACGATGACCTTCTCAGCAACGATGAGATCAGCCCGGAACCCTTCATCGAAGTAGACGCCTTGGTAGTCGCGGGGTACGGCGACTTAGCGCCCGACCTGGAAGACGCGTTCTTGTAGTCCGTGCTCTAGAACCGCTTCGTACAGTGTTTCGAGGAGGCCGGGACCGAGACGACGGTGCACCGTGATTGCCGTCTCGACTAGGGCTGTATCGATCTCATTCTCGTCCATCCGGATGGTCCATTCCCTCCTCCGCGCTCTCTGCGCCTCTGCGTGAGATGGCTCTAGACTTGCTGGCCGCGGGAGTAGCGTTTGAGCGCCTCGTCGGTCCGGCGCTTCTCGTCATCTTCCCGAAGCTTCCGCCGCTTGTCGTAGGCATGCCGCCCTTTGGCGAGGCCGAGTTCGACCTTGGCGAGACCGCGCTTGAAGTAGATCCGCAAGGGGACGAGCGTGAAACCCCGTTCCTGGAGCTTCGTCGTCAGCCGACGCAGCTCTCGCTTGTGGAGCAGAAGCCGACGGTCCCGGAGTGGGTCGGGATTGTGGATCGACCCCTCCTTGTAGGGAGCGATGTGAACCCCTTTGAGCGTCGCGACCCCGTCCCGAACGACGGCGAACCCTTCCTGCAGCGAGCAGCGGCCGGCACGGAGGCTCTTCACCTCCGTCCCGGTCAGCGCGATCCCCGCCTCGATCGTCTCGGAGACCTCGTACTCGTGCCTCGCCTTCCGGTTCGTCGCCACGATGTGGGTTGCCATGATCCGGCTAGGCTACTGCGGAGTCCCCAACGGCGCAAGGAGACGAAGGCCGGGGATGCTCATGCGAATGGCACACGCAACGTCCGACATCACGTCGTGCAGCGCCGGCCCTCGTTCGCGACCTCGGCGCCCCTTGCGTGTGATCCGCGCGATTCGGACACGCGTCCGCTCGGCTGGCGACAGAGGCGGGGAGGTTCGCGGACGGGGCTCTCGCCGCGATCCCGATCACAGCCCTATACTCGCCCAGGTGACTCAAAAACCTATGCCTGCTTCCATTCTTCGACGTCGAACTAGGAGGCTGAGAATGAAGACTGCGTGCCGGCGATGCGTATTGCTCGCCTTGTTGTTCGTCGGGCTCGCTTCGTGGGCCGCTTTCGGCCTTCCCGGGTTCTCCGACCGGAACATCGCGGCTGGGAATCTGAATCCCACCGATACGATCAAGGTGCAAGAGATCCGGGTGACGCGAAGCGCGGGAGAGACGGTCGTGTTGAGCGCGATCACGATCCGGAACACGGGGACGGCCGACGGGGGCGAGATCGAGAAGATCATCATCAAGGACGGCGGGGACGTCATCGGGGAGACGGAGAACCTGTCCGGAATCCGGGGGACCAACGGAATCACCATCCCGCTCGGCTTCGAGATGACGACGACCCAGCATACGATCAAGGTCTTCGTGACCATCGGTACGTCGGCCAACGGCGGCGAGACGATCCAGTTCCGCTGCCTGTTCGACTACACCCGCAACGGCGCGCCGGGGACCAGTTCGTGGATTACCGACCTGACCGCGGAGACGATCCGCGACGGCGGCTTCGACGATCTGGAGGACTCGTCGCCGGACACGGGCTTCTTCAACCCCGAGGACGATGGCGTCGTGCAGATCGCTGTGTTCACTGACAACGACGCCAACGGCAGCGTAGTGGCATGGACGATCGACAACACGCAGACCGACAGCTCGGTCATCCTCCAGGTTGAGAACCTGGGCACAGCTGTGGATACAGATATTGATAGGGTTCGCGTGACGATAGCCATGAATGGAAGCCAGTATCTCAGCAGTGCTACGCCAGCACCCAACTCCTGGCGGAACTGGAGTCCCGGAAGCCCAATGGACTTTCAGTATGGCTGGTTCTTGGAAGACGCGAATGGAGATGGTGATGCCCAGGATGAGGGCGATGGTGCGGCCCTCCCCCTGTGGACGGCCGACAATAGCACGATTAGCGTAACAATCGAGATGCTGATTGCAGCGAGTGGCGGGGTAACTGACGGGCGGACAATACGTACTGAGACGACGGTCTTCGTCACCGAAACAGGCGAGGGCGACGATGGGGCGGCGGTTGACTTCGCGCATTCGGTAAGGTCCGGAACGACGCAGACGATTCGCGACCAGGGGTTCGAGCGGGTCGACGAGGAGAGCGAGAGCCTTGCCTCGGGAACGGCGGCGACCGAGGACGAGGTCATCCAGACCGTCCGGCTGACCGACGACGACTCGAACGGAAATGGCGTGGAGATCCGCAGGTTCTACGTTCGGAACGCGGGGACGGCCGACGGGGACGAGATCGAGAAGATCGTGGTCAAGGCGGGTACGGAGACGTTGCTTGAGCTTCCGAACGCGACCTATCCGGACCTTGCCGATTTCCGAACCGGGGCTTGGTACAACATCAACGCCGCAGACTACTTCGATGTCGGCGATGATGAAGATCACCTGGTCAAGATCTATTACACCATCGGGACGCCCGATGATGGGCACACGCTCCGTCCGGTTGTTCGGTTCACCGGAAACGAGGGCGGGACGAACTACAACAGCGACGAGGCGACCTATCCGGACACGCTCGGCCTCTACGAGCCGGGATTCGAGTTTGTGGAGAACATCACGCCGCCGACCGGCGGGACGGCGTACTCGGGTCAGAAGCTGCTGGCGCAGCGCATCCGGGTCGAGGACCGGGACGAGGACGGAGACGACGTCGCCATCGACCCGATCCTGGTCTACAACGCGGGGACGGCGACGGGCAATCCGGATATCACCAAGATCGAGATCTGGCGTCAGGACGAGATTGACGGCGCGGAGACCAAGATCGGAGAGGAAGACAACCTCACTGACATTCGCACCAGCGGCGTCCGCGTCGACATCACCAACGACAACATCGTCCAGGACGATCCGGCGGGAGCCGAGACCTACCTGCTCGTCTACCTGCAGCTGGCCGAGCCGGAGGAGATGCACGAGGGGAACACGATCCAGCTGACCACCCGCGTCATCCACACCGAGCGGAACGGAACCTACGACAAGGACGCGGAGAGCAATCAGTGGATCCTGGAGATCAACCACCGACCGGTGCCCGATTTCACGTTCGAATCCACCGACGATGCGACGGCTTCCATCGGACCGAAGGCCGACTTCACCTACGATCAGACGATCCAATTCAACGGAACGGCGACCGATCCGGACGGCGACGACATCGTCGCTTGGCAGTGGGACTTCGGCGACGGGAACACGTCGGACGAGCAGAACCCGACCCACCAGTATCCGACGGGCGGCACGTTCGACGTGACGCTGACCGTCACCGACGAGCGCGGTGTGACCGGCGAGGTGACCAAGACACTCGAGATCGAGGGACCGCCGAACGAGCCGCCGACGATCACCGAGCTGACCGCCGACCCGCAGAATCCGGCGGTCGATCAGGACGTCGACTTCGAGGTCGCCGTCGACGATCCGGATCAGCCGGAGGGCACGCCGTTCGAGTACGCGTGGGACTTCGGCGACGAGACGACGAGCACCGTGGCGTCGCCGACGCACAGCTTCGATGAGGCCGGCGAGTACACGGTCGAGGTCACCGTCACCGACGCGCAGGGAGCGACCGACACCGCAACGATCGAGATCTCGGTCGGAAACGAGGCGCCGACCTTGACCGGGGTCGAGGCGGACCCGGCGGCCGGGAACACCGGCGATCCGATCACGTTCACGGCGCTCGGATACGACGATGAGGACGGTGACGCCGCCGCCGAGTATCGCTGGGACTTCGGGGACGGCTCGACGCAGACGACCGACGACAACACGGTGACGCACACGTACGGTGCGCCGGGCGATTACACGGTGACCGTCCGCGTGGAGGACAGCCGAGGCGCGTTGAGCGAGCCCGAGACGGTCGAGATCACCGTCGAAGGCCCGGTCCGGGTGATCGCATACAGCTTCCCGAATCCGGCGACGACGGCTGCAGCGATTCGGTACTTCCTGCCGGAAGGGGCGACCGATCCGACCCTGAGGATCTTCGATCTGTCCGGGCGCCTCATTCTCGAGCAGGGGCTGGGGGCGGAGGGTACCTATGAGTGGGACCTTCGTGACGATCGAGGCGCCGCCGTCGGCAACGGGCTGTACTTCGTGGTGGTGACCGCGACCGGTGAGAACGGCGGAGGGATCCGGTCGGACGTCTTCCGATTGCTGATCGCACGGTGAGGGAGGGAGAGACCGTGAAACGAACGATAGGTTGCATGCTGGTGGCCCTCCTCGTCGGAACGGGCCTCGGCGCGTCGGCTCAGGTGCCGGCGACGGTGCTCGACATCGATCCGGGCGTCGCCTTACTCGGCGCCGGAGGAGCCGGGATCTCGATCCCGAACGGAGCGGAGACGCTCTACTACAATCCGGCGGCGCTGTCGCAGTTGCCCGGGATCAGCTTCAGCTCGTACTACGCGTCCCACTTCGGAATGGCGAACTACTCCGCCTTCGCGCTGACGTTCCGGAACTTCGGCGGAGCGGTCATGCTGCTCAATTCCGGCGGGATCCAAGGGTACGATGCGGACGGGACTCCGACGGAGGCGCTCGGCTACGGGAACGCGGCGTTCATCTTCGGAGCCGGGCTGACGCCGAGCGACCTCAGATTCCTCCCCGATCTCGGACTCGATTTCGCGCTTGGGGCGCGGATCAAAGGGGTCACAACGTCGATCGGCGAGGTCAGCGGATCCGGCTTTGCCGTCGACCTCGGCTTCTGGTCGGCGCTGCCCGACGTGCGATTCGGATCGGTCTCCGTCTCCGAGATCTCCTTCGGGGTCACCGTCGTGAACATGTTCGGCGCGCTGACCTACGACGCGACTCAGGAGAGCTTCAGGATGGACATCCAGCTCGGTGCCTCGGCCCTGTTCCTCGAGACCGTTCGCGCCGCGCTCGACATCCGCCTCGGCGGCTCGACGCACTTCGGTCTGTCGTATTCTCCGGTTCCGACGTTCGCCCTTCGGCTCGGGATCATATCGAAGGGCGGACTCTCCGTGACCGCCGGACTCGGAGTCAACGTCGAGGGGTTTCTGATAGACTACGCGTTCGTCACGCACACGCTGGGGGCATCCCATCGCGTGTCGTTGACGCTCGACTTCTCGGCCCTCGACATCGGTGCACTCAGCCGATCGCTTCGGAGGCTGCTTCCGTAGCAAGAGAGACTGCGTGGCCATCCTTCCCGATCGGGAGGGAGTCCGGAGGGGGAGCGACGGGATCGCTCCCTCTTCTCGTTTGCGGGGCCACCGATCTATCGAGGTGCGGTCCAGTCGGCGGCGAGCGCGTCGAATCGATTCTCGGCGATCGCGGCGCGGATCTCGGCCATCATCCGCGCGAAGAAGCGGAGGTTGTGAACCGTCGCCAGCCGGTAGAAGGAGACCTCGCCGGATCGGCAGAGGTGCCGGAGGTAGGCCCTGCTGTGACGGGCGCAGGTCGGGCAGTCGCACGAAGGATCGATCGGCCCGTCGTCCTCTGCGAAACGGGCGTTTCGAAGGTTGATCCGATGACGCGGAGCCCCCCGAACGAAGACCGTCCCGTTGCGAGCCAGTCGGGTCGGGGCGGCGCAATCGAACGTGTCGATCCCGCGGCGCACGGCGGTGAAGATGTCGTCGATCTCTCCGATGCCGAGGAGGTGTCGCGGACGCTCCTCTGGAAGGTGCGGGATCGTCCAATCGAGGACTCGAAGCATATCGTCCTTCGAGCGTCCGAGCGAGCCTCCGATGGCGAATCCGGGAAAGCCCATCTGCGCAACGTGGCGCGCGCTCTTCTCGCGCAGCTCTCTGAACGCACCCCCTTGGACGATCCCGAAGAGGACTTGGTTCGGGTTCGGGAACGTCGGGTCATCCCGAAGGAGGCGGAACGCCTCGAGGGCACGGCGCGCCCATCGGTGCGTCCGTTCCATCGCTTGCCTCGTGTAGGTCTCGTCGTGAAGCGGCGAGGTGCACTCGTCGAGTGGGAGGATGATGTCGGCTCCGATCTTCCGCTCGATCTGGATGACCGACTCCGGTGTGAACATCCGAGGAGACCCATCGACGATCGAGCGGAAGTCGGCGCCGACCTCGCTCAGCCGGACGAGCGACCTTCCCGAACGTCGCTTGCCTGTGCGAGCTTCGTCGTTGGGGAAGATCGACGCGACCTTCCCGACGCCGTGCTCCTTCCCCGCGCCGAGACTGAAGACCTGGAATCCGCCCGAGTCGGTCATCGTCGGTCCCGGCCAACCGGAGAAGCGATGGATCCCGCCGAGGGCGGCGATCGAATTCTCGCCGGGGCGGAGGTGGAGGTGATAGGCGTTGGAGATCAGGACCTGAACGCCGATCTTGACCAAGGCGGCCGGTTCGACCGCCTTGATCGTCGCCCGCGTCGCAACGCCGACGAAGGCCGGCGTCTCGATCGGCCCGTGCGTCGTCGTCAGCCTTCCGATCCGTGCGAGGCTGCTCTTCTCTCGGTGTGTGACCTCGAACATTGGATCCCGCCCGGCTTCCGTCTCAGGGGACGATCGTATCCGATCGTGCCGGGTCCGGCCCAGGAAGGCGCATCGAACGCATATCGGGCGAGGCGGAGGCACCGAGACGTCGGGGGCGTGGGACGACGCTGCACCGAGTCGCGTTGCGCCTCCTCTGCGACGCGCGGCGCGCGTGGCCCTCGCGCTCCGTTGCGGTGGCGACGAAGCTTCTGAGTGAGGGACGCGTCTAGAGCACGTTGTAGAGCGCGGCGTAGTCGCAGGCAGGATGCCAGAAGAGGTATCCGTCGGCGCCGGCGTCGCGGGCGGCGCGAATCTGGGCGGCGATGTACTCCTCGAGACTCATGCCGGTCGGAATCTTGAGGTCGAATGCCTGGAGGAACGGTCGGAATCGGGCGCCGACCCGCTCCTTCGCCCCGGTCAGTGCATCGGAGACGACGCCGTACGGATCGTCTCGATAGGTCTGCTCGACGTAGTGCGATGGATAGAGCATCGGAGAGACGAAGTCGACGTACCGGCAGATCCCCTCGAGCGACTGACCGATCGGGTCGATCCGCCGCTCGTTCCACGACCAGAGAACGCGGCCGAACAGGTCGGCGGAGAGGACGATCCTTCCGCCGAGTCGGCTTCGGGCCTCCGCGAGGAAGCTCTCGATCGCCTCGTACCGCGCCTCGTAGGCCGGCGCGAGTTCGCCTCCGTCGGCATAGCGGATGTAATCGAACTGAATCTCGTCGAAGCCGAACCCGGCGACCTCTTCTGCGATCGCCAGGTTGTACTCCCGCGCTTCGGCCGAGTCGGCCGGGAGCCAGTCGGTGCTGAGTCCGTAGTGCTCGGCGAGGAGAGGATCGAAGAAGACGACCTGCCGCGCGATCAAGTAGAACCCTCGTCTTCGCAGTTCCGGCAGCAAAAGGGGGAAGTCGATTCTCCCGGTCGACGCGTCGATCAGGTCGGCGAGCGGAACGTCGCTGTCGTAGGTGAGCTCGCCGTGCATGTTCTTGACGTTGATCACGAGCGCGTTGAGCTTTCCGGCCTCTCGCGCGGCGAGGAAGCCTGAGACGACGTCCGGCATCGCCAGGGCATGGGAGGTCAGATAGATTCCGACCCGGTCGGATCCTGGATTGGCCGCGGAGACTGCGACGCTCGTAGCGCCACGTTCCAGGGACAGGATGCCAACGCCGCCGAGGGTCGAGACGGTGACGACGAGGGCCAGGAGAAGCTTCGTCCGGCGCATACTCCACATCGTACGGCGGCGGCGAGCCGATGAGCTCCTCGGTTTCCACCGTCGGAGGGACGTACGGCACGTCCGCGAAAGACGAGATCGGTTGGCGGTCTTCACGCCCTCGCCATCCGACGTTCACACCGTGATCACGCGCGTGGCGCATCCTGGTTAGGTGGGCGCGACCGGGTCCCCCGGGGCGCGTTGGCGGGCCGTGTAGGCCCGACTATAATGGCCGGAAACAGGGTTTCCGTGGGTGGTGAATTCCCTATGAAAGGATCTGTGTCCATGAGACGACGACTGCTTGTTGTTCTCCTCGGGATTGCGGTCACGCTCGTCGGGACGAGCGCTCTGGGGCGAAGCCCGATCTCGATCCTCGGCGATGCCGACTTCACCGCGGCGAACGGGGTGATCTCCGGGAGCGGGAGCCCGGACGATCCGTACCTCATCGTCGGGTGGGAGATCACCGTCGGATCGGATGATGCGTACGGTGTCCAGATCGAGAACGTGACGTCTTCGTTCGTCCTGCGCGGGCTGATCGTCGAGAACGCCGTCGATTCGAACGGCGCGGCGATTCGGATCGGGCTGTCGAGCGGCGGACGGATCGAGGATTGCACCGTGCACAGCTCGCGAAACGGAATCGAGATCATCTCTTCGACCGGAATCGAAATGCTGGGATGCGTCATCGACGTGAACGGGCGCGGCCTGCGGGTCGAGGGGGAGGCGGGAGCGGAGTACGACCACTCGATCGATTCGACGAATCTGTTCAACGGCCGGTCGATCGTCTACCTCCACGGACTCGATGGCGAGACGGTCGAGAATCACACGACGACGCACATCACCGTCGCCGACAGCCGGGACGTGACGATTCGGGAGAACACGGTGATGGACGGTGATGGGATCAATCTCGCGTTCGTCGAGGATTCGACCGTCATCGGGAACGCGGCAGGACGTAACAATCCCGTGCTGAACGAGAATGGGATCCAGCTCTACCAGTCACACCGGAACACGATCACGGCGAACCTTCTGAAGAACACTCGGGCGGCCGGGATCCAGCTCTCGCTGTCGACCGAGAACGAGATCACCTACAACTACTTCGCGGTCGACGACACGGGAATCCGGCTGGTTGCGTCGGACGGAAACACGATCCGATGGAACGAGGCGCTCGGATGCATCACCGGGATTTGGCTGACCGGCGGGTCGGAGGAGAACGCCGTCGAAGGAAACGTGATCGCGGGGAAGGTGGCGCCCCACCTCGACGCGAACACGAAGGTCGGTGTGATGCTCGAATCGACCCGAGCGAACGAGATCAGCAGCAACGTTCTGAGCGATTGTGAGATCGGAGTGCAGATCTACGCCTCCGCGAGTGAGAACCGGTTCCTTTCCAACACGATCGTCGCCGGCGCTTACGGAATGGCGATTTCGGGGTCGTTCAACGAGATCGAGGGAAACCTGATCAGCCAGAACTCCCGTGGGCTCCTCTTCCAGGAGACCTTTACGGAGACGACGACACGAGGAAACGCGGTCCGTCGGAACGTCTTCAGCGACAACGCGAATCACGTGTACACGAACTTCGATTCGACGGGGAACACCTTCTCGGGCAACGCCTTTCTCGGCGACGGCGTCGCACTCGTCTCCGATCGCGGGACGGGGAACGCTTGGAGCGAGGGGGGCGTCGGCAACTACTGGGGCGAGGGGGCCGTCGAGGACGAGGACAAGGACGGGATCGGGGACGAACCGGTACGAGTCTACCCATCGATCGTCGTCGATGAATCGCCGCTCGCCGAGATCGACCCGCTCGAAGCGGGGATCGGAATCCTCGGTACACTTCCCCTCACGACGGTGACGATCGACCGGGAAGACGAGACTTCGTTCGACATCGAGGTCCTCCATGCGGTCGCCGGACACGAGCGATGGGTCGGATTCCGCGGGTTTCCCGAGGCGTTCCTCGATCGATTCCCCGGAATCCTGTTCGAGTACGAGCAGGAGGACGAGCTCCGGTTCATCATGGTGACCGTCCGGTTCGATCTCGACATCGCGTTCTTCGATGCAGACGGGTTGCTCGTCGGCCTCGCGACAATGGACGCATCGAGCGACGACTTCTACGGCCCCGGTGAACCGGCGCAATACGCGATCGAACTCCCGGCGGGCGCGATCGACGAGCTGTCGATCGGCGCCGGCGCGCGGCTGGTCCTTCCGTAGACGATGAGGAGGATTACGGCCGTCGTCTTCGATCTGGACGGGACGCTCGTCCGGTACCACGGGATCGAGTTTGAGTCGAGCTGGGGAGCCCTTGCGGTCGCCGCCGGTGTCGGCGAGGCGTCGCAACGACTCCTCGCTGAGTTCTTGGCGAGGGCCGATGCTTACGAGGAGTGGGTGGCAAAGGACGCGGCCCTTCTCGCCGGAGTCTCCCTCTCTCGGGTCGAGTCGACTCTGTTCCCTGCGCCGTACGCGGTCGGCGTGCCGGAGGCGATCGAGCGCCTCCGGGGGCGATTCCGACTCGGTATCCTGTCGTCGGGCGTCGATCTGGTCGCCGAGTGGGTACGAGACGATCTCGGCCTCGACTTCGCGCTCGCCAACCATCTGACCGTCGTCGCCGGCCGATTCACCGGGGAGTCCGAGACGCGCGTGGCGCTCTGGTCGAAGGGGGCGGCGTTCGAGCGTCTCGCCGCCGAGCACGGCCTCGATCCGACGGAGATCTGCTACGTCGGCGACCACATCAACGATCTTCCTGCGATGCGCGTCGCGGGGATGGCGGTCGCCGCCAATCCGAAGGATCCGGAGCTCGTCGAAGCGTGTGACCACGTGATCGAGGACTTCGCCGAGTTGCCCGACCTGATCGACGCATTCGTCGGCGATCAGTCCGGCTTCAGGTAGTAGAAGATCTGGTAGACGAGTCGGTCGAGGATCTCCTCCTTGAACGTGATCCCCAAACCGCGGCTGACGAACGCCGGGAGGCTCTGGCGGAGCGTCTCCGAATAGTCGACGGCGAGGACCGCGTCTTCCCCGAGCTTGGTCACGGCCTGCTGGAGAAGCTTGGCGCCGATCCGACGTAGATCTTGATGCTGCGGATCGATGACGACGGCCGGGAGGAAGTAGATCCTTCCGTCCCGGTATCGATTCGGATAGCGGCGCTGGAAGTACGAAGCGTTGACCCACGGGATCTTCGTGATCTCGTTGGTCAGTAGCGTAACGCCCACCAGCTCGTCTCCCACGTAGACGAGGTGCTTCTGGAAGTCGACGTCCTGCATGATCGCTTCGAACTGGGCGACGCTGAACCCGCCGTGGTGGATCGGCGTCCGCTCGTTCAGCCGTTCGAATGCGTCCCGATAGATCGACCAGAGACGGAGTCTTGCGTCGGCGTCCTCGAGGACGAGGGTCTCGACGATCCGGATGCCTTCGGCCACGCTGCTCTCCTAGGTTCCGAAGATCCGATCCCCCGCATCACCGAGGCCGGGGAGGATGTAGCCCCTCTCGTTCAGCTGCCGGTCGAGGGCTGCAGTGTAGATCGGAACGTCAGGATGAGCGGCCGTGTAGGTGTCGACGCCCTCGGGAGCGGCGACGAGGCAGAGGAATTGAATGTGCTTTCCGCCCTCGCGCTTGATGACGTCCGTCGCTGCAACGGCGCTCCCTCCGGTGGCGAGCATCGGGTCGACGAGGATGATCTGAGCCCGGGACAGCTCCGGCGGGAGTTTGCAGTAGTACTCAACCGGACGAAGCGTCTGCGGGTCCCGATAGAGCCCGATGTGCCCGACCTTGGCCATCGGGATCAGATGAAGAACGCCGCCGAGCATTCCGGTGCCGGCGCGCAGGATCGGAACGAGAACGATCGGGACATCGAGTCCCTGTCCGATCGTCGATTCGAGCGGCGTGTCGATCTCGCGCTCTCGAAGCGGATACTCTCGTGTGATCTCGTAGACCATCAGGGCGGTCAGCTCGTCGAGAAGCTGACGGAAGGACTCGTTGTCGGTGCGGACGTCGCGCATGATCGTCAGCTTGCTCTGGATCATCGGGTGGTCGAGGATGTGGAGTTGCGCCATGGTCCTCCTCAGATAGGTCTGGACTGGCAGGAAGATACCGAATCGGATCGGGGCGGACAACCGAACCCGAGCGGTCGGAGTCGCCGGATTCACCATGCGTGCTCGATGCCGGCGAGGATCGTCCGTGGGCCGTCCGGCCGCCGGGCGACGTCGAGTTCGAAGAAGACATCGAGGCGATCGGTCAGCTCCAGCTCGAGCGTCGCCGCCGCGCGTCCGGGGGTCATCCGTCCGTCCGCGTCACCGAGCCAGAAGAGGACGAACTCCGCGCCGGCGTCGCGGTCCGGTCGGATCTCCGTCTCGAACGAGAGACCGAGTGTGAACGGATAGACGTCATCGATCCAATCATCCGGGTCGAGCCGGACGACGGCGTCGAGTTCGATCGGCCCGATCTCGGACTCGAGAGTGACTTCGGCCAATCGAAGCGGTTGGAGGATCGGACCTGAGGCGGCTCCGCCCTCCAACCAGAGGCACGTTTCCTCGCCGAGGTCGACGGCCGCTTCGATCTCGATCGTTCGTCCCGTCGTCGTTCGCTCCGCCTCGAGGTCGAACGAGAGCCAAGGAATTCTCGGAATCATCAGGCCGGAGAGGTCGATGGTCGCCTCATCGAACCCGTCGGGCGTGATGTCGAGCTCGAACTCGGCGTCGACCCCGAGGAGCGCCGTCTCGCCGTCGATGCGCAAGTCGTAGAACAGAAGGTGGTTCCCGAGATCGACGCCGCGGAATCGCAATCGTCCTCCGAGCTCGAGGGTGCCGCTTCGACGGTGGTCGGTTCGGGTCCATTCGAGGTCGACGGTGAGCCATCGACGCGTCCTCGTCAGCTTGGATTCGATCTCCACGTCCCAACCACCGTTCTCCCACGTGAATTCCGTCTTCCAATCCTTGAATCGATGCCGGTCTGGTTCGAATCGGAGCGTCGAGTCGAGGGCGAATCGATCGAAGCCGAGTTCGACGCCGAAGCTCTGCTCGTCCCACGACGTCGCCTCGATCCCCGTGGTCGCGGTGGCCGACCAGTCTTCGTCGGCGAGTTCGATCTCGATCTCTGCATCGAGTCGGAGTGTCCGATCGACGCCGACGTAGGCGGCGGTTGTCTCAGATTCTCCGGACAAGGTCGCCGCAGTGCCGCCGTTCCAGGCGACCGATGAGGCGAACACGAGGGCCGCGAAGAGGACGCCGATGGTGCGAGGATGTGATCGTCTGTCGTATCCGCCCACATGTGAGAGGATAAGAGATGCACCCGGAAAAGGCAAGCGGCCGCGCCCGTCTCGGGGCGAAGCCGCGTCCGTTCAGAGGAGGCCTGTTCTCAGGCCCCAGCGACTTGAATCGAATCGACGAGAACGTACGGCGCGTTGGCGCCGAGCATGTTGTAGCTGCGCCGCTGCTCGGCGCTGATCGCTCGGATCCGCATGAAGTCCTCATAGATGTTCGCTGAGATCATCGTTCGGTCGAGACGGCCGATCACCTTGCCGCCTACGATGTGATAGCCGATCGCTTGAACCGCAAATTGCCCCTGCGTGTAGTTGCCCGAGTGGAAGCCCATCCCGTAGGCAACGAGGAGGCCTTCGTCGAGATCGGCGATCATGTCCTTGAGCGAGGCGTTGCCCGGTTCCACGCTGACGTTCATCGGCCAGGGGGCCGGCGGTGTTTCGGTGCCGCCTCCGAAGAGCGCCCGCTTCAGTGCGTTTCCGGTCGATGCTCGACGGAGCGCGGCGCCGGTCCGCAGGTCGAGAAGGTAGTCCTTGAGAACGCCGTTCTCGACGATCGCCCGACGTGCACACGGAACGCCCTCGTCGTCGAAGGGCCTCGAACCGACGTCGCCGGGGCGGAGAGGGTCGTCGATGATGGTGAGTCGCTCGGAGAAGATCTGCTCTCCGGTTCGACCGACGAGAGGCGACGTCTTCTTCTCGACCGCATCCCCGTCGACGCCTGCCCAGAGAGGGAGCAGGTAGAGGAATGCGCCCTCCGGGGCGAAGATGACCGGAAGACGGCCGGTCGACGGCGTGGACGTCTTCTCGGTCCAGGCGTACCACTCGTCGAACTCGCCGATCAGCTCGTCGGGGACGTCGACCGGCGAGATCGAGCCGAGGCTCTTGAAGACCGGGATTCCGGCCCCCTTGATCGGAGCACCGAATCCGACGACCGCGGCGCTCGACTCGGTCTCGGCGCAGGCCCCCTCGGTCGTCTCCACGACGAGGCGATTCGTGTTCGTCGTCGCGCTGATGAACAGCGCGATGTCGGGGCGGAGGCGCTTCGCGCGCTCCTTGATCGATTCGCAGAGCTCGACGAGTTCATCGCTCGTGAGCCGACCCGTCGCTGGGTCGTGCGTCGTGACGTCGGAATAGCGGGCGGATGAAGCGAACGAGAATCCGGCCGGATCTCCGTATGCGGCCGCCTGCTTCGCCTCGTCGACCAGACCGGCCTGATCCGGCGTGACACCGAAGGTCGAGCCGAGCTTCCCGCCGTCGATGGCGCGGACCGCGACCGAAGAGAGGTCGTTCTCGGTGATCTGTTGCAGGCGATAGTTCTCGTATCGGACGGAGGTCGTGCGGCCCTGCTGCCAATACAACTCCGCCTGATCGACCGCCCGCTTCGCTTCTTCGATGAGTTGGTGCATCAGACGCCTCCGATCGTGACCTGGTCAATCTTGATGTGCGGCGCTCCCTTGCCCGACTTCCGGTTCAGCTGTTGAGGTCCGCCCTTGCCGCAGCCGCCCCGCTCGGCGAATGAGAGGTCCGCCCCGACCATCGAAATTGCGCGGAGCGTCGAGAAGAGCTCGCCGGACATGTTGATGTCTCGGACCATCGGGCCGAGGCGTCCGTCCTCGATCCGATAGCCCCATTGCGCGCCGAAGGTGAACTGGTCGCCCGAGGTCTGTCCGCCCTTGGCGCCGACGAGGTAGTAGCCGTGGTCGATCGACGCGACCATCTCGTCGAACGAGGTCGTGCCCGGTTCGATGAAGATGTTCGACATCCGGACGATCGGGGTGAAATGGGCGTCGACGGCCCGCATGTTTCCGGAGAGCGGCTCGCCGAAATCGGCCGCCGTCTCGCGGGAGTGCATCCGACCGGTCAGGACTCCCTCGGTGATCAGCCTCGTCCTCGCACCGCGGACGCCTTCGTCGTCGATCTCATAGGTCCCCGGAAGACCGGGAAGCTCCGGATCGTCGATCACGTTCAGAATCGGCTCGGCGAGTCGCGTGCCGAGCCGGAGCTTCTCGCGGAATGCCGGGTTGTTCTGCAGGCCGTCCGCCTCGGAGAGATGGCCGAACGCCTCGTGGATGAAGACGCCGGCCTCGGACGGATCGAGGATCACTGGAACGCGTCCCGCTTTCGCCGGCACGGCGTTCACGAGCCGTCTGGCGTAGTCGATCCGCTCTGCCAGATCGGCGTCTCGATCGAGGACCCGCGCGTAATCGGCGTCCCCGCCGAACGCGAATCGGACCCGCTGCAACACGTCGTTCCTCTTGGTTACGATGAACCCGAGGACATTGACGATGACCAAATCGTAGACGATGGCCGAGCCCTCGCTGTTGACGAAGACACGATTGGAAACGAACTCGTCGTAGTGCGTCTCGGTCGTGACGACCGTCGGCTCGCGGAGGATCATCTCGTTGTAGTGCGCGGCCAGGTCGAGTTTCTCCCGGAGTGAGACCGATCGTGGGTCGTTCGCCGGTTCGACCAGAAAGGACTCACGGATTGCCGGCGCCTCGGCGAGCCGGAGCGGCTTGTCTCGCTTCGAACCGACGATTCGAGCCGCGGAGGCGACAGACTGCGCCATCGGCCCGGCCTGGGCCGGGTCGGAGAACGAAGCGATCGCCTTTCCCCCGCCTGCGTACGCCCGCGCATGGCCTCCGGACGTTGCGTACGAGGCGACCTCCTCGAGCTTCTTCCCGCGGTAGGTGACGTGCGTCTTCCGATTCTCCTCGTAGCGCAAGTCAGCGTACTCCGCGTTCAGTCCGGTGACGACACGAGCCAGTTCGTCCTTCATCGAATCACCGTCGCTTTCGTGGATGCTGTTCGGATCGTTCATTCTAGAGCGGAGCGAGTCGGACCACAACGCGTGGGGGTCGTGCCCCGATCTGGCCGATCTCCGGTCGACCGGATACCCTGAATGAGTGAGTGGATTGAATTTGAGCGGACGTCGATATGCCTGGACGTTCGCCAGTCTCTTCGTCGCGACGGCTGTTGCATTGATCGGGATCGGAATCATCGCTCCGATTCTTCCTCTGTACGCCGAGACGTTCGCCGCTCGGGCGTGGACGCTCGGTCTCGCATTCGCCGCGTTCGCCGTATCGCGGGCCCTCGTCGGTCCGTGGATCGGGAAGCTGTCGGACCGGATCGGCCGGCGTCGCCTGATCCTGATTGGGCTCGCGGGGTTCACCGTCCTGTCGTTCCTCTACACGCAAGTGTCGAGCCTTTGGCAGATTGGAGTCCTCCGATTCGCTCAAGGGGGCGCGTCGATGATGGTGACGCCGATCGCGCAGGCCTACGTCGGCGACATCACGCCGCGCCATCGCGCCGGACTGATGATGAACGTCTTCTACTCCTCGATGTTCCTCGGGGTGTCGCTCGGGCCGTTGGTCGGCGGTTGGGTCGGCGAACGGTGGTCTCACGAAGCGGCGTTTGTGGCGATGGCCCTGCTGAGCACCGTCGCCCTCGTGATGGTCGCGATCTGGGTGCCGGCCGACCACGGGACGAGACGCAACGTCCGAGCCGAGGTCGTGCCGAACGTTCGATTGCGGGACCTGATCAAGCTCGACCCCGTGAAGGGGATGATGCTTCACTTCGCGGCCCGCGGATTCTGGCGGCAAGGCTTGAACTCCTTCTATCCGCTCTACGCCGCCACGGCCTTGGGGCTCGGGGAGTCGCAGATCGGGACTGTTCTGTCCGCCTATTTTTTCGGCGGGGCCGTTCTGCAGATTCCGTTCGGATACCTCGCCGACCGGCTGAAGCGATTCCCACAGATCGTTGTCGGCGGTCTCGGCGCGCCGCTCCTTCTGATCATCATTCCGTTCGTCCATTCGCTGTGGGCGGTACTCGTCGTCATGTTCGCGATCGGGGCGCTCTCCGCGTTGGCGAGAGCGTCGATCCTCGGAATTCGCACCGAGTTGGGGAAGACGCATGAGGGGGGAAGGCTGGAGCCAGCGAGCGGACTTGAACCGCTGACCTGCTCATTACGAGTGAGCTGCTCTACCACTGAGCTACGCTGGCTTCGGGAAATGGAGGTTTTGAAA
>CAZUIM010000002.1:0-115641 GCA_964620325.1 uncultured Thermotogae bacterium
CCTGCTCGCTCAACCGTCAACCTGTAAACAGTACTGTGAAACTCGACACACTAGACGAGCCAAGTGAGCGTTCTAGTCTCCCACGAAGCGCAGCGCCCAAGTGATCATCCCACAACTGTCCGGCAACGGCCGCGACATCAAACATATGACAAATGAGCGGATGGTAGGCGGCATCCTGACAAGTCTTGCCCCACAGCTGGGTCCACGCGCTGTTCTCTCCGGCGTTGTTGCGGCGGGTGTTCATACTAGTGGGAAGCCCCTTGGGTCGAGCTCTCGATAATCATCTTCGTCGGAAACAGCCTCTCGTGAGAACTCAACGACCTGATACTGGAAGGTGGCATCTGCCTTTCCAATATCGTGGAGCCCGACTACGAATGCGATTGCCAAGGGTTGCCAGCCATTGTCAATTGCTGGCGAAGGCAACGCCAATGAGACTGCGGCAGAGTCCAACAAGTGCTTCCACAGCGGGTGTCGTGGGTTGCTCTTGGCCCAGAGTGCCAGCGCCCCGGACTCCTGACTGATGCTCATGGCCGCCTTCTATTGAGCAGTGTAGTCGAACACATGATTCCTCCCGCGATGGTTCTCAATGTGTGAATAGCAGAGAACAAGCACCTGCCATCATGACACTTCACTCATCACAGTTCGATCATACAATCATAAGGAGATACCTTGAAGCCCCGGAGAGTACAAGACCAGCTCTACTGGAGAAATGGAGGATCGGTTCATGCGGAACTGACATCACCGGGAAACCGAGAGAGGATGCTCGCGTCGAGCAGCTTGTTCCGGAAAACGCATTCACGTCGCGATTCGCGCGAGTCCTGTGAACGCGATGCCTCGGAGAAAGACGTCGCAGACGAGTTGCGACGCCACAAGAGCAGTGACAAAGGCAAGCGGAGCTGACGAACTCTACACCAGGGCTTGGTTTGAAACCAGTCCACGAAGGCGTGCCCGCGAGGACTCGAACCAAACATCTGGTAGCGCGGCGCGAGGGGAGACGGTCTACGGCCAAGAAAGGGATTTGTCGAAGGCGATCAGCTGGGTTCTCCAATCGTTCACCTCGGCTCCACCAGAGATGACGAATCGAATGACCGGGGACACTCTGTCCCCGGTCCTCTCATTCGCCACCGAAAGAGGATCGCGTCCGAGCTTTTGGGAGTGAATGGACTGCCGATGAACCTGCCGTTCGACTCGCGCATGAACCCGCTTGCCGGAGGCCTCAGCGCCTACTCGTAGACGACATCGAGCAGCCCGTTGGAGGAGAAAGCGTTCCGTTCCAGAATCACCCGGCAGGTGTAGCCGACGTGGATCGCACCGCCCGCCTCCATCGCGCTGGCCCGATTTCGCTCGAAGATGCAGTTCTCAACGCGAAGCGGGATCGCATCCTCGAAAACGTGCGTCGTCGCCCGAACGGCGATGCCACCGCCTGCGTCGGCGGTGTTACCGGAGAACGTGCATTCCCGGAACGTCGGAAACACTCGGTCTCCTTCGCGGTAGACGGCGCCGCCGTCGACGTCCGCGCGGTTGTCGGTGAAGGTGCAGTTCGAGAAGCGTGCCGGGGATTCGATCATGCAGATCGCTCCCCCACTGAAGCCCGAGTGGCCCTCGAACGAGCATCCGGTCACCTCGGCCGCAACGGACATCAGCCTCAACGCGCCCCCCGCGCTCGCTTCATCTCCGCCGCCTTCGAATGCGACCTCCTCGAGCGTGACGCCGTCCGCGGTCACCAGAATCGCCGGGGCCGCGCCGGCGCTGATCAGCGTGCATGGCCCGCGAAGCGTGATTGCCTTGTCGATCACGGTGTTGCCGACATGCTCTCCATCGATCATAAGCATGTCTCCCGGTTCCGCATCATCGACTGCGAGCTGGATGAATTCGGGGGGCAATCGCCGATTCACGCTGAGGTAGATATCGCGGTGGACGGAGACGACTTGACGATCGAACGCGGGGACGCCATCGACGCTGACGGCCTTGAGATCGATCGTGTACTCGCCGGGCGACGTATACGCGTGTGTCACCCGTGCCCCCTCGGCCGTCTCGCCGTCTCCGAAGTGCCAACCGTAGCTGACCCATCCTTCCGGAGCGACGACCGAAACGCTCGCCGCGGTCAGAATCTCGAGCGTGAACGAGATCGTCGGAGGCTGAGAGAGCGGCAGACATCCGGAGATGCTCGCCAGTGAGATGACCACGCAAAGGTAAATCGATCTGCGAGTACCCATCGACCTGCAGTATACCAGCAGGATGAATCCGCAGTCGATCGGTGGCGTCTGCGGCAGATTGCGCTCACACTCGAAGAGACGCGGCGGGGGGCAGCAAGCGGCCCCGCTCTAGGACTCGCCATCTCGAATGCGGTAGACTGGTCGAGAGAGGTGTGACGAACAATCATGAGGCGCTTCTTTCCAGTCCTGCTCTGTCTCTCTTTCGTCGGTTGTACCCGGTCGATCGCCGACTTCGACGCGCAGATCGTCCCCAACCGAGGCCGCGTCCCGTTCGAAGCCACGATCACGGCGACGGACATCGGCAAGAGTTACACGTTCCGTCTGCCCGAGCAGACGATCACGCAGGACGACCCCACGCTCACGGTCATCGTCGACACACTCGATTGGGAAGCCACCGTGGAGACCGAGTACGGGGGGAGGGTTTACACAGACCGCGTCCACGCAACCGGGACCAACGCTACGCCGACCATCGACCGAGTGATCGTCAACGGGATCAAGAACCGCTGGTACTTGACCCCGAAGGAACGGACCCTCCTCGAGTTCGTCGTGTCACCGGAAGCGTCGATCGTCGACGTCGACGTTTGGGGCTCCGCCTTCGCTCAGCACTACTCGATCTTCATCGCTCCGTACGACGGAACCTACCATGCTGTCTATCTCGGCCGGCGCTACGAGAACGCCTGCATCGTCTATCCGATGTACTGCAGCATCCCCGGCGAGGAGCTTCCGTACGATCCGACCGGGCTCGAAGAGGGCTATCCGCGGCTCGTCGGGAGAGCGACCAACGTTTGGAACTTCGGCGGGAGCGGAGACGACGGCGTTGAGGTCCCGGCGCAGACCGGCTACATCCGGGCCGTCGTCGAAGACGCCTTCGGGCGACGCACGACGAAGACCTTCGAGATTCCGATCCAAGCGATCGACTATCAGGAGGCCCCACAACCGATGCAGTAGCCGCGTTCCGTAGCGTCCCGGGCAGACGGCCGCACTCCACCGGACGTCACTTACGGCTCGCCTGGCTCGTCCTCCTCGTGCCCAGATTCCGACGGAGAGCCGACGAAGGGAGACGAGCTCATTCGCCAGACGCACTGCGGATCTCCGTGCATGATCCGACCGCCCCACGCGAAATGGATCTGCGGGTTGAACCCGTTGACAAACGCCCGGTCTCCGTTGCAGAAGACGGCGTACAGCTCGCGCCGAAGATCGTCCGGGATGTCGAGCTGTTCGTAGGTTTCGCGGATGAAGCATCGGTCTCCGCGGACCGTAAACGTGTTGCCGTCCCACGCGTTGCCCTCGTCGGACGGCGGATACAGGCCCTCCCACACGTCCCTGAGCGCCGACAGGTCGTTGGCACCGTATGCCTCCGCCAGCTTCCGTCCGAGCCGCTTGCCCGCTCGCTCAGTGGCGTCGGCTCCGATGTCGCGCGCAACCTCCCGACCGTAGCGCGCCTCGATCTCTTCCCACATGGCGAGGAAGATCACCGCTTCCCAACGAAAGCCGGCTCCCTCAGCAAGGTCTTTCCACGCCTCGCGATTCGTGCTCATGTGCGTCCTTTCCTCATGCGCCGATCCACCGGACGTCGGGAGAACACCTCACGGGCGCTACCGCACGATGCGCAGCCCGCCACCCTCGAGGACTCGTTCGACTTCTTCGCGCGTCGCCCAGTTCAAGTCACCGGGAAGCGTCTGTTTGAGCGCCGACATCCCCACGCCGTAGCGAACCGCCTTCTGCACGCCTTCCGTCAGATAGCCGTAGACGAATCCTCCGACGAACGAGTCGCCCGAGCCAACGCGATCGACCACTTCGACGTCGAAGGTAGGCGCGCGATGGATCGTTCCCGATGACGACTCGTAAGCGATCGCTGTCCAGACATTTCTCCACACCGAAGGATTCTCCCGCAGCGTGATCGCCACAACATCAAGATCGAACGTGTCGGCGAGGCGTTTGGCGACGTCACCGTAGTTTGATTCCGCGATGCCGAAGACCCTCTTCGTGTCCTCCTCGGTGGCGAAGAGGATATCGGTCGCCTCGACAATCTCCGACATCACTCTGCGGGCGTCCTCTTGCGACCAGAGGCGTGCCCGGTAGTTGAGATCCACACAGACTCTGACGCCCGCGTCACGCGCCGACCGGACCGCCTCGATCGTCGCATCGGAGGCCGAAGACGATAGCGCGGGCGTGATGCCCGAGACATAGAACAGCTTTGCGCCGTCGAAGACGGAGACCCAGTCGATTTCTCCCGGCTGCACGCGGGAGATTGCAGAATCGCGACGATCGTAAAGAACGGAGTTCGCTCGAGGGGAGGCGCCGAACTCGACGAAGTATGTCCCGATGCGGTCCTCCTCGGTCCATACGATGCGATCGGTCTCGACCCCGTGCTCGCGAGCCTTGTTCTCGATCATTCGCCCGAGCGGGTTTCGCGTCAGCCTCGTAACGTACGAGACGCGCAATCCCAGCCGGCACGCTGCCACGGCGGCGTTCAGCTCCGAGCCGCCCACCCGCACGTCGAGGGACGTGGTCTGTTCGAGGCGCTCACAGCGTGGCGGAGACAGGCGAATCATCGTCTCGCCGAACGTCACCAGTTCCGGTTTCACGTCTCCACCCCCCTCTTCGCATCGCTCACAGCCGCCACGAGCGATCGGGCCCGCTCGGTCAGAACCTCGAACCGCCCGTCACGCACGGCCGACCTGTCCACCAACCATCCTCCGGCGCAGACCATCGCCGCCCCGGCGTGGATGAAGTCCGCCGCAGTCTGATCGGTGACTCCGCCGGTGGGTACAAGCGGGATTTGCGGCAGGGGGCCCCGTACGGCCTTCAGGTACTCGGCTCCGAGGACACTCGCCGGGAAGATCTTGACCATATCGGCGCCCGCTTCCCACGCCGTGAGGATCTCGGTCGGCGTCATCGCACCGGCGATCACTGGCACCCCGTATCTGCGGCCCATCTCGATCACGTCCAACTCGACCGTCGGGGTGATCAGAAACTCCGCGCCCGAAAGAATCGCCTGCCGCGCGGTCGGGCCATCGAGCACCGTACCTGCCCCCATGATCACGTCGTTCGATTCTCTGGATACCCGTTCGATCGCGCACAAGGCGCCAGGGCAGGTCATCGTGATCTCGACGCACTCGAGTCCTCCACAGTGCAGGGCCTCCACCGCCCGCACCAACGCCTCCTTGTCTTCAATCCGGACGATGCCGAGCACAGCGCTCGAGCACAGCCGTTCGATGATCGTTGTCTTGGTCATCGAGCCTCCTTTCTCCTTCCGGATGGCCAATAGGCCACTCACTCCATTCCGCCGGTCGAGTCGTTCCCTCTCCTCGGACCACGGGCCAGCCAAGCGAATTCCTTCAGTCCCACGTCCTCCAGACAGGCCCGGTCCGGGGCGCCATCCTCGATACCCCACTGATGAAGCGCGTAGTACCGGTCAAGCATCCGGTCCCACTGCGACCGATCCAGGATGGCTCCTCCCTCGAGGCTCTCCGTCTGCAGTCGCGGCGGGGGGATGTCGTCTCCACGAGTGAATCCGGCGACGTGGAGGTTGTACAGCTTGCCCAGTGTGTGGATCTGTTCTCCGAGTCGGTTGAGACATCTCGATGTCCAACGCCCCCCCACCGCGGCGATCAGTGCGCTCGCGAGATCGTCGAACGATGGCAGAATGGGATCGGTCCAAGCACTGATCGAGTAGCACATCCCCACGCTGTCGAGAACGGCGTGGAGACGCTCGTAGAAGACGACGATTTCTGGCTTGCCTTCGTAGCTCTCTGCGTCCAGTGGGGAACGTCCGACGCCCGCCATATGGGCGATTTCGCCCGGGATCATGCCCGAGAGCTCGATCACCGGTGCACCACGCGTGTGCGTGCCTCCGCGCTCGGAGACCATCACACCCAGGGCCCAGCCCTTGTAGGGCCGCAGGATCTCCTCGAGCTCCTGCCCCTTGACGCTGATTGCGTAGCGTTCGCTCCCCCGCCCCAGCCTCCTGGCGGCCCGGACGCATCCGTCGGCCAGGAGATTCCCAATCCCTTTCCGACGGGCGATCATCTCTATGAGGGTCAACACCCCGTCGCCGTTCCCCCACGACAGTTCCGGTGCAGAGTGATCGTTCACACGCAACGCGCCTCGCTGGACCGCTTCCATCGCCCAAGCGATGACCCCCGAGGTGTTGTCGATATCCAGCCCCAGTCGATTGCACGCCCCGTGAGCCGCGATGATCGCTGCGGGGTCGAAGATTCCCAGTCTCGCACCGAAATCGGTCACCGTGTTCGCGTGCAGCCCCGAGGATCGGGCGCCCGCAAACGGCCCCGACTCGACTCGGTATTCCCGCCCGCAATCGACCGGACAGCCCGGACACCCGTACGCTTCGACGAAGAACGGCGTGAATCGCTCACAGACCACGGCGCGCCGCTCGTCCTCACTCAGGACCCCTCGTTGAAAGTTGCAGACCGGCTCGTAAGCGACCGGCGACAATTCGATCGTGCCGTATTGGCGCACTCGATCTTGAGATGAGCGACCGATCCGTGCGACCACGTCGGCCGCTACGTCATGAAGCCTGTCGGCGTCGCGAACGCGCAGGCCGTCTCCCTTGGGGACGACGACCGCCTTGAGTCGCTTTCTGCCCATCAACGCCCCCAGCGCGCAGCGCCCCGCGGCTTTCCGTCCGTCGAAGATCACAGCGGCGGCCATCACGCCGTGCTCTCCTGCCGGACCGATGATCGCGGTGGAGACCTCCGGACCCTCTTGCGCTCGCAACCATGCATCCGCCGCGTCGACCGTCTCTCCCCAGATCGCCCGGGCATCTTTCCGTTCCGCCACGCCGTCGCGAAGCACAAGGTACGAAGGCATCGATGCGATGCCGTGGACGACGAGTTGCTCGAATCCCGCGCTACGCATGGCGGCCGCGAACGGCCCCCCAGCACTCGCCGAGCCTAGCCCGCCGGTCAGCGGACTGGGACCCGCCAGGTTGACGCGAGACGCCCCGGGGTAGCCGATGCCGACCAACGGGCCGGTCGCGAACAGCAGAACATCGCGGGCGGCGTCCGGATTCACCTTGAGCAGCCGAAGCAGGTGCGCGTGGTTCTCGCCCCGCCCGCCGAGGAACGTCGGCGTCAGCCGTTCATACACAATGCGGCCGTCGGTGAGGTCCACCGAGGCTCGGACGAACTCCGACGCGCTACGCGAGATCATCCGACCCCCTCTTCCCGTGACTCGAGGGGGTCGCCGACACCGGCTCGTGACAGACGAGGTCCCGCAAGGTCTCCCGCCCACGAATCAGGACCGGTCGTCGGTCCTTCACCATCACTTCGGCAGCTCGGGGATGCGAGTTGTACTGGGACGACATCGAGAATCCGTACGCCCCGGTGTCCAAGACGGCGAGAAGATCCCCCCGGGCGACATCGCCGAGAGGGTAGTCGAGCGCCAGATGGTCGCTCCCCTCGCAGATCGGCCCAACGATGTCACAGGTCTTCGCATCGCCCTCGGCCTCCCGGACCGGGACGACCCGATGGGTCGCTCCGTACAGGCTGGGGCGGATCAGCGTGTTCATGCCCGCGTCGACCACGACGAACCGCCGGCCGTGGACGCGCTTTCGAACCACGACGCGAGTCAGCAAGAGGCCGGCGTCGCCGACCAGAATGCGGCCGGGCTCAAGGTGAAGCCGCAAGCCGGCCGGCCACAAGCGGCGCAGTCTATCTCCCAAGCGCTCCAACGGAAACCCGGACTCCGGCGTCCGATAGGGCTGAGCGAATCCTCCCCCAAGATCGAGAAACTCGACGTCCATCCCGTTCCGGCGGACTTCCTCACAGACTGCCTGCAGCGCGGACAGCGCCTCGAGATACGGTTCCACGCGCCCTATCTGCGACCCGAGGTGCACGTGGAGCCCGACCAGGCGCAACGACTTGGACGCCCGCAACAGGGAGAGAACACGCCGCCACGCCGTGGCGTCCATCCCAAACTTGCTGCCCGATGCGGCGGTGGCCAAATACGGGTGGCACGCCGCCCGGATGTCGGGATGGATTCTTATTGCTACGGGGACTTGCCGCGAGGCACCCTTCGCCGCCGCCGCAAGCACTTCCGCCTCTTCTAGCGACTCCAGAATGGCGGCGCGGAGCCCCATCGAGGCCGCTTCGAGGCATTCCTGCGGGAGTTTGCCCACGCCCGAGAAGACGATCGACGACCCCGCCATTCCAGCACGGACCGCGCGACGAAACTCCCCGATTGAGACCACCTCAGCACCGACTCCACGGTCTCGGAGCAGCTGCAGCACTGTGGCGTTCGAGTTCGCCTTCATCGCGTAGAAGAACGAGGCCGGGAGGCCGTCGAACGCTCGTTGGAATCGGTCGACGTTGGCGACAATCCTGCGCGCGCTGTACACGTACGTGGGGGTGCCGAACCGATCCGCGAGCTCGAGCAGCGAAACCCCGTCTGTGTGGAGGATCCCTGACCGAACGTCGAGCCACTCTGGCAGCGACGCATCGCGCCCCGCGGGCCCAGGGCTGAGCTCGTCCATCGGTCTAGACCTCCTCTCGGTTTCGGTCCGCCCACTCCAACACATGGTGACAGGCGACGAGGTGCCGGGGACCCAGCTGGAAGACCTCCGGGCGCTCCTGCGTGCAGATCTCGGTCGCCTTGTCGCACCGGGGATGGAACCTGCAACCCGAGGGAGGGACGAGGAGGCTGGGGACCTCACCGGACAGCGTTCCCAGCGCCTCGCCGCGGGGCGCGAAATCTGGAACCGCGTTGATCAGCCCGACCGTGTACGGATGTCCCGGCGTCCCGATGATGCAATGGACAGGCCCCGACTCGACTGCTGTGCCCGCGTACATCACCACAATCCGATCGCAGATGTTCGTCACGACGCCGAGGTCGTGCGAGATGATCAATACAGACATCTGGGTCTTCTTCTGAATCTCGGCCAGAAGCTCCAGGATCTGCAGCTGAACCGAAACATCGAGGGCCGTGGTCGGCTCGTCGGCGATCAGCAATTTCGCGTCACACGCGAGCGCCATCGCGATCAACACGCGTTGCTGCATTCCGCCGCTCAGCTCGTGCGGATACTGCTTGAGGAGCTCGCGCGGGCGGGCGAGCGCCACGGCGGACATGCTCTCCGTCGCGCGATCGTAGAGTTCACGCTTCTTGGCTTTGCCGTGCAGTCGGAGGATGCTCGTGAACTGCTGCCCGATCGTGAACACGGGATTCAGAGACGACATCGGTTTCTGGAACACCATGGCAATCCCGCGACCGCGCAGCGTCTGGCGCACGACCTTCTCGCTCAGCTTGAGAACGTCCGTGCCGTCGAACGTGATCCGACCGCTGACGATCCGTCCCGGCGGCGTAATCAACCGCAGAATCGAGCGGGTGGCGACGCTCTTTCCACAGCCGGTCTCCCCGACCAGGCCGACCGTCTCGCATCGGCCGACGGAGAACGACACCCCGTCGACCGCGCGGACCACACCCTGATAGGTGAAGAAGTAGGTCTTGAGATCGTCAACATCGAGCAGTCGACCGGTCTTCGGCATCGTCGCTTCCCTCATTGGATGTCCCTCGAGACGACGTCGCGAATCGTGTCCCCCAACAGGATGAACCCGGCAACGAGAAGGAAGATCATCAACCCGGGGAACGTGATCATCCACCAGTCCGCCGGGAGGTACTGTCGTCCGATGCTCACCATCAGACCCCACGACGGCGTCGGCGGTTGCGCCCCCAACCCGAGGAAGCTAAGCCCCGACGACGTCAAGACAGCGAGGCCGAGTTGGAGCGTCGTCTGGACGGCGATCGGGCCGACGCAATTCGGCAGGAGATGTCGGAAGAGAATCCGCGGCGTTCGTGCTCCCATCGAGCGCAGAGACAGCATGAAGTCGGTGTTCTTCAGCTTCAGGGTCTCTCCCCGGACGATCCGCGCGTGCCACGTCCACCAGACGATCGACATCGCCAGCATGACGTTGGTGACCGACGGGCCGAGGGCCGCCGCACCGACCATCGCCAACACGAAGGTTGGAACCGCGAGGAAGACGTCGACGAGCCGCATGATCACCATGTCGATGACCCCGCCGAAGAAACCGCTGACCAAGCCAAGGAGCGTCCCCAGCGTCGCCGAGATGCTGACCACGACGAACGCGATCTTCAACGATACACGGGCCCCGTAGACCACACGACTGAAGATGTCTCGTCCGAGATCATCCGTCCCGAATAGGTGGCTGACAGACGGGGGCTGGAAAGACCGGGCGAAATCGATCCTCTGAGGGTTGTAGGGAGCGATGACCGGAGCGAACACCGCCAAGACAATGACCAGGAGGATGAGCACGATCCCGACCACCGCCAGGGGCGAACGACGGATGATATACGCTGCGCGTCGTGTGACGCTGTCTCGTCTCGGTCTGTTCTCGAACTTGCTTGTCGTTTTCGTCGTCATGGCTCCTCAGTACCGGATTCGCGGATCAAGAAGCGCGTAGAGCAAGTCCGTCACCAGATTCACCACGGCGTAAACGGCGGCGATGACGATCGCGACGCCGATCACGGGCGCGTAGTCCACGTGGAGAATCGACACGGCAGCGAACAGCCCCATCCCTGGCCAATCGAAGACCGTTTCCACCAACACCGCACCGCCGAGCAAGTAGCCCGTCGTCAGGCCGATCACCGAAACGGCGGAGATCAGCGAGTTCTTCAACGCATAGACGTAGTTGATCTTCACTGCCGAATGCCCGTACGCACGCGCCATCAGGGTGTAATCCTCACCCAGAGTCCTCAGCATCGACGAACGGACCATCGCCGTGGTCGTGGAGAGGTTGGTCAACGCGAGCGTGATCCCCGGAATCAACAAGTGAAGCAGTGAGCTTCCGAGCGTCCGCCAATTCCCCGTCAGCAGGCTGTCGATCACGTAGAGACCGGTGATCCGCTCCGGAGGCGTCATCGTGAGCGCCAACCGTCCTCCCATGGGGAACCACCCCAAGTAGTACGAGAAGACCAGGATGAACATCAGCCCGAGCCAGAACTGCGGTAGCGCAACGCCCCCCACGGCGATCCCTCGTGCGAACACATCGAATATGCTGTTGCGATGGACCGCGGCGACAACCCCGAGCAGAATTCCGAACACGATGATGAGTAACAGGCTGAACACCGTCAGTTCGATCGTGGCGGGGAGGTAGGTTATCAACTCGGTCAATACCGGCCTCCGAGAGACGATCGACTTGCCGAAGTCCCCTCTCAGCAGGTTCTTCATGTACACCAGATACTGCGTGAACAAGGGCTCGTCCAGTCCGTATTCCTCCGTCACCTTTTCAATCTGCGCCTCACTGGTGTGAGGACCGAGGAGGATACGAACGGCACTTCCCGGGACGAGATGCGTCATGAAGAAGACGAGCGTCACAACCAACCAGAGGATCACGGGCATCCACATCACTCGTTTGATGATATAGCGTATCATGTTGTAGATTCTCGCTTCCTTGCGGTCTCGGCTCGGACACCGGCGCGTTGACGGCATCGGGGACACAGATCCAGCCGTTCGTTCTTCTCCGCATTCGGGCGCGGTCCTTGATCAGGATTGAAGAACGAGAAGGCTCTGCCACACACTGCACAGGCCACTGCCCCCAGCTCCATCACCCCGCGGCGTGCGGTCCGGTCTCCGAAGTCCGCGCCAGACTCGGAGAACGAGACCGCATCGCGCGGACAGACCCATTCGCAGCGATGACAGAAGATGCACCGGCCGATGTCCCACGTGATCACGGCCGCGGACCCTCGATCCGCCAACTCGAGCGCACCTGTGGGACAACTGCGGACGCAGCCGATGCACCCGTCACACCCCGCCGCGTCGATGACGAGACGCTGGCTCACGGCGCACCGTCCGCGCAGCTCATGCAGAGGTCGAACGAGGCCACGATCCGCATCGCGTGTCGCCGAGGCTCCGAAATCAAAGCTCGCTCGAGCCCTCCGATGCTCCTCGGTGTTGGGACTTCGATCGAGAGTCGCTCAATCCGCCCTTCGGAGGTCAGACCGACTCGGTGTCGGTTCGCCCCGCGCGGCGCTTCGACGGTCGCTTCTCCGTGGCATTCACCAACGGCTGCCGGAATCTCTTCGACCTGGATGTCTCCCGAGGGAAGGTCGGAGAGCAACCGCAACACGAGGTCTCGCGACCCACGAAGCTCCCGCAGCCGGACGAGGCTTCTCGCCCAAGCGCATCCGCCGTGTTCGACGATCACAACGGGACGTAGCCAACGATACGCTGAGTAGGGCGTCTCCACGCGAACGTCCGTCTCTACGCCCGCCGCTCGGCCATTCGGACCGGTCCCCCACACATCCTCGGAATCGGTCGGTTCCCACCGTCCCACCCCCTCTATCGCGCGCCGTGCCTCATCTTCGTAGGCGGTCCCCAGCCGGTCGACCATATCCCTTAGATCACTCAACCGCTCTCCCAACGCGTCCGCGGTCTTCTGGAACACGTCCTGTGTCACCCCGCCGATCCGGTTCATACCGTAGTGGATTCGGTTTCCGGTCAGTTCCAGAAGGCATTTCGTCAGCTCTGCGCGCACAGCCCACGCCAGATCCCGCGCCCTGCGAGCTCCTACCTCGTCTGCAGTTTCGGCAAGATTCAGTGTATGACTCTGCATCCGTTCCAACTCGGCGACGATCGTCCGCAACGCCGCAGCGCGGGGCGGGACGTCGATGCCGAGCGCACGCTCGACCGCCTCGGAAAACGCCATCGTGTGTGCGTGCGAACAGATCCCGCAGATCCTCTCGATGACGAAGATCGCCATCTCGAGATCGGCGTGTCGTCCGGCCACAAGCCGACCGAGCCCCCTTGACGCGAATCCACCTTCCAGCTTCGCGCCGGTGATGAGATCCTCCGAATCGACCGTGAGCGCCACCCTGTAGACCTCAGGGATCTCACACTGCATGTAGACTTCACGCGTGGTCACGATCCCCATCCTTCCCGGCCTGCAACCTCCCGAACCGCGGCCAGAATCGCCTCGGGACGCGGGGGGCAGCCGTACACCGAGACCACCGTCCGACCCTCCTCCGATCCGAAGTTGTGAGGAAGCGCTCGAGAGCTAGGAGAGAAGGCCCCCTGTGTCGTAGCACAGGGGCCGAGAAGGATGACCGCCAGGCTCGGATCGAACGACTCGAGATCGATACGCGCCGCGTTCTCGGGGGTCATCGCTCCGGTGAGCACCAACAGGTCGGCCTCCTTTGCGTCGGAGACGAGTTCCACCTCCGGCGATTGCCTGAGGGCCTCCAGCAGTTCGATGTCGCACCCGTTGCACGACCCCAGGTTCAGGTGCCGGAGACGAATGGCTCTGCTCACGGCTACCCTCCGCTGATTCCGTGGATTATTGAGACACGGTCCCCGTCGTGAACCGGTGTGGCCAGTCCGCCCGAGTGCATGACGGTCCTCCCGTTGATGAGGACGGCGAGGCCGGTTCGGAGGTCCGACGCGCCGTCCCCATCCGCCCAGATCTCGCGTTTCTCATCCCCGGGCAGCGGAAGTTCCCGCAACACATCGCCCACCGCAACCGGCTCGGTGACCGGCACGGAGTAGGATCTGCGCCCGAGCACCTGCGCTGAGGTGACGAGTAGACGCACCTCTACGGTCATGCTCGTTCGTCACGCTCCAACCCCGCCAATTCGAGCGCATCGAGCGTCTCCTGTTCCGGGACGCCTGTGGCCGCATCCCAGCCGCGCAGGATGTAGTACGTCTCGAGCATTCCGTCGAGCTTCTCTTGAGTGAGCGTCTCCTCTCCACCCGCGAGAGTCGGCGACGATGTGAACATCCGTGGTGGCAGCACATCCAGTTCACGCCGGGACAGCCCTTCGCGCAGATTGAACAGACGCTCCAGCGTGACAACCCGAGCACCGACGCGTCGAGCCTCCTCTTCGGCAATCTCGATCCCAGTCGCCGCGGAGAACATCTCCGCCATGTTGGCGAAGTTGATCCGCGTGTACGACCACGTATCCGTGAACACGCAGATTCCGACGCAATCTGTTAGGGCATACAGGTCCTCGTGCCACGCGACGATCTCCGGCTTGCCGTCTGGCGCCAGACTGTCGACCCCCTTCTCCGTCCCGGCGATCTCGACGGCGAGCTTTCGAACCTCCGGCGTGTACCCGATTTCCGCGAGACACTCCGTGGTCAGATGGTCCGGTCCCCGGGGGTTGAGCGCGAACGCCAACGCGTACGACATTGAGCCTCTCACATCGACCATCGACTGCTCGAGCCCCTTCGCCTGAATCGCGAACTGGTCCGATCCCTTGCCGATGGCCTCCGCCGCCACCTTGGTTCCCTCCGCGAGCAGGCTGGCGAAGTCCCCGTCGCGGCGGCCCATCCGGCGAATCAACTCGAGCATCGCCTCGCCGTTGCCCCACGACAGATCCAGGTCACCGATCTGCTCGAGTGTCAACAGCCCGCGCTGATGACACTCCATCGCGAACGAGACCATCGAACCGGCCGAAATCGTGTCCATCCCGAGGATGTTGCACAGCTCGTTGCCGCGCACGATCACTTCGGTGTCTGTAATTCCGCACTTCGATCCGAGCGAGGCCAGCGTCTCATACTCCGGCCCGGCAGTGTAGGCCCCGGCGTACGTGCCTGAGGTCACACGAGCGAACCGGCCGCAGTGCAAGACGCACGAAGAACACGCCTCCGGATGCGCGTACCGAGCGGAGACGTACTCCCCACTCAGCTTGACACCGTCTTCGATGTGTCCGTCCTGGAAGTTGTTGTGGGGAAGGGTGCCACTCTCGTTGGCTCCGAGAACGCCCTGGGCGGTTCCGAACCTGAACGAGCGCGTCCAGCAATAGTGGTCGTCGCGCAGCGCCCGGCGGGCGGCGAGACTGACCTCCATGAATCGATCCGGCTGAGCGACGTCGATGTCGCCGGTTCCCCGAACGGCGATGGCCTTCAGGTTCTTCGAGCCCATCACAGCCCCGGCTCCACCTCGCCCGGCGGCCCGATAGATCGATACCATCACACTGGCGAACTTGACCAGGTTTTCGCCCGCAGGACCGATCATCAGCGTCTTGATCTGATCGTCGCCCAGCTCCTCCTTCAGCCAGCGATCGGCCGCTCGCGTGTCCAGGCCCCATAGGGCTTGAGCGTCTCTGATCTCCACGTGCCCGTCGTCGATCCATAGGTAGACAGGATGATCGGACTGGCCAAGGATCGTGATTCCGTCGAATCCGGAGAACTTCAGCTCGGGGGCGAAGTGAGAACCGACGTTGGTCTTGAGATACAGATTCGTCGCCGGCGACTTGCAGGTGATTGTCATCCGGCCGGAGTTTGGCGCGAACGTCCCGCCGAGGGATCCTGTCCCGAAAATCAGAGGATTGTCGGGGCCGAGAGGATCGATTCCCGGCTCGGTCAGGTCCCACAGCATGCGGGCGTTGATCCCGCGCCCTCCAAGGTAGCCGGTGATCAGTTCACGGTCGAGAGTCCTGCTCTCGACCTGTCCGGCGGACAGGTCCACCCAGAGCCAGCGCCCTGTCATTCCCTTCATCTTCGATCCCCTCCCGTGGCCAGCGCCGCTCGGCGCCGAGCGGCCTCGCGCGTCTTCTCCCGCGCCACGAGGCGCTCAGGCATCCACTTGAGTGCGCCCGCCGTGCAGTACTGCGCGCAGTACGGATCGCCACCGACGCTGGCGCACGCATCGCACTTCATCCACTCCCGGTCCGGACTGAAGCCGATGGCTCCCAACGGGCACACGTTCATGCACTGGTTGCAGCCGATGCACCGTGCCGCGTTTCGCACCACCCGCCCGGCCTCATCGCGACGCAGTGCATCGGTCGGACAGACCTCAATGCACGGCGCATCCTCACACTGGTCGCAGACGACGGGGATGAAGAGCCCTTGTGCGTCGTCTCGCCAGATCCGGATCCTCGAACGCTCGTAACTGAACCGCCTGTCATGAACGAACGAGCACACGAGCATGCACGTGTTGCATCCGGTGCACTTCTCAGAATCGACAATCAGCTTCATCCGCTCCGCGTCACTCCCCACGAGGCGCCCCTCCTCTCCTTCCGATCCCCAGCGGCCTCTCGTCGCCGCGCAGCCGCCTCAGATACGCTTGGCAATGCTTGCAGTACCGGGCTTCTCCTTCGCCGGTCAGATCGTCGACCATCGCGTGTTTCTCGCACAGCGGCATCTCGCAGTATGCGCATCTGTGTATGGCGGGCTCGCTGCACCCAGTGAAGCCGCAGTGAAGTGTCATCCTCTCCCCCCCAACAGCTGTTCGACCGGGGTGTACGGGACGTCCTCGTCGTAGCGCTTCGAACTGAACGCCGCGGCCCCGATATCGCTCCGCATCGCCGCGCGAAGCCGGTCGTGACAGGGACGGACAAACGCGATCACTTCCCGACCTTCGTCGATGTCCGGCGTCAGAACGCCCTCGTTGGTCTTCGGATCGAGCATCATGATCAAATCAGGGAATACCGTCACGACCTGGCCGTCCCGACGTGCGAGCATGAACTCGTTCTTGATCCTGATCTCCACCGCGTGCCCTTCGAACGCGCCGAGCCCGCCGATCTGGGTGCGAGCGTGGTAGAAGCCACCCCGATTCTCCCCGGTCATCGATTCGACACGACCATAGATCAGCGGCATGGCGGAGAAGCGCTCGCAGATCGCGCTCAACTTCGCTTCGGCAGACCCCTCCAACGACGCGAGGAAGTGGCCCCACTCGATCGACTCACTGATCGTGTGGGGGATCACGGTCCGTTTGAGATCGACGCCGTTCATCGGGTAGTGCGCGTTGGCCATGAATCCAGGATGTGTCGAAACCAGGAATCGCCCGACGTCATCCGGAAGCGTGAGGCTATCGCTCGACTTGACGATCACGACCGCTCCCTTGGCGTTCACCAAGGGCATCGGCGTCAACGAGACGCCGTGCCCGATGAAGCTGGTCATGTGGGTTTCCGGCGCCGCTCGGCCGACCGCGTCGCCGTCGACGACGGGGATTCCCAGCCGAGCGCCCGCGGAGAGGATGACCGGTGTGTTCCCACCGCCCATCTCGAATGGCACGATGTAGGAGATCTTCTCCCCGAGCATGAGCTCAAGCTCCTCCAGCGCTCTCTTGAGCTCGAACGACTCCTCCCACTCGTCGATCACACGGTTCAACGAGCGATCTTCGGCGACCGAGCCGAGGTAGCCGCCGCTGACGATCAACGCGTCGTCCTCCACTTCGTCTGGCGAGACGATCTGGTACGAGCGACCCTTGTCGAGATCGGCCTCGATCACGCTGAGCCCCCACGCCCAAGGATCTCCACCCCCGCCCGTCCCGAGGACGCCGAGCCCCTTGAGCATCCACTCCAATTCCTGTCGGTTGTCGAGTACGCGCATTGCCTCTCCTTACCCGATCTTCAGCAACTTGATGTCTTGGGCCGTCTTCCGCCCCTCGGCCAACAAGTGAGCCGTGTACGCCACCCGCTCGCCCACACGCCGCGCGGCCGCAAGCCCAGTCTGGTCTTCCTTCACTGCGTCACGAGAATCGACTTCCATCTGCCAGGCACCGCCCCCGATGTAGTCACCGCCCACGCAGACGAACCCGTTCGACAGCATGACCTGAAGGATGTTCGTCAGCGCATGCTCGACTCCTCCGTGACGGTGGAAGCCGATCGCGAGCGCGCCCGCCGCCGTCTTCGTCCAGTCCGGGGGTGGATGAGGGAAATCCTCGTGCCACAACTGCTTGAACAAGCACGTACAACGCTCGAAGTAGGCACGGAGCATGGAGTTGACGCTGTAGAAGTAGACCGGAGCGCCGAGGATCAGACCGTCCGGCGGCGATTCGACCAACGGGTTGACCAACTCCAGCCAGTCATCTTGCTTCCAGCAGTAGGCCTTATTGCGCACGCAGGCCGCGCAGTCGGTGCAGGGCTCAATCGTCTTGCCCACGAACGATATGAATTCCGTCTCCACGTCAAATGGCATGCCCGCAGCCGCGTCAAGAGATTCCTTGACGAGGATCTCCGTGTTGGCATGTCGTGGACTGGCAGAGATCCCGAGAAGTCGAACCACACTATCCTCCAATCTCCGGGTCCAACGCCGCCGAGTAGAACAGCGGACGCCCTTGCCCGATCCTTTCTGCTTCGACGATCTCGCCCACGAACAGGCGATGGTCGCCGAGCTCGAGCACCTCGACCACGCTGCACTCGATGTACCCCAGGCTGTCGACCAGCACCGGACACCCGCCGGACGACCGGCGAAGGTCGAGCCCCTCGAACTTGTCTTGGCGCCGGCTCGATCCCCGCCCGAACCGCCGCGCACATACCTCCTGCTCCGCACGGAGGGCGTTGATGACGAATCGGCCCGCTTCTGCAATCAACTCGCCCGTCCGACTGGCCCGATGGATCGCCACGGCCATCAGCGCCGGGCGGGCCGAAACCCGGGTGACCCACGCCGCCGTCATCCCGGCTCGATCTTGTCGGACCTGCGCGGTGATAACGAACACCGCCTTGCCCACGAGCTCTTCTTCCATTCGGCTCAGGTGTTTCGCGTTCGGGTCCGTCATGTCGGCTCCTGCACACTCGTCACGCCGACGCGTCCGCCCGCTACGCGATGACACGCGACCGAGTGGCCGGGATTGACTTCTGTCGCCGTCGGCCGCGCTTCCGCCTCGCATTCGGGCCCTTTCTCGGGACACCGCGCATAGAAGGCGCATCGATCGGGTGCCCCCGCCTTCAGGCTCGGCGGCGACCCCTTCAGCACGACCTCCTTGTCCTCCAACCGCGTTCCCACGGTGAGCACCGATTGGATCAGCGCCGAGCTGTAGGGATGAAACGAATCCGAGAAGATCTGCTCGGTGTCTCCGGCCTCCACCAACTGCCCGAGATAGAGGACCCCCATTCGATCAGCCATCCATCGAATCACTGCGGCATCGTGTGAGATGAACAGGTAGGTGAGGGAGAACTCCCGCTTGAGATCGTTGAGCAAGTTCAGCACACGCGACTGAACCGAGACGTCCAGCGCCGACGTAGGCTCATCCAGAATCAGGAACTTGGGCGTGAGGATGAGTGCGCGGCACACACAGACGCGCTGCTGCTCCCCGCCGCTCAGCTCCCTGGGATAGCGCTTCAGAAGCGATTCCTGAAGGCCGACGGACGTGGCGAACTCACGAACCATGGCGCGTCGCTCCCCCCTCGACATCTCCGGCGCGTGGATCCGCAACGGTTCTTCAATCGTGCTTCGGACCGACATCAATGGATCCATGGCCTCCTGGGGATTCTGAAACACGATCTGGAACTGCCGTCTCGATTTCCACAGCTCCTTGGCGTTGAGTTGGATCAGGTCCCTGTCCCCGAAGAAGACGTGTCCGCTCGTCGGCTCGATCAACCGAATCATCGCCAGTGCGCAGGTCGTCTTCCCACAGCCGCTCTCCCCCATCAGCGCGTAGGTTTCGCCCCGCCGAATGTCGAACGAAACACCGTCGACGGCACGGACACCCATCGTGTCCTGCCGGCGGAACAGGCCGCCGCCGCGCAGCGGGAAGTGCTTCTTCAGCTCCTCCACTCGTACCAGTGAGTCTCGTGTCGTAGTCATACCAAAGGAGGCGGAGAGGGAACTGCCCTCCCTCTCCGCCGAAAAGAGATCGCTGTCCCTCTACTCGCGATACATCCGGTAGTAGTCGTATGTCCGGAAAAGCACGTCCGGCACCACGTTCTGCAGGTCTTCGCGGTAGCTGAACGGGTAGGGCATCTCCCAGACAAAGACGGCGGGAGCATCGTTGATGAGAATCTGGTTTGCCTCCCGATACAGCGCAGCGCGCTCATCGCGGTCGACCGTCTTCTCAGCCCGATCCAGCAGGTCATCGAAGATTGGGTTGCTGTATCCATTGTTGTATCCGCCGGGACCGAGTGCATCCGAATGGAACGTCTCGTACAGGATCCCGTGTGGATCAGCAAACCGAGCCGCCGAGTAGAACATGTAGATCTCCGGCGACTGGTCCGGGTCGGCCATCAATGGGAAGATCGTAGACCACGGCATGTTCTCCACGGACAGGTTCACTCCCACGTCCGCCAGGTTCTGCTGGACGACGAGTGCAGCGCGGCGCTGGTATTCGGCACCAGCGATGTACACCAAGGTCAGAGACAGCTCGCCCGGCTCGTATCCGGCCTCGCCCAGGAGGCGTCGGGACTCGTCCGGATCGTACGGATACGCGTACGCCGACTCATCGCCACCGAGCATCGTGGTCGGAATCGCGCCGTGCGCCTTGCCGGCCCCCGGGAACACCGTCCGGACCGTCTCGAGATCGAGCGCGTACAGGACTGCCTTCCGAACGCGAACATCCGCCAGCGGACCGTCGTGGCTCTGTATCGGGAAGAACATCTGTGCCATCCCCGGGATCGCCTGCGAGAAGATGTCGTCGCGGGCATCCAGCTCGGCCATGTGCGTCTCCGGGATCTCGTAGGCGATGTCGGCTTCGCCGCTCTTGAGCATCAGTTCCTCGACCGACGGCTCACGGACGGTGCGCACGAACACGGTCTCGAAGTGCTCGCCTTCCCAACCACCCCAATAGTCCGGATTCTGCACGAGCTTGGCGTACTGCCCGTGCACCCATTGCTCCAGCATGTACGGGCCGGTCCCACATGTGTGATCGTAGAGGTACTCGCCCGCCCAAGGGTCGTCATCCGTCGCGTGTTCCCGGATGAACGTCGGGGAGACAATCGACAGCGCCTTGCGGGTCGCCATCGCATCCTCCCAGAACGCCCATCTCTCGCTGCTCTTGAACTGGATCGTGTACTCATCGACGATGACGATGTCGACAATCTGTTCAAGATAGGTAGCCGGAGCGAGACCGAGCGCCTTCGTCCGCTCGACGTTGAATCGAACGGCCTCGGCGTTGAACGGCGTCCCATCCGTGAAAGTCACCCCTTCACGAAGGTGGAACGTCGCCGACTTTCCGTCGGGCGAGATCTCCCACGACTCGGCCAACATCGGCTTGATGCTGAAGTCGGTCGGATCATAGGTGAGAAGGTTCTCGTAGATGTTGTACGTGACCATGCCCGCTTCGTAACTCGTGATGACCGCCGGATCGAGCCTCGGCGGATCCGTCGTCGTTACGACGGTTAACACTCCCTCTTCAGCAGCCATACCAACCAGTCCAATGCTCAAGCCAATCAGCACCAGCGCGAAGCAAAGAACCTTACGCATTGTCCCTCCTTTGGACTCACTGCCATGCAAGCATCGAGCTACGCCACTTCGTCTGTCCGCCGATCACCCCCCTGCGTGGACTCATCAGCCATGGACCCGCCCGCGACAACCGAGACGCGAGCACAATAGATCCTTAGGAGAGGCGTGGCTCGCTGGCAAGGGGACAGGGCTAGACACTGCCCCTTCTTCGTTGCCGAGGCTCCGACAGGGGCAACACCGGCCCGCGGCCGATCTTCCCCCTGAGTCGCCGCAGCGTTTCGGCTCAATAGGCGAGTTGTCCTGCGGATGGATGGGTGCCTTGGCCAGCGGGAGAATCCAACCTGAACGCGGTGGCCTGAGTTCTCACTCCGGTGCCTGCGCATACATCCTCCCGTTTGGTGGTACGTGGAACAACTACATCGCCGCAGTATCCGAATCCGCGTCGAAGGTGTCAAGTGCTCTTTGTTATTTCCTAAGACCGTGAGGACCATGGGTCGAAGTATCTCGAACGACTCCGGCGTTCACCCCACGACCGGAACGTGGTTTCGCGAGAGGTGAATATGGCAACAGAAGGAACTTCCATCCATTCTACCTCCTCCGGCTAAGGCCGCGCACTGGCGATTCACAAGCCGAGCAGTTGACCCCGCACCGCGACGGGGCGTATTCTTTGTCTCTACAAAAGTGTCTTTGTGACCGACATGGGAGCAGCAAGGAGGAGCGGATGCGGGAGTTCTTCAACATGAGCTGCGGTCAATCAGAGCTCGTAGAGGCGAGCAAAGCCTCGCTGGGAAAAGACGTGATCACAATCTACTCACCGACCTTCTGGAGCATGGAGGAAGAGACCCTCGCGCTGCTGCAGAAGCATCTGAAGACCAAGAACGGGGTCTGCATCGTCTTCGGCACGGGGACGTCCGGGATCGAGGCATCGGTCAACTCGATTCTCGAGCCGGGCGACCGATTTCTCGTAGCCCACAACGGGATGTTCGGCGAGATCATGACGGTGATGGTTGCGACCGTGGGCGGCGTGCCGGTCCCCGTAAAGGCACCGCTCGGTGAGCCGATCGATCCCGCCGCGATCGAGAAGCAGCTTGACGAAGACCCGAGCATCGTCGGCGTCGGGATGGTGCACGGGGAGACCAGTGTGGGCGTGGCCAACCCGCTGGAGGAGGTGGGCCGCATCGCACGAGAGCGTGATCTCCTTTTCGTGGTGGACGCCATCTCATCGTTCGCCAGCGAGCGGCTCGAGGTCGATGAATGGAGCATCGACCTGTGCATCGTGAACGGTCAGAAGTGTCTCGGCGCCCCCCAAGGCAACACCTTCGTCTCCGTCAGCCAGCGAGCGTGGGACGTCATGGAGTCGCGCCAGGCGCGCATTCGTGGGTTCTACATGAATCTGCTTGCATGCCGTGATTACCTCGAGATGGCGCGTGTCGAGCGCGCGAATTGGAGCGCTGGCGCCAACGTTCACCAATTCCAGTTGCGGGAAGCGCCGCACCCCGCTTCGCCGTCGTTTGTCATCATGAAGGGGATGTGGGCGTCGCTCCGCGCGCTCGATCAAGAGGGGCTCGATCACTACGTCGGCCGCCATGAGATCGCAGGGGCAGCGGTACGAGCCGCGGTGAGAGCAATGGGGTTGGACACGATCTGCAAGGAGGAGCGGTTCGCGGACAACGCGGCCACCGCGATTCTCCTCCCCGCCGACATCGACGATTTCCAGCTCCGTCGGCACCTGTTCGAGACGTATCAGGTGGTCTTGGGGGACGCGAACATGCTCTCCTGGGATCGCTACATAGAGGAGATCGGCCGGCAGTACGTCCGGTTCGGAACGATGGGGGGAGCGGCTCGCAGGCCGAAGGTCCTCTACGGCCTGTACGCGCTGGGGAACGCATTGCTGGACCTCGGCGCCACGGTCGATGTAGACGCGGGGCTTCAGGCCGCGCGGTCCGTGTATCGGAGGGAATCAGCATGACACGCAGCCTGCTCTCGGAGAGAATCCAGCAACTCCCGTATTCCGGAATTCGCGAGATCTTCGATCTCGCCGGCAAGATGGACGACGTAATCCATTTCGAGATCGGAGAACCGGACTTCGACACGCCGGCGACGATCGTCGACGCCGCGTTCGCCGCGGTGCGCCGCGGAGAGACTCACTACACGTCGAGCGGTGGGATCGCACCGCTCCGGGCTGCGATCGCCGCCCGGCTCACGGAGACACTCGGCGTTCCATATGCGCAAGATGAGGTTGTCGTCTCTTCGGGGGGCATGGAGGCGTTGCTCCTGTCGTTCCTCGTCACGTTGAACGCTGGCGATGAGGTGCTGCTTCCAGCTCCTCATTGGCCGAACTACCCAGCGCATGCGATGCTGGCAAACGCGCGAACCGTCGCCGTTCCGCTGCAAGTCGAAGACCAGTACAAGCCCTCACCCGACATCATGCAGCAGGCGCTGACTGAGAAGACACGGGCCATCTTGCTGAATTATCCGCACAACCCGACGGGGGCGATGCTCGATAGAGACGATCTCGTCTGGTTGTCCGAATTCGCGACGGAGCACGATCTGATCGTCTACTCCGACGAGGCGTACGAAACACTCGTCTTCGACGGCACATTCGCCAGTATCGCCGCAATCCCCGGGATGAGAGAGCGCACCGTCGTGCTCCGCACGTTCTCCAAGAGCTATGCGATGACTGGATGGCGAGTCGGATACCTGGCGGCTCCGACGGCCGTCGCCGAGAAGGCGGCGAGGCTCCACGAGCACACGTCGGCATGCACCAGTACTCCCTCCCAGATGGCGGCGCTCGCTGCGCTCGACACACCCGAAACGATCCCTCAGAACATGGTCGAGAGCTACAAGCGACGCCGCGACCTATTGCTCGACGGCCTCAGCGCGATCCCCGGCCTGCGGCCGTTCGTCCCGAGAGGAACGTTCTACACGTTCGTAGACGTCTCGGATTTCGGAAAACCCGCCAAGGAGTTCGCGATGCACTTGCTCCGTACCGCCGGCGTGGCCGTGGCCCCCGGAACCGCATTCAGCGAGCACGGAGAGGGCCACATCCGAATCTGCTTCGCGAACTCTGACGACAACATTCGCGAAGGACTTCGTCGAATCGCCGAAGCGGTCGAGCCGCTCTCCCGCGAGTTCGGAGGTCGCGTGTCATGAGAGGAAGCTACGGGATCCGCCCGTTGGACTCCGCTTCTTCCATGGATCCTGTAGCGTTTGAGTCGTTTTGCACGAGGGTTACGATCGCACTTAGTATGAGCATTCGCAACGCAAGAGGGGGCGGCCCACTCCGACATGACGCGTGATCGATACATCAACACGTCGCTGGCGAAGGCGCTGAAGCTGCTCGACCTGTTCAGCGGCGAGGAGTCGCACTACACCCTGACGGAGATGGCCCGCGCCTGCGGAACCCAAGCCGGAACGATCTACCCAATTGTCTACACTCTGGAGAAGTTCGGCTATTTGGTCCGCGACGGCAAGAACAAGCGGTACCGTTTGGGACTCAGGATTCTCGCGCACGCAAACCAGGTCCTGGCCACTCTCGACATCCGCGATCAGGCGCGCCCCGTGCTCCGTGAGCTCGCGACGACGCTGATCTGCAACGCCCACCTCGCCGTTCCTTACGAAGGGGAAGTACTGTACTTGGATCGCGAGCAGGCTGCTCCAAGTGTTGTCGTCCCGTCAGTGATCGGCTGGCGGGCCCCGCTCTACTGCACGGCCCTCGGGAAGGTGTTTCTCGCCCTTTGCCCGGAAGTCGAGGAATCGTTCTGCGGAACGGCGCTGGAGATGGTTCCGAGAACGCCCAACACCATCACCAACTTCGAGGTCTTGACGCACGAACTCCGCAGCATTCGAGAAGCCGGCTATGGCTACGATCGAGAGGAGTTCCACCTCGGAAATACGTGCATCGCAGCCCCTATACGAGACTACCGTGCGGACGTGATCGCGGCGATATCGATCTCTACGGCCACGTCACGCTTCGAGTACGAACCTCGTGAGAAATTCCTCAAGGCGGTCGTCGAAGGCGCCTGGCGGATCTCCAGCTCCCTGGGCTGCACTCGCCCCAAGCCGATCGTGGTCTGAGTCGCCGTGGCCCGAGCGCCCGGCGGCACGGTCGAACGGGGCGGCGTGCCGTCGAAGCACCCCGTCATCGATTGACTCCGGTGGACGTCCGGGCTAGGATCGAACGTGGTCTGATCGACGCAGCGCGGAGCGGTTCGAGGGATGCGAATCCACGAGAGGAGCAGCGATGTCTCGTAAGGTAGGCGGCACTGGGTTCGGTCGTGTCTTCGTCGAGGCCGGACGGTTGATCGGCGACCATCCTGTCATCCTGATTCCGGCAGTGCTCCCGGCACTCTGGATCTTCATCGCGCCCCTCGTGCGGTTGGTCAGCGTCAGGGCGCTGTTCGCAGCGTACTACGCCGGGTTTGGAGCCGGTGCTTGGCGGCTGTTCGTCTTCCTGTTGGTCTACGTCGTCCTGCTGGTTCTCAGCCAGGGACTCACAGTGATCCTGGTACGCAACGCGGCCGAGTCCGGCTCGGCCGAACTCGCGAAGGGGTTCGAAGAGGGTTCCGGGCGCTCCGCCCCCCTTCTCATCGCGTCGTTGTCGGCCGCGTTGGTCGTCGCCGTCGGGAGTCTGGTCTTCGTCTTTCCGGGACTCGTGGCCGTCTTCTTCTTCTGGTACATCGTCCAGGCGATCCTGATCGATGGTGAGACGGCGATCGGAGCGTTTCGCAGCAGCTTCCGGTTCGCCGCGACCTTCGCCGGCGAGACGTTCGCAATCATCCTCGCCGCGCTCGTCCTCGGCTTCGCATTCATCTACATCCCTCAGGTCGGATGGCTGCTGACGATCCCGGTCACCGGATACTTCGTGACGATGAGCACGCTCCTGTTCATCGAACGAGAGACCTGATCGGCCCTCGTCGCGGAACCGAAACGTTGAGATCGCCCATCGCCCCACCCACAATCGTCCACGGAGGATGAGGGGCGATGGCAGATCACGGCAATCCGGTCGGAAGCGAGAGCCGATTCGACCGGATCGTCGACCGTCGCGGGACGGACAGCATCAAGTGGTCCCGATACGAGTCCGACGTCCTCCCGATGTGGGTCGCCGACATGGACTTTCCCGCACCGACCGTGGTGATCGAAGCGCTTACGGAGCGCGTTTCCCACGGGATCTTCGGCTATCCATCCGAACCGCCCGAGCTTCGGGAGATCTTCGTCGACCGAATGAAGCGTCTCTACGATTGGACCGTCGCGCCGGAGTCCCTCGTCTTCCTCCCGAACGTCGTCGTCGCGTTCAACCTCGCCTGTCAGACCGCGACGTCCGCCGGGGACGGCGTGACCTTCCAGACGCCGATCTACTTCCCGATCCTCCGCGTTCCGAAGAACGCCGGGCTGACGTCGAACCCGACGGAGCTTCGGCGAGGTCCTTCGGGCCGCTACGAGATCGACTTCGACGCCTTCGAGGCAGCGATGATGAAGCGAACGCGCGTCTTCGTGCTGTGCAATCCACACAACCCGGTCAGCCGTGTCTTCCGGCGCGAAGAGCTCGAACGGATGGCCGAGATCTGCCTCCGACACGACGTGGTCGTCTGCTCCGACGAGATCCACGCCGATTTCGCCTACGACGGTCGCCGTCACGTTCCGATCGCGTCGCTCGATCGCCAGATCGCTCGTCGGTCGGTGACGCTGTTCGCGCCGAACAAGAGCTTCAACATCGCCGGGGTGTCGAGCGCGGTCGCCGTCGTCCCGGACGAGGAGATGCGTCGTCGTCTGATCGACGCGCAGAAGGGGCTCGTTCCGCACGTCGGCGTCCTGAACTACACCGCCTCCGTCGCCGCCTATCGAGACGGAGATGCGTGGCTCGAGGAACTCGTCTCCTACCTGGAGGGGAATCGCGACGCACTCGCGCGGTTCGTCGCAGAGAATCTACCGGACATCCGGCTCACGCCGGTCGAGGGGACCTACCTCGCCTGGCTCGACTGCCGGGGAGCGATCGACGAGAACCCGCACGAGTACCTCTTGCGCGAGGGCCGCGTCGCCGTGAACGACGGCGCCGCGTTCGGACCGGGCGGAGAAGGATTCGTCCGCCTGAACTTCGCCTGCCCTCGTGTGAGGTTGCTCGACGGCATGCGACGAATCCGAGACGCAATCCGCCGAAACTCGTCGTCCTGATTCAAGAGGGCTCGTCGACTCACTCAACACGTCACCCGTATGATGACGGGGCGATCGTTTCCCACTTCACGGGATCCCCGCGAACACCATCGGAGTGACGACGAAGCTCGGCCGGACCATCCGGTGGGAGTCCGCTCAGAACGTCCGCAGCGAGCAGTTCCTCGCCACGATCCCCATTCCGGCGATCATCGGACTTACCGTCTTCGCTGCGAAGGAAATCATGGAGGGCGGCGAGGCGCTTCGTGAGACGAGAGCGCGGCGCCTCCCTTCAGGAGGCTCGATGTGCCACCGACGTGCACGAAAACTCGGTCCACATCGAACGGTCTCCGGGGGCGTCTATCGCGAGGTCCCGGACTTCAGAGCGTTCAGTTTCTCGACGAACCGCTCCGCCTGTCCGAGATCGATCTGTTCCTTCTCGAGGGCGAGCCTCTTCCCCGATGGAAGCTGGATGACGAGCTTCCCGCCTCGCAATGTCGCCTCGACGTCCTCCAGTCCATGCTCGACGCCGAGCCCGGCGCTCGACTGGAACGAGTCGATCCACTGCGGCAGCCGGCGTGAAAGCTGTCGGGCGACCTGCCGCCTAAGGTTGGCGACCGGCCCTCGCACGTCGGACTCGGCCTCGGCGAGGAGCTTTTCCTGCGCCTGTTGAAGCCTCAACTCGACCGACTTCGCGAACTCGAGAACGAGCCTGTCGTCCTCCGTCAGGACCACGTTGAGGCTTCCGTCCGACACGTTCAGGTTCGCAACCTCTTCCCGCCAGACGAACTCGAACAGGGTGTGCGTTCCGAGCCCCTTGATCTCGTGTTCGCCCAGGTCCCGCAACCGGAAGCCGCCGCTGAAGGCGGCCAACTCGCGAAGCGACGAGGAAACGAGGATCTGCCCTCCCTTCGCCAGATCGGCCAGTCGCTTGGCGAAGTTCACCGAGTGGCCGAACACGTCGTCGCCGGTGTGGAGGACGCTCCCCCACGACATGCCGATCCCGGCGGAGAGCGGCTCATCCTCGTGCTCGGCGTTGTAGGCGCTGAGTGCCTCCTGCATCGCGGCCGCACAGCGTAGCGCGACGTCGGCGCTCTCGTGCGAGGTCATCACCCCGTCGCCGTACGTCTTCAGGACTCTCCCGCCACCGTCGTTCACCTGTCGCGCGATGAGGTCGACGAACCGAGTCGCGAGGCGGAAGGCCTCCCGGTCTCCGCGCTCGGCGGTGTAGGAGGTGAAACCTCGCAGATCACTGAACCCGATCGCGAGTGGTTGCTCGTCGACATCCGCTCCGGCAATCTGGCGGGAACCCTCCGGCATGATGCCCCGAGTATAGCCGAGGGAAGCACATGGAGAATGAGGTGTGCCGCGCGGACCCGAGGGCCCGCGCGGCACGCAGATGGAGGTTCAGCGTCGGACGAAGAGCGTTCCCTTCCCCCGGAAGGTCTCCCCGCTTCCGGAGGCAACGACGACGTACAGGTAGGCGCCGTTGGCGACGAGATCGCCCCGCTCGTTTCGACCGTCCCACGTGAGGCCGAGAACGTTCTCGCCTTCGCCGCTCCACAGCCGGCGTCCGGTCAGATCGTAGACGGACACGGTGAACATCTCCGGCAGTCCTTCCCCGACGAACGAGAATCGGACGACATCGTCGAACGGGTTCGGCGCGGAGTAGAAGCGCTCCACGTTCAAGACATCGGCGACGATCTGAACGGTCGCAGAACTCGTGTCGCTCGGGTCCGACGGGTCGGTGTAGATCGCCGTCAGCGTCTCCCCAGCGCCGCACAGGATTTCGAGCGGGCCGGCGAGGAACGCCGCAGCTCCTCCGCTCGGATACGGGACGAGATCGTAGGCAACTCCGTTGATCACCAACCCTTGGGGGATCGATCCGGCGCCGGCCAACGAAGAGTCGACAACCTTTACGTAGATCGGATCGCCCGCGACGTAGGCGGCAACATCGTTCCCGGACTCGTCCACGAACGTGGTCGACGATCCGGCCATCATCGCGCCACCGATTCCGACCTTGATCGCGGCCCACGCCACGTCCGAGTGGTTCGACGGATCCTGATACGCCGCGAGAATCGTGTCGCCCGGCAGAACACCGAGCGTCGGCACGCAATCGTATCGATCGACCAAATCGAGACACGTCACGCTGACGAAGTCCCCGGTGGCGACGCCGGTTTCAAGCAGATCGACCGGTGCCCATCGCCCGTTCCGTGGATTCAAGACGTACGTCTTCGCCCACGTCCCGCTGCGGAAGATGTTCGTGTCGCCGAGAAGGTCGTTCACGATGTGAACGTCGATCTCGTCGTACCCGCATCCGTCGAGGTGGTTGCCGTCGAAGTCGATCGGACCGAACGGCAGGTTCTGGCCGTTCCCACCGGTTCCGTCCCAGAATCCGCTGATCCGCTCCCGGCGCAGCTGATCCTCGTCCTGATCCGGATCGACCACCTCGATGAAGACGCAATCGCTGTTGACGTACCCGTTCACCCGGTTCCCCTGGCGATCGAGGAAGTACATCGTCAGCTCGTCCCCGTCGTAGACCTGCGTGTCGCCGACTTTGAGAACGGAGAACGAGACGTCGTTCGCCACCCGGAGCCGCTCGATCCGAGGCGGGAATGCCACGTTCACATCGCGGTCTCCGAGGAGCGCCAAGTCGTCGGACCGATAGATCGCGTCGACATAGCGGGCGTAGATCGAGTCTTCGTTGAACGCTTCCAGTTCCCAGTTGTCGAGTTCGAGCGAGTACCCGCCTTTCGAACCCGGATCTCCGACGCCGAGCGCGTCCCAGACCGAGATGAGCGACATCCCGATGTGTGTGAAGAAGATCGGCGAGTTGCTCGACATCTCGTCGAGAATCAGCCACTCGGTGTCGTCGACCTCGTGCGGGTCGCAGACCTGGACGACGGCGATCTCCGGACAGCAGGGGTCGGTGTTCGCGTTCGCGTCGACGACCTCGATGTAGACCGGGTCCCTACCGAGCCAGAAGATCTCCTGGCTCTCCCGCGCATAGTCGGTGAACCGGAGGCGGCTGTGGCTGCGCTCCTCGATGTAGGCGACGGAGAGCTTGAAGTCATCCTGATCGTTCGGATCGACGTAGTAGGCGACGAGGACGTCGCGCGGCACGAGCGACTCGAATCCGAGATCCTCGAGGATGCTGTTGAGCCGGACCTCGAAGATGCCCGTGTTGGCACCGGTCTCGGTCGCGTAGAACATCACCCGGGTGACCCCGCTGTCGCTCGCCGTATCGAACGTCGTCACGTTGTTCTCGCCCTCGGTCGGGTAGTCGATGTAGTAGGTTCCCACCTCGTTCGGCTGATCGCTCCCGTCGGCCGCCAAGTCGATCCAGTTGTCTCGCTCGTCCACGTTCGCGTCCGGATCGTAGCAGTGATAGATGTTGTACCACTCGATCGCCTGGTCGTGCGCCTCCGCCGTCGCGGCGACTCCGTAGTTTCCGACCGCCGAGACGACGCCGCCGTAGCGCTTCAGCATGCAGAAGTCGTTCGCCGAGGTCGGATCGCCCGCGGGCGGGTTCCAGGTTCCCGGGTTCACCAGGACGAAGACCGGGACCATTTCGACCCGCGAGGAATCGAGGTTCTCGTCCTCGTCGACGACGGTGATCGTCGCCGCCTCGTTGGCGTCGCGGTAGACCTCTCGCCCCCAGGAGATCGTCGCTTCGGCGTCGGTGATCTTCGCCTGGGCGAGCGCGACGTCACTCGGATCGTCCTGATCGACGTAGAGGCCGATCAACGTGTCCATGTTCTCAAACCGACCGAGCATGTACTCCTCGGCGTCGGCCGCGCCGTCCCCCGGTGGAAGATTCGCGCCACCGGGCGGCACCTCGCTTCCCGGAGCGGTCGCGAGGACGAACCGCTGGAGGGCGTCGACCCAAACACGATCGTCGCCGACGTCGTCGGCGTCTTCAACCGTGTCGGCGTACAGGTAGCCGCCCCACCGAAAGTCGGTCGGAACCACGTCGGGGCCGACCCCCTCGTACGGGCCGACGATGTGTGCCTGCTCTCTCCCGACGCCAGAAAACGCGACGCGCGTTCCGATCTGGAAAGCGCGTGCGCTGACGAACAGGCCGGTCGTGCTGTCGACCTCCTCCAGGTAATCGGCCCCGAGCCAACCGGCCGTCTTCCCGGGCCAGTGTCCCTTGTACGGTTGGTAGTTCGGATCGCCGAACGGATCCCCCTCGGCGTCGCCAGCGTCGGTCAGATAGCTGCGCCAGACGATGTGGGCGCCGGTCTTCGAATCGAACACCTTGATGTCCGTCCAGATCTTGTCGCGCACGTCGCAATCGATGTCCTCATCGGGGTCGTAGACCACGATCCAGATGGAATCTCCCTCCCGAACCTTCGTCACGCGGTTCTCGCCGTTCTTGTCCGACGCGAAGAACAGCTCGGCGTCGGTGGCGAGTCCGGCAATCGGCAGGAGGATCACAATCGAGACGATAAGGGCCGCTGTGACCTTCCACCCTGCGTTCACGATGTCCATCCTTCTCACTCCCTTGGGCCCCATTACCCTTCCGCACCGATCGGTCCGGCGGATTGGGATCGCTCCCTCTCGGTTGCATCGACTCGGACGGATCGGAGGAGTCGCCTCCACGCTCCGGCCGTCAGCAGAATCCAGATCGTGATCGGAGATGCTTCCCACAGAATCCTCACCGCCACCTGCAACGCCTCGAGCGTCTGCCCCCCGGAGACGGCGTACATCAACTCGACCGATGAAACCAGGTACGCAACGTGGAGGCAGTAGAGCCCCGCCAGACCGCCGACCGTGCGCGCCAAGCGACGACGAAGGCCGAGGCCGGGCGTCGCGGCGAAGAGCGCGATCAGCGGAACGATCGCGAAGAAGACGTACGGCTCGAACGTCACCACCGGAGTGATCCGCCCTTCGCCGACGATTCGATACACGTCGAGTTCGCCTCCTCGCACGTCGAGAACGGTGGCGTTCGGGGCCTCCACCAACCGGAAGACCGAGCGGGCGACCGTCGAGACTGCCGACGTATAGAGCGGCGCGACCCACGGCCAGAGCGCGATGAGCACCAGCAGCGAAACGAGGAGGATCGCGACAAACCGAAGAAGGGCACGGGACCAGGTCATCGTCAACGCGACACCTCCTCCCGTCGCGTCGATCGTCCCCAAACCCCGACCCAGAAGAGCCAGAGCAGAACGGCGAGAACGACGAGCAGCGATTGCCAGACGAGCAGGTGGAACGTATCGAGGAGGTTCGGGAGGTGGACGCCAATGAAATAGAGGCTGACGAGCCGTACGACGTTGAGGACGAACATCCCCCCGATCCCGAGGGTCGCACCGATGAGCTTCGCTCGAATCCCCGCGGGAAACGCGATCACGGCGACGAGGAACAACCCGGTGATGAATAGCCCGGTGCAGGCTGTCACGACCGTGATCCCGAACCGCTCCGTCGCCACGACATTCCCTTCGACGAACGGAGCCTCGCCGAAAACCGTGAGGATCGCTCCGGTGACCCGGGCGAGCCCGCCCTGGATCCCGGCCATGAGGCCATCCGAACATGCGACGGCAATCAGAACGATCACGACGCCCGCGCAGAGCGCGAGCCTCGGCCAGAGGCCGCCCCGCAGGCGTCGACTCGAGTTCGTCCAGGTCCGGCGCTGCGCGTTCATCGGTCCCTCAACCGGTCGCCCTCGCTCGGTGTCGGCGCATCACCAGCCAGAACGCGAAGCCGAACAGGACGAACGCGGCGATCATGCCCCATTCCGACAGGGTCGGCGCGTCGATCGTTCCGGAGAGCGGCAGCGGACCGGTCGAGATCTCCACGGTGAAGCAGGTGGGGTCGTCCTCTTCCGCGGTCTCCGGATCGTCGGTCGGCTCGACGACGTCGTTCTCGCCGTCACCGTTGCTGTCCCAGTGGACGATTCCCTGGTTGCAGAGGCCGGTCAGATCCTCGACGTCGTCGTCGATCTCGGCCTTGAACGTGAGCGTTACGCAGGACCCGGACGGAATGTCGCCGTCCCAGACGTATCCGTTTCCTTCCATGGCGATCGTCCCGCGGGTCGCGGAGACGAAATTGAGCGCCGTCAGTCCGGCAGGCAAGGTATCGGTGAACTCATGCCCCGGATTGTCTCCCTGATCGTCGCAGCCGTAGTTGCAGATGACAACCTCGAACCGAATCGTCTCCCCCGGCTGGGGCGTCCCGCCGTTCGGGTCCTCGAATGTCTTCGTCGCTTCGATGAGCGGTGCATTCGGTTTCACGTAGATCTGCTGGTCGATCGTGAGGCAGTTGTTCGCTTCGTTCAGTTCGACGACGTCTCCACCGGTATCGGCACAAGCGTTGATGTCGTACTCGCCGGGCGGAACACCGGTCGTATCCCAGTGGAACGTCAGCACCGTGTACTCGCACCCCGGAAGCCCGTCGACGTGCTGTGTCCCAATCAGTTGCGCCGTCCCATCGTACGTCACGGTCACATCGAACGGTCCCGCGTCACCGCAGCTCAAGTTGTGGATCGTCACTGTGATCGTGACCTCGCCGCCCTGGCAGACGTCGCCGGTCGTCTCCTGCACGGAAACCCCGCCGTCACCCAGGCCGGGCGTTCCATCCGGCGGGAGCCAAAGATCCGGCAGTTGCATGCAAGGATCGTCAGCGAATCCGACGACCGGAAGAAGCGCGACGGCAGCGACAATCGACAGCAATCTCCCCCATCTTCTCATCACCCAGGGCCGATCGTTCAATCGCACCACCTCCCTTCGACCCGAAGGCCGCAGACAGCGCCTGCTGTGCTACGCTCAGCAGGATTCGGAATGACTCTCCGAGCCATTCCGACTGGATGTTATGCTTGTCACGTTCGGCGCGTCGGGACCGCCGCAGCTCATGAACGTGTTGTTCATCACACGCGAACCGCCCAGAGGTGCGTGGCGTATGTGACAGGCGTCACGCTCAAGGTCCGGGGAATCGGCGAGCGGCCCCGATGATCGCGTCGCGCCAACGTGAAACCGCTAGAATCACGCGGCACGCCGTGCGCCAGCCTGGTATCGAAAGGAGAAGACATGGGAATCCCGATCTATCAGGTCGACGCGTTTACGGATGTCGCGTTCAAAGGGAATCCGGCCGGCGTATGCCTGCTCGAGGCGCCCGCCGATTCGGCGTGGATGCAGAACGTCGCTGCGGAGATGAACCTGTCGGGGACCGCCTTCGTCCGGCGCCGGACGGACGGGGACTTCGACCTGCGGTGGTTCACCCCCGCGGTGGAGGTCGCGTTGTGCGGCCATGCGACACTCGCCACTGCACATGTCCTGTGGGAGACCTCGATCCTCGCGCCCGGCGAGCGCGGGCAATTCCACACGCGCAGCGGCCTGTTGGCGGCCGGCCAATCCGACGGGTGGATCGAGCTCGACTTCCCGGCGAATCCCACGGACGCCATCGAGACGCCGGACGGCCTCCTCGACGCCCTGGGCGTGACAGCAACCTACGTCGGGAGAACACGGGACGACCTCCTTGTGGAACTGACCGACGCCGAGGCGGTTCGGGCGGCGGCGCCGGACGTCCGCCGACTGAGGGATCTCGGTCTTCGTGGCGTCATGATCACCGCGCGAAGCGACGACGACGCCTACGACTTCGTCTCGCGGTTCTTCGCTCCCGGTGCCCGGATCGATGAAGATCCAGTCACCGGCGCGGCGCACTGCGCTCTCGCCCCGTACTGGGCGGATAAGCTAGGACGGAGCAGGCTCATCGGCTTCCAGACGTCGACCCGCGGGGGGACCGTCCGCTGCGAAGTCCTCGGCAATCGTGTCCGGATTGCCGGCCACGCGGTCACCGTCCTGCGGAGCGAGCTCCTCGCGTAGTCTCCGATCTGTGCCGGCCTGATTCTTGCGTCGCGACCGCGACGCACGGTCCTTCGCTCCGCTTTGGATTGCCCCGCGCGAACGTCTGGTATATTCTCTATATAGCAGGAGATACAGACGTGATGCCACCCGGGTCCGATCCCAATCCGTGACGGCATCTCGCACGAGCGATCATTGGAGCCCCCCGACTACAGATTGGAACGGGGAAAGGGGTTTTCCGTTGCAGAACGAACGGGCGTGTCATCGCAGTGAGGCTGATCGCCGATGCTGTCGCTGATCCCGCTCTTCCTCGCCGGTGCCTACGTCGGCTGGAACATCGGCGCGAACGATGCGGGAAACTGCATCGGAACGTCGGTCGGATCGGGATTGATCAGTTATCGCCGTGCCGTGCTTCTGGTCAGCAGCTCAGCCGTCGCCGGGGCGCTCCTGCAGGGCGGTCGCGTGATGGAGACGGTCGGCAGAGGGATCGTCACCTCCGATCTCCCTTCTCTCGCGGTCCTCGTCGCGATGATCTCGGCGGGACTCTTCGTGACCACGGCGACGCTCCTCAAGCTCCCCGTCTCCACCTCGCAGGCGATCGTCGGCGGGGTCGCCGGTGTCGGATTCGCCAGCGGAGCGGACGTGAGCCTGTCCAAGATCGCCTCGATCGCCGAGGTCTGGGTCGTCTGCCCGATCCTCGTCGGGATCATGGCCGCCGCAATCTACGCGTTCTCCCGCTTCCTTCTCCGTCGATTGCGGGAGAACTCCGTGTGGCAGCGCCTACCGAACGTCCTCCTCATCTTGAGCGCCTGCTACATCTCGTTCTCCCTCGGGGCGAACCACGTCGGCACCGCCATGGGCCCGATCACCAATCTCGGCGTCAACCCCGGCTGGTTGTCGCTCCTCGGAGGGCTTGCTGTTGCGGCGGGCGCCTTGACGTTCGGCTCCCGGGTCACACGAACGGTCGGAAGCGGGATCACCCCGCTCGGCCCCGTGAGCGCCTTCTCCGCCCAGGCCGCGGCCGCTTTCGCGGTCCATTATTTCTCGATCGTCGGCATCCCGGTCTCCACGTCTCAAGCGATCGTCGGAGCGGTCGTCGGCGTCGGCCTGGTCCACGGATTGAGGACCGTCAGAAAGCGCAGAATCACCAACATCGCCCTCGGCTGGGTGGCGACGCCGACGGCGGCGGGCCTGTTTTCGTTCGGCGTCTACAAGTTCCTGAACCTGCTGCTCGACGCCGGCTAGATGCGACGCGCGGCGACGACCAACTCGAGGAGGTCGGAGAGGTCCTCGGCGCGGTCCGACAGTCTGACCAGCCGTTGGATGAACCCGGAGACCTGGAGCTTCTCGGCCAGGTCGATGTCGAGCTGGAAGAGTCTCTTGGTCGCACTTCGTTCGAGATGATCGACCTCGCCTTCGAGGTGCTCGATCGCCTTCGTGTGCGTCAGCGTCTGATCGACCTTGTGGAACAGGCAGCTGACGGCCTCCTTCACCTCCACGAACGTCTTGCTCGTCAGCTCGCCGATCTCGGTGATCTCTGGCATGATCTCCTCGGGCACGTGGACCTGCTGTAGGAGGAGATAGTCGAGAATCTCCTCGGCGGCGTTGGCGAGTCGATCGACCTGCTCGATGATCTGCAAGATGTCCCTCCGCGACGTCGGCAAGAGCGACCCGGAGAGCATCTGCGCCTCCACTCGCCGCCGGGCGTCGTCCGCCCGCCCCTCGGCGCGGTGCGTCTCGAGAGCGTAGTCGTCGGCCGCCTTGACGTCGCCCTCACTCAGATACGCCAACAGCGCTTTGGCGAACGCCTCGAGGGTCGCATCGACATGCCCGAGATGCTCGAGTACGAGAGATTCAATCTCCTTCTGCTTCTTCCAGAACATGACCCTCCTTCCCGCAAGCCCTCAAAGCATACCGAAACCGGCGCCGGGGTAGAAACCGCCCGCTCTACGGCGACAGCCAAGCGCGAGCCCGCTCGACGACGTCGTCACAAATGCCCGAGGCCAGGCCGGTATAGTCCCCCGGGCGGAGCCCTTTCAACCGATCGGCGATCTCCTTTTTGACGGGGAGTCCGTCGACCCACGCGTGCAGTCTTTCGAGGGTGATCGCTTTCCCGCGGATCTCCCGCCGCAGCAGTTCGTACGGATCCTCGAGGCCCTCGCGTCGCAGGATTGTCTGGAATGGTTCGGCCAAAACCTCGGGTGCCTCGTCGACGCGGGCCGCCGCGGCCCGTCGGTCGACCTCGATCTCGCGCAGCCCCCGGATCGCCGAGTCGGTCGCGAGGTACGCGTGGGCGAGGGCGACGCCGATGTTCCGTTTCACCGTCGTGTCCGAGAGATCTCGCTGCATTCGCGAATGGGTCAGCCGGTCACAGAGGACGCCCAGCAGCGCGTTGGAGACCGCGACGTTCCCTTCGCTGTTCTCGAACCGGATCGGGTTGACCTTGTGCGGCATCGTCGACGAACCGACCTCCGCCTCCTCTGCGCGTTGGACGATTTCGCCGCGGGAGACGTACTCCCACAGGTCGACATCGAGGTCGAGGACCACGTTGTTGATTCTCGAGACGACGGCGAAGTACTCGGCCAGCGCGTCGTGGCTCTCGATCTGCGTCGTGCAACCGCTCGGCTCGAGCCCGAGACCGCCGACGAACGTCTCGGAGAAGCCCCTCCAATCGAAGTCCGGGAAGGCAACAAGGAATGAGGCGTACGTTCCGGTCGCCCCGTTCAGCTTTCCCAAGAACGTCACCCGCTCGAGACCTCGAACCTGCCGCAGCAGACGGTCGAGGAAGACGGCGATCTCCTTGCCCGCCGTCGTCGGGGAAGCCGGCTGCCCGTGGGTTCGACCCGGAAACAGGACGTCCCTCCAACGCTCGGCCAGGTCGGCGAGCGTCTCGACCAGCGTTCGGAGTTGGGGGATCTGGATCTCGTCACGATAGGACTTGAGGATCAGGCCGTACGCGAGGTTGTTGACGTCGGCAGAGGTCAGGCCGAAGTGGATGCGTCCCGCGTCGCGAAGCGACAGCTTCTCGCGCAGGAACAGCTCGCACGCCTTGACGTCGTGTCCGATCTCCGCCTCGATCGACTTCACGCGCGCGAAGTCGGCATCCCCGAACGTCTCCAGCGTTGACGCAATCCGGTCCTTCTCCTTCTCTTCGAGCGGGGGGAAAAGCCGGACGGCATCGAGCGCCTCGAGGTAGAGCAGTTCTACCCGACACCGCGCCCTCACCAGGGCGAATTCGGAGAAGAACTCCCCCAGTGGCTTCAACCTGTCACGATACCGTCCGTCGAGCGGCGAGATCTCGCGCTCCGTCATCGCAAGCCTCCTACGCGCTCCGATCGGACAGCCCATTTCCTTCGTCCGACCGAGATCGAATCACGTCGTGAACCTTCCCTTCCCAGACCGAGACGGCCGAGACGAGCTCGGCCGGATCCTCCTTCAGCGCCTCTGCACATTCGTCGAACCCCTCCCTGCTGCGAGAAGGCCGGCTCCATCATAACGCGCGAGGCAGGGAGACAGCCGGAACGCGACCGGCATCCGGGATGGCTCGAACTGCACGCTCTGCGTCACGATGCCTCCTCGGAATCTCCCGACGCACCTTTGTATCCTCGTCCTCGCCTGACGGCAAGGGATCGAAGCACCCGACCGACGTCACACGGACCCCAGACGAGGCCGGACCGCCCGTCTCCCGGCGGGGCGCGACGGTCTACAGGTGCGCGAGCAATGCGAGTTGCTTCGGCGTGTTGAGGTTGGTGAACGACACGAGATCCGGGTCGATCCGACGAACGGCGTCCTCGGACACGCGACGGACCGTGACCTCCGAGTAGAACGATGTGGTCTTCAACATGCCCTCGTCCAGCGCGCCCGCGATCGCCGGAATGCAGGAGCGACGGTACACGGCAAACAGTGGTTCGCAGAATCCGCCGTGAACGGGGACGACGACGTCACGGTCGCCTGGCTGCTCGAGAAGGTCGCGAACGAGGTCGGGGACCGCAAACGGCATGTCGCAACCGATGACGAAACAGGACTCTGCTGTCGCGGCACACAACCCGCTGTAGATTCCGACAAGCGGGCTTCGCTCCGGGCGGAGATCCGCGACAAACCGCATTCCACCGACCGTCCGTTCCGGATCGCGGCCGACGAGGAGCATCTCGACGAACATCGGGGCGAGGCGCCGTCCGATGTGTTCGAGCAACGTGGAATCCCCCGCTGCCAGGAGGTGCTTCGGCCGCCCCATCCGACGCGACGAACCGCCGGCAAGGATGACGAGAGACGCATCGCGAGTCACCCCAGACCGACCCGCCATGGGTGACTGTAGACGTTGAATCGCTCCTCCCGGATGAAGCCGCAAAGGCAGATTCCGAGGCGTTCCGCTTCCTCGGCCGCCTGGTAGGTCGGGGCGGAGACTGCACCGACGATCGGGATGCCGGCCCGCGCCGTCGCTCGAACGAACGCCACCGGCACGCGGGACGTCAGAAAGAGGACGCTTTGCGCGAAGTCCACTCCGGAAGAGAGAGCCGCTCCGAGCGCCTTCTTCAACGCGCACGTCCGGCTGACATCCTCGACGGCGAGCCACGGCGCTTTGCCGGGAACGACGGCCGCGAGATGCGATCCGCCGGTCGCTCGGAACAGCTCTCCGTGCGATGCCGGCCCTTGGGCCACCTGAACGACGAACTCCTTCGATACCGAGAACGGACTGCGAACGGGCTCCGGCTCCGTTCGACCGACCGGAAGACCCTCTGCCAGCTCGACGAAAACGGTGGTCTCCTCGCCCTCCACCACCTCGATCCCGGCGACCTCGGCAAAGGTTCGGATTCTCCCGATCGCGAGGAGATGACCGTAGGCGAAGTCGCGAAGTCCGCCCGGAGAGCAGACCGCCTCCAGCGTCGGCTCACCGTCGACGAGGACGGTGATCCGACGCTCCTGTACCAGCAGATCCTCCGTCCGCTCGGCCCGGCGGGAATCCACTCTGACGATCGGTGCCTCTCCCGTTGGGTTCATCCGCTCGACGAGGCCCGTAGATCACGCCTCGCGCTTCCCCTTTCGGATGTAGACGATCCAGTACAACGCAGCGACGAAGAACGCGCCTCCGACGATGTTGCCCAGGGTCACAGGAATCAGATTCCTGACGATCATTCCACCGATGGTGAGATGGGCCGACGCCTCCGCCAACGCTTGTCCCTTGAGGGCGAGCCCCATCGGAATGAAGTACATGTTGGCGACACTGTGCTCGAATCCGCTGGCGACGAAGGCCATGATCGGGAAGAAGATCGCGAAGATTTTCCCGACGACCGTCCGCGCCGACGTCGCCATCCACACGGCCAGACAGACCAGCCAGTTGCAGAGAATCGCCCGCGCGAATCCCTCGAGGAACGTCAGGTTGACCTTGGCGTTGGCGATCCCCACCGCGGTCGCGCCGACGTCGCCTCCGCCCGTCTTCCACAGCCCACTCCAGTACATCAACAGAACCAACAGCAGCGACCCCGCGAAGTTGGCGAAATAGACGATCCCCCAGTTACGCAGGAGCCGTCTCGCCGGGACTTGCCGATCGAGGACCGAAAGGAAGATCAGGTTGTTGCCGGTGAACAACTCCGCCCCGGCGATCACCACGAGCATCAGGCCGACACTGAACACGGCACCGCTCAGCAGTTTCGCCACGCCCACGCCGAGGAACGCCGCGACATCGTGCGTGACCATCGTCGCAAGCTGGGCGCCGAACCCGATGTAGACCCCCGCGAAGATGCCGAGGATCGTCAGACGAAGGAAACTCGCCTGGGTCTTCTTCACGCAGACGGACCGCGTCAGGCTGTCCGCCACCGTCGCCGGATTCTTGCACTCGAACTCCATCGGATTGACCTCCTTACGATCGAACGGGCTCCGTTGCCTTCTCGATTTGGCAAGCCGCCACTTTGTACTCGGGGATCTTCGCCTTCGGGTCCAACGCGTCGTTGGTGAGCCGATTCGCCGCCGCTTCGGCGAAGTGGAACGGAACGAAGACGGATCCCCTCGCCACCCGTTCCGTCGCCCAGACACGCGTCGTGATGGTGCCGCGCCGCGTTCGTACGGTCACCCATCCCCCGTCCTCCAGACCGAGTCGCTCGGCGTCTTCGGGATGCACCTCCGCGTACCCCTCTCCGACGTAGGCGTTGAGGGCATCGACCCGCCGGCTGATCGTGCCGGTGTGGTAGTGGTAGAGGATGCGCCCGGTAGACAGGATGAACGGATACTCCTCGTCCGGAAGCTCGGCCGGTGGAATGAAGTCCACCGGATGGAACCTCCCCAGACCGCGGCTGAATCGCCCGCCGTGGAGGAACGGCGTGCCGGAATGCTCGTCGTCGGCGCACGGCCACTGCAGGCCGTCCGGAGCCAATCGGCTGTGACGGATCCCGCCGTAGATCGGCGTGACCGTCGCCGCTTCATCCATGATCTCCGCCGCGCTGTTGTAGTGCATCGGATAGCCGAATTGCCCGGAGAGCCTGCAGATGATCTCCCAGTCGGGGACCGCCTCCCCCGGCGCGTCGAGGACCTCACGCAGCAGGAGGACGCGGCGCTCCGTGTTGGTGAAGGTGCCTTCCTTTTCGGCAAACGATGCCGCAGGCAGCACGACGTCCGCCAGCGCGGCCGTCTCGCTGAGGAAGATGTCCACGACGACGAGGAAATCGAGGTTCTGCAGAGCCTCTTCGACGTGGTTGAGGTTCGGGTCGGAGACCATCGGATTCTCGCCCATGATGATCATCCCTTTGACCGCCCCGTCGGCCGCCGCGTTCATGGCCTCGACGACGGTCAGTCCGACCGTCGGGGACAGCTTCACGCCCCAAGCCGCCTCGAACTTCTCCTGTGCCGCCGGATCGGTCACCTTCTGATAGCCGGGATAGACGTTCGACAGGGCCCCCAGATCGCACGCGCCCTGGACGTTGTTCTGTCCTCGAAGCGGGTTGACCCCGGTCGAGGGTCTCCCGACATTCCCCGTCAGCATCGCCAGATTCGCGATCGACAGGACGTTGTCGGTGCCGGTTGTGTGCTGGGTGATGCCCATCGAGTAGATGATCGACGAGCACCCCGCCGTGGCGTAGATCCTCGCCGCCTCCCGCAAGGCATCCGCGGGGATCGACGTGATCTCCTCCACGCTCTCCGGGCTGTACTCGGCGACGACGGCCCGGAACGCCTCGAACTCCTCCGTTCGCTCGCCGATGAATGCCCTGTCCTCGAGGCCTTCACTGAGGATGACGTTCATCATCCCGTTCAACCAGGCGACGTCCGTCCCGTTCCTCTGACGCAGCCACAGGGTCGCGTCCCTCACCAGATCGATCCGACGCGGATCGACCACGATCAGCTTGGCGCCGTGCTGGCGGACGGCGCGACGGATCAGCGTCGCAATCACCGGGTGGGTCTCCGTCGTGTTCGAGCCGGTCACCAGGATGCAATTCGCGAATTCGATCTCCTCGATCGAATTGGTCATCGCCCCGGAGCCGAACGCCGCGGCCAGTCCGGCGACCGTGGAAGCGTGGCACAGTCGGGCACAGTGGTCTACGTTGTTCGTCCCGATGGCGACCCGCATCATCTTTTGGAACAGGTAGTTCTCCTCGTTCGTGCACCTCGCCGAGGACAGGCCGACGATCGCGTCCGGGCCGTGCTCCTCCTTGATCGGCACGAGGCGGCGCCGGATTTCGGCCAGCGCCTTGTCCCACGTGGCCGGCTCGAGGGAGCCGTTTCGCCGGATGAGCGGCGTCGTCAACCGTTCCTCGTGGGACATAAACGTGTGCCCGAACCGTCCCTTAACGCACGTGGACCCGTGGTTCGGCACGGCGTCGGCGCCGCTCACGCGGACGACGCGGTCGTTCGCCGTCCACAGTTCAAGCTGACACCCGACCCCGCAGTACGAGCACGTCGTCTGAGTCTTCTCCATCTCCCAGAGACGCGGCGGCCGCTCGGGAAGCTTGTCGAAGATGGCGCCGGTTGGGCAGAGCTGGATACACTCACCGCATCCATCGCATTCCGAGGATTCCCACTCCCCGAGTCCGGCGACGACCACCGTCTCCAGGCCCCGGTTCGTGAAGCTGAGCACGCCCTTCCCTTGGATCTCCTCGCATGCTTTGATGCAGCGTGCGCACGCGATGCACTTCGACGGGTCGTAGTCGAGGACCGGCGACGACGTGTCCAGATCAGGCAAGACCCGCTCTCGCGACGCGAATCGCCGGGTACGACTGTCGAGGCCGTATCGATAGGCAAGTTCCTGAAGCTCGCACGCACCGGAGAACTCGCACGTCAGACAGTCGCAGTTGTGTTCGGACAGCAACAGGTCGACCAGCATCCGCCGGGTCGACTCCAACTCCTCGTCGAACGCGGTCACGTCGAGCCCGTCCGTCACGGGGACGGTGCACGACGTCACCATGCCGGGCCGCCCTTCAATCTTGACGACGCACAAGCGGCACGCTCCCGTGACGCTGATTCGAGGGTGATAGCACAACCCCGGAATATCGAACCCGTTCTCCCGTGCCACTTGAAGCAGGTTCTCGCCCGGTTCGGCGAGCACCTCCGCTCCGTCGATCCTCAATCGAACCTGATCTGCCATCCTCCGCTCCTCCCTGGACGTCCCTCGGCTAGGCGGCTGCGATTCGGGCAGAGAAATCCTCGCCGAACAGATCGAGCGCCGTCTCGATCGGAAGGATCGGCGACTGCCCCAACGGGCACAGCGACGTGTCTCGCATCATGGCTGCAATCTCACGCAGAAGCTCCGTATCCTGCTTCGATCCATCGCCGGCCGCAATCCGGTCGATGATCGTCACGAGTTGCGCGGTTCCCAGCCGGCACGGCGCGCACTGGCCGCAGGACTCGTGGCGGAAGAAACGGAGAATCCCCTGCAGCATCTCCACCATCGAGACGGTCTCGTCCAGGACCAGAATCGCCCCCGACCCGAGCACGGCGGAGAGCTCCTGCAACCCGTCGAAGTCCATCGGCTTGTCGAGGCAGTCGGCACAGACGAACGCGCCCGCAGCCCCTCCGATCAGCGCCCCCTTGAACCGCCTGCCGTCCTTCATCCCACCGCCGTATTCGTCGATGATCGCTTGCAGCGTTGTACCCATCTCCGCTTCGGCAAGACCGGGATTCTCGACGTGACCGAGGATGGTGTACACCTTGGTCCCCGGGCACGCTTCGGTCCCGAACGAACGGAACCAATCGGCGCCGTTGAGGAGGATCGGCGGCACGTTCGCCAGGGTCTCGACGTTGTTGACGACCGTCGGTTTCGACCAGAGACCGACGGACCCGGGATACGGAGGCTTCAAGCGAGGATACCCCCGCTTTCCTTCGATCGATTCGATCAGCGCCGTCTCCTCGCCGCAGACGTACGCCCCGGCGCCCCGCTTGATCTCGACATCGAACGAGAAATCGGATTCGAGGATCCTTGCACCGAGCAGGCCCACGCCTCGGGCCGCCTCGATCGCGTGCTGCATTCGTTCGATCGACAGGGCGTACTCGCCGCGGATGTAGACGAAGCCCCTGGCCGCACCGACAGCGTAGCCGGCGATCATCATCCCCTCGATCAGGCGGTGCGGATCGCCTTCCAAGATCAATCGGTCCTTGAATGTCCCCGGCTCGCCCTCGTCGGCGTTGCAGACGACGTACACCTCGTCGTCCTCGGCCGTGAACGACCACTTCAACCCGGTGGGGAATCCGGCCCCCCCTCGTCCGCGCAGCTTCGACGCCTTGACGATGTCGATCACGGCCTCCGGAGAGATCTTCTCTTCGAGAATCTTCGCCATCGCTTCGTACGCGCCGACGGCGATCGCTTGCTCCAAGCTGTACGGGTCGATGACCCCGTTGTTCTCAAGCACGATCCGCGGGGATCTCGCTGCGTCAGTCATCGCTCCTCCTCACCGCCTCGATCGCCTCGATCATCCGCTCTCTGGTCAGGTTCCCGTGCACCTCGGCATCGATCATCATCGCCGGAGCGACGCCACAGACGCCGAGACAGCTCGTCGTCTCTACGGTAAACGCGCCGTCCTCGGTCGTCCCCCCGACCTCCACATGAAGGTAGTCGGTCAGTGCGTCGAGCAGCGACTCGGCCCCCATCAGCTGGCAAGGAGGCGATTCGCACAGCCGGATGACGTGCCGCCCCCGCGGCTTGAGGCTGTACATCGAGTAGAACGTCGCGGCACTCACCACCTCCGACAAGGGCACCGACAAGTACTCGGCCACCGCTCGCAGGGCGTCCCGGCTCAGGTAATTCCTCGGCTCGGCGTCCTGGAGATCATGCAGCATGTCGAGCATGTACTCCCGGCTCGCCGGGTACCGTTCGAGCAATCGCTTCACGCTACCTCCTCGCTGTCCCTCGGGTCCGGCCTCCCGCGCTCATCGAGCCACCTCTCGATCCGCCCCATGGCGTCGGGGATCATCGCCTCCGCGCTCGCACTCAACCCCTCTCCAATCCCAAACGAGCGGCCCGGAAGGCTGAGCAGCCATGACTCCGGGACGGTCTCGTAGGCCAGTTGCATCCACCCGAGCAGCGACTCCGGCGAACAGCCGTGGCTCACCCCTCGATGCCCGCTGGATCCGATCCGATCGAGTCGGATCGACGTCCCATCGATCCGCGCATCGATGAACAGCACCCGCCCCGCCGTCTGCAGCCGTTCGGCCAATCCCGGATCGATCTGCTGAACCACCATCTTTTCCAGACCCGATCGCGCAGGCACCGCTCTGGCAACGCGCGGGCCGATCCCGTCGTCGCCTCGGCTGTCGTTCCCGATCCCGATGATGACGTCCGCCATGCGGCTATTCCTTTGTTACCGTCTGCATCAGCCTGCCCTCCGCGTCCACGACGTGCAGCACGATTGGCATCTGGCCGACCGCGTGCACCGAGCAGGAGAGGCAGGGATCGTAAGCCCGGATGCCACCTTCGATTCGATTGAGTATCCCTTCGGTGACGTCTCCTTTGTGGACGTACATCTTGGCAATCTCGGCGACGGCGCGATTCATCCCCAGGTTGTTGTGACCGGTCGATACGATGAAGTTCGCCTTCTCGATGAGGCCGTTCTCGTCGACCTCGTAGTGATGGATCAACGTCCCGCGCGGGGCCTCGTGGATCCCAACCCCCTCGAGCCGGTTGACCCCCGCCTCGGCCCGCACGCGAGGAGAGAGGATCCGCTCGTCGTCGAGCAGCCGATGGATTCGCTCCAAGCTGGCGAGGATCTCGAGCAACCGCGTGTAGTGGTAATCGAAGACCTTGCCGGAGCACCGGTTGGCCTTGACCCGAAACGCCTCCAGCTCGGCGTCGGCCTCCGGCGTGCCGAACGACTCACAGACGTTGACGCGCCCGAGCGGTCCGACCCGATACATCCCATCGGGGAAGCCCATCGGCTCGTAGTGCGGGAACTTCAGGTAGGTCCACGGCGCGCTCGCCTCGACGATGATGTCGAAGTACCGGGACGGATCGTGACCCTCTACGACGATCGATCCATCCTGGTCGACGATCCGAATCAGTCCGTCGTAGTGCTCCCACGTCCCGTCCGAGCCGACGAGCCCCATGTACATGCTGGTGAATTCCCCGAGGACGCCTCGGGCCTCGCAGTCGAACGCCCTCTTGAACAGGTCGAGCGTTTCTCGAATCGTGTCCATCGCCTCCGGCAGGTTGTCGAGGATCCACCGGCGATCGTCCGCGGACAGCGCCCGATTGACCCCACCGGGAACGGCCCACGCGGGATGAATCCGCTTCCCTCCGAGCCGATCGATGATCTCCTGCCCGAAGGCGCGGAGACGGATCCCTTTTCGGGCGAGCTCCCGGTGCTCCGCGACGAGGCCAACGACGTTGCGCGTCGCCGGATCGGCGTCCCATCCGAGGAGAAGGTCGGGCGCCGACAGGTAGTAGAAGCTGAGCGCGTGCGATTGCACCATCTGGGCCAGGTTCATCAGCCGCCGGAGGAGGACCGCCGTCTCCGGCACCCGAACCGCGAGGATCTCGTCGCACGCCTTGGCCGACGCGAGAATGTGGCTGACCGGGCAGATGCCGCAGATCCGCGCGGTCAGTCCGGGCATCTCCCACAAAGTTCGACCTTCGCAGAACTTCTCGAACCCGCGCAGCTCGGTCACGTGGAACTGCGCATCGCGGACGTCTCCCGCATCGTCGAGGAAGACGCTGATCTTCGCGTGTCCTTCGATCCGGGTCACCGGCTCGATATGTATCTGCTTCTCCATGTTCTCTCCCTACCCGAACTTCAGATCCTGCCCAGAGAGCTGGGGCTCCGCACCGTCGAGCAAGGCCAGAATCGCCTTGGCGATGAGACCGGGCGGTGGCGGGCATCCGTGCAGGAAGTAGTCGACCGGGATCACCTCGTGCACCGGTCGAACCCGATCGAGCAAGCGGGGCACGACCTCATACGGCAACGCCCCATTCGTCGTCGCTTCGGGTCCATAGATCGCCTCGATCATCCGGTCCGGCGACCTCCCATTGCGGAGCGCCGGGACGTTCCCGGTCACCGCGCAGTCGCCGAGGGCGACCACGACTCCCGACTTCTCGCGTGCCGCCCTCGCGATCTCGAGATGCTCCTCGTTGGCGACCGCGCCTTCGATCAGGGTGACGTCGACGCCGTCCTCCGGGAAGCTCTTCAAGTCGGTCAACGGGCTGTTGAAGAACTGGATCCGATCGAGCAGATCGATCAACGTCTCATCGATATCGAGGAGCGACATGTGACAGCCGGCGCAGCCGCTGAACCAGGCCGTCGCGACCTTCACCTTATCCATGCGCCCTCCCCTCGACGAGCCGTGCCACCAGCGCCGCGTCCTTCCGCATCTCGGCATTCGATGCGCCCTTGCGCACGATCGCGCCGGTCGGACAGACCTCGACACACTTGCCGCAACTGGTGCACGATTCCGCGGCGCCCCAATCGACGTCCAGATCGCTGATGACCCGGGCGGTGATCCCTCGCTCGGCGAACGCCCATGTGTGGGCGCCCTCGACTTCACTGCAGACCCGCACGCAGCGTCCACACAGGACGCATCGGTCTCGATCGATCAGGAACTCCGGATGGGTCGCGTCCACCCGCCGGCGTGGATAGGAGTACGACACGTTGACCGAGTGCATCCCGAGCTCGCAGGCGAGATCCTGCAGCTCGCATCCCCCATTCGAGACGCAGAACGAGCAAACGTGGTTTCCTTCTGCAAATAGCAGCTCCAGAATCTGTCTTCTGTACGCCGTGACCTCATCGGTCTGGGTCTCGACGTCCATCCCGTCAGCGACCTCGGTGGTGCAAGCCGTCACCAACTGGCCGGCCACCTCAACCGCGCACAGACGGCATGCACCGACGTCCTGCAGTCCATCGAGGTGACAAAGCGTCGGGATGCGGATCCCGTTGCGCTCCGCCACTTGGAGAATCGTCTCCCCGGACGACGCCGTGAGCGACCGCCCGTCGATGGTCAACGTCAGTTCACTCACGCCCACTCCCTTGTCTCCCTCCGGTCTATCCCGCCGGATGGATCCGGTACTCGGCGACCGGGGTTCCGCCGACGATATGCCGCTCGACGATGTGTCGAACCTTGTCGGCCGTCAAGCAGCTGTAGAAGACCGGTTGTCCGCCGCGCTCCCGAACCTCGACGACCGGCTCGCAGGACGCCCAGCCGCGCTCGCCGGTCTGGGTCACCACGACGTCCGACAGGTTCCGATCGCCGATCTCGTCGAGGAACGCCTGCAGCACACTTCGCGCCCCTGCCGCGATCCCGCTCGTTCCCATGGCGACCCGGACCTCGAACCGCGCGTTCCCGCCTCGTTTCATCTCCTCGGCAGCCCGCTCGCGGCTTCTCCTCAGCTCCTCAACCTTCATCGACGCCTCCTGGCTCAGCCCTTCAAACTCGCCGAAGAACGCAAGGAGCCGCCGGGCGTCCCACGCCAACGCCTCCCGGCAGCTCGACGATCTCGTTCGTGCCCTTTGTGATGTCTCTTCCACCACATCGATGCGTGATTCTACCGCCGCGCTCGCCCCTCGCAACGAACGTCATCGGGGACGAGCGGTCCGAATCGGCACACGGAGCATCCGCCGGCGCTCTGCGTCGGCCGCGGTTCACGAGCCGAACTTGGGGGCCCAGTTGTTGTAGCCGAGCAGCATCGGAAGAACGCGACCGCTCCACCGGCCAAGTCCGCCGCCACCGGCCTCCCGCTCTCCGAAGGACGCCGTCCCGTCCGTGTGGACGTTCGGTCCGGCGAACAGAACCGGAACCGGCTCGATGGTGTGATCCCCGTAATCGATCGGTGTCGTATGGTCGCCGGTGAACGCGAAGTGCGTCCCGTCCCAATCCAACTCCCTGACCAGCGGAGCGATCAACTCCGCGTCGATCCGCTCGATGAACGCCGTTTTGGCCGCAGCGTCCTGATCGTGTCCCGCGTTGTCCGTCCCCTTGACGTGCACGAAGACAAAATCGAACGACTCCAGCACTCGAACGGCCGCGGTCGCCTTCGCGCGCAGGTCGGTGTCGATCCCGCCGGTCGCGCCGGGAACGTCGATCGACGTCAGACCGCAAGCGAGGGCAACACCGCGGTAGAGGGCGCCTCCGGCGATCACCGCGCCACGCGCTCCGTAGAGTGATTCGATCGACGGAATGTGGGGACGATCGGCGGCTCCGCGTGCCAAGACGTAGTTCGCCGGCGGTTCGCCCGCGTCGATGCGGCGGACGTTGACCGGAAGCTCACGCAGGACCTCGTGCGCCCGCTCCACGAACTCGTTCAGGGCGCGAGCCGTCTTCGACGCTTCCTCCTCGAACCCGGCCTCCGCCGCGAAACGCGGGGCCGGACGCCCCGTCTCGTGGGGATCGTTCTCGGTGACGTGGCGGGAAAGACCCTCGCCGCGCAGCAGAAGAGCGCCCCGGTGCTGCGTGCTCGCGCGGAACTCGAACTGAACGTCGGAGACCTCATCGAGCGTGAACCCGCTCAGTGCGTCGGCGAGCTCCTGTTGGCCCGACTCGATTCGCCCCGCACGGCGGTCGATGACGATCAGATCGTCACCGCGCTTCTCCACCGTCGCGAAGTTCGCCCGGAAGCAGACGTCGCTCGGTCTGACCTCCATCCCGATCCCGAGGCACTCGAAGACCCCGCGTCCTGTGTAGACTGCGTAAGGATCGTAGCCGAGCAATGAGAGGTGCGCCGTGTCGCTTCCCGGACGAACGCCGGGTCCGATCGGGTCGACCAATCCGAGCGCGCCCCGCGCCGCGAGGCCGTCAAGGTGCGGCGTGGCCGCCGCCTCCAAGCAGGTCTTGCCGTTCATGTCCGTCGGACGTCCCCCGAGGCCGTCCGCAATGATCAGAATCGCTTTCATCGTCCCCTTCCCTTAAGCCACCCGCCGTAAGCCACCCGGTCACGCCGACGATACCTCAGGATTCCGCGGTGCGCAACGCACTCACCGACGGTCCGTCGAGCAGTGCGGCTTGCGGCCCGTGTGCGAGTTCGCATACTTTTTCGAGCGCGATTCGAGCGCTATCTGTAGATCGAGGAGGCTGCCGAGATCGAATGAAGATACACGAGTTTCAGGCGAAGAAGATCTTCGCGGAGTATGGGATTCCGGTTGCGCCGTCTCGCGTGGCCACGACGGTCGATGAGGCGGAAGATGCTGCGGCGAAGCTCGGCATCCCCGTCGTTGTCAAGGCCCAGATTCACGCCGGGGGACGCGGGAAAGGGGGCGGGATCATTCGGGTCGATGACCGGGCGGCGGTTCGTGAGGCCGCAGAACGACTCCTCGCCCGCCCGCTGGTCACACCTCAGACAGGTCCCGAAGGGCGCGTCGTGCGAGCGCTCCTCGTGGAGCGGGCCGCGACCATTGAAGACGAGATCTATCTTGCCGTAACGACCGATCGAGCCCTGCGGAGGATCGTGGTCATCGGTAGCTCCGCCGGAGGCGTCGACATCGAGGAAACGGCACGTTCCGAACCGAACAGGATTCTCAGAGAGTGGGTGGAGCCGGCGATCGGACTGCGGCCGTTTCAGGCGCACCGACTGGCGAGGAACCTTGATCTCCCCGCTGAATCCGTTCGTCCGACGACGAAGTTGATCCTCTCCCTCTATCGGCTCTTCTGCGAAGAGGATTGCTCGTTGGCCGAGATTAACCCGCTGGCGATCGACGCGGATGGTGGCGTGGTCGCGATCGACGCCAAGCTGAACTTCGACGACAACGCCCTCTTCCGTCACCCGGAGACGGCGAAGCTCCGGGACAAGGGGGAAGAGGATCCGCTGGAGATCGAAGCGACGGCTGCCAATCTGAACTACATCAAGCTCGACGGAAACGTCGGTTGTCTGGTTAACGGCGCTGGGCTGGCCATGGCAACGATGGATCTCATCGATCACGTGGGCGCGCAGCCGGCGAACTTCCTCGATGTCGGGGGAGGCGCCACGGCCGAGATGATCGAGAAGGGTGTGCGCATCCTCGTCGGGGATCCGGACGTCGAGGTTGTGTTCATCAACATCTTCGGCGGCATCTTACGCTGCGACATCCTCGCGGAGGGGGTCGTGACTGCGGTGCGCAAGGTTCGCGTGGAGCAACCGGTTATCGTTCGCCTTGAGGGAACGAATGTCGAGGAGGGCCGGAGGATCCTCGACCGCTCCGGCCTGGCGTTTCGGACGGCCTCCGACCTCCGCGAAGCGGCGTCGATGGTCGGCGAAGCGGTGAGAGGAGAGGCATGAGCATCCTGATCGACGAGACCACGCGAGCGTTGGTTCAAGGGATCACCGGGTCCGAAGGACGCTTTCACACGCAACGAATGCTCGAGGACGGGACAAAGATCGTCGGAGGGGTGACGCCGGGCAAGGCGGGGCAGTCGGTCGAAGGCGTTCCCGTCTTCGACACCGTCGCTGACGCCGTCGCCGAGACCGGAGCCAATGCATCGATTCTCTTCGTTCCGCCTCCTTTTGCCGCCGACGCGATCATGGAGGCCGCCGAGGCGGGGATCGGACTCGTGGTCTGCCTCACGGAAGGGATTCCGATTCACGACATGCTCATCGCGCGTCGCTACATCGACCTCACGGGAACGAAGCTGATCGGTCCGAACACGCCGGGATTGATCAGCCCGGGCCGGTCGAAGCTCGGCGTGATGGCGGGTTACATCCATCGGCCCGGACCGGTCGGGATCATCTCTCGGAGCGGAACGCTCACCTACGAGGTCGTCCATCAATTGACGGCGCTCGGCATCGGCCAATCGACGTGCGTGGGCATCGGCGGGGATCCGATCGTCGGATTGGCCTTCAGTGATCTCCTCAGGATGTTCGAGAGCGACCGGCAGACCGAGGGGATCATACTCATCGGCGAGATCGGCGGGACGGCCGAAGAAGAGGCGGCCGACGTCATCGCCGAGCGAATCAGCAAGCCGGTCGTCGCCTTCATTGCCGGCCGGACGGCTCCGGCCGGCCGGCGCATGGGACATGCCGGCGCGATCGTCACCCGCGGAGCGGGGACGGCGGCAGGCAAGATCGAAGCGTTGATCGCCGCCGGCGTCGACATGGCCGACAGCCCGGCGGAGATCGGATCGGCGATGGCGCACAGATTGGGGCAGGCCTAGGCAACGGGCCGGTGCCGACACGCTCGCACGGCGTGGGGACCTCTGTCACGTCGTGCGGCGAGGGTTCCGATATGTGGCGACGTCGCCAGCATCCGATGAGCCCTCCGGAGGCGGAATCCCCTTTCGGCGGCGTTCATCGCGAGCGGACGGCGGAGCTTGCGGGAGCCGCGGAGGCGCTTCCCACTTTGTGAGACATCATGTCCGGACACTCGTCACCCCTTGTGGACAGCTCCTTGAAGTCGGCCTATGATGCGCGTGTCATGGCACCGGGAAGCCGGACAACAGTCTCACATAGTGGGAAGTCGTCGTCATGAGAACCGAAATCCGTTTCGCGGGCTTCGGCGGCCAAGGGATCATCTCGGCGGGAAAAATCACCGGCAAGGCGGCCACGCTCTTCGACGGGAAGCACGCCGTGATGATGCAGTCCTACGGGCCCGAGGCACGCGGGGGCGCCTGCAATGCCGACCTGGTGGTTTCCGACGCCGTCGTCGGCTCCCCTCAGCTCGGCCTCCCGGTTCAAGCGATCATCATGTCGCAAGAGGCCTACGAGAAATACGGTGAGCAGCTGGACACCGACGGGATTCTCATCGTCGATGAAGACCTTGTCGACCTGAGCGAGAGTCCGCCGCCTGTTTCGAAGGTCTACAGAGTACCGGCGACACGCATTGCCGAGGAATTGGGGCGCAGGATCGTCGCCAATGTCGTCATGCTCGGCGCGATGACCGCCATCACCGGGATCGTCTCCAAGGATGCCATGCGCGATGCGATTCTCTCCTCGGTGCCTCCCCGCACGACGGAACTCAACGAGCAAGCATACGACGCAGGCTATGCGTACGGAAGGGAGGCACTGAGTGGCGACTCATAGAATCGGCGTCTTCGTTTGTCGCTGTGGCCTTAACATCGAGCGGACGGTGGACACGGACGCCGTCGCCGCGGCACTCGCCGAACACCCGGGGGTCGTCCACGCCGAGACGTACGACTACATGTGTTCCGATCCGGGCCAAGCGCGGATCAAGAACGCCATCGCCGAGCATCGGCTGACCGGCGTGGTTGTCGCCGCCTGCTCACCGGCGATGCACGAGCCGACGTTCCGGCGGGTTGCGGAGGAGGCGGAGCTGAATCCGTACTTGGTGGAAATGGCGAACATCCGCGAGCACTGCAGTTGGGTGCACGGCGATCGCACCGAGGCGACCGCGAAGGCCAAACGGATCGCTCGAACGATGATCGAGAAGGTGAAGCGCAATCACCCCCTCGAGCCGATCCGGATCGGCCACGTCGACAAGTGCTTGGTCATCGGCGGGGGAATCGCTGGGATTCAGGCAGCACTCGATGTCGCGGATGCGGGGTTCGAGGTCCTCCTGGTCGAACGGGACGCGACGCTCGGCGGGCACATGGCGCAGCTGTCGGAGACCTTCCCGACGCTCGACTGCTCGCAGTGTATTCTCACGCCGAAGATGGTCGAGGTATCGCGCCATCCCAACGTCGAGGTGCACACCTACAGCGAAGTGCTCGAAGTCTCGGGCTATGTGGGCAACTACTCCGTGAAGATCCGGAAGAACCCAACCTACGTCGACCCGGACAAATGCAACCTCTGCGGCGAGTGCGAGAAGGTGTGCCCGGAGAGCACGAAGAGCGAGTTCAATCGCGGACTGACCGAGCGGAAGGCGATTTATATCCCCTTCCAACAGGCCATCCCTTCCTCGTACACGCTCGACGAAGACACCTGCCTCGGATTGCGGCCTCTGCGCTGCAGCGAATGCGCCGAGGTGTGCGAACCGGACGCGATCGACTTCGACATGGTCCCCGAGATCCTCGAAGAGGATGTCGCCGCGATCATCGTGGCGACCGGCTACGAGCCGTACCCCATCGTCGATCTCGGCGAGTACGGCGGCGGGGATGTCCCTGACGTAATTGACGGGTTGCAGTTCGAGCGGCTTCTATCTGCGTCTGGGCCGACGGGCGGCGACATCCGGCGTCCATCGGACGGGCGGATCCCCAAGCGCGTCGTCTTCGTGCAGTGCGCCGGATCGCGGGATCCGGAGAACCATAACGCGTACTGCTCGAAGATCTGTTGCATGTATACGGCAAAGCATGCGCTTCTCTATCGACACGCAGTCCGAGACGGGGAGGCGACCGTCTTCTACATCGACGTGCGGGCCGGCGGCAAGGGGTACGAGGAATTTATTCAGCACGCCACCGAAGAAGAGCGAATCCGCTACTTGCGCGGAAAGGTCGCTCGGATCTTCCGCGAGGGGGACAAGGTCGTCGTTTGGGGCGTGGATACGATCTCGGGGCGACGCGTCGACCTCGAGGCCGATCTCGTCGTCCTTGCGACGTCGATGAACCCTCACCCGACGACCGAGGCGATCACCCGAACGCTCAAGATCGGCTGCGGCGGTGAGGGGTTCCTCAAGGAGGCACACCCCAAGCTCCGGCCGGTGGAGAGCTTGACCGCGGGCGTCTTCGTCGCCGGCGCCGGGCAAGGCCCCAAGGACATCCCCGAAGCGGTGGCCCAGGCGAGCGGGGCCGCGTCGAAGGCGATCGGTCTCCTCGCCCAGGAGCAACTCACCCATTCTCCGGAGGTCGTGTCGATCGACGAAGAGATTTGCGGAGGTTGCGGCGTGTGCGTGGGGATGTGCCCCTACACGGCGCTCTCCCTGAACGGTTCGGGTGTCGCCGAATGCAACGAGGTGCTCTGCGAGGGCTGTGGAACGTGTGTCTCCGCATGTCCGACGGGTGCGGCTCAGTTGAAGAACCTGGAGGATTTACAGGTTCGCGAGATGATCGAGGTGGCTCTCGCCGATGGCTGACGCGTCCACGCTGTTCGAACCGAGAATCGTCGCGTTTCTCTGCCGCTGGTGCTCCTATGCCGGTGCCGACCTGGCTGGAGTCAGCCGGCTTCAGTATCCGGCCAATGTGATTCCGATGCGCGTCAACTGCTCGGGCCGCGTCGATGCGGAGATGGTCCTCCGCGCGCTCGAAAAGGGAGCTGACGCCGTGTTGATCGGAGGCTGCCACCCCGGTGACTGTCACTACGTAAGCGGGAACTACAAGACACGGCGGCGCGTGGTCCTGTTGAAGCGCACCCTGTCCGACATGGGGATCGACCCGCGGCGTGTCCACCTGGAGTGGATCAGTGCGAGCGAGGGGGGCAAGTTCCAACGGACGATCGAGACGTATGTCGCGCTGATTCGGAAGCTCGGACCGAGTCCGGTGCACGACGCGGTTGCGGCGACGATCGAGGGAGCGAATGAGCAGACCGTGTCCGCGGGAGTCGGCGATGGCGAGTAGAGCGAAGATCGGCGTGTATTGGGCCGCTTCCTGCGGTGGATGCGACTGCGCGCTCCTGGAAGTCAACGAGCAAATCCTCGACGTGGCTGCGGCCGCCGAGATCATGCTTTGGCCGTGCGTGGTCGACGCCAAGTACGCCGACCTCCGCGATTATGAGAGCGGCGAACTCGATCTCGTGCTGTTCAATGGAGCCATTCGCACCGAGGAGAACCGCGAGATGGCGGAGCTGATTCGCGCCAAGACGAAGTACCTCGTGGCGTTCGGCTCGTGTGCTCACACGGGCGGCGTCATCGGGCTGGCCAATCTGTCGACCCGTGAGGAGATCTTCGAGACGGTCTTCGGCCCGGCCGAGAACTGGCCGCAGCTCCAGGTCGCCGAAGAAAGAGGTTCGCTTTGGCTTCCAGAGTTCCTCCAACGACTGACGCCTCTCGACACCGTCGTCGACGTCGACTACTACGTTCCGGGCTGTCCTCCGCCGCGGGAGATCGTGAGCGACCTGTTCGAGGCGCTCGTCTCGGGCGATCTTCCGGCGCCCGGAACCGTGTTCGCCTCCTCGAAGAACCTCTGTGACGAGTGTTCGAGGGAGCGCGAGCAGCGAAAGATCACGAAGATTCTGAGACCGCACGAACAAGAGCCGGACCCCGAGATGTGCCTTTTGGATCAAGGGTTCATCTGCATGGGGCCGGCGACGCGGGGCGGATGCGGCGCCGTCTGTCCGAACGCGAATATGCCGTGCACAGGCTGCGCCGGGCCGACGGCCAAGGCGGACGATCAGGGCGCCGCCATGTTGAACACCTTGGCGTCGCTCATCAGCACCGGGGAAGAAGAAGGGGAGGATCAACTCGAGGCCGAGGATGCCATCCTGGCGCAATTGGACGACCTCGTTGGAACGTTCTACCGATTCAGTTCGGCGACCACTTTGTTCAAAGGACGCTACCATGAGCGAAACGCTACGACAGGTTAGCATCGACCCGATCACCCGTCTGGAAGGCCACGGGAAGATCGAGCTCTTCCTGGACGAGGCAGGGAATCTGTCCGACGCGTTCTTCCAGATCCCCGAGCTTCGAGGCTTCGAACGCTTCTGCCGCGGCCGGCGGGGAGAGGATATGCCACAGATCACCGAACGGATCTGCGGCGTCTGTCCCGAGGCTCACCACTTCGCGTCGACCAAAGCTCTCGACGCCTGTTACGGTGCGCCGCCGCCGCCGCGGGCGTCGGCGTTGCGAAGACTTCTCTACAATGCCTACATCTTCTCCGATCACCTGTTGCACTTTTACTACCTCGGCGGCCCCGACTTCCTCGTCGGCGCCTATGCGCCTCCCCAGGAGCGCAACATTCTCGGGGTGATCCAAAAGGTCGGCCTCGAACTGGGCAAAGAAGTGATCAAGCACCGCGGGTACGGGCAGCGGATCATCGAAATCATCGGCGGACGACCGATTCATCCGGTCAGCGGGATTCCCGGCGGCCAGTCGAAGGGGATGACCGAGGACGAGCGAGAGGAAATCCGGAACATGACCGGCTCGGCGGTCGCGTTCGCCGAAGCGACACTTGAGATCTTCCACGATGCGCTGCTTCAGGATGACACGTACGCTCGGTTCGTCTCCGATGCCGCACAGAGCATGCCCACCTACTATATGGGACTGGTCGATGAAGACGGCGCAATCGATTTTTATGGCGGAGAGGTCCGGATCGTCGGCCCGGACGGCTCGTTGTACGCTCAGGTCCCCGGCGCGAAGATTCTGTCATTGCTCGAAGAGCGCACGGAACCGTGGACCTATGTGAAGATTCCTTACTTGAAGGATGTCGGGTGGAAGGGGTTCACGGCTGGTGCGGACAGCGGATTGTACCGCGTGGGCCCGCTTGCTCGGCTCAACGTCTGCTCGCAGATCGGAACCCCGCGGGCACAAGAGGAATTCGAACGATTCACCGACTATTTCGGCGGCCGGCCGGTTCACGCGACGTTCGCTTTCCATTGGGCGCGACTGATCGAGATGCTTTCCGCCGCCGAGCGGGCGGCGACCGTCGTCGAGGCGCCCGAGCTGATGGACGGCACGTTGCGGGCGCCGCTCGGCGAGCCGGGGGACGGCGTCGGCGTGATCGAGGCGGCACGGGGGACGCTGATCCACGAGTACGGTCTGGACGCGCGAGGACTCGTCGATTCGGTGAACCTCATCGTGGCGACGACCCACAACGTCGCGGCCATCTCTTTGTCGATCAAGGATATGGCCCGGGCTGTCGTGCATGAGGGAAACGTCGATGAGGGGATCCTGAACCTCGTCGAGATGAGCTTCCGCAATTACGATCCGTGCCTTGCCTGTGCAACGCATGCGCTTCCCGGCCAAATGCCGCTGGTGATCGACGTGCGAGGCTCCGACGGGCGTGTGCGGGAGAGGATCGAACGATGAAGACCCTGGTCGTGGGGTGGGGAAACCCCATCGGAGGGGACGACGCCGTCGGGCTTCGGGCGGCCGATGCGGTCGCAGAGAAGCTGGTCGCGAGCGGGCGGGATGACGTTGACGTCATCGGCACATCGGACGGAGGCTTCCGTCTGGCCGAGCGTGCTCTCGGCTACGATCGCGTGGTGGTCCTCGATGCCCGAGTCTCGGAGTCGGCCTGCGCCGGGGGCGGCTCCGAAGAGGGAATCGCGATCAGGCGGATTGCACCGCGCGAGTTGAGCCGGTCCGAGCACCCAACCCGACACGATGGAACGTTGGCCGACGCCTTCCGCGGCCTGGCGGCGCTTTGGCGCGACGGCCTTCCCCGGGAAGCCGTGCTGATGAGTGTTCCGATCGTCCCACCCCATGAGTGGTCGGAGCGGATATCGGACGATGCCGAGGCGGCCGCGAAACAGCTGGCGCGGGCCGCCTTCCGGGAGCTGGAGGAGATTCAGGTTGCCTAGAACGAAGTCGGTCGTCCGAGAGAACTTGAGGGAGCGCGTCGAGGAGCTGTCCGGAGAGCGTGTGTTCGCCTGCTATCAATGCGGAATGTGTTCAGCCGGCTGCCCGTACGCCGAGCAGATGGACCGACTTCCGAGCCGGGTCCTGCGCGACCTCCAGCTCGACGATGAGAGCCTGCTCGATTCGAATGCGATGTGGATCTGCGCGAGCTGCCTCGCCTGCGAGGTTCGTTGTCCGAAGGGCGTCGACCTCGCCAAGGTGATGGAGGCGCTTCGCCAGATCTACCTGCGCAAGGCGCTCGACCGGGTCTCGCTCGATCGGCTGAGCAAGGACGAGATCCGAGAGCTTCCCCAGATTGCGCTCGTTTCGAGCTTGCGAAAGAAGAGCGGGTGAGGCGATGAGCGGACGGTCCTACTTCCCCGGTTGCAGCTTGAAGGACAACGCGAAGCGGTTCGAGGAGACGGCGCTCTTCGTGATGCAGCAGCTCGGGGTTCCGCTCGAGGAGCTGGCGAGATGGACCTGCTGCGGCACCGTCTACTCCCTCGCCGACGATGACCTGATGCATCACGTGGCCTCTGTGCGGAACCTTCTGCGGGCCCAGGAGGCCGAATCCGAAGACCTCGTGACGGTATGTGCGATGTGCTACAACACCCTCTCACGCGTGGCGGAGCGGATCAACGCGGACGAAGAGGAGCGGACGAAGATCAATGCCTTCATGAACGAGGAACCGGACTACGAGGGCGGAGTCCGCGTACGGCACGTGCTTCAGATCCTCCGGGATCAGATCGGCTGGTCGTCGCTGTCGGAAGCGGCGGTTCGGCCATTGGACGACCTTCGCGTCGCGGCCTACTACGGCTGTACGCTCGTTCGCCCGCGGGAGGTCGGAATCGACAATCCGGAACGCCCTGTGGTGATGGCCGATGCACTGGAAGCGGTCGGCGCGGAACCGGTCGACTTCCCGTTCGAGGCCGAGTGCTGCGGCACCTATCAGATCGTCGACGAGCCGTACCTGGTGCTCGAGCAGTCGGCGCGGATTCTGACGTCCGCGGCGCGTGCCGGAGCCGACGCCGTGGTCACCGCCTGCCCGCTCTGCCAGCACAATCTGGAACGCACCGCGATATCACTCGGCTCGGAGATCGAGGGATTGGACAGAGTGCATGTCGTTTACTTCACCGAACTGCTGGCCGCGGCTCTCGGAGCCGACGAGGCGCGGATGGCGCCCGCGGTGCGTGAGATGCTCGCAAGCTGCCAAGCGGCCGAAGGAGGAAGCTAGCGCATGGCCGACGAGAAGTTGACGCGGATCTACATCATGGGCAAGGCGTACGACGTGCCCGTCGGCGTCACGATCGTGGATGCGATGGAGTACGCCGGGTACCGGTTCATACGCGGCGCCGGTTGCCGTTCCGGCTTCTGCGGCGCGTGCGGGACGGTCTACCGTCGGGCCGGCGAATATCGGCTGGAATTCGTTCTCGCCTGCCAGGAGATGGTCGAAGAAGGGATGCACTTGACCCAGCTTCCGTTCACCCCCGCGCCTCGCGCCGACTACTCGCTGGCCGATCTGGACCCGACCGAGAACGTTCTGCTGCAGTACTACCCCGAGATCGCCCGATGCGTCTCCTGCAACACGTGTACCAAGGCGTGTCCCCAGGAGATCGAAGTGATGGACTACGTGCAGGCCGCGCTTCGCGGTGACATTGCGCGAGTTGCCGAACTGTCTTTCGACTGCATCTCCTGCGGTCTCTGCGCGATGCGCTGTCCGGCGGACATCAAACACTATCACGTCGCGCAGATGGCGCGCCGGCTGCACAGCGTGGCCGACTCGCCCGCTCCGGCGCACCTCACAGAACGGATTACGGCGCTCGAAGAGGGGGCGTACGCCGAGGAATTGGATGCGCTGACCGAACTGAGCGTCGATACGCTGAAGGCGAACTACGCCGAACGAACGATCGAGAAAGCCGAGGAGGTCGAAGCATGACAGAGCCGGAAGTCGCCGGGATCGAAAACGGCTACCCCGCGGACATGCGCGCATCGATCGAAAAGGTTGAGGCCTCTCGCTCGCGGCGCCTGAAGGAAGGACCGCGCGAACCGATGAGCGCCGAGGCCCGAGCCGAACTCCTCGAAGCATGGCACCCGGACTACAAGGCGGATCGAAAGCGGACGATCGCCGTCGGGGCGTCGAAGGGCGAACGCATGCCCCACGAAGTCGCCGATCTCATTGAGGCGTATCCCACGGTGGACCCCGGGTCCGTCGATCTGTCGACACCTGACCTCGACGTCGCGGTCCTCATTCTGGGAGGCGGTGGGGCAGCGAGCGTCGCGGCCTTGTTCGGCGTCGAAGAAGGGATCGATCCGAGCGACATCGTGATGGTGACCAAGCTCCGCCACGGGGACTGCAACTCGGTGATGGCGCAGGGCGGAATTCAGGCTGCGGATCGCGAGAATGATTCTCCGTCGATTCACTATCTCGATGTGATCGGCGGCGGTCATTACACGAATCGGCCGGAGCTCGTTCGCGCGTTGGTCGAGGATGGGCCACGCATGATCGCCTGGCACGAAAAGCTCGGGGTTCTCTACGACAAGGTCGACGGGGGCTACCTCGAGGCGCACGGTGGCGGAACCTCACGGATGCGAATGCACTCGGCGAAGGACTATACCGGGCTGGAGATCATGCGTGTCTTACGCGATGAGGTGAGAAACGTCGGGATCCCGGTCCTCGAATTTGCTCCGGCGGTCGACTTGCTGCTCGACGCGTCCGGCCACGCGGCGGGCGCCGTCCTGTTCAACCTGGAAACCGAAGAACGGGTCGTCGTTCGCGCACGTGCAACGGTGCTCGCCACCGGAGGGTTCGGACGCCTGCATATCCAGGGCTTTCCGACCACCAACCACTACGGAGCGACGGCCGACGGTCTGGTGATGGCATATCGCGCCGGTGCCCAACTCGTTGACATGGATTCAGTTCAGTATCACCCGACCGGCGTTGCCTATCCGGCGGCGATCCTGGGTCAGCTGGCCACCGAGAAGCTGCGCAATCAAGGTGCGGAGCCTGTGAACGCAGAGGGCGAGTCGTTCGTGTACCCCCTCGAGCCGCGCGACGTGGAGGCGGCCGCGATCATCCGCGAGTGCTACGGCGAGGAGAAGGGGATCGAGACGCCGTCCGGCGTTCGCGGCGTTTGGCTCGACACGCCGATGATCGATGAGATCCACGGGCCGGGCACGCTCAAGCAGCGGCTCGCCGCCATGTGGATGATGTGGCATCGGCACGGGATCGACATCGCGGTCGATCCGGCCCTCGTCTTCCCCACCCTTCACTACCAGAACGGAGGAGTTCGAATCGACGAGAACGCGCGAACGGCGATTCCTGGACTGTTTGCCGGAGGAGAGGTGGCCGGCGGCGTGCATGGAAAGAACCGGTTGATGGGGAACTCTCTGCTCGACTACAACGTCTTCGGTCGGCGCGCCGGAATCTCGGCCGCTCGCTGGGCGAAGGAGAACGCGCCGAGCGGCCTCTCACTCGAGCATGTGCAGGACTTTGTGAATCAGTTGACCTCGGCAGGGATCGGAACCGATCGGAAGGCGCCGATGATCCTGCCCGACTACCGGCGAGCCGCCGTGCTCGCCAGGCGGCTACACGCCCTGTAGGAGGATCCGGCGATGGCGACGGCGACGACCAAACGGTGGAAGACCAAGTACGGGTATCTCTTCGTCCAGGACGACGAGTGTAAGGGGTGCGGATTCTGTATCGAATTCTGCCCGAAGGACGTCCTCGAGGAATCGGACCGGTTCAACGCCAAAGGGTACTACCCCCCGAGTCCGAAGGACCCGCAGGCGTGTGTCAATTGCACGTTTTGCGGGCTGATCTGCCCCGATTTCGCCATCTGGAGCGAAAAGACGGAGGGCGACGAGAATGGCTGAACGAATCCTCGCCGGGACGCACTTTCTGAACGGCGACGAGGCGTGTGCCGAAGGGGCAATTGCCGCGGGATGCCAGCTGTTCGCCGGGTATCCGATCACGCCGCAGTCCGAGATCGCCGAACGGATCTCGCGACGTCTCCCCCAGGTCGGCGGTGTGTTCATTCAAATGGAGGACGAGATCTCCTCCATGGCGGCCATCCTGGGGGGCGCATGGGGAGGCAAGAAGACGATGACGGCGACGTCGGGGCCCGGCTTTTCCCTGATGATGGAGAACCTCGGGCTGGGAATGATGACCGAGACGCCTTGCGTCGTCGTCAACATCCAGCGGGGCGGCCCGTCGACCGGCCTTCCGACGTTGGTGGCGCAGGGGGACATGATGCAGGCCCGATGGGGATCGCACGGTGATTACGGCGTGATCGCGCTCGCCCCCTCGTCGCCGCAGGAGTCGTTCGAGCTCACGATGCGCGCGTTCAATCTGGCCGAGACGTATCGCATGCCCGTCCTCGTCATGTCCGATGAAGTGGTCGGGCATATGTTCGAACGGGTCGTCATCGACCCGGAGCAGATCGAGACCGTCGAACGAAAGGGTCCCGACAAGCCCCCCGGGGAGTTCCGCCTGTTCGAGCCGGGCGAGAACCTCGTCCCGCAGGGGATGCCGGCGCTCGGCGACGGGTATCGCGTTCACGTCACCGGGCTGACGCACGACGCGCGCGGCTATCCTGTGATCGACGCGGAGACACAAGCGGAACTTGTTCCCCGGCTTCGCGAGAAGGTCCGCCGCGCCGCCGAGACCATACAAGACGTGAAAGAGACCGACCTGGAGGGGGCGGAGGTCATCATCGTCACCTACGGGATCTCGGGTCGCACGTCGCTGGGGGCTCTCCGGCGGGCCCAGGAGAAGGGGTTGAAGGTCGGCATGCTCCGCTTGCGAACGGTGTGGCCGTTCCCGGATCGGTTGATCCGCGATCTCGCCGACCGCGTGGCGGGATTCGTCGTTCCGGAGATCAACCTCGGCCAGATGGTTCTGGAAGTCGAGCGCGCGGTCCGTGGAAGGGCGATCGTCCGCTCCGTTCCGCACGCGGGGGGCGCGATTCACGACCCGGAAACGATTGTCCGTGCGATCGAGGAGGTGTTCTTGCATGCTGACTAAGACCAAGGCGCCGCCTGCACCGGAGATCCTCACGGATGTTTCCCATCCGATGGAGCGATTCCTGCGCACGGAGCGTCTTCCCCACATCTGGTGTTCCGGCTGCGGACTGGGAACCGTCCTCTCTTGCTTCACCTATGCGCTCGACGAGCTCGGGATCGACGAGAGGGGGATGGGGATCGTCTCGGGTATCGGGTGCACCGGACGTGCAGCCGGGTATCTAGACCTGGATTCCTACCATACGACCCACGGTCGCGCGATCCCGTTCGCCACAGGTCTGAGCGTCGCTCAGCCGGACAAGAAGGTTGTGGTCATCAGCGGCGACGGGGATCTGTTTGCGATCGGGGGGAATCACTTCATCCACGCGGCTCGACGCAACGTTGATATGACCGTCATTTGCGCCAACAACTTCAACTACGGAATGACCGGCGGTCAATTTGGCCCGACCACGCCGATCGGGTCCCGGGCAACGACGGCGCCGTACGGCAACTACGAAAACCCGTTCAATCTCCCGTACTTAGCCGCTTCGAGCGGTGCCGTCTATGTCGCTCGGTGGACGAGTCTGCACGCGCGGCGGCTGAAGAGGGCGATGACCGAAGCGATGACCATTCCCGGGTTCACGTTCGTCGAGGCGGTCTGTCCGTGCCCGACGAACTACGGACGACGAAATCGCATCGGCGAGGGTCTCGACGAGCTCAAGTACTACGCCGAGCGGAGCGTCATCCGGCACGGAGCGGATCCGGCCGACGCCGATCTCGTTCCCGGCAACGACATCGTCGTTGGCCGGTTTCTGCAGCGAGAGCGTCCGACCTTCCTCCAAGCGTACGCCCGCCAAATCGTGGAGAAGCAGCAGTTCGTCAACCCGCTTCCGAAAGGGGCCACATGAGCGCACAGACGATCCGTCAAGCGGTCGTCGAAGCGATCCGGATCGCCTCGACAGCGCTCCCTGCGGACGTCGTCGAGGCATTGACCGCGGCGCGGGAACGCGAGACCTCGGATCTCGGAGCGGCTCAGTTGGACGCGATCCTCGAAAACGTGAACGTGGCGCGAGAAGGATCCATCCCGATGTGCCAGGACACCGGGCTGCAGACGTTCTTCGTCGAGGCGGGGGTGGAAAGCCCGTTCTTGGCGCAGATCCGTGACTGGATCGGGACGGCCGTGGTCGAGGCGACATCCCAGGTACCGCTCCGGCCGAACACGGTCGACCCGTTCGAAGGGGTGAACCCCGGAGACAACAGCGGGCGGTTCATGCCCTACATCAACTGGGAGCTTGTCGAAGGGGACCAGTTGCACATTACGGTCCTGCCCAAGGGCGGCGGAAGCGAGAACATGTCGACGCTGAAGATGCTTCCTCCCGGTGTCGGGCTCAAGGGGATCCAGAAGGCGGTCGTCGAGCATATCGTCGCGTGCGGCGGCAAGCCGTGCCCGCCCACGGTGGTCGGCCTCGGGATCGGGGGTGGAGCCGACATCGCGCTCAAGCTGGGCAAGAAGGCGATCCTGCGCCCGATTGGGTCTCGTCATCCGAACGAGAAGGTCGCCGCGTTCGAGCAGGAGCTTCTGGAGCTGATCAATATGAGCGGCGTCGGCCCGATGGGCGTCGGCGGGGCGACGACGTCTCTCGCCGTCCACGTCGAGTACGCCCACCGGCACCCCGCGTCCCTTCCCGTGGGGATCCTGGTCCAGTGCTGGGCCGATCGTCGCGCCGGGGTGATAGTTCGACCCGACGGAACGACCGAGGTGGCATGACATGGCGAAACAACCAAAACACCTGACCCTGCCGATCGACGAGCGGCAAACGCGTGAGTTGCGTGTCGGGGACATCCTGTTCTTGACGGGCAAGATCTTCACCGCACGCGACGAGGCGCACTTGGCCATGCTCGAGCGACGTGACCACAACGAGATGCTCCCGTTCGCTCCCGGCGAGATGGCCCTGTTCCATTGCGGTCCCGTTGTCCGGCAGAGCGAAGGGGGCTGGGAGGTCATCGCCGCCGGGCCGACGACGAGCATCCGGATGGAGATCTTCGAGGATCGCTTCTTGGAGACCTTCGCCCCGCGAATCGTGATCGGAAAGGGCGGCATGGGAGACCGGACGCAGGCCGCACTGGAAAAGGTGGGCAGTGTCTACGCCCACTACACGGGCGGAGCCGGAGCCCTCGCCGCCCAGCGAATCGAGCGCGTGGAGGATGTCTTCTGGCTTGATGAGCTGGGCATGCCGGAGGCCACCTGGATTTTCGCTGTGAAGGAGTTCGGGCCTCTTCTGGTCACGATGGACAGCGACGGAGGCAACCTCTACAAGGACTTGGAGCCGAAGATCACCCGGAACATGGAGGCGGCCGCGGCTCGGATCGACGAATCGTAAGCGGAGCTCGCCGGGGCGCGGCGCCCGCCGAAAGGAGAACGAACGCACGATGGGCGAGGATCGGGAACTGACGGTTGAGAAGCGACTGGAGCGTGCCAAACTTCCAGGCAAGAAGGCGCCGGGGATGCACGCATTCTATCGGGGAAAGATCGAGACGACGCTGAAGTGCGCCGTGACCAGCTTCGACGATTTCGGCATCTGGTACACACCCGGGGTCGCCGCCCCTTGCAAGGAAATCCAAGCCGATCCGGAGAAGGCGTTCCAGTACACCAATAAAGCGAACGCCGTCGCCGTCGTCTCCGATGGGTCCCGCGTTCTCGGGCTGGGAAACATCGGACCTTCCGCCGGATTGCCGGTGATGGAAGGCAAGTCACTCTTGTTCAAGTACCTCGGCGGCGTGGGCGCGTTTCCGATCGTTCTCGACACCCAAGACACCGAAGAGATCATCCAAGCGGTCAAATGGATCTCTCCGGGGTTTGGAGGCATCAACCTGGAGGATTTTGCCAATCCGAAGTGCTTTCGGATCCTCGACCGGCTGCGGGACGAGCTCGATATCCCGGTCTGGCATGACGATCAGCAGGGCACCGCGGCGATTACGCTTGCCGGGGTCATCAACGCCGTCAAGCTCGTGGGCAAGGACATGAACAAGGTGACCTACGCCGTGATCGGGTCCGGCGCCGCGAACATCGCCTTCGTCCGCGTGCTCCTGGCGTCCGGCGTTCCGGCCGGAAACGTCATCCTCGTCGACTCGAAGGGGATCCTCCATCCGGGTCGCGAGGACCTGGAGGCCGACAAGGATGACAACCCGTACAAGTGGCGCTACGCGAACGAGACGAACGCCGAGGGGCGAACCGGCGGGATGGCCGAGGCCGTCGAAGGAGCCGATGTCCTGATCGCTGCATCGAAGCCGGGCCCGGACACGATTCGCAAGGAATGGCTCGAAGCGATGAACCCGGATGCCATCGCATTCATCATGGCCAACCCGATCCCCGAGATTTGGCCGTGGGAGGCGAAAGAAGCCGGCGTGCGCATCGTCGGGACCGGTCGCAGCGACTTCCCGAACCAGATCAACAACTCGATCGGCTTCCCGGGGATCTTTCGCGGAACGCTCGATGTTTTCGCGACCACGATCACGGACGAGATGGCGATTGCCGCAGCCGACTCCATTGCCAAGACGGCGGAGGAAAAGGGCCTGACTGACGAGTACATCGTCCCGACGATGCTGGAGACCGAGGTCTTCATCAACGAGGCGGTCGCCGTGGGATTGAAGGCGGTCGAGCAGGGGCTCGCGCGACGGCCGCTCGAAGAGGACCAGCTTCGCACCGAGGCGGAGACCAAGATCCGACATGCCCAAAGCGAAGTCAAGGCGTTGATGGACGCCGGGATCATCTCACCACCACCAGCGTAGCTGCCATCTGTTGATCCGACATGCACTTGTACGCTCCGTCGTGTAGCGCCTCTCGATCGAATAGACTGACCGTAGAGCTTTGTTCTCAGCCATCCTTTTGTATAGGATGCGTCGAGAATCCCGCTCTCGATCGGGAGGTATTGTGTACGAGAGGAAGGTCCAGAAGACCGGCGGCTCGACGTACTTCGTCACGCTGCCGAAGGCATGGGCGCAGTCTGTCGGGATCCGACCGGGAGCCGTCGTAACGCTGATGCCGAACGACTCCGGCACCCTCCTCTTGGTTCCCAACAGCCTGTCACAGATCAATCGCTGCGTCATCGAGCTCGAAGACTGGGACTTCGATCGCTTCCAGAGGGAGATCATCTCCCGATACATCGTCGGCTACGACATCATCGAGATCCGCCGCGACCGAATCCGCCCGGAGCAGCGCCGGATGATGCGCGAGATCGCCCAAGGCCTCGTCGGCCTTGAGATCTTCGACGAGACGCAGGAGGCCGTCATGCTCCAGGCGATGGTGAACGTCCGCGACTTCCCGGTCGAACGGACGCTGTCGCGAATCTTCGACATCACCCACGCGATGTTGACCGATGCCGTCACCGCGTTCTGCAAGCACGACGAGGAATTGGCGCGCGACGTCCTCGAACGCGACGGCGACATCGATCGGCTCGTGCTGCTCGTCGCACGCCAGTTCAGTCTGCTCCTGCGGGATCTCCTTCTGGAAGAGGATGTCGGTCTCTCGCGGATCGAATTCCTCCACTACCACACCGTGGCCGATCAGCTCGAGCGTGTGGCCGACCACGCGGGCAAGATCTCCCAGGCCACAATCGCCCTGAACGAACCCGTCCAAAGCGCGGTGGCGAAAGAGATCGAGCAGCGGGCTCGCGACGCGATCTCGGTCCTCGGGCAGGCTGTGCAAGCATTCGAGAACAGGAAGATGGATCTGGCAAACCGGGTCCTTCAGGAAAAGGAACACGCGGAGCAGCTCTTCCGCGTGACACGGAAGACCGCATCGGAGAAGCAGCCGGAGGCCGCCCCGTCGATCAGCATTGTCATCGACAGCCTCCTCCGCATTCGCGAGTACGCGTTCAACATCGCCGAAAGTGCCCTCGATGCACCGACAACCGGGAACCTTCAGGTGAAGCGCGACTGACCCCTTATCCGATCGAGGTCGATCGCGAACCGTGAGCCGCATTCCCTATCCCTATCAGACGTTGCATCTTCCGGCTTTGACTATATACTTGGTTTCTGGGGTATAGATTCCATGACCAAGCGAGTTCGGGAGAGGAGAGAGCGGATTCTGTTCATCTGTACGCACAACTCGAGTCGCTCTCAGATGGCCGAAGCCCTTCTCCAGTTCCGATACGGGGATCAATACGAGGCCTTCAGCGCTGGAACGTCACCCTCGCGCGTCAATCCGTGGGCTATCCGGGTGATGGCGGAACTCGGGGTCGATATCTCGGGACAGGTCTCTGAGCACGTTGAGAACTACATCGACCAGGACTTCGACACGGTCGTGACGACGTGCGACGCCGCGCAGGAGGCGTGCCCGTGGTTTCCCAACGCGACGAACCAGATCCACAACAGCTTCGAGGATCCGGCAGGAGCCGCAGGATCGAAGGAGAGAATCCTCGGCGTCTTCCGCCGCGTCCGTGACGAGATCGACCGATGGGTTCAGGAGACGTTCGGCCCGGCCGACACGCAGGCGGACAGCTGATCACCACTTGCGCGCTCGGTTAGTGAATTCACCGGAACGCTACTCCTCGGCTGTTCAGCATCGGAGAAGCTCTGCGACGTGGACACGGAATCAAGCCTTGACTCCGGCTAGCCGAATCGTCCCCGAAGGTAGTCGGCGACTCGCGGATCCTCCGGCACCTCGAACACCGACTGCGTCGGTCCGAACTCGGCGAGCTCCCCTCCGGCGAGGAGGACGGCGACGCTGTCGCTGACGCGCCCCGCCTGCTGGAGGTTGTGGGTCACGATGATGACCGTCAGATCTTCGGCAAGCTCGCGTGCCGTCTGCTCGATCCGGTCGCTCGCCTTCGGATCGAGCGCCGAGCACGGTTCGTCCATCAGGAGAACCTTGGGAGACACCGCCAAGGCGCGCGCGATACAGAGACGCTGCTGCTGACCGCCGGAGAGGGAGAAGGCGCTGTCCTTGAGCCGACCTTTCACTTCGTCCCATAGCGCGGCGCGGTTCAACGCGTCCTCGGCGATCGTCATCAGCTTCTTCTTGTCCCGCAACCCATGGATCCTCGGACCGTAGGCGACGTTGTCGAAGATCGACTTCGGGAACGGATTCGGCCGCTGGAAGACCATGCCAATCTTGTGGCGCAGAACGACGGGATCGCACTTGAGGAGGTCCTCGCCCTCGAAGACGACGCGTCCGGCGGCCTTCGCACCGGGGACGACGTCGTACATCCGGTTGAGGGTTCGCAAGAGCGTGCTCTTCCCGCACCCGGACGGCCCCATGATCGCAGTCACGCCGTCCTTCGGGATGCCGAGCGAGATGTCGCGCAGGACCTTGTTCTTGCCGTAGAAGAAGTCGAGATCCCAGATGTCGATGATCGTCTCGCCGTAGAAGGTCCGCTTCACCCAGGCCCGCGTGGCATCCACCTTGGCATCCCTTTCCTTCGCAGTCCGAGGCTCATGAGACTCGATGCGCTCTACCATGCCTTCTTCCTCCTCACGCGCGTGCGCCAGATGATGGCCGTCAGGTTCAGAAGCGTCACGACGACCATGAGAACGAAAACCGTCCCGTACTGGATCGGCTTCGTCTGGTTGTAGAAGTTGCTGTAGTTCGTCAGATACAGAAGGTGCGTCGGAAGCGTCGTCACTTCCGAGAAGATCGACCTCGCCCACGGCTGCACCATCGAGAATGTCACCGCGGTGAACCAGATCGGCGCCGTCTCGCCGATCGCGCGAGCCATGCTCAGCACCGATCCCGTCAGGATCCCGGGAGTCGCGGTGGGGAGGACGACGGTTCGGATCATGTACCAACGCGTGGCCCCCAGCGCGAGCGCCCCTTCCCGGAACGACCGCGGGACCGAACGCAATGCCTCCTCCGACGCACGAATCAAGATCGGAAGCGACAGCATCGCCAGAGTCGCCGCGCCGGAGATGAGGGACTTCCCGAAGCCGAAGGCGTAGACGAACAGGCCCACGCCGACGAGACCGAAGACGATCGACGGCACGCCGGCCAGTGTGTTGACGCCGATGCGGATCGCGCGGACGCACCATCCCTTCCAAGCGTACTCCGACAGCCAGATCGCCGAGCCGAGGGCGAACGGAAGGGCGATGATCAACGAGCCGAGCGTCAGGTAGACCGAGCCGAGAATCATCGGCGCGATCCCGCCGCCCGTCCCAGTCGTGTCGGAGGGAGCCGTCGTCAGGAACCCCCACGAAACCGCCGAAGCCCCCTGGCGGATGATCCAGAAGAGGATCGTCACCAGGAAGAAGAACCCGAACACCGAACCGACCCCAAGAACCGTGAACGCGATCCACTGCGCCCGCGACCGTGCCCGGCGGCTCGCCTGATCCATGAATTCCTGTTGATTCGTGTCAGCCATGCGCTAGCCCTCCCGGATTCCCTGCCGCCTTAGCAGGCGGACGTGGAACCACTCCGCCGTCCAGTTCATCACCAGCGCGATGAGAAGCAGAACGGCGCCCAACGCGAACAGCGAGTGGTAGTGCGCCGAACCGCGCACCGACTCGAGCATGTCGAGCGCAATGCCTGAGGTGATCGGCCGCATCGACTCCCAGATCCGCCACGTCAGCGCTGGGCTGTTCCCCGCAACGAACAGAACGGCCATCGTCTCGCCGACCGCCCGGCCCATGCCGAGGATGGCCGCGCCGATGATCCCGGAAGCAGCTGATGGAATGAGCGTCCGGCGGATCGTCTGCCACTTCGTCGCGCCGAGGGCCATCGAGGCCTCGCGATAGGTGTTGGGAACCGCGTGCAGAGCGTCTTCCGCCAGGCTGGCGACCGTCGGAAGGGCCATGATGCTCAGGATGATTGCCGCGGTCAGTCCGGTCGTCCCCCCGCTGAGACCGAAGAGGTTCCGGACGATCGGGGCGACGACGATCAGCCCGAAGAAGCCGTAGACGATCGACGGGACCGCAGCGAGAAGCTCCAGGACGGCCTTGAAGACGTCCTTCAGCCACTTCGGCCCGACTTCGCCGACGAAGATCGCTGCGGAGAGCCCGAACGGAATCGCCAGCAGCATCGCGCCGATCGTGATGACTGCGGTGGCGACGATCATCGGGACCATCCCGAAGAACTCCTCCTGGTCGCTCTCCGGCTGCCAGTGCGTGGTGAACAGATCGGTGAACTTCGTCGGCACACGCGTCTCGCCGTACTTCACGGTGACCTCGCCCGTCTCGAACTCCGGCTCGAACGTGGCGAGCGCTGCGCCGCCGAGCTCCGCGCGCGCCGCGTACAGCGCCTCGACGTTCTCCGGCTCGAATGCATCGGTGGAGAGCCCACCGAGCTCCCGCCGCGCCGTGAAAATCTGGTAGTCCGTTGCCCCTTCCGGCACACCGGGCGTCGCGCCGGTGCCCACCGGACTGACCCAGCCCCAAGGAAGATCCTGGAGCGCCGTCCCCGGCTCGATGCCGACTTCCGGGTCGCCGATCGCGGGATCGTAGACGTAGTCACACGTCGTGCACGTCCACCGGATCGGGTCGACGCCTCGATCGACCGGGCTGATCCAACCTTCCGGGAGGTCTTCGAACGCCGTGTGGCGAGCGATTCCCGCCTCCGGGTCGCCGGCCGACGGGTCGTAGAGGTAGTCGTTCGCCTCGCTGGCCCACCGATCGACCGGGACAACACGCGTCTTCGAAAGGAACGGGGCCGCTTGGGCGAAGATGAAGTAGATGATCGTTGCTAGCGTCACCAAGGAGATCAGCGCGATGGCGAAGAAGACGTAACGATCGACGTTCCGGTGCTTGAGCCGGATCTTCAGCTCCGGCTGATCCTGTCGACCCACTCCAGCCACTCGTCTCCTTCCCGGGGGCGTCTATGTTGTTCTTCGCGCGAAACCTATCTACAGTCAGTCTGCAGTATATACATAAAGCGCTATCAATCAATAACGCCCGTCATCTCCGTTACGCAGCTGCCGGGCGACGAGCGCCCGGCAGCTCGATCCAGTGGACTCTGCTTCGGTCGGTCCTGGGACCGGCCCCACCCGACGGACCGGTCCCGTATGTGCACGGTGGGACCCGGTCGAAATGCTCAGGTGTTACGGGAGAACGGCCTCGCAGTCGCAGTCGCACGGCCACACCGGGATGTACTTGTTGTTCTGCGCCGCACAGCCGCCGACGAGACCCATGAAGGCGTCGACGACGGTCGCGACCTCACCGGCCGGCACGCCGTTCGTGGAGATGAACAGAGCGCGAGCGATCGGGTAGTTCGACGAGGCCGTCGCATAGCCGTTGACGGTGATGATCTTGAGACCCTCGGTGTAGGCGAGGCCGACGTAGCCGATGGCGTTCGGCTCACCAGCGACCGTCTCCTGCATGACCGAGTTCGAAGCCACGACCGTCACGTTCGTCCCCGTGTAGTCTTCACCGTCGAGAACGAGGCTCTTCCAGACCCCGAAGGTGCCGGACGAGGTGTCGCGGGAACCGAACAGGATCGGGGCATCGTCCCCACCGATCTGGTTCCAGTTGGTGATGTCGCCCATCCAGATGCCGTAGAGCTCCCCGAGCGTGATGTCGTCGATCGGGTTCGACGGGTGAACGGCGACGGCGATCTTGTCCCGAGCGACGGTGTAGATCACCGGGAAAACGCCGTTCTCGACGGCTTCACCGTACTCCGAATCCTTCATCTCGCGCGAATGCATCGCGATGTCGCACTCACCGTTGACGAGCGCGGCAATTCCGTCGCCGGAACCGGTCGCCTCGACCGTCACGTTGATCGACGGCATGCTCTCGAGGAACCAAGCCTGAACGCCCATCGCAATCGGCTGAACCGTCGTCGAGCCGTTGAGGGCGACCTCACCCGCCACGGCTGCAATTCCGAACAGAGAGAGCGCCAGCAGACCTACCAGCAGAACACGAGCCTTCTTCACCTGCGACCACCCCTTCAGGTATAGATTAGATGTCGTTACTATATAGATGCGCCACGAACTATGCAAGACGCGGAACGCGCTTTCCGCACGTAGGTTCCGGCGTTGCTGGGCAACGGAGAAGAGAAACTCAAGAGGATCGCGCGCGGAAAGGCTAACCTACACATCGTTTTCGGGACTGCCGATTTCCGGGGGCCCCTCAGGCGGGAACTGCGGGGCCTTCCGAAAGGTGTCCGGAGTCCCCATCCGGCTCGTGTTGCTGCCCACGGCATCGCGAGACGCCGCTTCGGATGGGATGTCAGTTGACACGCTGGAGCGGTTCGAGCTAGAAACGGAGGACCAAGCGGCGAAGGGAGTCACAATGGGCGAGAAGCTGGAAGCAGTCAAACAAGAAGTCTGGGATCACATGAAGGAATCGCAGTGCGTCTACCTCGCGACGGCCGAGGCGGACCAGCCACGCGTCCGACCAGTGACCCTCCTCGACATCGATCGAAAGTTCTGGATCGCCACCGGGATGCGAAGCGCGAAGGCGCGTCAGATGATGCGAAACCCGAACGTCGAGCTCTGCCTCCCCCTGTCTGAGAAGTGCGGCGAGGGCTACGTCCGCATCGCCGGCATCGCGACCCTTCAAAAGGACGCAAGGATCCGTTCGGAGATCGGAGAGAAGATTCCGTTTCTCGCCGAGTACTGGTCCGGAACGGACGATCCGGGGTTCGGCCTGTTCCGGATCACGCGTGTCGAGGTGGAATACCTCCGCCCGGGCGACAGCGACGCTGTCACGTTCATCGCCTGAGCCGTCGCGCCCCGTCTCCGAGCGTCGCTCGACCGGTCAACCTGTCAAACGACTTGGCAGATCCTCGCCCGTCGCCTATCATGAACCTCTGACGAGGCCCTCAGCCCGTCTTTTCTGTTCTAGACGGAGAGGAAAGAGGATTCCACCGACTCGGTGACGCGGAGGGTTCAGATCGTGTTGGGAGACTTCGAGTACGTCCGTGCACGAACGATCGACGGCGCGTGTGAGCTCTTGAGAGAAGGGAACGGGGCCGCCGTCGCGTACGCCGGAGGCACCGATCTGCTCGTCGACGTTCGAAACGGGCTCCGAGCACCGAACCTGCTCGTCGACATCAAGGGAATCGAGCCATTGCGCCGGGTGGAGCGTGCAGACCCCGATAGCGACCTCGTCTTGGGGGCTGCCGTCCCGCTGAACCGGATCGCCGAGGCCGCGCCGATCCGCGATCGCCTCCCGGCCCTGGCCGAGGCGGCCGCCTCGATTGCCACGTATCAGCTTCGCAATCGCGCGACGATCGGGGGGAACCTGTGCAATGCGTCCCCCGCAGCGGACTTGATTCCTCCTCTCCTCGTCGCCGACGCGTCTCTGCACGTCGTCGGACCGAACGGGGATCGCGACGTCTCGCTCGGCGCCTTCTGTACCGGGGTCAAGGGGACGTGCTTGAGCTGTGGCGAGATCGTCACCGAGATTCGCATCCCGCCCGTCGAGGCGGGGACACGCACGGCCTTTCTCAAGCAACAGCGGATCCGCGGGCACGACCTCGCCGTCGTCAACCTCGCCGGTGCATTCCTCCCTGAGAGAGGCATCGTCCGCGTCGCGATCGGAAGCTGCAGTCCGATTCCGACCTTGCTCGATCAGATCGAGGTCGGATCGAGCTCGCCCGAAGCGATCGCAGACGAGGTGGTCCGCGCTGCGACGGCGGCCTCGTCACCGATCAGCGACGTCCGCGCGTCGGCCGAGTATCGCCGCGCCGTCGTACGTGTCCTGGTTCGGCGACTGATCGCTCGGTTGCTCGATGCGAAGGGAGGCGCCTGATGCACACCGTCTCGTTCCGCGTCAACGGTGAGCGTCGGACGGTCGACGTTCCCGCCACCACGACACTCCTCGAACTCCTCCGCGAACGCCTTCACCTGACCGGGGCGAAGGAAGGCTGCGGCATCGGCGAGTGCGGGGCCTGCACCGTCCTGCTCGACGGAGCACCGGTCACCGCCTGCCTCGTCCTCGCCGTCGAGGTCGACGGTTGCTCGATCGAGACGATCGAAGGAGAGACCCACGATGGCCGGCTCTCCGCACTTCAGCAGGCGTTCATCGACGCCGGAGCGATTCAGTGCGGCTTCTGCACCCCAGGGATGATCATGTCCGCGCGGGCCCTGTTGGCCCGCAGCCCGAACCCGAGCGACGAAGAGATCGTCGAGGCGATCGCCGGGAACCTCTGCCGCTGCACCGGATATGAATCGGTCATTGCCGCGGTGCATCTGGCGATCGACCGATCGAAGGGCGACGACTGATGAGCGACCTCAGGTACGTCGGGAAGAGCGTCTCGAGATTCGACGGAATCGACAAGGTCACGGGCGCGGCGCGGTACACGCACGATCTCGTCGTTCCCGGGATGCTCCACGCCGCCGTCTTGACCTCCCCCCACGCTTCGGCCCGAATCGTACATATCGACACCGCGACAGCCGTCGCCCTGCCCGGCGTCCGCGCCGTCCTCACAGGCGAGGGCCTCTCCTACCGACTCGGCCTCTACATGCAGGACAAGTGCATCCTCGCACGCGAGGTCGTCCGCTATCAGGGCGAGCCGGTCGTCGCCGTCGCCGCTGACACGCTCGACGTCGCCCGCGCCGCCTGCCGCCTCATCGAAGTCGAATACGAGCGGCTCGATCCGGTCCTCGATCCCCGGGAGGCGATGGACGAGGGCGCCCCTCTCGTCCACCCGAAACTCGGCGACTATGAACACATGCATGGCGTCTTCTTCCCGAAGGCGGGGACGAACGTCGCCCATCAGCAGAAGATCCGAAAGGGCACGTTCGACGAGGCGTTCGAGTCATCCGACATCACGCTGACGACCAGCTTCTACAATCCGCCGGTTCAGCATGTCCCGATGGAGACGCACGCGTCGATCGCGCAAGCCCTCCCGGGCGATCGCGCCGAGATCTGGACGTCGAGCCAGTCGCCGTACACCGTCCGACACCTGATGAGCGTCGCCTTCGGTCTACCGCATGCGTCGATCCGCGTCCACGTGCCCTACGTCGGTGGCGGATTCGGCGGGAAGGCCGGCCTCGGTCTCGAGCCCCTCGCGTACGTCCTGTCGAAGGCGGCGGCCGGCCGACCGGTGAGGGTCGTCGCGACCCGGGAAGAGGAGTTCAACAGCCTCCCATCGCGGCAGGGCCTCCACTCGACGATCGAGATCGGCTGCACTGTGGACGGACGAATCGAGGCGCTCAAAGCGACCTACGTCTGGGACGCAGGAGCATACGCCGACTACGGCATCAACATCGGTCGCGCCGCCGCGTACGCCGGCGGCGGTCCGTACGCGATCCCCAACTGCTGGATCGACTCGTTCGTCGTCTACACGAACAAGGTCTTCGGCACGGCCTACCGCGGCTTCGGGCACCTCGAAGTCCTCTGGGGAATCGAACGGGCGATCGACATGATGGCGCGGAAGCTCGAGGTCGACCCCGTCGTGTTTCGTCGCCTGAACCTCCTGAAGGCGGGCGACACAACGATCACCGGCGAGCCGTTCACCTCGGGTCACGGAAGCCCGGTCGGATGTCTCGATGCGGCCGCCGCGGCGATCGACTGGGGCACGCCGTCTGCCGCCTCCGAGACGCCCGGCAAGGTGCGCGGCAAGGGAATCGCCGCCCTCCACAAAGCCCCGGCGATGCCGACCTTCACCTCGTGCGCCGCCGTCATCAAGCTCGACGAAGACGGCGGAGCGGACGTCCTCGTCTCGGGCGTCGACTACGGCCAGGGAACCTACACGGTCCTTCGTCAGATCGCCGCCGAGGAGCTGAAGATCCCGATCGAGCGCGTTCACGTAACGTGGGAGTGCGACACCGCCTTCTCCCCGTACGACTGGCAGACGGTCGCCAGTCGCTTCGCCTTCATGGGAGGGAATGCGGTCATCGAGGCGTCCGAGGATTGTCTCCGCCAGATCCGTTCGGTCGCCGCGCGGGCCCTCGACGTCTCGCCGGAGGAGATTGTCTGCGAGGACGCTGCCGCCTTCTCCCTCGACCGCCCCGAGAGGAGGATCCCGTATGCGAAGCTCGCCCTCGGATACACGTTCCCCAACGGGAACTCGATCGGAGGGCCGGTGATCGGCCACGGTCGGTTCATCGCCACCGGTCTCACGCACCTCGATCCGAAGACCGGCCAGGGACTCCCGGCCCAGTACTGGACCTACGGAGCGCACGGGGTCGAGATCGAAGTCGATACCGAGACCGGCGAGATCGAGATTCTCAAGATCGCCACCGCGATCGACGCCGGCAAGGTTCTCAACCCGAAACTCGCCGCCGGCCAAGTCGTCGGTGGCGTCCTGCAGGGGCTCGGCTCGGCCCTCTGGGAGGGCTTCCGCTTCGACGAAAAGGGACGCCTTCTCAATCCTTCCCTCACCGACTACAAGATCCCGACAGCGAAGGATCTCCCGCGCACGACCCAGCAGATCCTTCTCGAGTTCCCGCAACCGGACGGTCCCTACGGGGCACGCGGCATCGCCGAGCACCCGATGATCTCGGTCCCCTCCGCCGTCGGAAACGCGCTTTACGATGCGCTCGGAATCGAGTTCACGACGCTTCCGCTCTCCTACGAGCGCATCCTGCTTCGCATTCTCGAGAGGCGGAACGAGAAGGTGACGCGACCGTGAAGCGGATCCTCATCGAACCGAACCGGTACTTCGATTCCGTCTTTCTGATGCGGATCGGCCGGGATCTTGAACGGCTCCCCGGCGTCGACCGAGCAATCGTCGCCATGGGGACGCCGGCAAACCTCGACAACGTCCGAGGTGTCGGGTTTGTCTTGCCGGAATCCACGTCCCGGATCCGCCCGGATTCGCTCCTTGTAGCCATCGATGCCGAGTCGAAACAGGTCATCGACGCGGTGACGGCCCGCTTGGAAGAGCTTCTCGCCGGGCAGGTCGAGAGCGACGAAACATCCGGCCCGAAGCCGGTCTCCCTCGCCGAGGGACTGAAGCTCGATCCGAAGGCGAACCTCGCCCTGATCTCCGTTCCCGGGGAGTACGCCGCCCGCGAGGTGCGGGTCGCGCTCCGACGCGGCCTGCACGTCATGCTCTTCTCCGACAACGTCCCGGTCGAAGATGAGGTCGCTCTCAAGGACGAGGCGATCGAGCGCGGACTCCTGATGATGGGGCCCGATTGCGGAACTGCCATCCTGAACGGCGTCCCACTCGGCTTCGCCAACATCTGCCGGCGCGGGACGATCGGCGTCGTCGGTGCATCGGGGACCGGGATCCAGGAGATCAGCTCGCTCGTCCATCGACACGGCGGCGGGATCTCGCAGGCGATCGGGACCGGGGGACGCGACCTGTCGGGCGATGTCGGAGCGCGGATGACCCGCTTCGGAATCGACGCGCTCGCGGACGATTCGCGAACGGAGGTTCTCGTCGTCGTCTCCAAAGCGCCGGCCACCTGTGTCGTCTCCTCGATCCTGAAGCGACTCGAGGCCGCCGGAAAACCGACGATCGTGCAGTTCGTCGGCTTCGACCCGGAGGTTGCTGATCCGGCGTGGCTCGACTCCTCCGTCCAGTTCGCGCAGACCTTGGAAGAGGCCGCCATTCTCGCCTCCGAAGCCGCCGGGCTGCGGGCGACCGCCGCTTCAAGCCGGACGCCGGCGACCGCGAGACCGGCGACCGATCACACGATTCGAGGCCGAGTGATGGGGCTGTTCTGCGGCGGCACGCTCTGTCAGGAGGCGTGGAGCCTGATCGATCGCGCCGGGATCGACGTCGTGTCGAACGTCGCGTTCGATCCGTCCAAGCGGGTCCGCCCGACGGACGCCGTCTCGGGACACGCCCTCTGGGATGTCGGTGACGATGCGTTCACGGTCGGCAAGCCCCATCCGATGATCGAGCCGGCCCTTCGTGACGACCGCGTCGCCGAGGCGGGCTCGGATCCGAACATCCGGATCGTCCTCGCCGACTGCGTTCTCGGCCACGGCGCCCATCCTGATCCCGCGCGAAGCCTCGCGGAAGCTTCGCGTCGCGCTTCGGCCGACGCCGAAGCGGACGGGCGGCTGCTCCACGTCGTCGCGTCGGTGACTGGAACCGACCTCGATCCCCAGAACCGGAACGAGCAACGAAGGCGCCTCCAGGATGCCGGTGTCGTCGTCGCCGAAAGCAACGCGGCCGCCGTTCGAGTCGCGCTGGAGTTCCTGGCCGGCGAGGAGGGAAACGACCGATGAGCGCGATTCGGAAGCTATTCAGCGGAGAGCTTCGCGTCATCAACCTCGGCCTCAGCTCGTTCGCCGAGACGTTGCGCGTCGTCGGGACGCCCGTCGTCGACCTCGACTGGCGCCCGCCGGCCGGAGGCGACCGTGCGCTGGCCAGCCTGATCGACGGGCTCCGCTCCGAAGACGGGTCCGGCTGGATCGAACGTGTGGAGGCCGCGAACGCCAAGGCGATCGAACGCGTCCTCTCCGCCGAGCCGCGCGTGATCGGGATCGGACCCGCGCGTGACGTCATTCCCGGGATGACCGACCGAACGATCCTACACGCCGGTCCCCCGATCACGTGGGGTCGTATGTGCGGACCGATGCGGGGTGCGGTCATCGGTGGACTGATCTTCGAGGGACTGGCGTCCTCGCCGATGGAGGCGGAGCGCCTCGCTGCGATCGGCGAGATCGAGTTCGAACCGTGTCACCATCACGCGGCTGTCGGTCCGATGGCCGGGGTCGCCACCCCGTCCATGCCGGTCTGGATCGTCGAAAACACGAAAGGCGGGAACCGCGCCTACTGCACGCTGAACGAGGGCCTCGGAAGGGTCCTCCGCTACGGCGCCTACGCCGACGAGGTGATCGCGCGACTCAACTGGATGCGAGCTGAGCTGGCTCCGATCCTGTCGGCCGCGATCGAGTCGCACGGACCGATCGATCTTCGATCGTTGATCGCTCAAGCGCTGCAAATGGGCGACGAAGGACACAACCGGAACCGGGCCGGAACGTCGCTTCTGATCCGCGAGCTCGCGCCACATCTGGTTCGGCTCGACGCGACGCGGGAAGCTCTCTCTCGCGTTCTCGAGTTCCTGCACGGAAACGACCACTTCGTCCTGAATCTGACGATGCCGGCCGCCAAGTGCGCCCTCGACGCCGCGGCTGACGTCTCCGGAAGCTCCCTCGTCACGGCAATGGCCCGTAACGGAACTGAATTCGGAATCCGGCTGTCCGGAACCGGCGACCGGTGGTTCACCGCCCCGGCACCGATCGTCGATGGGCTGTATCTCCCCGGCTACGACGCCGAGGACGCGGCTCCCGACATCGGCGACTCGGCGATCACCGAGACCGCCGGCTACGGCGGGTTCGCGATGGCCGCCTCCCCGGCGATCGTTCAGTTCGTCGGTGGAAGCCCGAGCCTCGCCCTCGAGACGACGGAGCGAATGCGCAAGATCACGCTCGCCGAAAGCCGCGTCTACCAGATCCCGGCTCTCGGCTTTCGCGGGACACCGACGGGAATCGACGCGCTGAAGGTCGTCGAGACGGGGATCGTTCCGGCGATCAACACGGGGATCGCACACAAGGAGCCGGGTGTCGGGATGGTCGGTGCCGGGCTCGTCACGCCTCCGTTCTCCGTCTTCGCGGAAGCGACGCGCGCTCTGGCCGCCACCCTCCGGACCCAATGAACCCAACGAACTCCGAACCGCGGACCGTGAACCACAACCCACAAACGCCCCCAAGGAGGACCCGATGAAATTCATCGACCTGACGATTCCGCTGTCGATCGCCACGCCGCCGTGGCCGACCTACGAGCCACTCCAAGTGAAGTACTTCAAGCGCCTGGCGCCGAACGGCGCGAACGGGCAGCTGCTGACGCACTCGAACCACGTCGGAACGCATCTCGACGGGGAGATCCACTTCCACACGCCGGGAAAGGACATCGCCCAGCTCGACTTCGATTTCCTCGTGCACGACGGCGTCATCGTCGATCTTTCCGACACGGTCGGCGACTACGACATCTACACACCGGAGATGATCGAGGAGCGCGTCGAGGTCAACGAAGGCGACATCTTGATCATTCATACCGGGTACCACCACTACGGATTCGATCAACCGACGGCCGACGAGATCCGCTACATGGTCAAGCATCCGGGTCCGGATCGGGACTTCGCCCTCTGGTGCCGCGAAAGGAAGATCCGGTGGATCGGCGTCGATTGCGGAAGCGCCGACCATCCGATGAACACGATCATCCGCGATTGGATGCCCCGCCAAGCGAAGGAGGCCGACGCGCATTTCCGTGACAAGTACGGCCAACCGCTCGCCGAGCGATTCGACGCCTCGAAGTATCAGCTAATGCACATCGAGCTCTTCCCGTATGGGATCATCCACGCCGAGTGTGTCGGCGGCGACATCGACCTCCTGCTCAACCAACGGGCGACGATCGGCTGTTTTCCGTGGCGGTTCGTCGACGGCGAAAGCTCGATCGGACGGATCGTCGCCATCGTCGACGACGATCGGTATGAAGAGCTGATGGAGGTCAAGTCCGAGTGCGCTCTGACCAAGTTCGGCGACGTCGCCGGCGCCAAGAACCCGCATCTGCACGAGGTCGGAAGGACGTAGGGAAATCCTGTAACGTCGGGGCTTGTCCGCAACGTTTGCGCTTCGCGGTCCGAGTCTCGCTTGGTGCCACAGAGTCGCCTACCGGCCTCTTTCCCACCACGGCACCGGGTTCCACTGCGTCTCACTAGCAGGTACCATGTACTCTGCGCTCCTGTTATGTTTGTCTTTCCCTGCTACAAGCTATCATCCTCGTATTGGGTCGTGATCCGAGGAGGAAAGCAATGCGCAAGCCAGCCGCAGAGCATGCGAAGTGCAAACGCCAGAACGGCGCATTTGGTCGAGGTTCTCGAACGGACGCGAGACACCGCGCGATGTGCGATCGCCTCGTACGAGTGCAGAGCGCTCCCACAGCAGGTCTGCCGGTGGATCGCCGATTCCAGAACGTACGAGGGCGTCCGATTCCTCCATCGGAACGCTCTTCGACGCGGAAGTCGTTGCCGCCTGTACTCGCGTGTTCGAGGCCGGATTCGAGTTCCAGCACGACGGTCCCCCGGTGCCCGGCAATTCGATTCTCGACTGAACCTGTCGCCCGTCCCCCGATCGAGGTCGATGCCTGGGATGCCGCCCCCGCATGTCTGGGCCCGAGCTCCCGCCTCCCCGGCGATCGACGGATTTTGACCGGCCGTACCTCGCAGGGTACATCGAGCCGTCCGAGGCTGGAGGGCAGGCACAGGAAACGAGACCGGTGGAGACAGGCGAACCCGACCCGATCAGCTCATTCGATCGACGTTTCCGCGCCTCACGATCCGGTCCCGGGGCCGTATCTGTGCCACGTGGACCGGCCTTGTTGCTTGGCAACGTACATCGCTGCATCGGCGTACTGAACGAGGAGATCTTCCTCACGAGCGTCATCCGGGAAGACGGCGATCCCGATGCTCGCCGACAGCTCGAACGTCTGCCCGGACGCGACGAACGGCTCCTCGAGCGCCTTGAGGATCTTCGTCGCGATGTCGATCTCATTCGACGGTTCCTCCAAGTCGGGAATCACGATCACGAACTCGTCGCCCCCGATGCGAGCGACCGAGTCGCTCTTGCGCAACGCGCCGGCCAGGCGACCGGCGGCCTGGCGAAGAATCTCATCGCCCACCGCATGTCCGTGCGTGTCGTTCACTTCCTTGAACCGGTCCAGATCGACGTACATCACTCCACATCGTTCGAGGTTGCGGCCCGCTCGAGCCAGCTCCAGGGAGAGCCGATCGTCGAGTGCGGCCCGATTGAGCAGGCCCGTGAGCGGATCGTGCGTCGCCAGATGAGCTAACTCGTTTTGCTGTCTCTTGAGTTGCGTCACGTCGCGGATGATCCCCTGATAGGCGACGACCTCGCCGGCCGCGTCCGTCTGGGCCACCGTCGTCAGGAGGCAATCGAGGACCTCGCCGTCACGACGCTTCAGCCCGACGGGGTAGTCGACGAGGAAGCCCGCCTCGCCAATGGCCGCCCTGAACGCGTCGCGAGCCTGCGGATCGAGATAGAAGGAGGTCGCGTCGAGTCGCAGCAATTCGTCTCGTGGCCACCCGAGCAGGTCGACGAGCGCCTGGTTTGCGTCGATGAACCGCCCGTCCGGCGAGGTGATGTAGATCGCGTCCCTCGAGTACTCGAACAGGTCTCGATACTGCCTCTCACTCTTCTCGAGCTTGCGTCGCGACTCTTCGAGGGTCTCGAGCAACTCGTTCGTTCGGGAGGCCAGCTGGCCGATCTCGTCACGGCCGGCCACTGGAACGCGCCCGCTCGGTTCGTGCTGTTCTCGGATCTTGGTCACGGCAACCGCGAGCGACGACAGGCGAGTGAGGACCCGGGTGTCAAGCAGGATCAGGAAGAGCGCCGCAGCGGCGATGAGGATCCCTGCCGTCGCCCCCCCGAGCGAGCGGAAGGCGGCCTGACCGGCTTGATACGTGTGCCGCGCGGTCTCGATCGACAGAACGGCCACGGGCTCCCCCTGCAAGTCTCTCAACAGCCGGTGTCCGGCGATCGAGTCGCCGGACAAAGGATGCACGACGATCTCCTCCGCCGCAGCCGATCCGCCGGTCAGCCTGTCGAGGACCGAGGGATCAAGCTTCGCATCGTCTAGATGGCGCATCGTCACCGCCAGGTGAGTCCGCTCGGCCAAGCGTTCGATCTCCGTGGGGTCGAGGAACCTTCCGACGATGATGAGGCCGCGGCTCGGTCCTTCATGCTGGCTACTCAGGATCTCGTGCGCCGCGGTGAGCAAGAGGCCGTCGTTCAGTCGAAGCAGGCCGGTGGTGTCGGGCACGGCTCCCTCGACCGACGCTGGGAAAATCGTGGAGACGTACGATGCGTCGAGCAGTTCAACCGGAGCGTCGCCGTGCTCGCCGCTTTCGAGGTCGACCGCCGTGAATGCGATCGGTTCCCCGGCAGGGTCGACGAGGAGCATGACGTTCAACCGAAGATTCACCAGCGACGACGCGGTCATGTTGTCGCCGTAGAACGAGGGAAACTCCCCCGCAACGTACTCATACGTGTCGTCCCACGCCCCCCAGTCCTCCGCCGTGCTCTTCATCGACGCCAGATCGGCGGCGATCGCATTGACGACACGGGTGACGTGAGCTCGCACGTCCGTCGCCTCCAAGCGGGCGAACGTCCCGAAGAGCATCGGTCGAACGACGAGGAGGAGCAAGCCGAGCGTCAAGAGGAGCAGGAGGCCGAGAACGAGAGCGGCCTGCCGACGTAGACTCATTCGCTTCCCTTCTCGCCGGCCGATCCGCGCCCTCGGCGAACACGCACGTGCGTGCGCTCGATTCTCTTGGCACTGCCATGCCCGTCGAATCCCATCGTCTCCTCCCCGAGCGCGAACGACGGCTCACGCTACCACCTGCCGGCGAGTGAAGTCAAAGCCTGGCCCTCGTTTCCGCGGCTTTCGCCTGCCTCTCGGAACCGCGCCGAGCGAGCGGTCCGCAATCGCCACGGCATTCACGGGAGTTCGTCTCCGGATGCTCCGGCGTCGTTCTCTCGGTGCGGAACGGGACGACGTAGCCAGTGTCTTTCCGATGGATCGGCGCAGCGGGGGACGTTGCCGAACGTCCCCCCACGCCGCTGCGCCTCTGGCTCTGTCGCAAGGAGGCTGCGCTTTGGTACTCCTCTCACCTTTCACATCACCCGTAGAGGGTGACGATCTCTCCACCACGGCGTGACTGCGGTCTAACGGCCCGCAGCAGACGCCTGGGTTTGGGGAGACAATCCGAGGATATCGCAGAACAAGGACGCGGAGCCTCTGACACAGAACGGCCCGCAACCTTCGGCAGTTCGGCGACCGTAGGATTCCTCCCGTAGGCCCGTGACTTTGCGTCCCTGGCTTTCGCCAGGTTTGCCGTTTCGGGTAGCAACACTATACATTACATCATGTGTAACGTCAAGTACCACGGTCACGTCGCTCGCCCACGCGAGTCTTCCGCTGCTTCATCAGCCGCTGGAACGCGCGGATGTTGCGACAGTTCATGTTGCCCTCGCGCAACGGCCGGGACAACGTCGAGGAGTCTCGCCCCGGGCCGGAGGGCGTCAATCGCTCGAGCCGGTCGATCCCGGGGACCGTGCACGTCGACGGGGCGACTTGAGCCCCGTCTCCAGCTTGTTGCGTGCCTCGCGCCTGACGCGCGCCGCCAGCCGCTCCTCGTGCTCGTCGAGGAATCGAACGACGGCGTCGCGGTCGAAGGCGATCAACTCCCGCAGTGCCCACGACATCGCCTTGACGACCATGTCATCGCGGTCGTCAATGAGGAGTCGACAGATTTCGAGCGTTCGCTTCGCGTCTCCGGTTCCCCCGCTGACGCGCGAATTGAGTCCGACCGTGGTCACCAGAGCGGCGCGTCGCCACCACCGATCCGCAGATGCGGCCCATTGCTTCACGACGTCGATCGAAATTTGATCGCGAACCCAGGCCGGACCGCTCAACTGCCGCGCAAACGAATCGGTCGAATCCCACGAGTCGATCCCCCGCCCGAGTTCCTCGAGTTCGGACCGACCGAGCCGCGAGAACGCCCCGTCGTGGTGCCGGATCAGTTCGTAGCAGATGCCGCCGCGATGTCCGTGGTCGGCAACGAGAGCTCGCCCGACGTCGAGGACGAAATCGCCCGCACAGGAAGCCAGCCGCTTCGAGAAGGATCTGCGAAGTCGATCGAGGTTCGCCGCGTTGTGGACCTCCAGCGACCGGACGGCTCGGTCGATCTCCGACGCAACCTCGGCCGCGCTCGCGCACGCCTCCCGTTCCATCGCCGCCTCCTCACTCCACCCCGCAGCTCACACGGTATCGCGCCATCAGAGTCCGTCCTCACAGGTGAAGCGGGCTCGACGCCGCCCGCTCCTCAGGGAACCTCGGGCTCCTTCACACACCGGTACCCGTGGCGCGGGTTCCCCGTGGTCTTCCGCGTCGCATTGACGGTGCCATTGTACGCGACGAACAGCCCTTCGGCCTCGCTGTGCGCCTCTGCGCTCCAGTAGTAAATCGCCGGCTGGTCGGTCGCCCAGAGGGGAGATTCGGGGAGATTCCCTGTCCGGGACGCGCTCGCTCGGCGCGCGTCCGAACTCCCCGGGGCGGCCGTCATCACGTTCGCCTTCCCTTCCGCATCGTACGTGCCGACGACCCGTGTCTTCCGTCCGAGCGATTTCTTCATGATCCTTCTCTCCCGTCCTTACGAATCGGACGCTTCCGAAGGCCGAAGTTCCGGCCAGGCACGGTAGAACGCCTCGCCGAACGGGACCGGGCGGCCGCTCCTCTCGTCGAGGAAGACGGCGGTGACTTCAGCCTCGATGCAGACCTCGTTCGAGGACGCGAATCGTCCCTCCTGCGTGAGGACGACCTTCCGGCGCCCCGCCCGGGACACTCCGGTCTCGATGATCAGCAGATCGCCGGCGGTCGCCGGGCGTCGATACGCGATCGTCAACCGGACGACGACCGGGAAGATCCCTTCTTCCTCGAAGAACGCCGTCGTCAGCCCCCGCTCCTCCAGATGCGCCCACCGTGCCTCCTCGAGGAGCTCGAGGTAGCGGGCGTTGTTGACGTGGCCGAACCGATCCTCGTGGTATCCGCGAATCTTGATGCGCGTCGTCGTCATCGGCTGCAACCTCCCCGGGATTCCCCAACACGATACGGGGAGTCGCCCGTTGGGTCCACGCATCCGGCGACAGTCGAGATCCTGCCGGCATCCGCTCGCCGTCCACACGACGACGTCTCCGGCTCGCTGTGGATCGAACGACGTTCTCGCTGTCCGATCGACTGGACATTCGAATCGGTCGTCCCGAGAATCTTCGTCCGCTACATCGAGGGGGAAGACGCGAGATGGAGTATTCACCGATCTTGGCCGTCGCCACGGCGGGGTTCGAGATCCTCGTCGCCGGCTGGGCGATCGCGACTCGGTTCAGAGCGAAGTCGCGAGGCGTGGTCGGCACGACGGGTGCGATTCTTCTGTTGCTGGCAGGGTACCAGCTCGCCGAGGTGGCCATCTGCGCCGACGTCGCCGCCGCCGGGTTCCTCCCTCGGCTCGCGTTTCTTGTCGTCACCTGGCTTCCGCCGCTCGGACTCCTCCTCGTCGCTCAGCTTCGGCATCCGTCATCACTCACCGTCAACCGAACGACCGGTGTGATGCTCGCCGCGGCGGCCGGGATCGTCGTGTGGATCGCCGTCGACCGATCGTTCGCAACGGCCTCGGTCTGCAACGCGGTCTATGCTCGCTACGCACACGCGATGCCCCGTTTCGTCATCTACGCTTGGTTCTATTGGCTCGGGCTCGCCGGGATGATCCTCTTCTCTGGACACGGCGCGGTTCGAGACCAAGGCCCGCGCCGCCGGCAGCAACTCGGTTTCATCTTCGCCGGAACGACCGGTTTCGTCGGGCTGTCGATTGCCAGCTCCTGGTTCGTCCCCGCCGCACGAGGGGCCTTTCCGTCGGTGATGTGCCACTTCGCCCTGCTGCTCGCCGTCTGTCTCGGCCTCTTGGTCCGGATCGAAGCGGCCCCGGCGGGCGACGAAGACGAAGCTTACGCCCGGACAGACGGCGCCCGCGCATATCTCCACCGATACGTCGCCCGCCTCTTCGATCGGCCGTCGGGCGGGGAAGGGTTCACCGGCTGACGCCGCGCCCGCACGAAAACTCGATCGATCTGCGGTTCGGATCTCTAAACGATCGTCACGACGCACAACGCCTTTGGGCCGCGTGCTATCATCACACCATGAGCGGCGAGCTTCGAGTCGGAACGTCCGGCTATCACTTCAAAGACTGGGTCGGGACCGTCTATCCGGACGGCCTCCCGGTGAGCGAGTTCCTCCCGTACTACGCGCAGATGTTCGATTGTGTCGAGGTGAACACGTCGTTCTACCGCGTCCCCGACGCCGGGCTGTTCGAGGGGATGCTGCGGAAGGTTCCCGAGCGGTTCCAGTTCGTCGTCAAGGCACCGAAGGAGATGACCCACGACCGGAAGCGATTCGACGAAGTCCTCGATCCCTTCCTCGCCGGGATCGCGCCGCTACGCGAGGCCGATCGCCTCGGCGGCGTGCTCGCCCAATTTCCCTACGCCTTCCGCCCGGGTCCCGCGGCCGTCGATCACCTGGAGGGACTGGCGACGAGACTCGTCGGCGCCGGGATCCCGGTCAACATCGAGTTCCGCCACGATGGGTGGGTCAGCGACAGAGTGTTCTCGACCCTCCGAGCACTCGGCCTCGGCGTCGTCAACGTCGACCTTCCCCGGCTCCCTCACCTTCCGAAGCCGTCGACGGTGGCGACATCACCGGTCGGCTACGTCCGCCTGCACGGCCGGAACGCCGAGATGTGGTGGAACCATCCGTCCGCGAGCCATCGATACGACTATTCGTACGGAGACGGCGAACTGAGACGCTGGGCCGATCGGATCGAGGCGCTGCGTTCACAGGTCGACGTCGCTTTCGTCTTCACCAACAACTGCCGGATGGGCGCGAGCATCGTCGATGCCCTTCGGATGAAGCGGCTGCTCAACCTCGACGATCTGATGCCCTCTCCGCAGCCGAGCGAGGGCCTGTTCCAGTCGGAGTCCGACGATCCGGTCGAGGTGATGCAACAGCGCATCGACCAGGCCCGGGAGCGGGATCGACCGAGAATCGAGCGATGGCGGGCCGAGCGGGAGTGCTTATCCTGATCTGTTCTGAGATGTTCGCACGTCGGATCGGGGGACACGCCGCCCGTTTCCTCGCCACGCACACCCGGACCGGCGCAGTCGATTCAACCTTCCGCCACGGGATGTCACTTCGACTCGACGGAGAGGAAAGCCCGGTACTGATCTCCGTGCAGACGACCGCGGCCGCCTTTCACCCGTGGGCGATCGAGATCGACGCCCTTCCTGAGCTTGGCGCGGGCGAGCCCACGACCGCCCATCCGCGGAGCATCCGATTCGGGAACCGTGCTTCGATCGATCTCTCAGGAGCGCCCCTTGTGAGCCTGGAGATTCCTCCGTACTCGGCAGGAGAGGCGCGTGCCGCCCAGGGACGAATCCCAATCCTAGCCGAAGTGGCTGCCGAGGCTGCAATGGTCGCCGACGATCCATTCTGGCCTTCGATTCGCGAAATCTTGAGCGCGTGGACCGAGAGCCGGGATCCGGCGGCGCTCGTGGGGCTGATCGGCCTCGGCGCCGGATCGACGCCGGCCGGCGACGACGTTCTGGTCGGCCTGCTCGCCGGACTGCACGCCCGCGCGTGCAGAGACGTTGTGGACGACGAGCCGGAGGATCTGACCCCCTTCATCCGTCCTGAACTCGTGCGGACCACCCTAGGCTCGGCGCAGATGATCGCCTCGGCTCTCGAGAGCTCGCTCCCGGAGCCACTCCTTCGGGTGATCCGAGAGATGGGAGACCCCGCGGCCACAGATGGGCCCCTTCGTACGGACCTTCACGTCGTACTGAAGCTCGGCGCCTCCTCCGGATACGCGATGCTGACCGGGCTTCGCTCCAGTCTTGGGCGCTGGCTACGCGCCGACTCCTTCCGCCCCTGAGCCGGATCCAACAGAGGACTTGGACACTGGCTACCTCCCCGTAAGGGAAGAGCCATGGTCTCACTCGCAGCGGGATGGCGCGCGGCCGATGCCCAAGCTCACATCACGCCGACAAGCACCTCCTTTCGCAGGATGATCGGTCCCTGTTGTGCCCTCCGTCCTTCCTCCCGACAAGCCTCCCTCCGAGGCCGCCAGCGGTGTCTGGGCGCTCCTTGCCGGGCGCCCAATGCAGACTGTCTGCTATCTGGTCCGGAGTCGCCGAGCGGCCCGAATCCCACCATACGAAGTCCCATCCATGCATTGCCCTGTATCGCCACTCATTCGGCCACGAGTCCGAGTGTCTGCAGCTGCTGGCGGATGCAATCCGTCGACGGTCGCTCTGCCGCAGCCATCGCACTCATCGCGCTTTCCAGGACTTGTGCTAGTTCTTCGGTATCGAGGACTCCCCACGCCGACAGCTGAATCTGGTAGTCAAGAACCAGAGAGCCGTCGTCCCGCTCCTCGTGGCCTGCTGCGGAGACCCACCACTGGCGTTCCGGAGACCAGAGGGCCTCACCGACATGCCGCGTGGAGAGACCCGTCCACGAGTATTCGATCGAGTTGACCGTGTGATCCTCCCCCAGAATGGTGTCCTCCAGCCTCGGCTCCCCGGGAATGAGGGTCACCGTCTCAACAGAAGCGTCAGCACCTGTCTCGCCTTCAAGCCAATCAGGCCCCGAACAGCCAGTCACCGATCCACCCTCGACGGAACCGGAGACGCGTTCGACTCGCACCGGCTTGCTGGAGTACGTCAGCGGCTCCGTCGCCAACGCCAGCGGTAGTGCGAAGCGCGAGGATGTCGTCAGAGCTCCTGGGAGTGCATCCGCAATGAGAGGCCATCTGACAGAAGCCCCCAACGGCCCTCGATAGTTGAAGAGGCTGATTCCGTCCGTGCCATCGACCCATCGCCACACCACAGCCAGCGCCCAAGCCTCGAGACCCAGCCATGAGGTTCTTGCCAGAGCAAGAACCATGACCGTGCCTTCGTTCTCGTTGCCACCCGTCGCCGTGTGATAACGACTCGAAGTCTCGTACGTCCAATACATGCCCGGCTGCCAAACGCCGGGCGGAACTCCACAGGACGTCGGTTCGGCAGGATAGCACACTGCGGCAAGCGCCAGAACGACAAGTGCTGCCATGAAAATCCTCGCAGCAAGGTTCACAGCGCCTCCGTCCACGTTCCTCCACGTCCGCTGCTCTCCACACACCATATTAGCATATCCCCACCGTAGTGTCCCTATCCCTCAATCCCACGTGACGAGCTTCGGGCTTCCAGGCTCCACGGATGCAGCGGATACAATCCCGCCATGGACGGGTTGACTCTCCCCCTCGAGACGGAACGGCTGATCGTTCGTCGGTTCAGTCCTCGTGACGTGAAGGACATTCTGGAGTACTCGGATTACGACCCGGACGATCTTCATCGCCGCCTGAACGTCGGATGGAAGCGAACTCGGACCGGCGTCCGCAGCTGGTGGGAACCGATGATCGACATGAGTCCGCGACGACAGACGAAGTGGCTCGGCCTTCTCGTCGAGGTCAAGGATCTGCGACGCGTCGTCGGCAACGTCGGCTTCTCCGTCAGGAAGATCGGTGAGGGGCGCGAGGCGATGATCGGGTGGATCGTCGGCACGTCGTTCGAGGGGAACGGATACGTGACCGAGGCGGCCGTCGCTCTGATCGACTATCTGTTCTTGGGACAGGGATTCCACCGCATCTACGCGATGACGTCGGTCGACAACGCGAAATCCTGGTCGGTGATGGAACGTCTCGGGATGCGTCGAGAGGCCCATTTCGTCTGCAACTGCTTCCGCGACGGCGAATGGCGTGACGAGTACGTCTACGCCGTTCTCGCCGAGGAGTGGCCGTCGGTGCGCCCGAGCTCGTACGGTGCCACCGTGTCGAGATTGGACATCGGCTCTTGACAGCCCGTCCCTCCCCTCTATAATGCTTCGGTCATGAGAAACGAGAAGCGGTGCGCCAGAGATCAGCAGATGTGCCACCTCTTCCCGCTTCGTGTTATCGGTACGTACGTCGGGCGGGCCGTGCTGGGCTAACCAACAGAGCCAACGAGCACGAAACGCCCGACAAAGACGCAGGCTTCGGCCTGCGTTTTGCATTGTTGGGGAAGTCCGTCCCGGACGGATCGCGCGAGGCTGACGGAACGACGAGAGGAGGATGAACCGAATGATCGAAGCGAAGCAGGCCCGGACCGACGCACGCGAAGAGCGGTTCGCCTCTCGCCACGCCCGGACGGTCCGATCGACCGGTTCAGCCGCCCCCAGACGAAAGTTGCGTGGCTCGCACATCCCACGCCACTGCAGCGCCTCCTTGACTCCACCAGCGTCAGGGGCGCATCGGCTCACGCCGACGCGCCCCGGCTGGGCCGGGTCGGCACGCTGCCGGCGAGACGTGCGGCCGAGGAGCGGGCGCAGACATCGAGCTGCGCATGAAATCGGCCGTCGAGCACGGAGGACGTCGAACGGGCTCGACGCACCAAAGGTCTCTCCCACGTGGGGGAAGACAGGAGGTCACCATGTTGAACACGACGAAACGAACGACGGTCCGAGGGCGCCGAGGCGTCCATCGCACGCAGATGCCGTGGCCGTACGTCCTCCGTCACGCGGCCTCGGTCGCGTCCGCCGCGACGATTGCCGCGGTCTGCCTCTTCTCCCATCCGACGCGTCAGGGGGCCTTCGCAGGTTCCGACGGGGCCGACGACGCGACCTTCGACGCCCTCGACGACGTGCGGCGGAGGGAGGGATCACCATGAGCTCCGATCAAGAGCGAGACATACGAATCATCGTCCACTCGTCGACCTCCGAGACGGCGCGACTTGAGGGGAGCGTCCGCCTTCCGAAGGGGGCCGAGTTCCCCGATCTGATCGACGCGCTGCGGAAGGAGTCGCCCGCGATCTACGAGGCGATCCGCCTTCGAATCCTGCGCGCCGCGGGGCGCGTCCTCGCCTACGGGCGGGACGAGCCTCTCCTGATGGCGATCGACGAGAAGCTCGCCGAAGGCGGAACCATCGTCTTCCCCGCTGAGGAGCAGGAACCCTCCGCGGTGTCGATCGATCCGCCGAAACACCTGAATTGACAGACCGGCCCCCGGATGCGCTCTCGCATTCGGGGGTCCTCTCTTTCCCGATCGTTGGGCGAAGACCGAGCCGTGGCCCCGCCTATCCGGCTCGTTCGAGGATCTCTTGCGCCGAGAGCGTTCCGGTCACCGCGGCGAACACGATTCCACGGGAGTGCCCCGAGGCGTCTCCCGCGACGAAGAGACCGGGAAGCCCCGTCTCCATCCCTTTCACCACGTGGTACTGCGTGTCGTAGAACTTGATCTCCGGTGCGTAGATCAGCGTGGCGTCCGACGCGAGTCCAGGAAGGATCCGATCGAGTCGGTCGATCGATTCGAGGATGTCGACGACGATCCGCTGCGGCAGTGCCATGGAGACGTCGCCGGGAGTGAACTCCCGCAGCGTCGGCGCGATCCGAACGCGTCGAATCCGCTCCGCCGTCGAACGGCGTCCCTGCTTGAGGTCCTTCAGCCGCTGCAGAATCGGGCGGCCGCCGCCGATCGTCGACGCCAGCTGAGCGATCGCCCGGCCGTACTGCGTTGTATCTTCGACCGGATCGGTCAACTCGACGTGTACGAGGAGGGCGAAATTCGTGTTGTTCGACTTCCGCTCGTTCTCGGCGTGTCCGTTGACCAACGCGAACTCGTCGTGATCCTCCCGAACGACGAATCCCCGCGGATTGGTGCAGAACGTGCGAACCATATCGTCGTAGGTCGGCGCCCGGACGCGAAGCTTCGCGTCGTACATGACGCTCTCGATCGGTTCGTACAACTCGGCCGGAAACTCGAGGCGGACCCCGACGTCGAGCGGCCCGAACGCGGGGCCGACGCCGAGTCTCCGCGTCACCTCTCGCAGCCAATACGCGCCGCTCCGTCCCGGCGCAGCGATGACGAATCGAGCTGCGAGGCTCCCCTCCTCGAGGACGACGCGGAACCCATCACCGTCCGACTCGATTCCCGTAACCCGAGTGCCGAGGCGGAATTGGATCCCACGGTCGATCAGGTCGTGATAGAGAGCGTCGATCACCTCGCGGATTCGGCTCGTCCCGATGTGTCGCTGCCGCCCGGCGATGAATTCGATTCCGGCCTGGGCCGCTTCCTGGTTGAGCTGCGCGAGGGCGACCGCATCCTCTCCCGAGTAGGCCTCCGGCGCGCCACACTCCGTGAAGACCTCGTTCACTTGGGCGATCAGTCGAGCGAGTTCCCCCTCGCTGCATCCAATCGCCGTCGGGTCTCCGCCGATCTTCGATGTGAGGTTCAGTTTTCCGTCGGAGAAGGTCCCCGCACCACCGACGCCGTAGGTGATCGACTCTCGCTCCTTGGGGGCCAGTCCCCGGTCGATCACGAGGACCCGAAGGTCCGAGTCCGACAGGTGCAACGCGGCGAACAGGCCGGCCGAGCCGGCGCCGACGATCACGACATCGTAGTCCATGGTCTCAAGCTCCCGAACGGTTGGATTCTTCCCACGATGTGAAGCCGAAACGGGATCGTAACAGGAACGCGAACGAAAACAAAGCCCGGCTCATGCCCCGTCGGCGCGACCCGCCTACTCCCACTCGATCGTCGCTGGCGGCTTGCTCGTCGTGTCGTAGACGACCCGGCCAATCTCCGGGATTTCGCGGGTGATCCGACCGGAGATCCGATCGAGGAGCTCCGCCGGCAGACGGGCCCAATCCGCCGTCATCCCGTCGACGCTCGTCACCGCACGCAACGCAATGACGAACCCGTATCGTCGCTCGTCGCCGGCGACACCGACGCTCCGGGCGGGGATCAGAACGGCGAGCGCCTGCCAGACCCTCTCGTACCAGCCGGATCTGCGAAGCTCTTCGACGAAGATGCGATCGGCCGAACGGGCGGCGGAGATCTTCTCGTCGGTCGCCTCGCCGAGAACGCGGATCGCCAACCCCGGCCCGGGAAACGGATGCCGGCTGCGGATCGACTCCGGCAGGCCGAGCAGACCCGCCAGCTCGCGAACCTCGTCCTTGAACAGGAGGCGGAGCGGTTCGACCAAATCGAATCCGAGACGTTCCGGGAGACCGCCGACGTTGTGATGGCTCTTGATGTTCGCCGCGCCCTCGCCGCCGGCCGACTCGATGACGTCCGGGTAGAGCGTCCCTTGCGCCAGGAAGCGGAACGGACCGTGTCGGCGCGCCGTCTCCTCGAAGACGGCGACGAACTCCCGGCCGATGGCGCGGCGCTTCGCCTCGGGATCCTCGATCCCCCGCAGGGCGGCGAGAAACCGATCTCTCGCATCCTCAACCTGCAGATTCACACCGAACGACCTCAGCGCCGTCGCGACCTCGTCTCGTTCGCCCGCCCGGAGAAGGCCGGGGTCGACGAAGACCCCGAGATGCTCGACACCCGTCCGTGCCAACAGCAGCGCCAGCGTGCTCGAATCGACGCCTCCGGAGACCGCGAGGAGGACGCGCCCGTCCCCGACCTGCGCCTCGATCTCCTCGACGAGGCGATCGAGGGCGGCGGCTGGCGTCCAGTCCCGGGGAACTCCCGCGACGTCGAGGAAACGAGCCAACAGGCGGGATCCGTCTGGCGTGTGTGACACCTCGGGATGAAACTGGACCCCAACGAAGCGTCCGTCCGGCGAGGCCGCCGCGACGATCCGGTTCTCCGCGGTCGCCCCGAGAGCCTCCCACCCATCCGGAAGCCGCTCGACCGAATCGGCGTGACTCATCCAGACCTGCGCTCCCGGCTCGACGTCCTCGAAGAAGGGCCCGCCGACTTCCGTCAAGCTCGCCCGTCCGTATTCGTGCGTCGACGTCGGCGCTACGCGCCCCCCGAACCGCTCCACCAACAGGTGAAACCCGTAGCAGATCCCGAGAATCGGCAGATCGAGATCGTAGAGGGCCTCGTCCGGACGCGGCCCCGCCGCGTCGCGGGCCGAACGCGGACCGCCCGAAAGGACGACCGCACTCGGCTCCTCCCGGCGAATCCGCTCGACCGATGACGTTCCCGGGAGGACGACGGAGAAGGCATTCAGTTCGCGGAGACGGCGGACGATCAGGCGGGTGGTCTGCGAGCCGAAGTCGAGGACGACGACGCTCATCGGCCGCCGGGGGCACCGTCGACCGACATCGGTCCCCCCCCGTCGGAGAAGGTGATCGTTCCCTCGTTCGGATCCATCCGTTCGACGCAGAGGAGACTCTCGATCGGCACCGAGAACCGGGAGAGCGATTCCCGCCCTTCGGCGAACCCCTTCTCGATGATGAACGCGAACCCGACGAGGGCCCCTCCGGCCTCGATCACCATGTCGGCGAGCGCCGCACTCGTCGTTCCCCGATACAGAAAGTCGTCGACGATGAGGACCCGCTCGTCGGGGGTCAGATAGTCGAGAGAGACGGAGATCTCGGTCACCGACCCCTTCGTCGGGGACCGGAGCCTGCGGACGATCGGCCGGACCATCGTCGCCGCCTTCCCCTTCTTGGCGTACACGGCGCGCGCGTTGAGCCGCCGTGCGATTTCGTATGCGACGACGTTTCCGGCCGCCTCCGCGGTCAGAACGAGCGACACGCCGGCGTCGGCGAACCGCCGAGAGGCCTGGAGGCCAGCCTGTTCGATGAAGCCCGGCGCGATCCGATGGTTGAGGAATCCGTCGACCCGTAGGAATTCATCGGACAGGACCTGTCCTTCGCGTCGAATCCAGTCGGCGAGCTGCACGCGGACGACCCCCTCTTCCCACGCGATCGAACGACGTTCGCATTCTAACGAAAGCCCCCGCCGCCGTCACGAACCGACGGCCGGAGTGCTTCTCACGGAGTCCGCCCGGTTCGAGGACGCCAGATCGGACGATCAGACCGGTACGAACTGGAATCCGTGGATCCCCCGACCTCCTTGTTCGCGGACGACGCCGATCGTCGTCCGCACCGCCTTGCCGAGCTTCGGATCGTCGTCGAGCAGGTGACCGGTCACCCGCTGGCCGTTCTCCAACTCGACGATCGCCAAACGAAGGTAGCGTGTCTCGTAGTCGATCGCGAGCGCGTAGACGTCCGTATAGGAGAGAATCTTGCCCTCGCCGCCGATCTCGACCGCTTCGAACGACTCCGCCCTGCACTTCGGGCAGACGGCGTGTGCCGGATAGCTGATCGTTCCGCAGGACGTGCACTTCGCGCCGAAGACCTTCTCGCTCATCACCCCTCCCCCCGCAGCACGCTCGCCACGACGTTGTTCCCGAATCCGCCGAAGTTGCAGGCGAAGCCGACGTTCGCGTTCACGATCTGGCGCCCGAACGCCTCGCCGCGCAGCTGCCAGGTCAGCTCGACCAGCTGAGCGACGCCGGTGGCGCCGACCGGATGCCCCTTCGCCTTCAGTCCGCCGGACGGGTTGATCGGCAGCGTCCCGTCGAGCCGCGTCTCCCCGCGCTCGAGCGCCCGATGGCCTTCGCCCCTCGGGAAGAAGCCGGCCGCCTCGCTTTCCGCGATTTCGAGGATCGTGAACGCATCGTGCAGCTCGACGACGTCGACGTCGGACGGTTCGAGTCCGCTCATCGAGAACGCCTGCTCGCTCGCCAGCCGGACCGACTTCAGGTCGGTCGGATCCTCGCGCTCGTGAACCGCATGCGTGTCGGTCGCTTGACCGATCCCGGCGACGCGAACCTTCGGCGCGTTGAGTCGCTCGGCGATCGCCCCGGAGACGAGGACGACCGACGCGGCTCCGTCACTGACCGGACAGCAGTCGAACAGATGAAGCGGTTCGGCAATCGGTGGGTTGTTCACGACCGCCTCCGGCGCCGTCAGGATTCCCTCCATGGTGATCGTCTGTCGGATGTGTGCATACGGATTCCTCGTCGCGTTCTCGTGGTTCTTGATCGCGACCATCGCCAGATGTTTCCGCTCGATCCCGAATCGTTCCATGGCCAGTCGGGCGAACATTCCCGCCAGGGACGGAAGCGTCACACCGTAGATGTACTCAGCCTCAGGGTGCGACAGACTGGCAACGAAGTCGGTCCCCTCGAGTCCGTTGACGACACGCATCCGCTCGACGCCGGTGACGAGGACGACGTCGGCCATCCCCGACGCGATCGCCTGACAGCCGACCTTGAACGCCGAAGCGCCCGACGCGGGGCCGTTTTCGACCGCTTCCGCGGCGGCCGGATAGAGAGCCAACTGGTCGACCAGTGCGCTTCCCAGCGCGGTCTGGTGGTTGATGCGCGCCGCCCCCATGTTGGCGACGACGACCGCATCGACCGGCACCTCGCCGAGGTTCGCATGATGCAGGGCCGACAGAGAAGCGGCACTGGCGAGCCTGATCAACGACCACTCCGATCGGCCGAACATCGTCATCCCCGCGCCGGCGACGTAGATCGGTCTCATTCCCGTTCCTCCTTCTCGCCGGCGACTTGGCGAACGAGGACCCCCTCTTCCGGGAGGGTGATCTCGGCCGCACTGCGCATCAGGTCCTCCGGGACCGGACGTCGCCCGGAGACGAGACGCGGCTTCGCGTTGTAGTAAGTCTCCCGTGGGAGGACCCACGACGGCACGCCGCCGAGCTCGTGCTGAACGTCGAAACGCTTCTCAAGCGGATACTCGATCATCCATCGCCGGAAGCCGATCGGGCTCTCGGCCACGATCAGGACCTCCTCCTGACCGCAGTGCTCGATGTGGTACTCCATCTTCGCCGCGAACAGGTGCGATCCGACCCGCAGCCCGCGGCGGACGGTCAACGTGTGGTAGCTCATCCCCGTCTTCTCGTCGACGAGTCGGCCGTTGACCATCCCGGCGAGGACGCCGTCGATCAGCCCGGCCAGAACGTACTCGTCCTTGACGCGGTAACGCTTGTACGCGAGGAGCTCGCCGAACAACCGCGCCGCGACGATGTCGTAGAAATCTCGCTCGACCCAGAGGAGCGGATAGATCGCTTCAAGAAGGATCGGGATCTCATCTCGGTCGACCCCTCGCACTACCATCTGCTCACCGCTTGCCAGGGTGATCGCCTTGGGAGGGTACGGAGGCATCTCCATCGCCGGCGGGCGAAGGTTCGCTTCCAGTTCGCTGACGTGCGCCATGCGGACTCCTTTCCTTCCGTTTCGGGGGTCGCCGGCCGCCGCCTCCATCGCGCGAGGCGAGCGCCGACGTCAAGCTGTCATACTGACTGACGCCCTAGCCTAAGCCGACGGGGAACGGCCCGTCAATTCGATCGCGGGAAGGAAGATCTCAGCGATTCGGGACCGATCGCACCTGCGCTCCAGAATGTCGGTCTGTATACTCTCCCGACACGAGCGTCGGGGGTCGCAAGCAGAGGAGACAGTATGCGATACGCGTATGACGTCTGCACGATCGGCCTCGGACCTGCAGGAATGGCCGTGTCGATCATGGCTGCCCACATGGGGCTGAAGGTCCTGGGGATCGAACGACGCAGCCTCGGCGGCGAGTGTATGAGCGTCGGCTGCATCCCGAGCAAGGCCCTTCTTCGAACGGCCCACGCCCGCCACATGACCCAGAGGCTGCCGTCACTCGGGCTTTCGCCGGTCGAGTCGCCCGATCCGGTCGCCCCGTTCGCCCGGATCGCCGATCGGCTTCGATTCATCGACGAGAAGAAGACGACGGCGATGTTCGAGAAGGTCGATCTGAGGCTCCGCGAGGGCTCCGCTTCGTTCGTCGGACCGCACACCGTCGCCGTCGGCGACGAGCAGCATACGGCGAAGAAGATCTTCGTCTGCACGGGGACGGTCCCCGCCGTCCCGCCGATCGCCGGCCTCGATTCGGTCGAGTACCTGACGAACGAGACGGTGTTCGACCTCGATGAGATCCCGGAGAGCCTCGTGATCCTCGGCGGCGGCGCGATCGGATGCGAAATGGCCCAGGCCTTCTCGCGCCTCGGATCTCGCGTCACCATCGTCCACATGGATCGGCACCTTCTCCCACACGGCGATTCGGACGCCGGCCGGTCACTCGAGGATCTCTTCGCGCAAGAGGGAATCTCCGTCTACAACGAGCGGGCGCTTCACCGCGCCACGCAAGAGGGCCGGACGATCGCGCTGCGGACGGACCGGAACGAAACCCTGCGGGGCGATCGGCTCCTCGTCGCCGCCGGAAGACGCTTCGACCCCTCTTCCCTCAACCTGGAGGCGGCCGGCGTTGCGTACGGAGACGGCGGAATCCGAGTCGATCGACACCTGCGTACGACGCGTCGGCACGTCTTCGCGCCGGGCGACTGCAACGGCGTCCATCTCTTCTCGCACGCGGCGATGCACCAGGGGATGATCGCCCTGATCAACGCGATGCTTCCCGGGCCATTCCGGCGGGATTACCGACGCTACGTCGTCCCGTGGACCGTCTTCACCGATCCACCGATCTCGCACGTCGGTTGGCTGGAACGGGATCTCCAGGAGCACGACATCGCGTACGAGACGATCGAGTCTCGATATGAGGATTACGGAGCCGCGATCGCCGAAGAGATCGCCGTCGGATCGGTGAAAGCGTTCGTCAGCGAATCCGGCCGGATCTACGGCGCGCGCATCATCGGCGAAGGGGCAGCCGAGATGATCAACGAGTGGGGATTGGCGATCCAGAACCGCCTTCGGATCCACAAGATCATGTTCCTCCAGCACAGCTTCCCGTCGATGTCGTTCCTCAACAAGCGCGTCGCCGAAGGTTGGATGATGAAGCGAATGGAGAGTCCCGCACTGCGCCGGATGGTCAGGCTCCTGTTCTGAGGACGGTCGACACCGGCAGACGGCGGCCTCGCCACCGGAAGCGTCGTTGACACGCCCAGTCCGCTTGGCTATCATTCACCCGCTCACTCGCAGGTGAGATTCTAGGAGGTGCCATTCCTTCTGTGGAACAGGGTGAAAGGCGATTGCCGAAGAGAGTGAACGACGCGTTTCACGCCGTCGGACGGCGGAAGTCGGCTACGGCCCGCGTCTATTTGACTGAAGGGGACGGAGCGCTCCAGATCAACAGGCGTCCGGCCGAGGAGTACTTCGCCTCGTTCCAGGCTCCCGGTGAGCACCTCGAGAAGACGCTCAAGGCGCCGTTCTACGTCACCGGAACGGTCGGTCGATTCAACGTCCGGGCGACGGTTCGCGGCGGCGGGTTCACTGGACAGCTCGAGGCCGTCCGCCTTGGCATCTCCCGCGCTCTCTGCGGTGTCACGACCGAATACCGCGGGCCGCTGAAGAAGGCGGGCCTGCTGACGCGGGACGCGCGCGCAGTCGAGCGAAAGAAGATCAACCGCCGGAAGGCGCGCAAGAGCGAGCAGTACTCGAAGCGCTAGAACGGCAACGGAGGACCCGACTCGTGAAACAGGGAATCCATCCAGAATTGAAGAAGGCAATCGTTCGATGCGGATGCGGAGCGGAGTTCGAGACGCTCTCCACCGAGGAGGAGCTCCGCGTCGACATCTGCTCGAAGTGTCATCCATTCTTCACCGGCGAGGAACGGTTCGTCGACACCGAAGGGCGCGTCGAGCGGTTCAACCGGAAGTACGCTGAGGCGGGCAAGGACAAGAAGTGAAACCGCCCGTCGGCGGGCAAGCGGTCATCGAAGGTGTGATGATGCAGAACGGCGAGCGGGTCGCGCTCGCCGTTCGTCGTCAATCGGACGATCAAATTCTCGTCCGGTCGATCCCCGCGAGGACGCGCTTCAAGCGCCTGGGCCAGATTCCGTTTGTTCGCGGGACCTTCCGTCTCTACGACATGCTGTCGCTCGGACTCCGTGCGCTCAACCTCTCGGCCCAGCTCGCCTACCCCGAAGACGAGCAACTCGGCAAGACGGGAGGGTTCTTCACATTCGCGATCGCCATCGTCCTTGCGATCGGCATCTTCATTCTCGCCCCGCTCTACGCGACAAGCGCGTTCGAATCGTTACGTTCCGGCAACGCGATCCTGTTCAATCTCGTCGAGGGAGCGATCCGCCTGGCGGTCCTGTTTCTCTACCTGGTCGTCATCTCTCGAATGAAAGACATCCGGCGGGTCTTCCAGTACCACGGCGCGGAGCACAAGGTTGTCTACACGTACGAGGCGGACGAGGAGTTGACCGTCGAGAACGCGAGAAAGCACGGTCGCCTTCACCCGCGATGCGGTACGGCGTTTCTCATGATCGTCTTCGTCATCGCCATCCTCGTCTTCTCGCTCGTCGGAAACCCGAACCTCTGGCTGAAGACCCTGTCGCGAATCCTCCTGCTGCCGGTCGTCGCCGGAGTCTCCTACGAGGTGCTGCGCTTCAGTGGACGCTCGTTCGATCGCTGGTGGGTCCGCCTCCTCACCAAGCCGGGACTCTGGCTGCAGCGGCTGACGACGGCCGAGCCGACCGATGACATGCTCGAGGTCGCCCTCGCGTCGATCCGTCGAGCCCTCAGCGGTTCCGAGGCCGCCGAGGTATCGCAGAGCCGATCGACGCTGCGGGAATAGGCGTTCCCAGAGGAAGTCCCGTCTTCGCAAGTTCGGACTGCTCGCTATTGCGACAGGGTTAGCGAGGGGTCGGGCCCGAGCGACAGCGGATGGGTCTCTCCGAGCACGCGATGTCGGTACGCGCCGACCGCCGCGATCATCGCCGCGTTGTCCGTGCAATACCGCCGCGGCGGGAACGAGACGGTCACCCCTCGGACCTCCCCGTGTTCGGTGAGAGCGACACGAAGGTGCTCGTTGGCCGCGACCCCGCCGACGACGATCAGTCGCTTCAGATGGTAGCGCCGCGTCGCCTCGATCGACTTCTTCGTCAAGATCTCGACGACACTCGCCAACACCGAGGCGGCCACGTCCGTCGGGCGTTCGCGGGGGTGCTTCTTCAAGTGGTAGAGAACGGCCGTCTTCAGACCGGCGAAGCTGAAGTCGAATCCGGCCGACGTCGCCATCGGGCGCGGCAACCGAATCGCCTTCGGGTCTCCTTCGGACGCGAGGCGATCGATCTCGGCCCCGGCCGGGTACCCGATGCCGATCATCTTGCCGATCTTGTCCAGCGCCTCGCCGGCGGCGTCGTCGACGGTCGTTCCGACGATCCGATAATCGCCGAGCCGCACGACCTCGATCAGGCTCGTGTGCCCGCCGGAGACGACGAGAGCCATGAACGGAGGCTCGGTCGGTCGGTCACTCAGTCGGTCGGCGAAGATGTGGCCTTCGAGGTGGTTTACGCCGACGAACGGCGTCGAAAGCCCGAACGCGAGGCCTTTGCCGTGGGAGAGCCCGACCAGAAGCGGTCCGACGAGCCCCGGACCGTACGTCGCCGCAATCAGCGACAGGTCGTTCACCCCGATCCCCGCGTCGGAGAGGGCCTGGCGGATCAAGAACGGGAGCTTGGCGAGGTGATTCCGCGACGCGACCTCCGGGACGACGCCGCCGTATCGAGCGTGGAGGTCGGCCTGCGAGTAGACGAGGTCGGCGACGACATCGGTCTCCCCCCGAAGGACGGCGACCGCCGTCTCGTCGCACGAGGTCTCGATGCCGAGCGTGAACGCCCCTTCACGGTGCATGAACGTACTCGGGCTTCAGCACACCGATGAACGGAAGATTCCGGTAGAGTTCAGCGTAGTCCATTCCATACCCGACGATGAACGCGTCCCCCTCCAGCTGGAAGCCGGCGTAGTCAATGTCCGCTCGAACGACGCGGCGCGATACCTTGTCGATCAGCGTGCAGACGCGGATCGACGCAGGACGTCGCGCTATCAGGCTCCGACGCAGGTAGTCGATCGTGTGCCCCGTGTCGATGATGTCCTCGACGATCAAAACGTCGCGCCCTTCGATCGGCATCTCCAGATCCTTCACCAGACGGACCGCGCCCGGCGCCGTCCCGTTTCCGTACGAGGAGACACTCATCAGATCGTACTCCAACGGCATCGACATCCGTCGCGCCAGATCGGCGGAGAAGATCAACGCCCCCCGAAGGATGCAGACGAGGAGAAGCGGGCGACCTCGAGCGTCCTTCGCTGCCTCGCCGCGCGTGTAGTCGTCGACGATCGCGTCGGCGATCTCGCCGACCCGATCCTCGATCGCCTCCTGTGAGAAGAGGATCGTCGAAACGCGCTCCCTCAATCCGACATCGTTCATGATTCCTCGATTCGACACGACTGGGCGATCCGCAAGAACTCCCATCCTAGTCCGGATGCCGCCGAACTCCAACTCCTGCGACAGAAGGCCGCGACGACGACACAGGGGCCGAGGTTGCCGCGCGCCGCGCCGGCCCCGACGGCCGTCAACGTCACCCTCACGCCGCATTGACATCGACGAACAATCGATGCCAACAGCATCGCGGCCGTTGGCGCCGCATTATACCGGTCGCCCGTACGAGGGCAATAGGCGAAGACTAGACAGAATCGGCCGCCGACCCCGACGCGCGCGCCTCGATCCGCGCCCGACGCAGGCGATTCGCGTTGCCGACGACCGTCACGGACGAAAGGGCCATCGCCGCCTCTGCAACGAGCGGATGAAGGAGACCGAGGACGGCGAGGGGGACGGCGAACAGATTGTAGAAGAAGGCCCAGAACAGGTTCTGCCGAATCACCCGGAAGGTCGCGCGAGAGAGCCGAACGGCGCGCACGACACCGGCAAGCTCGCCGGAGGCGAGCGTGACCCCGGCCGTCTCGATCGCGATGTCCGTCCCCGTGCCGATCGCGATCCCGACATCGGCCCCCTGAAGGGCGGGCGCGTCGTTGATCCCGTCCCCGACCATGGCGACCGGCCCTCCGCTCGACCGAAGTCGCTCGATCGCGCGCAGCTTCTCGTCGGGAGCGACCTCGGCGATGACCCGATCGATTCCGACGGCGTCCGCCACAGCGCGCGCCGTCCGCTCGTTGTCGCCGGTCAACAAGACGGCGTCGAGACCGAGGCTCCGAAGCTCGGAAACCGCATCCTTCGCGCCCACCTTCACACGATCGGCGACGGCGAGCAGGCCGAGCAGACCGCGGGACGCATCGGAGACGCCGACGACCGTCTTCGCCTCCGAACCGAGACGCCCCAGGTCGTCGGCGACCCGTTCGATCGAGGCCCCGAGGCTCTCGAGCCACTCGACGCTTCCGACGCGAACGGTGACACCGTCGACGGTGCCGGTGACGCCCCGTCCCGGTTCGGCGACGAACCGGTCGACCTCGGTCAGATCGATTCGCCGCTCGGCGGCCGCGGCGACGATCGCACGACCGATCGGATGTTCCGAACCGACTTCGACGCTCGCAGCAAGCCGCACGAGTTCCTCTTCGCTGTCGCCGATCGGGATCACGTCGGTCAGGCCCGGACGCCCCTCGGTGATCGTTCCCGTCTTGTCGAAGACGACGGTCTTGATCCCCTTCAGAACCTGAATCGCCTCGCCCGATCGGACGAGGATCCCCCGCTCGGCCCCCAGTCCCGTTCCGACCATCAGCGCCGTCGGCGTGGCGAGCCCCAGGGCACAAGGACACGCGATGACCAGCACTGCAATCGCTGCGAAGAGAGCCAACGACATCGGCGCAAGACCCGGGTCGACCCACGGGAGAAGGCGGCCGGCCGCTTCGACGACGCGGATCATCCCGTCGGGGGCGACGAGCCAGGCGGCGAACGTCAGAACCGCCAGGCCGAGGACGGCCGGAACGAAGAGGCGCGTCACGCGATCGGCGAGCGCCTGAACCGGCACCTTCGTCGTCTGCGCCGACTCCACCATCCGGACGACCGACGCCAGGAACGTCTCCTCTCCGATCCCCGTCGCGCGGACGGTGAGCAACCCCTCCCCGTTGACCGTCGCGCCGATCACGCGGTCCCTGTTCCGACGCGCCACCGGCATCGACTCTCCGGTGACAATCGACTCGTCGACGTGACTCTCTCCGCGGACGACGATCCCGTCCGTCGGAATCTTCTCTCCGGGGCGAACGACCATCTCGTCGCCGACGCGCACCCGGTCGATCGGCACCTCGACCTCTCGTCCGTCGTGGAGAACGCGGGCCGACTTGGCGCCGAGCGTCATCAGCCGCTTGATTGCCTGCGACGACCGCCCTTTCGCGATCGTCTCGATCAGGCGGCCGGTCAGATGGAATGCCATGATCATCGCCGAGACGCCGGCGTAGTTGAGCACCGTCGCACCTCCGGTGAGTGTCCCGGAGACTGCGGCCAGTCCGGTGCCGAACGATGCGATCGTTCCGAGGGCGATCAGCGTGTCCATCGTCGGGGCAAGTCCGACAGCGGCCCGAATGCCCGAACGAAGCGTCGGCCATCCGGCAACGAACAAGACCGGCGCGGCCAGCGCGACCATCCCGATGTGGAAAGCAAGAGGCGACGGCCACATCAGTCCGAAAGCCATCTCCGGGATCATCCACCCGATGACGGGGATCGCCAGGATCCAGGCGATCCATGCCCGCCGTCGAGCCCCGGAGAGTCTCGCGCGATCCCGCTCGAACGGATCGTCACGCGACACTGACCGTCCTTTGTTCGGCGTTCCTCCTCCCGGGGCCGAGGCCGGCTCGACCTCGTATCCGGCTCGCTCGACGGCATCGACCAGGAGGTCGAGGTTCACGTCATCGTCGACCTCGAGCAGCGCGCGCTCCGTCATGAGGTTGACCTGCGCCGAGGAGACGCCGTCCACCCCTGCGAGCGCCCGCTCGACGGCACTTGCGCAGGACGCGCAGTGCATCCCGACGATCCCGAGTTCAATCCGTCGCGAGCGTTCCGGGTCACTCATCGTTTCGCCTCCTTCGTTCATCGACCCACCGTCGATCAAGACGTCCTGATCCTCGCCCCTCGTGTGAGCCTCGTGCGAAGAGGCGATGGGCCCTCGGTGAACGACAGGGCCACGGGCCGATCACGGGCAGGACGGGGACGCCAGATCGGATGTAGTAAAAGATCAGCGTCTCCTCGCTCTGGATCCCCGCCGCGAATCCTCTGACTTGTGCCTCGAACGCGCCCGGATCGGTCTTCTCGGCGTCGACGCGTTTGCATCGTCGGATCCGCGAGACCGAAGTGAATGTCAGATGACAGGCGGCCGCCTCCCCTCCGGTCGTGTTGATCACGACAGGTGTAGACGAAGGCTCTGACATGGCTCGCCTCGCTTCGCACGGAGCGAGCTGAGCGCCGCAATCGATGAAACGCGCTTGCAAACCTCGTTCCAAGAAACAACACGAGAATCGTACTTCATCTCTTCACGATGCGCAAACCCGCTACAAACCTGGAGATTCATCGATCCGGAACGTAGAATGTCGGCCGACCAGGTGAGAGAGACCGCACCGAAAACGGCAGCGCAGGAGGCCGAGATGAGCGAGGCAGGAAGACTCAACCCATTCGAGATCTCACAACGTCAGCTGGACAAGGCGGCGTCGAAACTGAAACTCGACCCCCAGGTGCACGCGCTCCTTCGCGAGCCGATGCGTACCCTCGAGGTCCATTTCCCCGTGAAGATGGACGACGGAACCGCCCGCACCTTCACAGGATTCCGGGTTCAGTACAACGACGCTCGCGGACCGACGAAGGGCGGGCTGCGATTTCATCCGGACGAGACGCTCGACACCGTCAAGGCGCTGGCCGCGTGGATGACGTGGAAGACGGCCGTCGTCGGCGTTCCGTACGGAGGCGGCAAGGGCGGTGTCATCTGCAATCCCAAAGAGCTCTCGCAGACCGAGCTGGAGCGGATCTCTCGCGCCTTCGTGCGCGCCGTCGGGCGCTTCATCGGACCGGAGAAAGACATCCCCGCCCCGGACGTGTACACGACGCCTCAGATCATGGGGTGGATGATGGACGAATTCTCGACGATCGTCGGCTACAACGCGCCCGGCGTCATCACCGGAAAGCCGATCGCTCTCGGCGGATCCCTCGGCCGAGGCGACGCCACGGCGCGCGGGGCCGTCTACTGCATCATCGAAGCGGCGAAGACGCTCGGCATGGACCTGCAGGATGCGACGGTCGCGATCCAGGGATACGGGAACGCCGGCTACTACTGCGCAACGCTGATGCAGGAGCTCACCGGCGCGAAGATCGTCGCCGCGACCGATTCCCGCGGCGGAGCCTACAGCGATGCGGGGATCGACCCCGAGGCGATGAGCGAACACAAGGGGGCGACCGGGTCGGTCTCCGGCTTCGCCGGCCTCAAGTCGGTCACGAACGAGGAGATTCTCGAGCTCGACGTCGACGTTCTCATTCCCGCCGCCATCGAGAACGTCATTACGCAGGAGAACGCGCCGAACGTCAAAGCGAGGATCATCGCCGAGGCAGCGAACGGCCCGACCACACCGGAAGCGGATGAGATCCTCCACGCGAACGGGAACTACGTGATCCCGGACTTCCTCTGCAACGCCGGTGGCGTAACCGTCTCCTACTTCGAATGGGTTCAGAACATCAACGGCTTCTACTGGGAGATCGAACAGGTGCACGACCGTTTGAAGGAACGCATGGTCAAGGCGTTCCACGAAACCAACCACATGGCGCAAGACCATCAGATCGACAATCGGACGGCCGCCTACATGGTGGCCGTCGCGCGCGTCGCTGAGGCGATGCGTCTGCGAGGATGGGTGTGATCCACGGGTATGTGCTACGCTCGACATGAGCGTTGAGCGGACGGATATGCGGGAGCCTCCATTCCGAGGCGCTCGCACTCCCGCATGAATGCGCACAGAGGAGCGCACGATGACAATGGCCTCGATGTCGCAATGCCGTAGAAGGGAACAGGTTCCCACCGATCAGTTTCTCGCCGACGTCCTCCCGGCGCTCTCCCGAGAGGCGATCGCCGACCTGGCCCGGATTTCGCTGCCGATCAATTACGAAGCAGACGAGCTGATCGCACAGGAAGGATCCTACGCCTCCGGCATCTACATCGTCCGCTCGGGCCTCGTCTCTATCGGCAAGTACTCGAGTCGTGGATGGGACAAGCGCTGCCTTCGATTTCTCGCCGTCGGCGAGATGTTCGGTCTGGAGGCCATCTTCCTCGAACGCGAGCCGATCAACGTGCAGTACGCCAAGGCGCTCGTCCAGTCGACGGTCATCTTCTTCGAACGGTCGAACATCCTCGCGTTCAGCAAGGAGAACCCGAGCATCTTCAAGGACCTCTGCCGGTGGTTGGCACGCGAAGTCATCATGCTCGAGTTCAAATTGACCCGGCAGGCCGTCGAGTCGAACGATCGGAACCTGGCCCTTCTGCTCCTCGCGCTCGGGAACAAGTACGGCGTTCAGGAGGAGGAGTCGTTGCGCGTCGACCTTCAGATCTCTCGACAGACGATGTCCGAGATGCTGGGGGTCTCCGTCGAGACGCTGATGCGCGGGTTGAAGCGTTTCCGCGAACTCGGATTCATCGCCGATGAGCCGGGACAGATCATCATCGAGGATCCGTCGGGCCTTGCCGACCGCGCCCGGGTGACGAAGTTCTACCTGTCGATCATCGAAGAGACGCTGTAGTCGGACGACGCAGTATCCGCCGTATCGACGTCAAGGCCGTGCACCTCAAGGTCTCCGTTCTCCTCGGACAACTCCAGGTCCGGCGGAACCGCACGACGAAGCTGACGCGCCGAGACGGACGCAAGCTCGCCGAGGGTGCGAAGCGAAACGCCCCGTAGAACGACGGCATCGCCGTCCACCGCGCCGCAGAGATCGACGAGACGGCGCAACGTCAGACCGAATCGCCCCTGAGGCCCCTCTCCCGCCGGTTGAAAGATCGTCGCCGTGTGCCCGACGCCGGCGCGACTCGCCAGCCGCCCGATCACGGCCCATCGGAGCGACGCGTCCGCATCGATCGCTGCGTTGAAGCGCTTCGATTCGACGAACAGGAGCTCCGTCGCGGTGACGGATCGGCTGAGGGACCGTGCCAGTCCGCCCGTCTCCGTCTGCAACGACTCAAGACCCAGAAGATCTCCGGGGCCGAGGAGCCCCCGACACGCGACCTCGCCGTCGTCCGACCGGACCGATTCGGAGACGACGCCTCGCACGATGAGATGGATCCCGGCGACAAAACTGCCCGTTTGGCAGATCATCTCCCCGGCCAGATATCGAATGCGGAGCGGATCGCAACACGCCAGCAACTTCTGCCATTCTGCAACACCATGCGTCGGCCGTTCGTTGGTCTCGTTCATCAACGATGACTGTAGCGGCTGAATCGGGGAGTCTCCATGCAACGCGATGAGAAACCGACCTTCGCTTCACATCCGGTGACGTGCGGTCGGGCACGATTCGATCCGGCAGATGACGATCCTTTGTCTGTCATCTGTCGCCTCCGATGAATGACGCGCGATACCGCCGGAGATACGCTCGATTGCTGCTACGCCCGGCAATCGACAGCTCCATCACGGCAGACTGCGAGGCGAGCTGCTGTAACAAACCGTCTGCCAGGATGCCCGTTTACGCATTGCGGCGACGGGAGAGCGGGTAGCCTTTGCCCGGAGGTGAACGCCTCATGGCGACTCAAGATACGACGAAGGTTTCCTCGGAACGGATGATCGGAACGCAGATCGATCCGTACGAGATGATGCTGCAGCAGCTGGACCTCGTTCGCGAGCACACGGAGATTCCGGACGGCATATGGCAGATTCTCCGCCGTCCGGAGCGGACGCTCGAGGTGAGCGTTTCCGTGACGCGCGACGACGGGTCAGTCGAGGTTTTCACTGGCTATCGCGTCCAGTACAACAGCTCCCGCGGGCCGTGCAAGGGCGGCATCCGATTTCACCCGGGCGTTACGGCGGAGGAGGTCAAGGCCCTCGCCGGATGGATGACCTGGAAGTGCGCCGTCGTCAATGTCCCGTACGGCGGGGGAAAGGGCGGCATCGCCTGCGATCCTTCCCGCCTGACGCAGACGGAGCTCGAACGGTTGACCCGGCGCTACGCAGCGATGATCTATCCACTGATCGGAACGCGGAAGGACATCCCGGCGCCCGACGTCAACACGAACGCCCAGATCATGAACTGGATCGTCGACACCGCCCAGCTCCTCTCCGGCGAGTCGATCCCCGGCATCGTCACCGGCAAGTCGCTCGAACTCGGTGGCGCGCTCGGCCGCCGCGAGGCGACCGGTCGCGGCGTGATGGTCACGACCCTCGGCGTTCTCCATCGTCTCGGGATGGACGTGACCAAGGCTCGTGTGGCCGTTCAGGGATTCGGCAACGTCGGATCGATCGCCGCGCAGCTCCTCGCCGAGGCCGGGGCGACGATCGTCGCAATCAGCGACGTCTCCGGCGCTTACTTCTGTCCGGCCGGGTTCGACATCGATCGGGTCATCGCGTACACGAACGGCTCACCGGGACATCTGCTCGCCGGCCTTGACCATCCTGGGGCGGAGGAGATCTCCGGCGACGAGCTGCTCACGCTCGACGTGGACGTCCTGATCCCCGCGGCGCTGGAAGCGCAGATCACCGGGCGAAATGCCGCCGACGTCCGCGCCCGGGTGATCGTCGAAGGGGCGAACGGTCCGACGACGCCGGAAGCCGACCTCATCCTCGGCGAGCGTGGAACGATCATCGTTCCGGACATTCTGGCAAACGCCGGCGGTGTGGTCTGCTCTTACTTCGAGTGGGTCCAGAACATCCAGTGTTTCCCGTGGGAAGAGAAGGAGACGAATCAACGTCTGGCCCGAATCCTGCAGCGGGCCTTCGGCGAAGTCTGGACGCTGGCCGCCGAACGCTCCGTCTCGCTTCGACTCGCCGCGTTCATCCTCGGAGTGCAGCGCGTGGCGGCCGCGATTCAAGCCCGGGGCATCTTCCCGTAGGAGCGGGACCGAGATGGTCGCCGAGACGCCGAGCGTCCTTCTGCCGTGCGACGCGCCGGTCGCCGATCTGCTCGAATCTGCGATCGACGACTGCGCGCGTCGCCACCGCGTCCCGGCGGACGTCGTTCTGCGCGAACTCGAGGCCGGCGATCGGGCGTTACACAGCACGCTTCGGTACAACATCGCGAAGAGATTGAGCGCCTACTTCGCCGGCCTCGGCACCGTATTCCACGAGGTGTACGTCTACGGAAGCGCCGTCGCGGAAGGGGCGAATCCCGTCTCCGACATCGACATCATCGTTGTCGTCGACGTCAAGCGCGACGAGGTGATTCGTTTTCTCAGGCGACTCGATCTCTCCCTCGCCGCCCATTTCCGGCGGCTGCTCGGCCTGCGCCGGTACCCGACCTCGCTCCTCGACGTGCGCATCGTCGACGGCGCCGAGCGGACCCGCGACACGATGCCGGGCCTCCACACACGTCCGATCCGCCTCTGGCACGATCGAGGAGCCGCGACGCAGAGGCCTTCTCCTCCGGCGGGCCCCTGAGGGGTTCCGCCGCGGATCGAACAGCAGAGGATGATCGCCGCTATCGAGCGTTGATGAAGAACTGCTTCATCTCCGTCGGATCGTACGGATCGAACTGCACCACGCTCAATACGTCGATGTGCGGCTGGCTCCCCGGGTTGATGCACGGGGTCGCGCCGATCGTCGCCTTGTAGTCCCCGAGCACGACCGCCTCGTGACAATGGCCGCACAAGACGAGATACGGCTGGGCGCGCTCGACGAATCGCCGGACGGCGCTGCTGCCGATGTGCTCCGGTCGTCGGACGTAATCGTAATGGCCTTGCGGTCCCGTTCGGTCGAGAGGCGTGTTGTACGGAGGCGTGTGAAACAGGTGAATCGTCGTCTTCGGGTCGTAGGCCCCGCCCTCGCTGCGTCCGGCCCGTTCCAGGAATCCGCCGAAATCGGCGAGGTCGTCCTCGATGGTCGTCCGTGAAGCGCAGGCCGTCGTGCAGAAGCCCGACTGCTCGATGCCCATGCACGGATCCATTCCGGGAGGGACGAGCCTGACCCGATCCTCCGCCTTGACCCAATCCATGATCAAGCTCCCGCCGAGGGGAACGTACGGATAGCCGGCGACGGCGAGCTGCGGCACGTCGCCCGGGAAGAAGCTTCGAATGCGTTTCGCGTCGTCGAGAAGGACCAGGCGATCGTTGACCAGATGGAAGTTCGTCGTCGCCTCGTCGAAGTCGCGCAACAGCGACTCGTTGCAGCGGCGATCGTCGTTTCCGGTGATCGCGTAGATGTGGGTCTGACGGTGGTCGATCAGGAAGCTCTCGAAAAGCGGTATCAACACCTCGGTGAAGAACTCCCCCTGTCCGGAACACGCCGCGTCTCCCCAATCGTTCGAAGAGGTGGGATCGGCGAGGGTCGGAGAGAGATCTCCGGCGATGAAGACCGACGCAATCTTCCAGTAGTCGGCGACGCGCAGCAGAAGCTCGTAGAGCAAGGCGTTACCGTGGAGGTCGGCGACCGCGAGGGCGTTCATCATGACGACGTAGAGTATCTTGACGTCATCGGGGCGACAAGTACGATCCGACAGTCATGGCCCTCGACATGCAGCATGAGGCGCCTCGGCGAGACGAGGGCTATCTGCTGACGGGATCGCAGGCGACTGCGAGACGGGTCTCCCCACCCCCGACGGAGAACCTGTGCGGGCCGCATGATCCTTCGCGACTCGAGACGAGACGCGCGCATCGGCCCCTCCGCGTCCGGCTCCTCAGTGCTGGATCTCGAGGCCGGACGGCGCCGATCCCGGGAAGCCGGAGAACTGCGTTCCCGTCAAGGTTCCCGTCGCCGGATCGATCTGGACGATCCGATGGCGATCGACGTCGATCGCCCACAGATACCCGTCGTAGAGGTCGATCGCAGTGACCGGGAAGACCTCATCGGTGATCTCGACCGGATCCCCCGCGATCTGAAGCTGCGTGTTCGACATGATGTCGTAGCCCGCGATCATCTCGATCTCGTAGAAGAGATGTGTCTCCCCCTCGAGATACCAGAGTCGTCCGAGCGTGTTCGCAAGCGGAGTCCAATCGAGCCCTTGCGGCGTCCAAAGGAACGGGACGTCTCTCACTTCCGGAGACGTCGCCTTGAAGTAGGACTGGCCGTAAGCCTCGTAGACCTGTCCATCCGGCGGGTTCAATCGGAACAGCTTCCGCGTCAATCCGTCGATGTGCCAGACCTGCTTCTGCCCGACGGCACCGTAGGTCAACTGCCGCGGCGATTGCCCCGGCGCCGTCAACTCCTCGAGGAGGGCACCATCGGTCGGATCGATGTAGAGAATCCGCTGGAAGCCCTCATTCGCGCAGGCGACGGCAAGCACCGTCTTCCCGCCGACCTCGGCGATCGCCACTCCGCGAGGCTCCTTCGCCGGGAGATCGAACGAGTCGATCGTATTCCCGTCCATATCGAGCTTGTAGACGCGATCGAGGTTCTCGTCGCTGATCCAGATCGCCGGTTCGACGACGATCGTCGCCGTCGCCGTATCGGTCTTTCCGTCGCGACTCCGCACCATGAGTGTAATCGTGAACGTGCCGGCCTGTTGGTATGTGTAGGTCCCCGTCGCCTCCGTCGATTCATCCTCGGTTCCGAATCCCCAATGGTACGTCGAGATGCCGTCAGCTCCGTTCGACGCTGTGCCGTCGAACGCGATCGTCAGCGGGACGACGCCCGACGTCACATCGAGGGAAATGACCGCTTCTGTCCGACTGAAGAAGGCACAGCCCCCGAGAATCGCAGCAAGGACACCGAAGAGCAGTGCCACGACAACGAAAGACCTCTTGTTCATCACGATCTCCTCCCGACAATCATCCTACACAAACGGGGCCCTCGCGGCCCAACAAGGGCCGGATCATCGAATCGAACCGCGAACCGTGAACCGCGAACCGTGAACCGCGAACTGCGAACCGTGAACTGCGAACCGCGAACCGCGAACCCCGGCCCCGAAAGAGAAGCCGGACACAAACCACCAGCTCGGCTCGTGTCCGGCGTCAAGCGAAACCTAGAACTCTCTAGGTCCGATTCGATTACTCCGTTCCGACCGGCTCCTCCGGCGTCTCTTCGTCCTCGCCCAGGAGATCTCCGAGCGAGAACTCGGCCGAAAGGATCAGCGTGTTGCCCAGCGTCTCTTCGAGGACGTACGCCGCGTCCACGTACAGGCCCGCAACGTTGATCCCTGCACCGATGGTGAAGTAGTAGTCCTGGAAGTTGTTCGTCAGAACCACGCCACCGCGCAGCGCCAGTTCGTCGATCACTCGGAACTCAACCCCGACATGCGTGTTGCCCAGGTTCGTCCCGTCGAAATCGACGTCCGTCGCCAGCACAAGACGGTCGTCGGCAAGCTTCATCGCCATGCCCGCCTTGTAGAGACCGGAGATGACGTCCGTCGCCCCGCCGTCCCACGCAAGCGTCGATCCGGCGAGATCCATCGCGTTCACACCGATCACGAACATGTCGCCCAGGCTCACCAGCAGACCGAGATCGAATCCGAACCCG
>CAZUIM010000003.1:0-115119 GCA_964620325.1 uncultured Thermotogae bacterium
CACTGAGACTTCCCCCTTGACAAACGGCGCGCTTTCAGAGATGTCCCCGGAATTCTGGGAGCACCCTCAAGCCATCGTTGGGCGGACGCTTCGACTCCGAAAGGCGGGAAGAGAGCCGACGAAATAGGGTACGTGTCCCCCGATGCGGAGCTCCTGGAGTTCCGGAATCGGTGAAGCCCATGGGTGGGATGCGCGCCGCGACGCACTGCTGCGAAGAGAAAGATGCGGAATGCGTCCCCGCAATCTCGGAGGTTGTCGAGGTTCTTCCAGGCGACCGGGAACGTGCCTCGGTCTCAGAACGGAGGCTTCAGGCCGGCTTGTTTGCAGATCTCGTTCGCCGTGATTCGGTCGAGCGTACGGTGGCGTTTGACAGGGACGATCTTGCGGCCGTTCGAGTAAATCGAATGCTTCCCGCCCTCGCGGACCAGTTGGAAGCCGTTCTCCTCAAGAAACCGAATCAGGTCCCTGCGCTTGACACTCAAACTAGGTCTCTACCGCAACTTGCTCAAGAAGGGCGCCACCCAGTGGGATCTCTCGTCCCTCCTGCCGGTACGCAGCGACCATCTCCTGCAGCGCGTCCTTCAGGAGCTCCCGGCATTCCTCGAGCGTTGCGCCTTCGGTGACGACTTCGGGCCATTCGACGAGCTGGCCCATGTACCCGCTTCCGATCTTGGTGTACTTCCCAGTGTACGTGTTCGTCATGTCCGCCGATCCTCCCTTCCGCGCTTCGATTCGGCGGTAGTTCGCCGGCCGTGAACTGCGAAGAACTGGGGCAGTCAGCTTCCAGAGTATAGCGTCAACGCTCGCTTGCAGCTTCCACGTGAGGGTCATGAGGTTGTCGGGCTTCTTGGAGTCGTGGCCATCGCGCCGCAGAGTCCGATAAGGTCTAGTGCTGGATTGCAGGACCAGAACCTCGCTCCTTCGGGGCGGACGCTTCGACTCCGAAAGGCGGGAGCGGGAACAAGGCCGACGAAATAGGATGCGTGTCCCCCGATGCCCCGTGCCCCTGCGTCTATTCGGGATCACTGGTGAGTTCGAAAATAAAGGCCTGCCCCCGGCCCCCCGCGGTCAGTCTACATCAACGGAGGTGTCCCCGTCTCCGCACGAAATCCGATGGTAGACCCCGCGCCGCGGGATCAGACCTTCGCGCCGCCCCTCTACCAGAAGAAACCCTTGACGCGCAACACTATTCCAGCAGCGGGAATGTAGTTGTTGGCGTTGTCACCAGAATCGTCTTGCACCACAATATGCGTCAAGCCGAGACGAAGGCCCAACGTTAGCTCCGTGTAGTCTCGCTCCATGACAGGCGTAAGATCCCAAGAGAAGAGCAATTCCGTGAATACGTTTGAGACGTAGTACAAGTAGCCGCCGGCGTTTCCTTCGGCATCTTCGGGCCCCTCAACTGACTCGTCGGGCTGAGTCTTCCAGAGCTGGATACTCATTACGCCGAAACCGATCTTCGGTTGCATCGGGACGCGGATCTCCTCGTTGATCGATCTGGATGCGAACAGCGGAATCGTGAACCCCATTCCGGGAACTGGAGCAACCTGGCAGAAGAGTTCTACAGAAGGCAGATTCAACTCGACACGCGCCCCCACCAAGTACGGCGCGAACTGCGGAGGACAGTACTCCAAAGATACAGCGGGGCGCCCCACCTCAGCCAGCAACAACAGTGCCTTGAGGGGTTCAAGCACCCTTGAGATCACCCCGCGGCCAATGATCTGGAGGCTGTTCAGGCGACTTTGGGGGTTCTGGGCAACGACGAAGTGAGTTCTCAACTCAGAGGGGTTCCCCGCTGCATCCGTCGCAATCACGCGGACTTCGACGCGATCTCCCACCGAGTTGTTCCGAAAGTCCAGGAACCGGCCGTCGACGGGATCCCCATTTCGAAAAACCGAAAGGTTTACACCACGTTCAGTCTGAATGCCCAGCGGCAGACGTTGCTCTTTGTAGACAGTCGTAGTCCGTGCATCTGGCAGGCCCCACGCTAGGGCTGGCGGCGTATTGTCTGTAAGCAGTACGCAGTCCACAGCGGCCGCATGTCCTGAGCTGTCCCATACGGCGAGCTCTAGCGAGTGTCTACCGTCTTCGAAAAGCCGCGTGTCAAGTAGTAGAACGCGGCTGTCACTGACCTTGACTCCGTCCAAGCGCCATTCCAGCTGGTCTATGTTCGCCTCAACGATGTCGGGAGTCACAGAGACCTCTCCGCGCAACGGGCAGTCATCCTCAAGCCCTACGGAAGTGATCTCTGGGGGTGTGTTGTCCACGATGAACTCTACCGATGCGCGTTCGATATTCCCAACCTCATCCTCCGCTGCGACTGAAAGAGTGTGCGGCCCATCGGACAACGCACTGGTGTCGAGAGTGCGAAACGGCTCCCGAGGGATCCCGTCAATTTGCAGGTCTGCTTCTGTGTCAGTCCTGGCGCCTCTGATCTCGTAGACCACGTCCAGCAGGCCTGCCACAACGTTTCCATTTGCCGGCCGATGGATGAGGACGCTCGGCGGTTGGTTATCGACTCTGAACGTTGTACTTGCTGCCTTCGTTGTCGCGCCATCTGTCCATTTGATCTCAAGTGCTAGAACATGAACGCCGTCCGAGAGTTGCGCGCTGTCAAGCGAGTAGGGAACCTGATTCGATATCGTTCGCCCATCGAGCGTCACGACGTACTGGCGGCTGCGGCCGCTGAACGTACCATCCACTAGGAGAGGCCCTCGGACAACTTGATTCTCTGCTGGCGATGTGAAGCGGAAGTCGAGTTCCATCTGCGTGAACGTCCGCTGCGCCCAACGCAATGCTAGCAGTCCTATGACGCAAAGGAAGATGGTACCGGCCGTTGTCAAGATGCTCTGGATGTGTCTCCGGCGCTCCCACATCCACTTGGACGGCCTTCGGCTGATGTTCTTTGTCGAGGAGATGATCGCGCGAACGGCCACGCACAGAGATCTCGCACTTCGACGACCTGCAGTTCCTCGGCTCACAGGTGTTCCTCCTCCACGATGCGGATCTCCTTGTCAGTCAGGCCGTAAAGCTCGTAGACGAGTTGGTCGATCTTGCGAGCAGCTGCGCGGGCCTGGCGATCGAGCACGTCCCTTTCATGCGGTGATTTCTCGCTGTCACGGCGTTTGATCAATCCGATGATTCCATCAATTGGGGCAAGGAGATCCTCCACCAAGCCGGGATCTGCATCGTGAGGCATTCGAATGGGCATCGTCTCGATGTACTGCTTTGAGAACTTGATGTAACCGCCGCGGAGATTCGTGCTCTGCTGCTTCACGACCCAGCCGAACAGCGTCGAGTTGAGGATAGCAAGGAGATACTTGATCGAGAAGGCCGGCTTCTTAGGGCGGATTCCGTAGAAGGGACCACTCCCGCCGCCGGTCATATAGAGGCCTCGCTCATCGAGAAGAACCGTCGGTCTTTGCGCCGTGACTTGGATGATCAGTTTGTCGGCATCCATCTGCGTTAGGTTCTGTGAACGGCCAAAGGCATACCAGCGATCATGATGCCATTTCCCGCGTTCTCGACTCATGAGAATCTCACGGTGTGACGTGAGATAGCTCCACCCCTGAGGGTACTTCTCCTTGATCTCGTTCGCGGACAGCAACCTGGCTTCTCCATCTTCGATCGCGTATGGGAAGATCAGACGTGCCGATCGTCTCGGGCTTTCGTACGCGCTGAGGTTTCCAGTGGAAAGGAAGGGCTTCGTCAGTTCCTCCTCGATCTCAGTGTCCAGTGGGACCACGTAGATCCTGTCAGCACTCGTCTGGAGGCCGACGAAGATATCCGCTACGTCGCGGAGCGTGGTTGTCACCGTACGCAGTCGAGCCAGGAGTTCTGCAGCTGCTCCAACGGTGAAGGTCCACTCAGTCGCTGCGATGGCTTTCGCCGGAACCTTGCCTGCCTCACCCCTGCCTTCGGAACGCCAAGCGGCGAGATCATTCACTCTGATGAAGCGTGAGCTTTCGGAGCCTTCCTTCACCAGGAATAGCAAGCACGTGTAAGTACTAGCCCGCGGGAAGACCTGCTGGTCGCCGAAGTGAACGATCTCTCCAAGATTCTGTCCTTCGGCAATCAGCTGGCGCAGTGGTTCGCCATACTTTGCCTGAAAGAACTTGTGCGGGAGGATGAACCCCATTCTCCCGCTCTTGTTGAGGAGCTGCAGCGCACGCTCCACGAAGACGACATAGATGTCGTAGTTCCCTTTGCTCGCAGCGGTGTAGCGCTGCTTGTAGAACTCGACTTCGATGGGCGCCCATTCCTTCATCGCCTGGATTCGGATGTACGGCGGATTCCCGATCACGGTGTCGAAGCCGCCGGCCTTCATGATCTCGGGGAACTCGGCGCTCCAATCGAGGGCGTTGATCCGGTAGCGCTCTTCCTCGTCGATCAGGCTGAGCTGCTTTCCCTCGTAGAAGTCGGGGCCGATGAGGGAATTGCCGCACTTGATGTTCTCGCCGAGGTCGGGGAGGGCGCGCTCGTGGAACATCCGGAGGGTCTTGCCGAGAGTCTCTTCGCTCTCCCCTTCCAGGACCTTGAGCAGGAGCGACAGCTTGGTCACCTCGACGGCCTGCGGGTCGATGTCGACGCCGTAGATGTTGTTGAGCAGGATCCGCTTCTTCTCCGCGGTGGTGAGCCGTAAGTCCCCGCCCAGTCCCTGGAAGAGCTTCGGCTGGCGCCCCTTGGCGTGCTTCGCCGGGTCGTTCTCTGTGTACCACGCCAGGTGCCAATCGAGCAGCCGCTGGTACGCGCCGAGGAGGAACGAGCCGGAACCGCAAGCAGGGTCCAGTATCCGCAGCTTCGCGACCTGGCTCGGCGTCTTGCCTTCGAGCAGCTTCCCGACCGTGTGCTCGACGATGTAGTCGACGATGTAGGTCGGGGTGTAGTAGACCCCGCCGGCCTTGCGCACTTCCGGTTTCTCTTCGACGACCGCCCGGTGCGCCGGGGTCAGGCGGATCACCTTGCCGAGGAACTGCTCGTAGATGTGGCCGAGGATATCGGCGGGCAGGACCGAGAACTCGTACGGGCTGTCCGGATAATAGAGGTCCTTGAAGACGTCCTTCAACACCTTGTCGTCGATCTCGATCCCCAACGTGAGCTCGTCGGGGGATTCACCGCGGTCCTTCTCCTTCCGGAAGTGGAAGAGGCCCGAGTTGTAGCGCTCGTCGGCGCGATGGAAGATCTCGCAGAGGCGAGGGTAGACCTGGGTGCCGTTCCGGAGAGCCATCAACCGACCGTACTCCTCGATTCCACGGGCCTCGCAGATCCGGAGGAAGATGATCCGGTCGATCGTCCGCTGAACGGCGAAGTTCAGTTCACGGTTGGAGAGCTCAGTGTTGCGCAAGGCGATGTTTCGGGCGAGCACGTCGCGCCAGCCCTCGATCTCCGCCAGGAACGCGTTGTCGACCTCTGCCGTGCCGCGCATCTTCTTCGCCTCGACGTACTTGTCGAACGACCCCTTGAGGATTGCGTCACGCGAGAAGATCCCGGCGATTTCGTCCCACCTCTCGTCGTACTCCTCGAAGGTGAAGTAGAAGGTGCGTGCGATCGACGCCTTGTCGCCGTTGTTCGGACGGGCGCGGGTGTCATAGACGGCGAACTCCTCGAAGTCGGTCAGGATCGAGAGGGGGAGCTTCGCCGACCACGCGTAGCGGCGGAGCTGATACGCAGCGTCCGGATCGTCCTTGATCCCGACCGACGGGCGCTTTGCCTCGACGAAGAACTTGCGCGTCCCGCCGATCCGGAACGCGTAGTCCGGCGCCTTGGTCGCACCGCCGACCTTGATCGCGTCCTCGTGGACGACGTCCTTGTACGCCTCGGCGTAGCCCTGTTCGTTGTCGACGTCCCAACCGAGTGCCTTGAAGAACGGATCGAGGAACTCGCGGCGGAGCTGCGTCTCGTTGTACTCGCTCGACAAGTAGGCCTCGCGGTTCTCGCGAAACCGCTCGACGAGCCGTTTGACTTCCTCTGGGGCTTTCACGGCGCCCTCTTCAGTGCCGCCTCGCCGAGCGTCGCACGGATCCTGTTCTCCAACGCCTCAGCAAGATCATCTGCCGATTCCCAGATGATATGGTTGTATTGCCGTGTGTCGAAGTGGCACTCATCGAGCTGATCCTTTCGGCACGTCCAGATCACAGGGATTCCGAGCCCCATCGCGTAGCCGGCCTCGAAGTACACACCCTGGCGATGGCCCGTCACATCGGCGACGACGAATCCACTCCTTCGGATCTCCGTGATCAGCCGGTCACAGATCTTCTCGTTGTGCTCAAGCTGCTTCATGCGAAGAGGACGATAACCGGCCGCGTGAATCCCCTGATACAGTCCTTGGTCCCAGATGGAATCGAGTTCGCCCGCAAACCACATCGCAACGAATGCCTGATCCGACTTCGCTCCGACCTCCTGCAATTCGTCGATCCTCATCCATCCCGAAGGCGTAATCTGCATGACGCTCCAATCGTCACCGATCCCGCGCAACCAGCCTCTCTCCTCCAGCGCGCCTAAGTAGTAGTGCATTTGCCTAACCGAACCAGCGTGACAAGCGTAGATGCCATAGGCATTCAGTCCGGTCCTTTCGCCGGCTGTACCTGTGAGGATTCCGAGGTTCTCCAGGATTCGATCTAGTCGTTCGGAGAAGCTTCGCGGCACAAGAGTTTCAAGGATCTGGTTGATGCGGTAGTCATGGGATGGTTCGGCGCTCTTGTACTCGCTTGAGCAAATCGTCGGTGGAACCCGCTCGCGCAAGGACTTCTCCATGACCCAAGACGCGAGGTCTGTGCGCTCGTCCTCCGACAACGTGTCAATCTCCAGCTTTGCTTCCCAAGTGAGCGTTGATCGACCGCACATCCTGCACTCGATCTCGTATGTGTCATTCGACGGGATAGGTGTGACCTTTAGATCCTTGTCTGGCAGTTCCTGCCCGCACAGCAGACATTCTTTCTTGTCGGTCATTGCTGCCTTTCGCCATGTGGTCGCAAATTGCAGCCACCCTTTGAAGTCGCGGAATGCGACCTCAAGATCGACCTCCTCCTCCCTCTGCTTCTACGCAAGTCTAACGTAGGATGCACAGGCTGCCAACGGGGGAGACAGGACCGGGTGCCGGGGACGCAGTACGTAGCTCCTACGACTGGCCGCGGCAGCTCGCGGAACCGGGTCGGATCGTCCTTCGTCCCGTCGATCAGCTTGGTGAACAGCCCCTCGGGCAACAGGCCGATGTCCTCGGCGAACAGGCAGAACAGGATCCGGATCAGGAAGTGCGCCGCCTTCTCCGGGTCGTGGCCGGCGCTTCGAAGCGACTCGGCGAGCCTGCCGAACTCGGCCGCCGCCTGCTGGGTGACCCCCTCGGGCGTCTGCTCGGCGCGAAGCCGCTCCGGGTGCTCGAACGCGTTGCGGAGGATCGCGAGGCCCTCACGGGTGAGGAGGTCGTCGAGCGCGAGGGGGAACGTCTGCTTGATCGTGTTGGTGAAGTTGGTGTGGACCACGATCGTCTCCATGTCGGAGACGATGAGCAGCGGCGGGTTGAGGAGCGCGTCGCGGTAGAGCTGGAGCTGTTCGTAGGCGGCGTCGAGGTCCTTGTGCTTGCCCTTGTACTCCCAGGCGAAGCAGCCCTTCTTCCAGACGTCGGCCCAGCCCTGGCCGCCGGTCCGCTTGCCGGCGCCCTTCTCGAACGTGAACGTCGCGCCCTCGGGATCGGCCTTCGCCGGCGTCGGGTGGCCGAGCATCCGGCAGAGGTCGATGAAGTGCTCCTGCGACGCCGAACGCTCCTTCAGCTTCGAGCGGCGCCACTTGTCGACGAACTCCTGCGGCGTCAGCTGTTGCCGATTCTTCGCCATGGCCGTGCGGCTCCTTCGGCGTCCATGACGACGATCTGTCGATCGTCGTCATCCCGCGGGTTGCTCTCCCATTCTAGGTGAGTCTAACGAAGGGGAGCGCGAGGGCCAACACATGATGTGTGAGGCCAACGTCGCGGACGAGCTGCGATGCTACGTTCCGATCTGCCAGAGTGCGTCGATCGGGAGGGCGTGTAGACGTCTCCCCAGGGACACGCTCTCCTTTCCTCCATACAAGACGACGCCTCGTCGGAAGCGGTCGCCTGTGAGATCCCTTAGAAGCTCGAGTCCGCGGACGTCCTGGTCCTGGACGCGCGAGGAGAGCTTGACCTCGATGCCAACTAGATCACCGGCCGGACTCTCCAGAATGACGTCGACCTCCACGTTCTTGTGGGTGCGGAAGTGATACATCGACGGACGGACTGCACTCCATGAGATCTGCTTTCGGAGCTCCATCGCCACAAAGCACTCCAGGGCCCATCCGAAGGTCGTTGGATCGTTCTCCACTCCCTGCTTGTCCAAGCCGATGAGGTGCGCGATCAGCCCGGAGTCGTTGAGCAGGATCTTGGGTCGCTTGATGAGCCTCTTCCCAAGGTTCGCGGTCCAGGCGGGCAGGGGGAGGAAGAGGTAGATGGCTTCGAGCAACGAAAGATAGCGTTTGACCGTAGTCTGTGGAAGCCCGACGGCTCTTGAGACCTCGGTATAGTTGAGCTGTCCGCTTGCTCTGGCAGCCAGGAGGCGGAGCAAGCGCGGAAGCTCCGTTAGGTATTCGATATTCGCCAGATCTCTCAATTCGCGATGGATGACGGTGGTGACGTACGAGTCGAACCAGGCGGCACGGCGTGCGGATGACTCTCGCCGGATGACTTCCGGATACCCTCCTCGAAGAACGCGCTCGATGAGATCGTTGCGAGTCGATGAACTCATCGCGAACTCGGTGGGCAGGTTCTCGGCAAACAGGGCATCGACGAAACCCTCTCGAGACATGGCGATCTCTCCTTGGGAGAACGGCCACAATGTCAGGATTTCCATCCGGCCCGCAAGGGATTCGCTTAGTTGCGGGAGAACCAGCGCATTCGCCGAACCGGTTAGGAGGAATCGCCCAGGGCTGCGATCGCGGTCGACGAGCGTCTTGATCGCCACGAAGATCTCAGGCACACGCTGAACTTCATCCAACACAATCGGGCCGCGGTGTGCCGCGATGAACCCCAGGGGATCTCTCCTGGCTGCCGCCATCGTTGTCACGTCGTCGAAGGTGAGGTAGCCGGCCGGATGCAGCTCTGCCGTGATGTCCTGAGCCAATGTGCTCTTGCCTGTCTGTCTGGCTCCGTGCACCAGGACAACGGACGTGTCGGACAGAGCCTCCAGCAGTCGATCGGTGAGATTCCGCCGGATCAGGTCCATCGGTGCATACTAACCATGTAATGGGTGTTTTTCAACCACGCACTGGATGATTTGCACGCAGCCTTCTCTCGTCTCCACGCCCACACACAACGTTGCGGACGAGTTGTGGCACTACGGCACCGCATCCAGCCGCGTCGGCAACCGGCTCTGAAGGAGTGCGATGAGGGTCGTGATCGGGACGGTCAGAAGGCCGAAGACGACGTAGAGGCCTCCCGACGGGATCCGCGTGGACCCTCTCGACGAGGAGGGTCCGTACGCGGAGACGCCGCATCTCACCGCCGGCTCGGCCCACATTCCTCGGGAGCCGTTTGACCGCGCCGCGGTCGAATCGTAGAGTGATTACGGAGTGCAGGAAGCGGCTCGGGACGCGAGAATCCAAGCGGCTTCAGATCTTCGAAGCCTGCCGAGATTGCGAACGGCGGAGACCGAAGAAAGGAGACGGCAGATGACGGAGAAGAGCAAGAAGCGGCTGACGACGGAGGCAGGGATCCCGGTCGACGACAACCAAACGTCGCTCACCGCCGGCGAGCGCGGTCCGACGCTGTTGCAGGATCATCATCTGCTCGAGAAGCTGGCCCACTTCAACCGAGAGCGGATCCCGGAGCGGGTGGTGCATGCGAACGCGGCCGGCGCGTTCGGCACATTCACTGTGACGCACGATATCACCGAATATACCAAGGCGAGAGTCTTCTCGGGGATCGGCAAGAAGACCGAGGTCTTCGGGCGCTTCTCCACCGTCGCCGGAGAGAAGGGATCGGCCGATACGGTTCGGGACGTGCGCGGATTCGCCCTCAAGTTCTACACGGAAGAAGGAAACTGGGACTTGGTCGGGAACAACACGCCCGTCTTCTTTATTCGGGATGCGATCAAGTTTCCGGACTTCATCCACACGCAGAAGCGCGACCCGCGGACGAACGTCAAGGATGACACGCATCAGTGGGACTTCTGGTCTCAGGTTCCCGAGTCGCTGCACCAGGTGACCATCCTTTTCTCGGATCGGGGAATTTCGGCAGGGATCCCGTACATGAATGGCTACGGAAGCCACACCTACAGCTTCATCAACGCGGCGAACGAGAGATTCTGGGTCAAGTTCCACTTCAAGACGCAGCAGGGGATCGAGAACTTGAAGCAGGAAGAGGCTGACCGACTTGCCGGCTCCGATGCAGACTATCACACGCGGAAGCTGTTCGAAGCGATCGAGCGGGGGGAGTACCCGAAGTGGACCCTCTACGTTCAGATCATGCCCGAGGTGGAGGCGGAAGCATACCGCTGGAACCCATTCGATCTGACGAAGGTCTGGCCTCACGGGGACTACCCGTTGACCGAGGTCGGCGTGCTCGAACTGAACCGGAATCCGGCGAACTACTTCGTCGACGTCGAGCAGGCGGCCTTTTCGCCGGCGAACGTTCCCCCGGGGATCTCGTTCTCACCGTGCAAGATGCTGCAAGCGCGCCTCTTCGCGTACGCCGATGCGCATCGGTATCGACTCGGCGCGAACTACGAGCGGTTGCCGGTGAACGCTCCGCGGGCGGCGACGGCGAACTACCAGCGCGACGGGTCGATGCGGTTCGATGAGAATGGCGGCGGATCTCCGAACTACGAGCCGAACAGCTTCGGCGGTCCTACGGCCGACCCGGCCTACCGGGAGCCCCCGCTCAAGATCTCCGGGGACGCCGATCGGTACGAGCAGAAGCGCGGCGTCGACGACGACTACGTTCAGCCGGGGAATCTGTATCGGCTGATGCCCGAGGAGGAGCAGAGACGGTTGGTCGAGAACATCGCCGCATCGCTCAGCAAGGCGCCGAAGGCGATCCAGGAGAGGATGGTCGAGCATTTCCGCCGAGCCGATACGGCCTATGGGGACGGCGTGGCGAAGAGATTGGACCTGGGGTAGTCGATCGAGGGCGGCCGTCACGTGGCTTTCATTCGGCGGGTGACGACGCAAGATGAGGCGTCTCGGACGTGTCCTGCTGATCGTAGGAGGGACGGCCTCCGTTGGCGTGGGAATCGTCGGGATTTTCGTCCCGCTCCTCCCGACGCCGCCGTTCCTCTTGCTCGCCGCTGCCTTCTACGCGCGCAGTTCGCCGCGTCTGAACGCGTGGTTGCTCGGGAATCGGTTGTTCGGACCGTACGTCCGGCGGTATCGGGAACACCGGAGCATGACCCGACGCCACAAGGTGCTCACTCTTCTCCTCCTCTGGACGGTGCTCGGGTTCTCGGCGGCCTCGGTCGCGAGTGCGTGGTGGGGGAGGCTCATCCTCGGCGTCGTCGGCGTCGGCGTGACGACGCACATTCTCTGGATCCGAACGGAGTGACGGGAACGGGCGATCGACCGTTCGGGACGCGAACGGCAGTCGAACGATTCGGTCTTCGTCCGCCGAAGACGGGAGCTCGCCTCGTCCGAGCCGCTCCGACGTGAGCCGCATCTTCCGCTCGACCAACGACACGACGCTGCCCCGATCTGCCGGTGCGTCGTCCTGTCGTTCAGAGGGTCGGATGTCTCACAGTATGGCACGCTTGTTGAAGCGGAGCGGGTCCGGGTGTATCGTCCCCTGCCGAAATGGACGCACGACGGACGAAGCGAGCCCCTGCGGCGAGTGAACAGCGGGAGCGAAGTGGCGAAAGCGGAGTCCTGTTCGACGTCAAGCGGTTCGCTCTTCACGACGGCCCCGGGATCCGAACGACGGTTTTCGTCAAGGGCTGCCCGCTCTCCTGCGTGTGGTGCCATAACCCCGAGAGCCAGAATCCGGAACCCGAGCTGATGCTCTGGGAAGAACGATGTGTCGGCTGCGGGGCGTGCGCGTCGGTCTGCCCGGTCGGTGCGGTCTCGATCTCCGGCGGCGTCGCGCAGACCGACCGGGAGCATTGCACGGCGTGCGGAGCGTGCGTGTCGGTCTGCCCGGCCGACGGCCGAGCGATCGTCGGCGAGTTGTGGTCGGTCGAACGCGTCCTGAGCGAGATCGAGAAGGACGTCCTGTTCTACGATCAGTCGGGCGGTGGAGTGACCGTGTCGGGCGGTGAGCCGCTCGCTCAGGTTCCATTCGTCCTGTCGTTGCTCGGTGCCTGTCGGAGACGACGGATTCACACGGCGATCGACACGTGCGGGTACGGTGACGGGTGCCAACTCGAGGCGATCGCCGCCGCGGCCGATCTCGTGCTGTACGATATCAAACAGATGGACGATCGACGCCATCGACGGTTGACCGGCGCATCGAATCGGACGATCCTCGAGAACCTCCGACGGGTTGATCGGGGCGGGAGTCGGTTGTGGATTCGATACCCAGTGATCCCGGATCTGAACGATGCGGAGGCGGACGTCCGAGCGCTCGGCGCGTTCGTCAGCGAGTTGGCGAATGCCGAAGCGATCTACCTGCTTCCGTTCCACCGCGGGGGGGAGAGCAAGCGGGAGCGACTCGGCGCAAGGAGTGAATTGACGGTGGGGTCGAAGGACCCGACCGCCTCCGCGGAGGCGGCTCGGTCGATCCTTCGCAGTGTGGTGAACGTTCCGATACACATCGGAGGATGACTCGATGAACGCGCGAATCGAGCGACTGCGCAGCGAGTGTCTGGAGACGCCTCCGTCGATCAGTGGGGAGCGGGCACGGCTTCTGACGGCCTTCTACGGGTCGTCGGACGTACAGACGCGCCCGGTCTCGATTCAGCGGGCGCTCGCGTTCCGGTATCTGCTGGAAAACCAGTCGATTCACATCGGCGACGGCGAGCTGATCGTCGGTGAGCGGGGACCGACTCCGAAGGCGACGCCGACGTACCCCGAGCTCTGCTGTCACACGCTCGAGGATCTTCGCGTCCTCCCGACGCGAGGGGAGACGCCCTTCGAGGTCGACGAGTCGATCCGGACCCTGTATGCGGATGCGGTCATCCCGTATTGGGAGGGGCGGAGCATGCGGGATCGCGTCTTCGCCGCCATGAGCCCGGAGTGGATGGAGACGTTCGAGGCTGGCGTGTTCACCGAATTCATGGAGCAGCGCTCCCCTGGGCACGCGGTGCTCGATGACAAGGTCTATCGGTTGGGGTTCGACGACTTCGCGGGGTGGATCGAGCAGTCGCGAGCGCGGATCGAGGCGTCGAACGATCCGAAGAAGCAGGACAAGCTCGATGAACTCGAGGCGATGTCGATCGCGAGCGATGCGATCGTCCGATTCGCCGAACGCCACGCCGAGCGGGCCCGCGAGCTGACGGGAGCGTGCGACGACCCCGCCCGCCGCGACGAGCTTCTGCGGATCGCCGACGTCTGCGAATGGGTTCCTCGCCACGCCCCGCGAACGTTCCACGAGGCGTTGCAGACCTACTGGTTCGCTCATCTCGGCGTCGTGATCGAGCTGAACGAGTGGGACTCGCTCAATCCGGGACGGATCGATCAACACCTTTATCCGTTCTACCGGCGCGACCTCGACGAGGGGCGATTGACGAGGGAGGAGGCGAAGGAGCTGCTCGAGTGCTTCTGGATCAAGTTCTCGAATCAGCCTGCGCCTCCGAAGGTCGGGGTGACTGAGGAGCAGAGCGCGACCTACAACGACTTCACGTTGCTCAACACCGGCGGCGTCGACCCGAACGGCGCGGACGCGGTCAACGAGCTGTCGTATCTGATTCTCGACGTGATCGAGGAGATGCGCCTCCCGTACACGGGCTCTTGCGTCCAGTTGTCGAAGGCGAATCCGGATCGGTTCCTGTTGCGGGCGCTCGAGGTCGTGCGCTGCGGATTCGGGCAGCCGTCGATCTTCAGCACGGACGCGATCTGTCAGGAGTTTCTCCGGGCGGGGAAATCGCTCGAGGACGCCCGGGCCGGCGGACCGAGCGGCTGCGTGACGGTTAGCGCCTTCGGCAAGGAGAGCTGCGTTCTGACCGGTTACATGAACTGGCCGAAGATCCTCGAGGTCGCGCTCCACGACGGGATCGACCCGCGGACCGGACGTCGGATCGGCCCGGCGACTGGGGATCCGCGCTCTTTCGGCACATTCGACGAGCTGTTCGACGCGTATCGTGAGCAACTGGAGTACTTCGTCGATCTGAAGATCGAAGGGAACAGCCGGATCGAGAGGTTGTTCGCGGAGCACATGCCGGCGCCGTTCCTTTCCGTCCTCGTCGAGGACTGCATCGAGCGTGGAGCGGACTACAACGACGCGGGACCGCGGTACCCGACGACGTACATCCAGGGCGTCGGGCTCGGGACGATGACGGACGCGCTGGCAGCGATCCAGGAGCACGTCTTCGTCCGTGGGACGACGACGATGGACCGGCTCGTCGGCGCGCTCGACGGCGACTTCCTCGGGGCGGAGACGCTGCGAGGAACACTGCTTCATCGATCCCCGAAGTTCGGGAACGATGACGATTCCGCCGACCGGATCGCGCAGGCGCTCTTCGATGCGTACTTCCACGCCATCGACGGACGGCCGAACACGAAGGGCGGGCAGTATCGCGTCAACCTGCTGCCGACGACGGTCCACGTCTTCTTCGGCGAGATGGTCGGAGCGACGGCGGACGGAAGGAAGGCCGGCGTGCCCCTATCCGACGGGATCTCACCGGTGCAAGGGGCCGACACGCGCGGACCGACGGCGGTGATCCGATCGGTCGGCAAGATCGATCACGTGCGAACCGGGGGGACGCTGTTGAATCAACGGTTCCTGCCCGACGTGCTCGCCGATGAAGGCGGCCTCCGGAAACTGGGCGACCTCGTTCGCACCTACTTCCGGCTCGACGGGCACCACATCCAATTCAACGTGGTCGACTCGGCGACACTGAGGCGGGCGCAGGAATTGCCGGGCGAATACCGCGATCTGATCGTCCGCGTCGCCGGGTACAGCGACTACTTCAACAACCTCGACCGCGCGCTGCAGGACGAGATCATCGCCCGAACTGCACACGAGGAGTTCTAGGCGGCGGGTCGTCTCGATCGCCGGCGCCGGCTCGTTCACTCCCATAACGGGATTCCAGTTCGGCCGTTGACGGTCTCAGGCTGAGTCGTCCGACGGCCTGAGCCGGCGGACTCTGTGAGCTGAACTCGCAAGGCGGGGTCGCGCGTTCCGGAATGGTGAACACTGTTCACTCATGTTGACCTCCGTTCACTGCGTCCGTATAGTGACCGTATGGAGAGCGGGCAGCTGTCGGAGGTAGGGTGGCGGATCCGCAGCATCAGAACCCGCAAACGATTGACGTTGCGGGCGCTTTCTGCTGCGTGCGGCTTGTCCGTCGGCTTTCTCTCTCAGATCGAACGAGGGCTGTCGTCGTTCTCGATCTCGTCCCTGCGGTCGGTCTGCCAAGCGCTCGACGTGTCGCTCGCCGACGTGCTCGTCATGTCGAACAGCCCGGGGAATGCGATCCTCGTCGATCCGAGGCATGCCGCGATCACCAAGAGCGACAACCGACCGCACGTCAGTCTGTCGGATTCGTCGGTCAAGTACCGGTTCCTGAGCAGCGGGTTTCCCGGCCGGCGGTTCGAGGCAGTGATCGGTGAGATTGCGCCCGGCAGTCACAGCGAGCCGCACACGCACGAAGGGGAGGAATTCGGGTACGTCCTCGAGGGGCGCATCGTGCTCCTCTCCGGGGACGAGCGGCACGAGCTGCGACCGGGCGACAGCTACCACCTGATGGCGTCGACGCCGCACACCTGCGAGCCGGGCGACAAGGGCGCGAAGGTCCTCTGGGTTCAGACCTCTCGATACGTCCGGGCGCTCAGCTTGCTCGGGGTGGAGACGGTCCCCGCCGAAACGCTTCCCCCGCCTCCGATCCAGGATGGAAAGCGGCCGGCGCTCGTCAATCTTTCGGAAAATGCAGTCCGGTACCGGTTCCTCAGCGGCCACAACCTGCCCGAAGCGCAGCTACGTGTCCTCGTGGGGGAGATCCCGGCGGAGAGCGCTGAAGAGCCGAAAGCGTTCGAGGGAGAGGAGTTCGGCTACGTCCTCGAAGGGCGGATTCAGCTGACGGTGGACGAGGATTCATATCCGCTGGGCGTGGGGGATTGCTACCACGTCCCGGCCGTGTCGTCGAGGACGTACCGCGCCGACGGCTCGGCGACCGCCAAGCTGTTGTGGGTTCAGATGGGCGCCGGATCGGAGGAAATGGAGGCTGCCTGGAGCGAGGCGCTCGAACAGGAGTCCGAAGGTCAATCCGAAGTCGCAGCGAAGACGCGTCAGAGGAGGAATTGATGTACAGATTGAGTACGGACGTGGGCGGGACGTTCACCGACGGCGTGCTGCTGGACGAGCAGTCGGGCCGCGTCATCGTGAGCAAGGTCTCGTCGACGCCCCACGACCCGGCGATCGGCACGATCGAATCGGTCGAGAAGTTCTCGGTCCCGCTGCGAGAGGTCACGTTCCTTTCGCACGGAACGACGGTCGTCATCAACGCATTGATCGAAGGCACAGGCGCCAAGACGGCGCTCATCACGACTCGAGGATTCCGCGATGTACTCGAGATCGGGCGATCGAACCGGACCGAGATGTACGACGCCCTGTACCGGAAACCTCGTCCGCTCGTCCCCCGATTCCTGCGATTGGAGGTCGACGAACGGATCGACGCGAGCGGGCGGATCGTCACGCGGCTGTCCGAAGAGGAGCTCAAGCAAGCGCTCGACGTGCTGATCGAGGAGGAGGTGGCGGCAGTCGCCGTCTGCTTGCTCAATGCCTACGCCAACCCCGAGCACGAGGTACGCATCGGCGAGTTCCTCCGAGAGCGGATGCCCGCGGCGACGGTGTCGCTGTCACATCGGATCACCCGACGTTACTACGAATACGAGCGGACGAGCACGACGACGCAGAATGCGTACGTGATGCCGGTCGTCCGCACGTATCTCGACCACCTCGAGCGCGAGCTGAGGGAACGCGACTACGCGAATGTGCTTCAGATCATGCAGTCCAACGGCGGCGTGATGGCGTCGTCGGTCGCGCGTGACATGCCGATTGCGATGGTCGAATCCGGCCCCGCCGGAGGCGCGATCGGCGCGGCGGAGCTGGCCAAGTCCGTCGGGTACGAGAACGTCATCTCCTACGACATGGGTGGCACGACGGCGAAGACGTCGATCATCACCGGCGGGCTGCCCGAGACGACGGAGCAGTACCTCGTCGAAGGGCGCCCGATCCTTCTTCCGGTGGTCGATCTGCGTGAGATCGGAGCCGGCGGCGGGAGCATTGCATGGATCGACGAGGCGGGCGCGATGCACGTCGGTCCGCAGAGCGCCGGCGCCGACCCGGGCCCGGCCTGCTACCAGCGCGGCGGCGTCGAGCCGACCGTGACGGATGCGAATCTTCAGTTGGGGCTCCTCGATCCAGACTACTTCCTCGGCGGCAAGATGCAGATCTCGACCGAGCTCGGGCGACAGGCGATCAAGAAGGTCGCGGACCATTTCGATCTGAGCGTCGACGAAGCGGCACTCGGCATCGTGAAGATCGTCAACACGAACATGTCCGGCCTGCTGCAATCGATGACGGTCAAGCGCGGCTACGACCCGCGCGAGTTCGCCATGGTCGCCTACGGCGGGGCCGGACCGATTCACGCGGCGGCGATCGCCAAGGAACTCGGCGTTCCGGTTGTGATCGTCCCACCGCATTCGGGCGCCTTCTCGGCGTGGGGGATGCTGATGGCCGACCTTCGCCACGACTTGAGCCAGACGTTCATTGCGTCGCTCGACGCCGCCGGCACGAATGACATCAAGGAGCTGTTCGGGGAACTCGAACAGCGGATCGTCGCAGTGTTCGAGAAGGAGGGGGTCGAGGGCGATGCGATTGCGGTGACCCACCAGCTCGATCTTCGGTACGTCGGCCAAGAACACACTCTGGCTGTGACGGCGCCGGTGCCGTTCACCGATGTGGCCAAGTCGCAGATCGCCGAGGTGTTCGACGAACAACATCTTCGAGTGTACGGCCACAATGCGCCGGAGGAGGCGAAGGAGATCGTCTCGCTGAAGGTGATCGGCCTCGGCAAGGTCACCAAGCCGACGCTGGAACGGATCGAGGAGGGAGGCGAAGCGCCGCCGGACGAGGCGAGCCTCGGTCAACGAGACGTCTACGTCGGCAACGGGCAATACCGTTCCTTTGGCATCTACCGCCGCGACGAGCTCCGCGCGGGGAACGTGATCCGCGGGCCGGCCGTGATCGAGGAGATCACGGCGACGGCGGTCGTTGAACAGCGGCAGACATGCAAGGTGGACGTGTACGGCAACCTGATCATCTCGATCGACGAGGAGGGGCGATGAGGACGGATCCGATCACGCTGGAAGTCATCCGCAATCGGCTGATCGCGGCAAGCCGTGACATCCGACGGACGATTGAGCGGGCGGCATACAGCCCGATTCTCTACGAGGTCGTCGACTTCAGTTGCGGGATCCTCGACGGCGAAGCGAACCTGATTGCGGAGACGCCGGGCTTGCCGATTTTCCTCGCCAATCTGGGCTACGCGGTGCAATCGACGTACGACACGATCGGTCGGGAGAACCTCCGGCCGGGGGACGTCATCCTCTGCAACGACCCGTACAACGGCGGAGGGACGCACTGCCCCGATCTGGTCGCGCTCTGCCCGGTCTTCTACGAAGGCGAGATCCGAGGATGGGCGGCCTTCCGCGGTCATACAGTCGACATGGGAGGGATCTACCCGGGCGGCTGGTACAGCGATACGACGGAGGTCTATCAGGAAGGGTTCCGCCTGCCGCCGGTGAAGTTGGTGATCGAAGGGAAGCCGAACGAAGACGTCTTCCGCTTGATTCGCACCAACACGCGCGTTCCGGACGCCGTCCTCGGGGACATCCGCGCAATGGTCGCCGCCGTTCGGAAGGGGAGCCAGCGATTCCTCGATGTCATCGAGCGGTTCGGACTGAACGTGACCCTCGGTGCACTGAACGAGATTCTCGTTCAGGGTGAGAAGCTGGCGCGTGCGGCGGTACGACGGATCCCGAACGGCGTCTACGAGGCGGAGGCGATCCTCGACGGGGACGGGAACGACGACGCACCGTTGGACGACAAGCTGTTGTTGAAGCTGAAGATCACCGTCGAGGATGAGAAGATGACGGCCGACTTCACGGGAACAGGGCCGCAGAACCGCGGCCCGATGAACACGCCGGAGCCGTCGACGATCTCGGCGACGCGGTACGCGTTCAAGATCGTGACGACACCGCATCTGCCGAGCAACGAAGGATTCTTCCACGCGCTCGACATCGTGATTCCCGACGGGAGCTTCCTGAAGCCTCGCTTCCCCGCGGCCTGCGCCATGTGGCCGACTCCCTCGTCGACCATTCCGGACCTGTTCCTGAAGGCGCTCGCCCCGGCGATTCCGGACCGCGTCCGCGGAGGCCACTTCGGCGATGCGATGGCGAACTTCATCTACGGGATCGATCCCTCCTCAGGGAAGTACTACGTCTGCGCCGAGGCGGACGCGGGCGGCTACGGTGGGAAGCCGACCGAGGACGGCGAGTGCGCGTTGTTCTCGATGACGCTGGGCGATACGTACAACGTGCCGGCCGAGGTCGTGGAGGTTCGATACCCGTGGCGGGTCGAGCGGTTCGAGTTGCGACAAGACTCCGGCGGAGCTGGGAAGCATCGGGGCGGACTCGGCGTCGTTCGCGACTACCGGCTCGGATTCGACGCCGGGCTCACGGTGACGGCCGACCGGGTCAAGTACACCCCACCGTGGGGCGTGTTCGGCGGAAAGCCGGGGGAGACAAACATCACCGTGGTCACCCGATCCGACGGCAGCGAGGAGCGGTGGCGGAAGATCTCCAACCTTCCGCTGAAGGAAGGCGAGGTCGTCAGTTTCCGCGGCGGCGGCGGTGGTGGCTACGGGTCTCCACTCGAACGGGATCCGGAGGCGGTGCTCGCCGACGTGGTCAGTGGCTACGTCTCGGCCGAGAGGGCGGAGTTCGACTACGGCGTGGTGGTCGATCCGGAGACGCGCTCGGTCGACCGGGCGGCGACCGGCGAACGTCGCGCCGCGATGCGCGCGACGAAGGGAGGGGACGGAGAGTGACGGATCGCCTCCGATTCGACTTCGAACGCGGCGGGACGTTCACTGCAACGGTCCGACCCGATCTTGCGCCGGAGACGGTCGAGGCGGTCCTGGCCATGCTGCCGATCGAAGTGACCGTCTATCACTCGCGTTGGTCCGGTCGGGAGATCAACTTTCCGGTTCGCAGTCGGGCTCCGGTGCCTCGTGAGCGACAGACCTGCACCGTCAACACCGGCGACGTCATCTACTGGAAGGAGTGGGAGATGGGCCACGCGGCGCGCGAAGCGCTCGCCATCTACTACGGGGCCGAAGTGACGCGCGATCACCGAGGGTACCTCCCGGTGAATGTCTTCGCTCGCGTCGCGGAGTCGGAGTGGTCGGTGATCGAGCGCGTCGGTCTCCGGATCTGGAAGGAAGGCACGGAAAAGCTGACCGTGACGAAGGAGGAGGCCCAATGAGCCCGACCGATGTGCCCTCCGAGCGACTCGATGCGGTCCGCGCCGGCTTGCAGTCCACGGACGGCGCGGTCGCCGTCTTCGGCCTCTCGTCGAACATGCGGTACTTGATCGGCTTCTCCGACGAGCCCGGAGAGCGGATGCTGTTGCTCATCGTCCCTCGGGAGGGCGAACCCGTGCTCGTCGTCCCCAAGCTGTACGCAACCCAGGTTGAGGCAGGCTCACCGCCGGCGACGTTGCGCCTTTGGGCGGACGGGGAGGACCCGAGTGCGCTGCTGCGAGAGATCGCGGCAGACGTCGCAGGGATCCCCGGACGGGTGCTCCTCGACGACACGATGTGGTGCGCGTTTGCACTCCACGTGCAGAAGGCGTTCCCCGATCGGACCTTCGGGCTTGCCTCGGCCGTGATGGCTCCGTTGAGGGCGCGGAAGGGAGCCGACGAGATTGAAGCGATGAAGCGAGCCGGACGGATCGCTGACCGTGCCTTCGCGGCGGTGACCGCCGAGTCGGTCTCCGGCTTGACCGAACTCGAGCTGGCCGGTCGCCTCGAGGCTGCAATGCTCGCCGCCGGCGCCGACGGGGTTGCGTTCGAGACACTCGTCGCGTCCGGCCCGAACAGCGCGCTCCCTCATTATCGTGCCGGGTCCCGGCGAATCGAGCCGGGAGACGTCGTCATCCTCGACTACGGATGCCGGGTCGATGGGTACTGCTCGGATATGTCGCGAACGATCGTCTGTGGGCCCCCGAACGACGACGTGGAGCGGGTGCACGCCGCTGTCTTGGGGGCGCATCAGGCGGCACGGGATCGGGCGCGAATCGGCGTCCGGGCCACCGATGTGGACGCCGCCGCCCGGAGCGCATTGACGGACGCGGGATACGGCGAGCAGTTCGTCCATCGCACCGGTCATGGGATCGGACTCGACGTACACGAGCCACCGTACATCGTGCATGGAAACGAACGGAGATTGGAAGAGGGGATGGCGTTCTCGATCGAACCCGGCGCCTACTTCACTGGGCGGTTCGGTGTTCGAATCGAGGACGTCGTGGTCTTGGGTCCGGACGGAGCCATTGTGATGACCGACGCTCCGCGGGCGTTGAAGCGCGTTGACTAGCTCGGAAGAGCTGTCGAATCGGCCAAATGGAGGAAGCGCCGAACCACTAGGAGGCTCAAGCGGAGAAAGGAGGTGTTCTGCGATTCACATGAATGGATGGAGACGAACTCAACAACGAACCCTACGAGGTGATGCAACGTGAGAACGAAAGCGGTGTTGCTCTCCCTGATGTCCTGTCTGCTCGTTGCGGGATGGGCCGTCCTTGGAGAGGTGGACAACGTCGCGGTCATCAACGGGCAGCCTGTCATCACGGCGGATCCGGCGACCGCGTCGGACTGGTACGATACCGAAGCGATGTACAACCTGTACAGCCCGCTCGTTTACCCGTCCCCGGAAGGGGGCGTGCGCCCGCACTTGGCGACGAGCTGGGAGGCGGTCGGTGGGGACTACACCCACTGGCGGTTCACATTGAGAGAGGGCGTCACGTTCCACTCGAGCAACGAGATGACGGCGGAGGACGTCGCCTTCTCGATGACCCGATTCATCACGATGGCGCGCGGCAACTCGGGACCGCTGGGCCAGGTCACTGCGGAGATCGTCGATCGGTACACGGTCGACTTCCTCCTCGGCCAGCCGAGCGCGATCTTCCCGGACACGCTCGCCCTGTTCTTCGTCGTGGAGAAGGACCTCGTGTTGGCCCACATCGAGACCCCGGGCAACTACGGGGACTACGGGGACTACGGCGAGAACTGGCTCGCGACGCACGATGCGGGGACCGGGCCGTACATGATGACGGGCCACATCCCCGGCCAGCGGCTGGACGCCGTTCGGTTCGTCGACTACTTCCTCGGCTGGAGCAACGAAGGCTGGGATGAGGATGAAGTGCCGATCGAGCGGCTCATCTTCATCATGGAGACCGACTACACGACCCTGATGACGCTGTTGAAGAGCCGGGACCTCGATCTCGAGATCAACGGCGGATGGACGCTCCCTCAGCTGCAGGAGATCGACGCCGACCCGAACCTCGGGCTTGAGAGCGTCTGGGCTCAGAACGTAACGGTCTGGATGAATTCGCAGCTCCCGCCGACCGACGACGAGCACTTCCGTCGGGCGATCCTCTACGCGTTCGATTACGAAGGGATCGTCGGCCCGTGGGAGGCGCTCGGCAACGGGGAGACGGGGATTTTCCTTCCGGACATGCCCGGCTACGTCCCGATCGAACCGCAGCCTCGAGCCCAGGATCTCGAGCGAGCGCGGGCGGAGCTCGCGCTGTCAAAGTACGCCGACAGCCTGGATGACGTCACGATCGTCTACCACTTCTGCGGTGGGCTCGACTTCGAGGAGGACATCGGACTGCAGTTGCAGGCGGACATGGCGCAGCTCGGGGTGAACGTGGAGGTCGCCGGTCCACCGTGGCCGGAGTACTCGGCGGAGTGCTCGGCGCCGGAGACGACGCCGAACATGACGATCTTCCTGTTCGGCCCGCAGGCGGCGCCCACGCACGACTACTACACCTACTCCATGTTCCATCCCAACGGTCTGGGTTGGATCTTCGAAGCGCATTGGTACTTCGACGATCCGGAGCTGATCCAGCTGCTCGAGGCCACGAGGGCGGAGGCCGACCCGGCGGCACGGCTGGCGCTGTACGAGCAGGCCCAGCCGATGATCGCCGAGCATGCTCTGGCGTTCTACCCGTACCAGAAGCCGACGCTGTTCGCGCACCAAGCGTACATCGTCGGACCGAGCGAGTCGATCGTCTTCATCGGGCCGAGCGAGAACATGCACATGTGGCGGATCAATCTGGAGTTGAAGGAACAGCTTCAAGGAGGATAGACGAAGCGGGGAGCGGGCCGAGAGGCCCGCTCCCCACGGGCACAACACAGGCGATCGGGGAAATGATGCTGACGTTCATCGGGAAACGGCTGTTCCAGGCACTGTTTGTTCTCTTCGGACTGTCCCTCCTGATCTTTTTCATCGCGCGGGTAATGCCCGGAGACCCGGCGCGCGCTGCGTTGGGCCATCTGGCGACGTCCGAGCAAGTGGAGAAGCTGCGAGAGGAAATGCACCTCAACGACCCCTTCCCGGTCCAGTACTACCACTGGTTGAAGAATCTGCTTCGCGGTGACCTCGGACGATCGTCGTACACGCGGCGCCCGGTCACCATGGACCTGATGCAGTACATCCCGGCCACGTTCGAGCTGATCATCTTCGCCACGTTGATCTCGGCGGTTGTCGGGCAGTTGACCGGGGTGCTCGCCGGATTCTTTCGGAACTCGTGGTTCGACGGGGTGTCGCGACTCGTGTCGTATCTGGGGATCGCGACGCCGTCGTTCGTCGTGGCGATTCTCCTTCTGTTCATCTTCAGCCAGGTGCTCAAGTTGGCGCCCGGGGTCGGACGGTTGCCGATCATGATGACGCCGCCTCCGACGATCACCGGGTTCATGACGATCGATGGGCTGCTGGCGGGGCGGCTGGACGTGACGATGACCGCGCTGCGTCACATGGTTCTCCCGGCGGTCAGCCTGTCGGTGATCCACATCGCGCAGGAAGGCCGAATCACGAGGACGTCGATCGTGGAGAACATGCAGAAGGACTACATCACGGTTCACAAGGTCCATGGAATCCGCACCCCGCGGCTGTTGTTCAAGTACCTCCTCAAGCCGTCGATCATTCCCACCGTCACGGTGATGGGGCTCGACTTCGCGTTCCTGATGTCGAACGCGTTTCTCGTCGAGATGGTGTACATGTGGCCGGGCTTCTCCCGGTATGCGGTGACGGCGATGCTCAACAAGGACCTCAACGCGATCGTCGCCGTCGTCCTGGTCATTGGATTGACGTTCGCTCTGGTGAATCTCTTGGTCGACATCATCATCATGGGCCTCGATCCGACGGTACGGCTCCGACGAGGGGGTGGGTAGATGAGGCGGGAGGAACGGCTTCGCGATCTCCGGGCGACGCTGGGCGTGAAACGGCGCGGCCTGTCGCGTGGATGGTACAAGTTCTCGCGGAATCGCCTATCGGTGTTGGGGCTTGCCGTCCTGATCGTGATCGTTCTCGCGGCGATCCTTGCGCCGTACATCACGCCCTACCCGGAGCACGCGAGGCCGTACACGAATTTCGGTGATGGAAGCCTCCCGCCGAGTGCGACCCACTTTTTCGGGACCGATCGAGTCGGCCGCGACATCTTCAGCCGTGTCGTCTTCGGATACCGGTTCTCGCTCTTGATCGGAGCGGTCGTTCTCGGCATCGGCGTGGCGCCGGGCGTGATCCTCGGGCTCGTCGCCGGATACCATCAGGGCACGTGGATCGAGACGGCGATCATGCGGGTTACCGACGTCTTCCTCGCCGTGCCTCCCTTGGTCCTGGCTCTGGCGATCACGGCGATGCTGACGCCGAACCTGATGAACCAGATGATGGCGATCGCCCTGGTCTGGTGGCCGTGGTACGCGCGGCTGGTGTTCGCGTTGGCCTCGTCGCTGCGAAACGAGTACTTCGTGCGCGAGGCGGAGCTGACCGGCACGAGCAAGTTGCACATCATGTTCCGGGAGATCTTGCCGAACTGCCTCGCGCCCGTGTTGACGAAGATGACGCTCGACATGGGGATTGTGATCCTGCTGGGAGCGACGCTCAGCTTCATCGGGCTGGGAGTCCAGCCGCCGAAGCCGGGCCTCGGGACGATGGTCGCGGAAGGGGCGAAGCGGCTTCCGGGAGAATGGTGGGGAACGATCTTCCCAGCGTTGGCAATCGTGATCGTCATTCTGGCGTTCAATCTCGTCGGGGACGGACTGCGCGACGTGTTCGCGGTCGAGGAGGTGTAGCTCGTTGAACAGCCTACTCGACATCCGCGACCTGTACGTGGGATTCCGCGTGTTCGAAGGGCATCTACGGGTTCTCAACGGCATCCGGCTCGACGTCCGGGAGGGAGAGCGGGTCGGTCTCGTCGGGGAGACCGGGTGCGGAAAGACGACGACGGTCAAGTCGATTCTGCGGGTTCTGCCGATGCCGCCTGCTTGGATCACGGGCGGCGAGGTCCGGTACCGTGATCGCGACGTTCTCAAGATGTCGCGGCGCAGGGTCACTGCGTTGCGACGCCACGAACTCACGGCGATCTTCCAGGATCCGTTGCAGTCCTTGAATCCGGTGTTCACGATCGGAACACAGCTGCGGGACATCGTCAAGGATTCCGCGATCGGTCGTGGCGGGCGGTTGTCTCGCAAGGAGATCGAGTCACGCTGTCTGCAGGCGTTGCGTGAGACCGGAATGCCCGATCCCGAGAGGATCATGACGAACTACCCGGTGCAGCTGTCAGGCGGGATGCGCCAACGAATCTGCATCGCCGAGGCACTGTCGTCGAACGCGAATCTGTTGCTCGCCGACGAGCCGACGACCAACCTCGACGTCACAATTCAGGATCAGATCCTCCGGAAACTCGACCAACTGGTCGAAGAGAAGGGCGCGTCCGTGATGATGATCACCCACTCGATGGGGGTGGTGCGAGACCTGACGCAGCGGGTCAACATCATGTACGCCGGTTCGATCGTCGAGACGGGGGCGACGCGGGCGTTGCTCGAGAACCCGAAGCATCCGTACACGCAAGGGCTTATGGCGAGTGTCCCGAAGCTGACGGGCGAGGGGGTCAGTGAAGGGATCCCCGGTAGGATCCCGAACTACCTCGATCCGCCTTCCGGGTGTCGATTCCACCCGCGGTGCGAGTATCGGATGACGGTCTGTGAAGAACAGGCGCCGCCGTTCTTTGATATCGGCGACGAGCATCGAGCGGCCTGCTATCTCTATGGGGCGGCGTCATGAGCGAGACACCGATCCTGAGGATCGACCGGCTCGTCAAGCACTTTCCGACGAAGCGGGGCGTGGTCCGCGCGGTCGACGAGATCTCGTTGGACATCGCCGCCGGCGACACGTTGGGGTTGGTCGGTGAATCCGGCTCGGGGAAGACGACGACCGCACAGTGTGTTCTCGGGATCTACCCTCCGACGTCGGGACAGATTCTGTTCGAAGGCGTGCCGATCGGCGTCTCGTTCAATCGAAGGCCGAAGGAGTTGAAGCGGAAGATCCGGATCGTCTTTCAGGATCCCGGTTCGTCGCTGAACCCGAAACGCACGATCAAGCAGATCCTCGCCGTCCCGCTCGACGTTCACGGGATCGGAATGAAGCGCGACCGCTTGAGCATGATGAGCAATCTCCTCGAGCTGGTCGAGCTTCCGCCGACGGAGTACCTGTACAAGCATCCGCAGTCGATCGGAGGCGGCGAGAAGCAGATGGTCGCCATCGCGCGAGCTCTGGCGACGAATCCGCGGTTCGTCGTCCTCGACGAGCCGACCTCGGCGCTCGACGTTTCGGTTCAAGGGAAGATCATCAACCTGTTGTCGCGTCTTGGCGAGGAGCTCGATCTGACCTACATGTTCATCACGCACGACTTGAGCCTGATGCGCAACGTCGCCACGCGCGTTGCGATCATGTATCTGGGAAAGCTGTGCGAGATCGCGCGAACCGAGGCGTTCTTCCGATCCCCGATGCATCCCTACACGAAGATGCTCCTGTCGTCGATTCCCGTCGTGACGGAAGAGGAGGAGACGCTGAAGCCGAAGAAGATCGTGTCGCAAGGAGAGATCCCGAGTCCGGTCAACATCCCGACAGGGTGTAGCTTCCACCTTCGGTGCCCCGAGCGGCTATCGGTCTGTTCGGAGGTCGATCCGGAGATGACGATCCTTGAGGATGGACGGGTGGTGCGATGTCACCTGTTCTCCGTCGACTGACAAGAGGAGGAACCGGATGGACAGGCAGGCACGGTTGGCGATCGACATCGGCGGCACGTTCACCGACCTCGTCGCACTCGACGAGAGGACCGGCGACATCGTCCTGGAGAAATCGCTGACGACGCCGGCGAACTTCGCCGACGGGGTCACGGACACGATGCGAAAGGCGGGGATCGACGCCCACACGGTAGGCCAGTTCGTCCATGGAACGACGGTCGTGATCAACGCGTTGACCGAGCGCCGGGGCGCGAAGGTCGCCTTGATCACGACGGCCGGATTCCGCGACGTGCTCGAGATCCAGCGGGCGAACCGGACCGACATGTACAATCTGCGCTACGAGAAGCCGAGGCCGTTCGTTCCGCGGCGGTTCCGGTTCGAAGTGCCGGAGCGCGTCGACCATCGTGGAACGGTGCTCGTCCCGCTCGACGTCGAGGCGGTCCGAGGAGTCGTCGAACGTTGCCGAGCGCTCGACGTCGAGGCGATCGCCGTCTGCTATCTGAATGCATACGCCAATCCGGCACACGAGGTGCGAACGCGCCAGATCGTCGAGCAACTTCACCCCGATACTGCGGTGACGGCGTCACATGAGATCACACAGCAGTGGCGTGAGTACGAACGGACGAACACGACGGCGCTCAATGCCTACGTCAAGCCGACGACCACGCGGTACCTGTCGACGCTCGACGAGCGGCTGACGGAGATGGGTCTGTCAGGCTCGAAACTCGCGATGCAGTCGAACGGAGGGACGGCGACCTTCTCGCACGCTCGGGCGGTGCCGATCCATCTGGTCGAGTCGGGCCCGGTCGGTGGGGTGATCGGGTCGCGGGTGATCGCGGCGAACGCCGACGAGGAAAACATCATCTCGTTCGACATGGGGGGAACGACGGCGAAGGTCAGCCTGATCGAACACGGCGACATCAAGATTCACACCGAGTATCACCTGGAGCGATCGAGCCGATGGGCAGGGTATCCGTTGCGGATCCCGGTGGTCGACATCGTCGAAGTGGGAGCGGGAGGCGGCTCGATTGCGTGGATCGACTCGGGGGGCGCGTTGCACGTCGGCCCGCGGAGCGCCGGGGCCGATCCGGGGCCGGCCTGCTACGGACTGGGAGGCGAGGAGCCGACGGTGACCGACGCGAATCTCATCGCCGGACGGTTGAGTGCCGAGTACTTCCTCGGCGGGCGGATGCGACTCGACGTCGGGCGGGCGGAACGGGCGATCGGTACGATCGCAAGACGGATCGGGCTGTCGGTCGCCGATACGGCGCTCGGGATTCTCCGACTGGCCAACGCGAACATGCAGGCGGCGCTCGAGCGCGTGAGCGTCGAGCGCGGCTACGATCCACGCGACTTCGCCCTTGTGGCGAGTGGTGGCGCGGGCGGTCTCCACGGAGCGGTCCTCGCGCGTGAGCTGCGGATGCGCAAGGTGATCGTTCCCCGAGCGCCGGGGCAGTTCTCGGCTTGGGGGATGCTGATGACTGACCTTCGACACGATGCGATCCAGACACGCGTGCTGCCGTGCGACGAGCAGCGAGTCGCCGAGATCGAGGGGTTGTTCGCCGAACTCGAACGGGAGACGGCGTCGCAGTTCGAGGGAGAGTCGTTCCCGTCGGATCGCGTCACGTTCGAGCGGCTTCTCGACTTGCGGTACAAGGGGCAAGAGCACACCGTGCGGACGCCGGTTCCCGCTGGCGACTTGGACGTGCGTGCACTCGAGTCGGCGATCTCAACGTTTCATCGTCTCCACGAGCAAGCGTACTCGTTCCGACAGGACGACCCGATCGAGATCGTCAACGTTCACGTCGTCGGATGGGGGGCGGTCGATCATCCGATGATTCCGGCGCTCGAGGACGGGACACGAACGCTGGACGCCGCCAGGAAGGGCGCCCGGTCGGTGTTGTTTGAGGAGGTCGGCGCGGTGCGCAGCGACGTGTTCGAGCGGGATCTCCTTCCGGTCGGCGAGCCGATCCCCGGGCCGGCGGTGATCGAGGAGCCAGCGTGCACGACGATCGTCTGCCCGGAGCAGCGGTTGCGGGTCGATGGCTACGGCAATCTCATCATCACGGAGGTGGGGCGATGAAGCGCGAGCGCACGCTGGACCCGTTCTCGGTCGAGATCATCAAACGGGCGCTGATCTCCGCCGCGGAGCAGATGTTCGTCGCGCTCGGACGGACGGCCAAGAGTTCGGTCATCTACGAGGTGCTCGACTACGGCTGCGCGCTGACGGATGCGACGGGGCGAATGATCGCGCAGGCGAACGGCATTCCCGCGTTCATTGGGGTTCTCGGGGACGCAGTGCGTGACGTGCTAGACAAGTTCGGCCCCGACGGTCTCGAAGACGGCGACGTCTTCATGACGAACGACCCGTACTTGGGCGGTGCGACTCATCAGAACGACGCGGTGCTCGTCCTGCCGATCTTTTACGCCGGCCGACCGGTGATGTTCGCCGCCGGAAAGGCACACTGGAACGATGTCGGAGGGAAGGATCCGGGAAGCTGGTCGACGGACGCGACCGACATTTATCAAGAAGGGATCCAATTCCCCGTCGTCAAGCTGTTCTCGCGCGGGGAAGAGCGCCGTGACGTTGTGGAGATCCTCGCCCGCAACAGCCGGATTCCGGAGATGACGCTCGGCGACATGCGGGCGCAAGCGGCGTCGCTTCGGGTTGCGGCAAGGCGGGTGGAGCAGATCTGCGATAAGTACTCGCTCGACGCCGTCCTCGAATCGATCGAGACGTATCTCGAGCAGGGCCGACAGGAGGCACTCGCTGAGCTGCGACGGCTTCCGAACGGCGTGTATACCGCCGAGGAGTTCATCGACGACGATGGGCTCGGCGGGGATCCGGTCCCGGTGAAGGTCAAGGTGACCATCCATGATGACGAGTTCGTGATCGACTACAGCGGGACCGGGGCGACGTGCCGCGGCCCGATCAACAGCCCGCTGTCGGTGGCGATGAGCACGGCGAAGTTCGCGTACCAAGCGGTCGTCTCGCCGCACGCCGATCCGAACCACGGGTTCTTCTCGCCCCTCCGAGTGATCATTCCCGACGATTGCGTCTTCAACCCGGTTCGGCCGGCGCCGGTGAGTACCTACTGGGAGTCGGCGAGCTACGCGGGCGATGTCGTCTGGAAGGCGCTCGCTGCGGCAATCCCGGAGCGAATCCCCGCCGGTCATTTCCTCAGCGTCTGTGGCACGACGGTGAGCGGGATCGACGACTCGACGGGAGAATGGTTCATCTGCGTCGAGCCGAACGCCGGCGGATGGGGTGCCGGCCGCGGAAAGGACGGAGAGCACGGATTGGTGTGCACGAGCGACGGGGAGACGTTCATCCTGTCGATCGAGGTCGCCGAGACCCGGTATCCGTTTCTCGTCGATCGGTTTGCGCTGAACGTTGCGGACGGTGGGCACGGTCAGTGGGTCGGCGGGCGGGGCCTGATCAAAGACTACCGGATCACCAACGGGCAGGCGCGGGTGACCGCCAGCTTCGGGCGGAGTGTCTATCCGCCGTGGGCACTGGCCGGCGGGACGGACGGTGCGCCGAACTTCGCCGAGATCAGGCGATCGGACGGGCGGACCGAACGACGGGGACGGTTTGCGAACGTGCCGCTGGAGCGAAACGACGTGGTCCGATTCGTCACGGGGTCCGGCGGGGGATACGGCGATCCGCGCCGCCGCGATCCGTTCGCGGTTTTCGAGGACGTGCTGGACGGGTACATCACGGAGGAAGCGGCGCGCGACGTCTACGGGGTCGTGCTTGAGGGAGATCCGCGCCGCGTCAACGAAGTGGAGACAGCGCAGTTGCGAGACGGCTGATCGGCCCTTTGCCTACGGCCGATGCGGCGGCGACGCCAGCGCCTCCTCCGAGCGGTCGGCCAGCCAATCGCAGAATCTACTGAGGCTGTCGGAGGCCGCGGACAGGGCCGCTTCGCCCTTGTCGAGATCGGCCAATCTCGGATCGCCGACGTTGCCCCGCTCGGTGAAGTCGGCGGCATCGAACCCGACGAGAACGCCCTCGATGTACGTCCCCCACTGCGTGACGTCTCCGGCGTCGTCAAACGCGTCGGAGCGGACCAACGGACGCTCGATCGCGAGCATCATGCTCGTCTCGATCGAGCCCGCATGGGCGGTCGGATCGGGGAACAGCGTTTCGAGCGTCGAGGCGATCGAGCGCCACCAGTTGAAGGTGAAGGCGAACGTCCCCTCCTCGCGGAGACGGCGAGCCGCTTCTTCGAGCGGGGCGGCGTTCGATCCGTGCCCGTTGACGAACACGAGCTTCCGCAACCCGTGCAGCGCGAGGGAGCGAACGACGGCGAGCGCGTGGTCGCGGAGCGCGTCGGACGACACATTCAATGTTCCCCAGAATTGACGATGCTCGCCGGAGACGCCGACCTCGATGGTCGGCAATAGGAGGCGATCGTCCTGCTTCGCGACGTTGCCGGCGATCCGGGTTGCGATGAATCCATCGGTTCCGAGGGGGAGATGGGGGCCGTGTTGTTCGATCGCACCGACCGGCAGCAGCGCGACACGGGCGGTACCGATCGCCTCCTTCGCCTCGGGCCAGGTCAGTCGTGCAAGCTCCACGTTGCGACCTCCTTCGCACCCATGCATGCGTCGACCCGATCGTACCACGCTCGGCCCGGCTCGTCAGACGGTGGGGCACAATCCGCGGGCGTGGGCCCAGTGGGACGTGAGCCGGGGTCTCGTTCGACAGCGGTAGAGCTCGGATGACGTAGGACGGCATTGCGGTGAGGCGTGTCCCCTGCGAAAATCCGGCTGACGGCGTTCGGATTCTCGAAAGGGGAGGATGCAGTGAACGTACGGTTCCCCGGCGGAAAACGGGTAGTGGCCGAGCATGACGGAATGGTGATCGAGACGGATCAACGTCGCACAAACGGCGGGAAGGGCAGCGCCCCGACACCGTTCGACCTATTTCTTGCATCGCTGGCGACGTGTACCGGCTACTATGTGCTCGCGTTCTGTCAGAAGCGGAACATCCCGACGGGCGGGATCTCGTTGCGGCTGGACGTGACACGCGATGAAGAGAATCACAGATTGGATCGGATCGACATCCGGGTCCACTTGCCCGCCGAGTTCCCGGACAAGTACGTCGACGCCTGCATCAAGGCGGCGTCGCAATGCGCAGTGAAAAGGCACCTCCACGATCCGCCCGAAGTCGTCGTCTCGGCCGGGCGGTATCGACCGGTCTGAAATGCCTCGCGGCTATTCGTGCCGGAGCGCCTCGACCGGATCGAGCCGCGCCGCGCGGAGGGCGGGGTAAAGCCCGAACGTCATCCCGATCAGAAGCGAGAAGCCGCACGCCAGAAGTGCCGGGTAGACGGAGATCACGAACGGCCAGTCTCCGAATCTTGCGCCGAGCCAGCCGCAGAGCCAGCCGATCCCGAGGCCGAGGAGGCCGCCGAGGAGGCTTGTGAGGATCGACTCGACGAGGAACTGGGAACGGATGTCCTGCGGTCGGGCGCCGATCGCCATCCGGATGCCGATCTCTCTCGTCCGCTCGGTGACGGAGACGAGCATGATGTTCATGATGCCGATGCCGCCGACGAGGAGCGAGATAGCGCCGACGCCGCCGAGGATCAGGGTCATGGTGTTGACGCTCTCCTCATAGGTCTCGATCGCCTCCTTCTGGATCGTCACGCTGTACGGGGACGATCGACCGCCGAAGGACGCGCCGCCGGAGGTCGAAATCACCACGTTGGCGCCCATTCCTCGATCGGCGAACAGCCCCGTCGGCGTCGCCGTCGAGGTGAGCTTCCGGTCGAGGATCGACTCGATCTCGGCCGCCGCCGTCTCGACGACCGCCTCATTCGCCGCCTGTGCAATGTACGAGGTGAACTGCCGCGATCCGGAGAGGAGCTGAACGGTCGACAAGGGGGCATAGAGCATTCCATCGAGGTTCTGGTAGCCGACCGTCCCTCGCTCGCTCATCACGCCGATGATCCGGAAGAACGTTCGCTGTCCGCCGATCTCCAGCGTCATACGCTCTCCGACCGGACTCTCGGTCCCGAAGTAGTCCTCAGCGAGATCGGCGCCGAGGACGACGACTTTCCGGTCCTCGTCGAGCGGATGAACGTAACGACCGTCGGTCGGGTAGAACGCGTCGAACAGCTCGGCGAACTCTGCCGTCACGCCCATCAGCGAGGCGCTCCACGTCGCGCCGTTCAGAGTCACCGAGACGCGCGAGGACGCGGTCGGCACGGCTTGGGAGACCGACGGGGCGGCCCGAAGGTCGGTCGTCAGCTCCTCGGTCAGCGTCTGGACGGAGGCGGCCGACGAGAGGGCCTGCGGAAAGATGTCGATCGTGATTGTTCGCATCCCGAGGCCGGCGATCTGTGCCTTCATCTCGGCGGTCGCTCCGTCGACGAGCGAGATGATCGCCACGACCGACGCGACGCCGATGACGATGCCGAGCACCGACAGAGAGGTTCTCAGTTTGTGGGCGCCGAGTGCGGTCAGCGCTGTTCGGAGCATCTCACGCAGCGCCACGGTGGTCCTCGGCGATCCGCCCGTCGCTCAAGATCACTTCACGGTGGGCACGTCTGGCGATCTCCTCTTCGTGCGTGACGATGGCGATCGTTCCGCCCTCTTGGTGGAGATTTCCGAAGAGGTTCACGATCTCTTCGGACGTACGGCTGTCGAGATTCCCCGTCGGCTCGTCGGCGAGGATCAGTCTCGGCCGGTTGACGAGTGCGCGTGCGAGCGCGACGCGTTGAGCCTGGCCGCCCGAAAGCTGGGTCGGCCGGTGGTGGGCGAAGTCGGCGAGGCCGACGCGTCTGAGCGCCGATCGCGCCTTCATCCCTCGATCTCGCCGGCCGACCCCGGCGTAGACCATCGGGATCTCGACGTTCTGAAGGGCCGTTGAGCGTGGGAGGAGGAAGAACTGCTGGAAGACGAAGCCGATCTTCCCGTTTCGTAGCCGGGCGAGGCGTTCACGGGGAAGGGTCCCCAGGTTCTCGCCGTCCAGCCACGCCTCCCCGCTCGTCGGCCGGTGAAGGGCACCGAGGATGTGGAGGAGCGTCGACTTCCCGGATCCGGAAGACCCGCTGACCGCGACGTATTCGCCACCGGCGATCGAGAGGTCGACGCCCCGGAGAGCTTGGAAGACGAGTTCTCCCATCGGGTAATCCTTCGTAACGCCCTTCAATTCGATGAGCAAGATCTCGGATCCCCCTAGGGCGCCTTGCCGGGGAAGCCGTCTGGCATTCCCTGACCGTTCTGGGAACGTTGCGAGATCTGCCCGTCTTCTGCCTCGTCCTGCGTCGATGTGCGGACGGTGGTCGAGTTCAGGAGCACGACATCTCCCTCTTCCAGCCCCGAGGTGATCTCGGCGAACGCGTCGGAGATCGTTCCGATCGATACCTGTTGTGCGACGTGCTCACCGTCGACCAGTCTGGTGACCGTCCACCCGTGTGGAGTCTGTTGCACACATGTGATCGGAACCATGAGCACGTCCCGTGCCTCCGAGGTCGTGATCGTCATCTCCGCCGTGTAGCCGACAAGAATCGAATCATCGGCGTGCGGAAGCTTGGCCGTGACGACGACGATGGTGCTGTTCCCGCGCGTGACGGCCATGGCGCCGACCTCGACGACTTCGACCGGCCAGGTGCGGTCCGGAAGCGGTTCGACCACCGTCAGTGCCGGCTGCCCGATGCACAAGCTCGGTGCGTCGAGTTGATCGACCTCGGCCTCGATGAACAGCTCGCTCGTGTCTACGAGGGTCAGACTCCAGTCTCCTCCGGACGTCGTCGGACGGATGATCTGTGTGATCACCCCCGGAAAAGGAGCTCGGAGAGTCGCGTTCTCGAGATTCTTCCGGGCGACCTCGTAAGCGAGCTCCTTCTCGCGAATGACCGCCGGCGCCCCCTCGGCTCGGGCGTCATTCAGCGATCGCTCCGCCTGCAGCAGCGCAAGCTCTTGCTGGGTGGTGTCGAGTTCGACGAGGGTCTGGTCGGTCTCGACACGCTGGCCGACGTTGACGGAGATGTTGGTGACACGGTCGGCATCGAACGTGAACGTGTATTCCTGCTTCGGGATGACTTCACCGTAGACGGTGAGCGTCTGGACGATGTCGCCGCGCGCGACCGACGTTGTAGCGACGCCCCCGGCCGGAGCGGCGGAGCCGTTCTGAGACTTCGAAAGAAGGAGCCCGACGCCGACGCCGACGACGATCACGATCCCGCCGACGACGAGCCAGTTCCTGCGTGTCTGATTCATTCCAGCCATTCCTCCCATTCGAGCGGGAACCCGAGCGCGTATCGATAGCCGATCAGAGCGACAAACAGCGTGGTCGATCGCTCGTTCGCTTCGAGACGGAATGACTCCAGCTGATCGAGAAAGTCGCTCCACTCGCGCTCGCCAATCGTTCCGGCGTCGTGCTTTGCGCGCATGACCTCTTCCTCGAGGGTCCAACGTTCCTCTTCGAGCGGGAGGCGATCCACGTCTCGGGCGGCCGCCTTCAATGCGGCGAGGTCGCTTCGGATTGACGATTCGACCTGACGTTTCGCACTACGTAGCCGCTCGGAGGCAAGCTCGACCTGGAGGCGGGCGATCTCGATCTCCTCGGACCAGCACGGTGAGAAGACCGTCAGAGACGAGGACCACCCGATCGTCAGGCCGTTCTCCGAGAGACCGGCATGGATCGTCAGCTGGGGATCGATGACGAGACGGCTCCTCGCGAGCGTCTCTTCGGCCGATGCGAGCGACTCGTCTGCGCCGGCGACCGACGAGGACGAAGCAACCGCGTCGAGGATCGCGCCCTCATCTTGGAGGAGCGAACGGACGGCCTCGAACATTCGGTCGACGGCGAATGCCGGCGGGACCATCTCCGACGGTTCAACGGACCCGAGTGCCTCGCCGAAGAACGCGTTGCGGACCTCTTCGAGCGACTCCGCACGATCCTCCACCGCGATCTCGGCGTCGAGGGCGCATATCCTCGCCTCGATCACGTGCGTCTCGCCCACGAGTCCTGCGTCGAAGGCCTCGCAGGCGCGCCGGAGGCTCTCCTCCGCCTCGTCGAGAGCGCGCTCCGCCCGTTTCAGGCCATCGGTCGCCGAGAGAAGGTTCAAATACGAGCGCGTGACGTCGATGATCAGATCGGACCGCGCCTGCCGGAGCGCCGCTTCGGCATTCGCGACGTCATTCCGACGGCGATCGACGGAGTCGAGTGCCGTTTCGGGTTGCGCGACGGCGAGGCACTGGCTGAGCGAGAGACTCCAGCCGCTTGCGCTCCACGATCCGGTCGCGGCGTCCGACTCGACGGCCAGCTTCCCGCGGAGCTGCGAAGACGTTCCGATCGGCAGTGAAAGATCGGCGGTGACGCTTCCGGAGAACCCCCCCGTCCACCCGCTCGATGTCAGGTTCGGCGGAGTGACGGTGAGACTCACCGTGGGGAGGAAGAAGGAAGACAGCTCGGCATCGAGCTCTAGCCCGGCGATGTGAAGCTCGATCTCCGCTTGTCGGATCTCTGGATCGTTCTCGAGCCCGAGGCGGACCGCGTCGCTCAGCGTCATGGGTCCGTCGATCGAATCGGCGGCGAGGCAGCAGGTGACGGAGAGCACGCCCGCGCAGATCGGAACTACGAGTGCCAGAACGAGCTGGAGGGCCTGGATTCTCTCTGCTCGGTTCGTGCGTAGCGAGCCTCGATCGTGTGTCGAACTCCTCGGACGTGATTCGTCTCCCACCCGTCGGCCCTCCTCTCGCCGTCGCGGCCAGTGTGCGGGCACGTTGCGCACTTGGAAAGGCAGTCGTGTGGCGAAGATGTGAAGAGGCCCCGCCTTCCTCAATACACGACGGCGCGGAGGGTCAGAATGATGACGGCGATCGCGAGACAGACGCCGAGCACGACCCGAGCGGTTCGGCCGAGGGCTGGGCGTCTACCGTTCGTTGTGACGGCCCGTCTCGCGTTGGGGGCCTTGGAGAACTCGCGCAGGGCGCGTTTGTACGTCTTGACGTACAGGCCGATCCGGTTCTGGCGTTTGTAGACGACGGCCAGATTGTTCAAGGCGTTCGCGTGATGCGGATCGGCGTCGAGGGCTCGCCGGTATGCCATCTCGGCGCCGGCGAGGTCTCCTCGGTCGACATGGACGTTTCCGAGTCGGTAGTGAATCGCGGCGCGGTCGATCCTGTGTTCGAGCGCGTCACTCAGGATTCGGGCCGCCTCATCGTAACATCGCTGCCGGCGGAGCGCCTCGCCGCGTTCGAGCGCAGCGGCCACTCGCGCTTCCAGCGAGTCGGTCTCCTCCGGTTTGGCCGGATCGGTTAGGTCTCTCTCGTTTCCCATCTTTCTTCTGCCCTCCATCCATCTTCGCGGCGCTCGGCGGTGTCGGTGAGGGCGTCGAGGCTCGCAGCGTCGACGCGGCTCAGTGTGCGGCTCACCGGGATGGGAACGGGATGTGGCGAACGAAAAGGTCGGAGAATCCCGAAGCGCCGGAAAGCTCAACGTACTCGACGTTATCGGCCAAGCGGTCCGCCTTCTCTATCAGTCGGTCGTCGAGCAGCACTTGAATCGCGCCCCGACCGGCGGCGTTCCCGACGAGACCGATCCTTCCTGGATCGATGTCGGGAAGGAGTCCGGTCGTTACGAGATGCCGACTCGAGAGGCGAGCGGAGAACGCGCCCCCGATCAACACACCGTCGAGGTCTTTCGCAGTGACGCCGACCCGCTCGAGGAGGATCTCGATTCCGGTCCGTATGGCCGCCTTTCCCAACTGGAATTCGCGAACGTCGCCCTGATGCAGGTAGACGGATTCGAGTCCGTCCGTCAGGCGGAATCGTCGCTGTGCTCCGGTCCCTTCGAACCGGTCGCGGAAAGGTGACTTCGATTCGTCGAGTCGCCCGGATGGATCGATAACCCCGACTCTGACCAGTTCGGCGATGGCTGAGACGAGCCCGGTTCCACAGATTCCACGTGCCGTTCCATCACCGATTACGTCGCACGCGATCTCATTGTCGGTGATTGAGACGGACTCGATCGCGCCGTCGAGCGCGGCCATTCCACGGACGATCGACGCGCCCTCGAAGGCGGGCCCCGCCGCGGTCGAGCACGCGAACAGGCGGCCGTTGACGGCAAGCACGATCTCGCCGTTGGTACCGATGTCGAGGTACAGGGTGCTCCCACCGCGGGTATCCAGGCCGGTTGCCAGGATTCCCGAGACGATGTCGGCGCCAACGTACGCGGAAACTGCCGGCAGCGTTTCGACGAGGGCCCGAGGATGCGCGGCGAGGCCGAGCTCCTCCGCGTAGCACCCGACCCGATCGGTGAACACCGGGGCATATGGATTCAGGTCGATCCCCCTCGGGTCGATCGACAACAAGAGATGAATCATCGTCGGATTCCCGACGGCGACTGCGCCGTAGATCGACTTGGACGAGATTCCCGCTGCGGGTGTCAGGCGCCCAACCAGTTCGTTCAGGCCGTCGACCGCGGCATCATGAAGCGCGGCGAGACCTTCGTTCGGCGAACGTCGAACGTGGGCGATTCTCGAGATAACGTCGGCCCCGTAGCGACGTTGTGGATTGCGCGCCGCGGCACTCCCGAGCGGTTGCCCGGACGCGAGGTCGAACAGGTGAACGGCGAGTGTCGTCGTCCCGACGTCGATCGCCAGTCCACAGATTCGCGGTTCGCTCTCCGGCAGGACGTCGAGGACGACGTCGGCCCGCTCGATCACGGTGATCGGACCGTTGTCACCTCGGAGGATCTCCGGCATTCTGCGGAGGACGCGACACGGGACTCGCCGTCTCGCTCCGAGTGATTCGGTCAATCGCGTCTTCAGCGAGCGCGCGTCTTCCGCGGATGGAGCCGTCCAATCGATCGTCCGTCCGTGGACAGACGGCTTCAACTCGCCGATCGCGCTGGGGACATCCTCGTCCGCTTTGCGATCGAGTTCGCCCGTTGACGCGGCGTGCTCGATCCACACGTCCTCGACCAACGTGTGGGCGCAGGCGAGCCGCCATCCTCGGGCGATCTCCGACCGATCGAATTGCACCAGATCGGCCGATGCTGGTTCGGGGGGTGACGTTAGAAAGCGGATGCGGCACTCGCCGCACGTTCCGTTTCCGCCGCAGGAGCTGTCGATCGGCACGCCGTGCTCTTGGAGGACTCGCAGGATCGATGCCCCGATCGTTCCTCGGATGGTCGTTCCATCCGATACGAGGACGATCTGCGCTTCGTCCCGGCCTTTCCGTTTGCTCACGGTCACCTCGAATCGGGTGGTCGACGACTACGCCTGCGCGGCTCGATGGTGCTTGATGTAGTCCATGCAGTACTCGTCGCTTCCGAGAAGGGCCCGAGCGGCGCAGATCGTCTCAGCGATGCCCGGATCGGTCGGGTCGAGGATCGCACCGGCGAGCCCTGCCTCGATCAGCATGGCGAGGAACGCTCGATTGAGCAGGCGCCGGTTGGGCAGGCCGAAGGAGACGTTGCTGACCGCAACGAGTGGCTTGACGCTGAGTTCATCATCGACGCGGCGGAGCGCCGTGAGCAGCTCACGGCCCTGATCCGAAGAACTCGCCACCGACATGCAAATCAAGTCGACGTAGAGGCGATCGCGGGGGACGCCCGCCGCCTCGCATTTCTCGACCAAGGCGGCCGTCTCTGTGACGCGGTCTTCGGCCGTCTTCGGCATTCCGACCTCGCCCATCGCGAGGCCGATCACTTCACAGCCGCACTCCGCGGCGAGCTCGAGCAGCGGTTTCTTCGACGGCTCGTTGCTGATCGAGTTCATCAGAGGCGATGCGGAACAGGTGGCGATCGCTTTCTCCATGACGTCCGGGTCGGACGTGTCGATGCCGAGGCGTGCGCCGGCGCCGAGCTCGTCCTCGACCACGCCGATCAGCCAGAGGAGATCGTCTAGCTCACGATCCATCGACTGCCCGGCGTTCAGGTCGATCACGTCGGCGCCCGCCGCTCGCTGCTCTCGTGCCAACTTCCGAATGTGTCCTTCGTCGTGCTCGCGGATCGCGCCTCCGACACGCTTTCGCGTGGAGTTGATCAATTCGCCTACGATCAGAAACATCGTCACGTCCTCCCCGGTGGGCCACTCGCCCATCCTCGTTTGGTCGGCGGACCGCTCGGAGCAGATCCGCGGCCTCGCCCGTTTGTCGCGGGTTTCGATCTCGATCGACTTCGGCAGATCTCGGCACCGACTCGAAGTCACATGGTGTGTCGCGTGACTCACGAACGTTGCCGATCGTCAACCTTCGGTGAATCGAATCCCCGCATCAAGGATGACAGTGGAAAGCGATTCCTCTTCGCAGGTCTTTGGGCCGCAGGAGTGCGATGGCGACAGACCCGGCTGCGGTCGGGGACGCGATCGGAGGCGAGAAAGGCGATGAACCGAAACGGCCGTGTGGGCTTGATCGAATGTTTCGACCTCAACGGTGGTGACGTTGACCTGGACGTAGAATCGGTCTGGCGCAGCCTCGAATCCAGCCGGTTCTCCCGATCGAAGATGGTGATCGCCCGTCTTGAGGAGCTGCTGCCGATCGCGTGCTCGCTCATCGACCTGAGAGCGATCGGACGCATCTTCGCCGGCGCGGCGCTCGATGCGAGGGATGCGCAAGGGCTGCCTGAGACGATCCACGGTGCGGAGTACGTCTGCTTCGGGCTTACGACGGCGGGTGCGGTCATCGACGAGCGGGCGCGAGAGCTTCGTGCACGAGGTGATCTGGTGGATTCGATGATCCTGGATGCTGTGGCGACGGCCGGGCTCTCCCTGATCGGCGATCGGCTCGGCCGAACGGTCTCCGATTGGGCGAGCAAGCGCGGGCTGTCGACGAGTCGTGGGTTCTCGCCGGGGGCGGGCGCTAGCGGGTGGGATTTGTCGAATCAGCGACTCGTCTTCGCGCATCTGCCGACCGACCCGCTCGGCGTTCAGTTGACGTCCCATTACCTGATGATTCCGTCGAAGAGTGTCTCGTTCGTCCTCGGGATCGGGAAGGGCGTTCGACAAGCGTCGCACCTCTTCTCGTGTGAGGGATGTGATCGACTCGATTGCGCGTATCGGCATGGCCCTCCGATCGTTGGACCGAGCGGACGCCGTGCTATCCGAGACGCCCGCGTCTGAACGGACCGCGTCGTCGGTGAAGGGGCAGCCGGTCTTGGGTCCGCTTCGGGTGACAGATGAAGGGCTCTTCTCAGCATCTGCTTCGAGCGTGAAGCCGCTTCATCCCGATGCGTCCGTTGCCGCCTCCAATTCCTCAGCGCCGTCGATGCGTTCAATCCCGAGGGGACCTTTCGAGCGATCGCTCGGCCCATCTTGCGGCGTCGGAAGCGATCGCGGCAGGCAGAGCGCCGACTGTGTGTATCAGCGCGCGGGGAACGGTGTGGGGATGACTGAGGATGAGTCCGAACGCGGCATGGATTCCTTTCACGGCGAAGGATCGAACAAGGCGTGCCGGGCTGCTGTGCCTGGCGTGGGCTCAGGGAGTGGATCAGTGCCACGGCAGAGACCACTGGAACGCCCGTGAGAATCGAGTTTCCTTCTTGTGGCCTCGGCTCGCCGCGACGCGCGTCTGGTGTCGTGCCCGGCGGAACTCCGAGGGCATCGTTGGGAAGGGGTCAGCTACTTCGCGAGGACTTCGGCCAGTTCGATCAACCCTGCGTCGAGCGATTTGACCTTCCCGGCGACATCTTGAAGCGGAGTGGCCGAGATCCGTCCGCCGAGCAGGCCCATCAATACGCCATGCTCGCCGGCCGCGAGGCGGTCGATCGCCGCAGCACCGAGGCGACTGGCGAGGAGGCGGTCGAACGACCCGGGAGAGCCGCCGCGTTGGACGTGCCCGAGGACGGTCAGTCTCAGCTCGAACCCTAGACGCCTCTTGTTCTCCCCGAAGTGCGTCGCGATGCGGCGGGCGTCCCATTCGGCCCCTTCGGCGACGACGACCAGCGCGTGCCGCTTGCCTCGCTCATAGCTGTCTTCAAGATGTGCTGCCAAGCGGTCCGGATCGAACCGCCTGTCGGGGAGGACGACCGCTTCAGCCCCGCCGGTGATCCCCGCCACGAGCGCGAGGTAACCACACTCACGGCCCATCACCTCGACGAGGAAAGCACGACGGTGTGAGGAGGCCGTCACCTTGAGACGGTCGATCGCCTCAAGCGCGATATCGAGTGCGGTGTCGACGCCGATCGACATATCCGCTCCGACCAGATCGTTGTCGATCGTCGATCCGACCCCGATCACCGGAACGCCCGATTCCGACAGCGCCTGCGCGCCGGACTGCGATCCGTTTCCGCCGATGACGACGAGGGCGTCGATGCCGCTGCGTGTCAGGGCGTCGACGGCTCGGCGCTGGCCGGCCTCCGTCTTCATATCGGGACAGCGCGAGCTTCCGAGGAACGTTCCGCCCTCCTGGATGATGCCTCCGACGTCGCGATACCCGAGCTGTACCGTTTCCTCCGCGATGAGCCCGGCGTAGCCGTGCCGAACGCCGAGCATATCCCAGCCGTGCGAAAGGCCGGTCCGCACGACGGCTCGCACGGCGGCGTTCATCCCGGGAGCGTCTCCGCCACTGGTCAACACACCGACTCGCTTCATGCTTCGAGTTTACCACGAGGGCCAGGCTGGAGCAGCGTCGGCGTCCTCGAATGGCGTCTCGACGGCGTTCGCTCGAATGGGCGTCGTGGGCGGCCGGGTCGCTACGTCAGATTTCGGAGAGACGCTGTCCGGGCAGGAGGTTGCCAGAATGTCATCGCGGCCCTATCCTACGGGGTTTCACAGTCAAGCGATCGCGTGTGCGCGATCAAAAGGTGGCGTAGGTGAACGGTCTCCTCGCGACGGGTCTGGCGATTACCCTTGGGTACATACTGGGAGAGATTGTCAGAACCGTGGGCCTTCCACGAGTCAGCGGATACATCGTGGCCGGGCTGATTCTCAATCCGCGGATCACGGGACTTGTCTCGAGTACGTTCGTCGACTCGATGGGCACCACGACGGAGCTCTCTCTCGCCGTTCTAACGTTTGCGATCGGTGGAACCCTTGCCTATCGGCCGCTGAGGGAGCTGGGACGGAAGATCATCCTCATCGCCCTCGGCGAAGCGGAGCTCTCGGCGCTTTTGGTGACCGCCGGATGTCTCGCGACGCTGCCGTTTCTTCTTCCGGACTCCGACGGTTTCCTCACCACCGTTGCGCCGCTCGCCATCCTCCTCGGCTCTCTGGCCTCGCCGACCGACCCGTCGGCGACGCTCGCCGTGGTCCGGCAGTTCAAGGCGAAGGGGATGGTCACGTTCAGCATCATGGCGTCGGCGGCGATCGACGACGCGCTCGGTGTGATGAACTACAGCCTTGCCGTTGTCATCGCGATCGTTCTGATCACGCATCGCGTCGCGGGGGTCGGAACGATCGTCGAGCCGTTGATGGCGATCGGCGGTGCGCTCGGGCTGGGGGCCGTCGCCGGACTGGCGTTCCGATTCGCCCCGAGGTGGCTCCGGGGAGAGAGCGACGGGCTTCAGATCGCGCTCCTGCTCGGAATTCTGGGAATCTGCTACGGGGTCTCGTCTGCTCTTCGATTCGACCAGCTCTTGGCCACGATGGCGATGGGGGCGACCGTCATCAACACGTCTCGGCAGCAGGAGCGGCATCGTGTCTTCCACCTCCTCGAGGAAGCGGTCGAACCGGTCGTGTTCATCGTCTTCTTCACGGTCAGCGGCATGCTCTTGGATGTCGGCGTCCTGTTGCGGTACTTCCCGGTCGTTCTCCTCGTCGTCGTCTTCCGGTCGGCCGGGAAGCTCGGAGGAGCATACCTCGGAGCAAGGCTCGGGCATGCGTCGCTTGAGGTCCGGCGGTACACGGGCTGGGGGCTGATTCCGCAAGGAGGGATCGTCATCGGGCTTGCCCTCCTGGCGCAACGGGAGCCGGCGCTCGAGTCGATCAGCCAGATTCTGCTCAACGTGATCATCGGTGCGACGGTCATTCACGAGTTGATCGGTCCGCTGACGGCGAAGCTCGCCATCGTCAAGTCGGGCGAGGCTCAGGAATCGAAGTGACCGGCGCGGGTGCAGTCGGCCGAGTGTTACGCGTCTGACCCGGCCCGCTTGGGGTTCGCTCGGATCGCCGCGGCGAACCACTCCGCCGTCCTGGCCGGCTGGTCGTCGTAGAACGATCGAATCGAGAATCGCTGGCGTAGCCGGCGGCGAGGACAGGGTGCATGGCGGGAGAGCACGGGCAGAAGGCGCGGTCGATCGTCTGTCTGGCGGCCTCCGCCACGTTCATCGCTTCCGGGTCGGCGAGCAGTTCGCGGATCTGCTCGAATTCGAAGGCGAACTCCATGCAGAAGGGCACGTGCGGCAACCGCTCGAGGTCGGTGATCGAATGCAGGCGGTATCCGGCGTCCGGCCGCTCCGACGGTGTGACCAGACCGAGGCTGTCGTAGTAAGGATGGACCCTCGCGTTGCGTGAGGGTCAAGGGTCCTCGTTGGAACCGAGACGGAACCACATCTGCGCCACGGCGGGTGAGCAGAACCCGTGCGCCTGGTACGGAACGACACGCGAGCCTGGCTCGGCGCAGTCGGAGAGGATATACTAGGTGGCAGTTTCGTAGGCGGTTCAATCGCATACCATTCCAGCGCGAATCGCAGTCAACCCGAGCTGAGCGTGCGACTTGGCTCAACGGAGCCAAGGAGTGTCTATATTGGGTTTTGAACGATTCCAGTTCGACCGGCGGATCGCCGCCGGCGTGAAGTCGGTCGGCTACACCGCTCCGACACCGATCCAGGAACGAGCCATCCCGATCATTCTACAAGGACGAGATGTGTTGGGCCTCGCCCAGACGGGGACGGGAAAGACGGCCGCTTTCGTGCTTCCGATCCTCCAACGTCTGAGCCGGGGCCCCCGCGGTCGGGTGAGGGCGCTGATCGTCGCCCCCACACGGGAGCTGGCCGAACAGATCCACCAGGAGATCGTCAGACTGGGGCGCGACACCAACGTTCGCAGCACGACGATTTACGGAGGGGTGAGCAAGGGACCACAGCTTGCGGCGCTCCGCCGAGGCGTGGAGATCGTGGTCGCCTGCCCGGGCCGGCTGCTCGACCACGTCGGGGCGGCGGCGATCGACCTGTCGCAAGTTGAAGTTCTCGTCCTCGACGAGGCTGATCGCATGTGCGATATGGGCTTCCTCCCCGACATCCGACGAATCATTCGGCAGGTTCCGGAGAAACGGCAGACCCTGTTCTTCTCGGCCACCATGCCCGCGGACATCCGTACGCTTGCTGACCGGATTCTTGGGGATCCGGAGACGGTGCAGATCGGAGCGAGTGCACCGGCAGAGACCGTATCACACGCGCTCTACCCGGTCTCAGAGCATCGGCGGAAGGATCTCCTCATGGCGATGTTGCGCAGAACGTCGACCGGACGGGTTCTCATCTTCACGCGGACGAAGTACCGCGCCCGCAATCTGGCGAGCCACATGAAGAAACACGGCCATCGCGCGGCTGCGCTGCAGGGCGATATGAGTCAGAACCAGCGCCAACGAGCGATCGACGGCTTCCGAAACGGGAAGATCGACGTTCTGGTGGCCACGGACATCGCGGCTCGCGGGATCGATGTGTCGGAGATCTCACACGTGATCAATTTCGACATGCCTCACACGGTCGATGCCTACACGCACCGGATTGGGCGGACCGGCCGAGCGGAGCGGACAGGCGAAGCATTCACGCTCGCCGTTCGGGCGGACACCTTGATGGTGCGGCAGATCGAGAGGGTGCTCGGATCCTCCCTGGAGCGACGTCGACTTCCCGACTTCGACTACGGCGAAGGATTCGACCCCGAACGGCAATTCCTGAGGGCCAGTTCAGGATCATCGAGAGGATCTCGTGCCGTCGGCGGTCGTCGGTTCCGCCCGCGACAGACTCGGTAGGAATCCGGCGATCTGCCCTCCGTCGTCCGAAAGGGGCGGCAGGCGAGACGTGCGCGGATCTGATTCGGGTCGGACGTGTGTGAATGTGAGCATGCGCTGCAACTCGATCCTCTCGCAGTACGGTGCTGCGGCCTCGGACTCGGAAAGAGAGCACGCACCGCCTTGGGGCAGCCGGGCTTGGAGGTTCGGGGAGGCCTTCATCGTCGGCTTCGACCACATCTGCCATGTATCTTCCAGCGTCAGATTCTGCCGCGAGCCGGTGCCGGCACGAGGCGGAAGGTTCGGCAGATCCCGGCTCTCTTCCGCTCCGTCTCGGCGCGGAGAGATCGGTCCCTTTTCCGGCGGTCCGGGTGTCAGGCGGCTCGGAGGCGTGCATCGGTGCCCGCATCGGGCGGGCACGATGATCCGATTTCAGATTGGAGTGCAGAAAGAACCGAGATAGGAAGTTGGATCTGAGAGGGAGTGTATGGTATACTTACAGTGCATTCATGTAAGGTGGACGAAGCTTTCTCCCCTCGATCGGCGAGCCTTGAAACACACGATCAGCGAACAGCCTTCGCCGGTTGCTTGAGCGACTGAGGAATCGTCGCGTCTATACTCGAGACTTCGATGGGTGACGATCCGCTCGCACTTCGGCACAGCCCACGGAGGATCGCCGCCTCGAGGCGCAAAAGAGGAGTGTGATCGAGCATGTACCAACGGATCCTCGTACCACTCGATGGATCGGAGCGGGCCGAGCGGGTCCTTCCTCATGCCATCGAGATCGCGCGTGGCAAGGAAACACGCCTGCTTCTTCTTCACGTTGTCGAGCCGCCCGTGGTTACGGCACCGGCCATCGCGGCGGGAGTGCCCGCGACGTCAGTCCCGATCCGGTCGAACTCTCTCGAAGACGGGCTGACGCGCGCGCTCGAAGAAGCGAAATCGTATCTGGATCAGAAGAAGGGTGGAATCGAGGCGGGAGGGACTCCCTGCGAAACCTCCCTGGAGCAAGGAGGCGTTGTTGAACGGATCGTCAGCGCGGCGGAGGCGAAGGACGTCGATCTCGTCGCGATGGCGAGTCACGGGCGGAGCGGCCTCGCTACGGTCTTCTTCGGGAGCGTTGCAATCGGCGTGCTTCACCGATTGGAGCGTCCGATCCTGCTGATACGGGCGGATGGGGAGTAGGCGGAGGATGTTATGCTCGATGAACTCCGGTCTCTTCCGGGCTCTGCTCGCCGGCCTAGCCGCGGATCCGAGGAGGCCGATCGAGCCGGATGTGGCGTGTCGATCGAACGGCAAATCTGCAGACACGAAAGGAAGTAGCGAGTGAACGGGGGGGCAGGCGGGACGGGATGATTTCGGTGAGGAGGAACAGGATCTCTCCCGTAGGTGAGACGTGTGCTTCGGTCTGTGAGTGAGCTCCTTGGGTACGACTTGGAGGCGAAGGACGGACGCATCGGGCGCTGTAAGGACTTCCTATTTGATGATTCCGAGTGGGCGGTCCGCTACATGGTCTCTGACACGCGGAGGTGGTTGCCCGGCCGGAAGGTCCTGGTCTCGTCTGCATCCCTCGGTGAGCCGGACTGGCGGGGCGGGATTCTTCGCGTCGATCTGACGCGCGAGCAGATCCAGGGTGGGCCGCCGCTCGCGGAGGACGAACCGGTTTCGAGGCGTTACGAGGCCGATCTTCTCGAGCATCTCGGCTTGCCGATCTACTGGGTCCAAACCGATCCGATCGGCCCTCACCCGTTCCCGGTCACCGCCGGCAACGGAGGTGAGCCCGAACAACAGCCGGAAGGCGCAGAGGCGGAGCGAGGGGGTCCGCATCTCCGTTCCGCACCGAGGTGGACGGCTACAAGGTCGCGGCCTTCGACGGCGAGATCGGGCGGATCGAGGACTTCATTGTCGATGATGACAGCTGGGTCGTTCGTTACGTCGTCGTCGATGTGGGGACCGCGCTCTCCGGCCCGAACCGTAGGGTTCTCCTAGCCCCGAGTTGGCTGACGAGCTTGGCGTGGACCCGAAAGGAAGCGCACACGGCGTTGACGGTCGAAGAGATCGAAGAGAGTCCGGAGCACGACCCGACCGCGCCGGTCGACCGCGCGTACGAGGAGCGTCTGTACGATCACTACGGACGCCGCGTCTACTGGGACAAGTGGAATGGCCCGCCGCCCGTCGAGGGTCAGCTGCGGAGAGCGGTGCGGGATCGGACGCGGTCACGTGGTCGCCCCCTGATCGCGAACGAAAGGTCAGAGCTCACGGTTCGTCTCGGGAGCGGATCAACAGGATTGGGATCTCCGATCGGTGGAGGACGCCCGCGGCCACACTGCCGAAGAAGACACGCGAGAAGCCGGTTCTCCCGTGGCTTGCGAGCGCGATCAGGTCGACCTTATTCTGCTCCGCCGTGTGAACGATTCGCTCCGGGGCTGGCCCGGTCTCGATGATCGTCTCGGCGTCGATCTCCTTCGACGCAAGGATCTTCTGAATCTTGGCCAGATAGTCTTCGGCGAACGCCCGCGTTTCCTCGATCAAGTCGACGTAGGCCTGGGGCGTGATCGGCGGAGTGCTGGCTCCCCGGATCGACGCGGTGGGGGACGGGACGAAGGTCGTCGGCTCGATGACGTGAAGCAGAATGACCTTTCCCATCTTGATTCCGCTCAATGCTTCGACGTGCGGAAGGATCTTCTCAGCCCGTTCCGAGGTATCCAGCGGCACAAGAATCTTGCTGTACATTGGGTCTCCTTTCAGACATCCATCGAACCGACCGACCCGAACCATTGACGCATCTGCCGACAGTTCGGCGTCTCTGCGACGACCGGTCGTAGCTCATTCGGTGGGGCGTCTTGTCGAGCAGGGTCCCCAGGGGCCGGATTGCCCGCTGACACCCCACGATACTCGGCAAACGGAAGCAGACGCCCTCCACGCCGCATCGCGTCAGGACGAGGGTCGAGACGGCGGGCGGATCGCCGATCGAGGACGATGTCGCCACCGGCCGTCATCACGATCCCGCGATGATCGGCGCATTCTGCGGCGCCGGTGGTCGGTGCTACGTCGTCGATGATGCCCATCTTCCGACCCGCTCGTCTCTTCGTTCGAGGTCGCATCGTCGTCGTTTCCAAGATAGAGGATGGAGGAACCAAGTGCAATCGATCGGATGAAGCCTCGCACTCAAGGGCCTCCGCGTGGCTTCCCGAGGCCGTCGCCTTCGCGGGTCATGAGGACGCGGTATCATGGAGGGATGCGAGAGGAGGGGGGGGGGCCGGATGAAGTCGCTCGTGATGACTCTGTGTTTCGTGTTGGCTCTCGGGATCGTCGTTGCTCTCGCGGTTGCCTCCGAGCGACTGCAGGTCGTCGCGACGACGACGATCGTCGGGGACGTTGTCCGCTCCGTTGCCGGGGATCACGTCGAACTCGTCGTTCTCCTGCCCCGCAATGCGGATCCTCACACATTCCAGCCGACTCCGAGGGACGTTGTCACTGTCTCGAACGCGGACGTGGTTTTTATCTCAGGCGCTGGTCTCGAGGAAGAGGTCGGGGATATTCTCGACAACGCAGCTAGCCGGATCGTCGATCTGTCAGAGCGCGTGGTGCTTCGGGAACTGGGAGTCGAAAGCGCGGAAGCCTCAGCAGAAGATGAGGACACCCTTGTGGGAGAGGGCGAGAGCGACGACGGGCGGCACGATCACGGCGAACACGATCCGCACGTCTGGTTCGACCCGGCCAACGTGACGATCTGGACTGAGACGATCGAGGAAGCGCTTGCTGAGCTCGATCCGGAGAACGCCGCTTTCTATCGTTCGAACGCGTCCTCGTACCGCCTGTCCCTGAACGACCTCGACCGATGGATTCGCGACGAGATCGATCGCGTGCCGCTCGTTCGGCGACGGCTCGTCACCGACCATCTCGCCTTCGGATACTTCGCAGCTCGTTACGGCTTCGAGCAAGTGGGGTCTGTGTTCGCGGGGTTCAGTACGCTGGCCGAGCCGTCAGCACGGGAGATGGCCGAGTTGATCGACGCGATCGAGACCCTCGACGTCCCCGCGATCTTCGTCGGGACGACGGCCGATCCGACGTTGGCTGAGGCAATCGCCGCGGATACCGGGACTGACGTCGTGACCCTGTACACCGGTTCGCTGAGCGAGCAAGACGGGCCCGCGGCGACCTACCTGGAGTTCATGCGCTACGATGTTCTTGCGATCGTCGATGCGCTGGCTCGATAGCACGACCGGTGCGCGGGTTGTGGGAGGAACTTCGCGTGAATGCCGGGAGCTCGCGTAGCCGGTGTCTGGAAGCGGGTTCGCGTCCTGAAGTACGCTGAGATCGTCGCGCGCGATCCCCTCTAGGCAGAAGCGTCTCATGCTTGCCTGACAAGTTTCGAGCGCAAGACACATCGATCGCCACGCAATCGGGAATCGAAGTACTCGACCGGGACTTCGCCGCTCGCGTAGCTCGTTCCGAGGAGACGCAAGCACGGTTCCCACACCTGGACTCGGAGAAGATCCGAATCTTGGAGCGAGACGCTGGTTGCGTGGACCTCGCGGTGAGCACCAACGACACGAATCCCGCAGTGCATCTCAATCAGATGATACAGGTCGTCCTCAAACGAGGCCTCCGGGAGTTCGCTGATTGCAGCGAATGTCGGATGAGACAGGAACGAATCGACGACCAGCAGGGGATCGTCTGCGACGTAGCGGAGGCGACGTAGCCAGATCGTCTTGGATCCAGGGTCGATCCGAAGCGCGGCAGCAGCGGCGCGAGGCGCCGGACGGACGGCCCTCTCCAACAGGACGGTGCGGTGATCCACCCCCTGTTGGTCCAACATCTCGCCGAAGCTCATGAGCTGCTCCATGAAGACGAGAGGGATGTCATGTCGGGTCTTGACGACGGCGCGCTTCCCACGCTGTCGTTCGAGGTATTCCTCATCGAGCAACGCCTTCATCGCCTTATTCACCGTCGGCCGGCTGATTCCGAGCTGAGATGCAATCTCCTCTTCGCTGAAGAAAGGATCTCCTGGAGCGAGTCCACCTTCATCGATGAGGTGTTTCAACACGAATTGCACTTGGTAATAGAGGGGGAGCGCGTCGTCGTCTTTGAGTACGGACCGATAAGCAGCCAGCGGATGGGAACGCTCGTTCAGGTCGTCCACTCGCACAACCTCCTGCTACGGATTCGTCGGAGAGCGGGGGTGGTGTCTGCTCTCGCGATATCGGTTCACGGACAAGTCTAGCGTACGACACCCCCAGCTGCATCGGCAAGTGTGGCGAAGATGGCTTTCGGCGGGTTCTCAGCCTCCTGCGCCTCCTTCATCGAGCTCACGCCGGTCAGAACGAGAAGGAAGTCAACCCCGAGATGATCGGCCGCTCCGCCGTCGTTGGGGAGAGAATCGCCGATGAGACCGACTCGATTACGGGGAGCTTCGGTGAGCTCGAGTGAGAGATCGACGGCCGCGCCCGCCGGCTTCCCCGCAATGAAGGCCGGGGCGTATCCCATGCCGCGCAGGGCGCCGACGAGGCTTCCGGCTCCCGGCATGATTCGGTCGGATGCTGCATAGACCGGCGCCTCATCGGTCACCCACAACGGTGTGCCGGATGCGAGGAACGGAAGAGCACGCGCGAGCGTCGCGTAGTCGAACGACGGAGTGAAGCCGACAACGACCACATCGGCCGGGGGACGGCTGACCACCTTATGACCGAGCGCCTTGAGCTCCTCGGCGAATCCCGGCTCGCCGATCAGGTGAATGCGGGAAGGTCCGGAAAGACGATGCAGCTCGATTGCGGCGGCGTAAGAGCTCGTGACAATCTGCTCAGCGGCGAACTGAACACCGCAGGTGCCCAGACGAGCGGCGATCTCTTCTCTGCTGCGGGTCGAATTGTCCGTGAGGACGACCACCGGCTTCCCCGCTCCGACAGCACGGCGGAGGAACTCCTCTGCCCCCGGGAGAAAGGTTGTCCCGCGAGTCAGTGTGCCGTCCAGGTCTGCGATGAACGCGTCGTAGCGCTCGAATAGCGGCGATTCAGGCATGCTCCTCCGGCCGCTCGGTGAGATACCCGGCGATGAGCTCGGCGGTCCACTGTGCGACCTGTCCGACAACACGCTCGGCGCACTTGACGTGGCCGTCGTATTCGTGGGCGAAGCGCTCGGCCTGCTCGGGATCCCAGAAGTCGATTCCGGTACCGACGATTCGTTCCTGAACCTCCCGGCACTCCAGGCTGCCGAACGTTCGCTCGTACCGCTCGATCAGTTCCTTCACGAGCGCGAAGTTCTGCCAACGCAGTCGCTGTGGATCCCTCATGTTGTCTCGATCTCGTCCGACGAAGAGCCCGACCGAAAGGATGCCGCCGGTCAATGCACCGCACGTTCGGCCGGTGCACCCCATCCCTCCGGAGAAGCCGGTCGAAACCCTGAACGCGATCGGCGCATCCACCTCGAACGCATCTATAATGCCGCCGACCACGCATTGCGCGCATCCGTGGAAGGTCTTCTCGTACTCGACGGCTCGTTCGGTCGCTCTGCAAATCGTCTGTTCGTAGTTCAAGCTTCTTCCTCCCTCGGAACGAGCGCTACCGCGGTAGATAGCGCATGACATTGGAGCGAAGGACCCCCAACGAGCCCTTCAGGTACGAAACGAACGCTTCTACGGCGGCATCGGCCTCGTCGAACGATGTCCCGGACAGGCGCAGGCACGGATCCCACAGAGGGATACCGAGGAGCTTCGATTCGTCTATTCCGGATCGCACGGCCATCACTTCACGTTCTGCATGCCGGACCGTAACGTCGAATTCGTCCTGCAACAGGGAATACAGATCGATCCCAAAGGCGGAGCAATCGAGATCCATGAGGGCACCGAAACGCGACCGAGGAAGGTACGAGTTGACGAAGAGGATCGGCTCACCGTCGACGAATCGGAGTCGTCGCAGGTAGACGACTTCCTCCTCGCCGGTCCGCAGAGCTTTGCGAAGCTCGGCGGTTGCTGGAAGGACCTGCCGGGAGATGAGAGCCGTCCGGTAAGGCTTCTCGAGCCGGCGGAGCATTTCTCCGAAACTGATGAGTTCCCCCATGAACACGAGAGGAAGAGGTTGCGCATTGGGAACGGAGGCTCGCTTTCCTCGATCGCGGTGAATGGCGCCGTCGGAAATGAGTTCGCGCATGGCGCGTCCTACAGTCGGGCGGCTGACGTTCAACGCCTTGGCGATCTCCTCCTCACTGAAAAAGCCGACCCGCTCGGTGAGTTCACCGCTGTCGATGATCGCAAGCAGGACCTGCTTCACTTGATAGTAGAGGGGCAAGGCCCCGTGTTCGTCCAGCGTGTCTCGAAAGCGGAGGAGAAGCTCCATCCGGTCGGATCTGGGAGTCATCGTGGGCGGTCTCCGGCCGGTTCTGGCTGTCTCGGAAGCGGAGGGCTTCCGAGACAGAACCCGAGAGCAGGTCTGTAGTCCCTTCGCGGCCGCGGCCGGATCTGACGACGCTTCATCGTCAAGACTGGACGGAGAAGACTGGTCGTGGGTCTGCGAAGAACCGTGGAAGAACGAGGATGTCCGGATTCTTCTTTCCCACGACGTCCATGGCGATGCCCAATGCCTGATCGAAGTTTCGCGTGGGGATCAGGCCGTGCTCGCGGATCAATCCCGGGACGACGTCACCGGCGACGATCGATGCTGCCGTGAGCTTCCAGTGATGAGCCGCATCCCCGCACATCATGATGCTGTGCTTCGGACTGAATGCATGGTGATGCTTGTAGGCTCGGAGATACTCAGGATGGTTGGCGAAGTGCTCGCGATGCAGGAAGAGCTCCTCGACATCGAAGCAATCGCGGAACAATCGGAGTGCCTCATGGTCGGCCGGACGGTGCTTGGAGATGATGCCTCGACACTGGGCAAGAGAGATCAAGGCCCCGCCTTCCCGAAGAAGGGGACGATTTCGCGCCATCCGGAGCACCTGGGAGAGGGTTCCAAGACATGCGGGGTTGTCCGTCGTGTCATAGCCGGTATCGTGCGCAACGCCGTTGATGACGATGTCGAATTGCGGCACGTCGACGATGTAGTTCTCATCAGCCCGTCTGTATTCTACGTCCTCGAGCTCGGGTACGTGTCCGGCGAACACGTCGAGGATCTGGTTTCCTGGTCCCACGAGCGCATCGACGTAGAAGATCCGCTTTCCGATGGCCTCCTCAACCTTGGCATGCGCTGCAAGTTTGTGTCGACGGTACACGTTCTTCTCGGGCAGGTGCTCCGCGTTCAGGACCTCGCGCGTCTTGTAGATGGAGTACGCATGGAGTGAGTCGAGGGTTCGATGGGAGGCGAGCCCGATCGCAACGCCCTGGCCCGCGTACCCGCCGAAGCCGAGGGGTTTGATGGTGCCGACGTAGATGAGCTGGTCGGAGTCGACGAGGGCACGATCGTATTCCACGTGATCGCCGAGCTCCGTGACTCCGAGGAAGACATTCCCGTCCACGCAGTCGTGATTCCGAATCCGGCTCGCGGCGCCGTCGAATGGACAGAATCGAGCGAAGACCTCGGGGCCAAGAAGGTCGCGAAGCTCGAAGGCCGTGCACTTACGATGGCCGCCGACAGCGCACACAAGTTCGATGTTCTCGTCGGGGACACCGAGTCGATTCAGCTCATCCAGAAGGATCGGCATGATCGTCTTCAGCGGCAGCGGATGTTTGAATCCGTCATCGAACGCGATCGTGACGGTGCTTCCGGGCCGGACAAGATCGGCGAGTGGTTCGATCCCGATCGGACTGGCGAGCGCTCTCTTCGTCGCTTCCTCCGGATGTGGATGGAGTGACATCTCGGGATACTCGGGCGTGCCGTAGCGCAGCACGGTTGCATTGTCCGGCACGGAGATCTCTCGCCACGTGGTCGCGTACTGAACCGTGACCTGTTTCATGTAACGTCCTCCCCAGTGTTCTGAGAATCGGAAGATCGCTCGACGAGTTCCAGGAGATTCCCCTCCGGATCCGTCAAGTACGCGATCCTCCACCCGATGCTGGTCCTGCGATCCTCGACGACGGTGATGTCTGCGTTTTCTAACCGCACGAGCTCTCGTTCGACATCCGTCGTCGAAAACGCGACATGCGGCGAGCGAGAAGTCGTGGTTAGCGGTCGGCGTGGTCCCGCCGGGACGATCTCGAGGCGACGTCCGCACCGGTCGATCAAGAAGACGATCGGCAACCGCGGGGCGCTGCGCAGTACACGCTCCTTCTGCAGACCGAACCACTGTTCATACCACGACGCCAGTTCCTCAGGATCGCGGGCTCCCAACGCTGTGTGATCGATACGCACGGCACACCCATCTCCCAAACAGGTTGTAATGATATCCTGACATCCTGCTGAAGTAGTGTATACGCCGAGTCGTTCTCCGTCAACCGCTGAATGGGCCGGCGAAGAGCGCATTCGTGTCCCGGCGGATCCCGTTGACACGCGGGCACCGTCAGCGTAAAATTGTGATGATGTTATTGCAAGCTAGCAAGACGGGGACGGCGGGATCGGATTGCCCGAAAGAACCTCGCAGATCGCGAGGATCGGAGGCCGTTTTCCGAGGAAGAGGCCGGGAGGCAACGGCAGGACCGACCGCGCTGGTTGGGAATTTCGAGAATACAGCAAGGAGGTAGCAATGGGACAGGAGATGCGGATCGCACGACAAGACATGCCCCGGTACATCATCACCTCGTTGATCGAGGCGGATGTCACCGAAGCGCACATCCTCGATTTTCTGGAACACGTCAAACCTCACGGGTTCCTCTCTGTCGCCGTCGACCTTCCGTTTGTGGATCGTGCAGTCGAGTACCTTGGAGACGTGGACACCCACGTGACGACCGTCTCTTCGTATCCGCTGGGCGGGATGACGACGGAGACGAAGCTCCACCAGGTCGAGTTTGCCCGTGAGCATGGTGCGTTCGACATCGACGTTTCCATGAACTACCTGGCGATCAGGAGCGGCCGCTACGGGGATGTCGAGGACGAAGTCCGTCAGATCATGGATGCAGCGCAGTCCGTGAAGGTGGTGTTGATTCCGCAAGTGGGGATCCTGACCAACGATGAGAAGGCGAAAACGTGCGAAGCCTTGCTCAAGGGTGGATGCACGAACATCAAGACAGGGTCGGGCTTCGGGTGGATTACGGAAGTGGAGGACGTCCTGTTCATCAAGCGCACGTTCGGCGATGACCTGCACATTGAGGTTGCGGGCGGCGTTCGAACGTACGACGACGCTATGGCGATGATGAATGCAGGCGCCGAGATCATTCACTCGAGCACAGCGTTCGAGATCTGCGGTGTCGACGAGAAGCTCGCGTACGAAAAGCAGGGGTGATAGCGATGACGATCGATCGGAAGGCGTTTGCAGGGACGATAGACCACACATACCTCAAGATCGAAGGCGGGCCGGGCGAGATCACGAGGGTCTGCTTGGAGGCAGAGAAGCACGGGTTCGCCTCGGTTGCCGTCTACCCGACTGCAGTCCCGTTGGCGGCGAAGCTCCTCCGGGGGACGCCGGTGCAAGTCTGCGCTGCGTTGGGCTTCCACTTGGGTACGTACACGCCAGATCAGAAGGCGTTCGAGACGCGGGACATCATCGAAAAGGGTGCGACAGAAGTCGATCTGGTCATGAACGTGGCGGCCGCGAAGTCGGGGGACTGGAGCCTGCTCGAGGAGGAGTTCGGGAAGTTCCGGGAGGCCGCAGGGACGACGACGGCCAAGATCATCCTCGAGACCTACCTCTTGACGAACGAGGAGAAGGTCAAGGCGTGCGAACTGGCGAAGGCGGCGAAACTCGATTTCGTCAAGACGTCGACGGGGTTCCGTAAGGGAACGGCCGAGAAGCCAGGCGGTGCGACAGTCCCCGATGTGAAGCTGATGGCCGACACCGTCCTGCCCGACGTTCGTGTCAAGGCCGCCGGCGGAATCCGAACCCTTGACGATGCGCTGGGGCTGATCGAGGCGGGAGCGACACGGTTGGGCTGCAGCGCCGGCGTTCAGTTGATGAGCGCATACGACGAGAAGCACGGGTAGCTCCGGGAGGCAAGCCGCAGGCGTTGTTGCCGAAGAAGAAGGTCGGCGGCGCGAGGCGTTCCCGAGAGGAAGCCTCGCGCCGTCTCTTCTTGCGTTGTCCACGGAAGGAAAAGAGGAAACACGCCGCGCGGGACCGCGAGAATGTGTCGCGTCCCTCAGTATCTGCTTCCCTTCGCAAGAGGAACCCGCGCGTGCGTGCTGTGTGTGCGATGAAGCTCACATCAACAGAGCGTTCGAGAAAGACGGCGCCTTAGCTGTCGGGGGGCGGATCACCACGGCCGGGCCTACAGTGGCGTAGGAAGATCGAGCGAACGTGCTCGACGATCCCGACCCCGCTGCGCGATGCACTGAGCTGAAGGTTGATCACCACGGCAACGAGAATCACGCCTCCCAGGACTGCGTCCTGGATGTAGGCATTCGTGCCCATCAGGACAAGGCCGTTCTTGATGACGGCGAGAATGAACGAGCCGATGAATGCGCCACCGATGCTGCCGACGCCCCCCGCGAGGGCCGTTCCGCCGATCACTGTCGCGGCGATCGCATCCAGTTCGTAGCCGGCGCCTTGAGTCGGTGAGACCATCCGCAGGAAGCAGAGTGAGACGATTCCTGCGAGGCCGGCGGCGAACGATGTCAGTACGAAGTTCGTGATCTTGATGCGGTCGGTGTTGATCCCAGAAAGGCGCGCTGCACGGATGTTCCCACCGGTCGCATACACCTTGTACCCGAACGTTGTCTTGCTGAGGAGCACCCAACTGACGCCGACGACGACCAGAAGCCAAATGATTGGTACGGGAACGACGTCGCCGAGAACCGCTCCACCGAGGATCTTCCCGATCAGCCCTCTGTTCCCCAGAATGCGAGGGCGACTTCCAGAGATCACGAGATCGAAACTCCGGACGATCATCATGGTGGCCATGGTTGCGATGAACGATGGGATCTTCGCTTTGGTCACAACCAGCCCGTTGAAGAGGCCGATGCAGCACGAAAGGGCGAGCGCGATTAGGATGGCGAGGGTCGGAGGGATGCCCGACTCCATCATCACGATGGCGGAGATCCCACTGAATGCGAACGTCGAGCCGATCGAGAGATCGAATTCCCCCGAGATAATGAGGAAGGTGACCGCCATGGTCATGATCCCGAGGATCGAGCTCTGCCTGAGGACGTTCATCAGGTTGTTTGGGGTGAAGAACGTGGAGGTGGAGAAGGTGAAGAAGAGCATGATGAGGATCAGGGCGGCGAGTACCCCGGCTTCCCGCATCTTGAGGATTCGCATCAGCGTTCGTTTCATGTATTCGTCCTTAGGTTCCGTCCTGAGTCGAAGAATGCGTCGCGCCCTGTCCTTCAGGGTCCTCGGCACAGCCGTCGCCTACGTGCTGGTGTATGTTGATCTCATGGATGACGTTGGCCACGCTCATTCGACTCCCACAGAGCTCGGCGACGATTCTCCCGTTGGCCATCACCAGGACTCGGGCTGCAACCTGGACGAGCTCCTCGGAATCGAGAGAGACGTAGATCACCGAGACGTCTTGTGCGGCCAGCTCGAGGATCATTCGGCGGATCTCCATCTTGGCACCAACGTCGATACCGCGGGTCGGTTCGTCCAACAGGAGGATGCGCGGGCCTGCGGCAAGCCAGCGACCGAGCAACACCTTCTGCTGGTTCCCGCCTGAGAGGCTGGCAACTCTGCTATGGATGGATGCGGTGCTCACACGCATTTCACGCACGGTGGTCTCGGCAACGGCTGATTCCTTGCGGCGATTGATGAACCCGGCGATCGCGAGATCGTTGAGAACGACGGCCGAGCAATTCGAGCGGACCGACTGCTCGTAGAACAGCTCCTCAGCACGGGATTCACTCAGGTAGGCCATGTTGTGCGCAATCCCTTGGCGAGGTGATCGAGTGTGGCAGGGCTCTCCGTCGAGGAGAACCTCACCGGTGGTCGGAGGGTGAACGCCGAAGATGCACTCGAGCAGCTCCGTTCGACCTGCCCCACGCAGACCAGCAAGTCCGAGGACCTCCCCCGGAGCGAGATCGAAGGATATGTCCTTCAGGCCAAGTCGATCCTGGCAAAGGCCTCTCACGGACAACCTCGGGCACGCTGCCACCGTCTCCTGCTCGATCGCCTCTCGAGCCACTTCGATGTCATCCATGGCAATCCCCGTTCCGACGATCAGCTCGGTGAGGCGAGAGACGGAGATGTCATGCGAGGCGTTCTGTTCGGTCGATACGAATCTGCCATTACGCAGAACGGTGACACGGTCACAGATCGCAATCACTTCGTTCAGCCTGTGGCTGACGAAGACGAAGGTCGTCCCTTCGGCCTTGATCTTGCGCAGGACGCCGAAGAGCGTCGCCACTTCGTCTTCGGAGAGAGAGGACGTTGCTTCGTCCAAGATCACGAGTTTGGCATCTTCGGCGAGGGCTTTGGCGATGACCACCAGCTGTCGTTCTGCAGCTGAGCATGTCGACACCAGCCGTCTGGGATCCAATTCGATTCCGAGTCGACGCAGGATCTCTCGGGAACGACGGACCATCTGCGGGCGGTCGAGGAAGGGGCCTCGATGTGGTGGAACGGGGTCGAGGAAGATGTTCTCGGCGATTGTCAGGTTCGCGCAGATCGGTACCTCTTGGTGAACGATGCGGATGCCGAGCTGCTCGGCGTCGCGTGGTTTGTGACAGACTGCACGCTGTCCATCGAAGATGATCTGTCCGGCATCGGGGCCATAAACGCCGCCTGTGATCTTGATCAGCGTGCTCTTCCCGGCTCCGTTCTCGCCGATCAGGCCGTGAATCTCATGTGTATCGATGGAGAAGGACACGTCTCGAAGGGCGTGAACGCCGCCGAACGACTTCGTCATTCCGCGATACTCGACGAGTCGCTTGCTGGCTGAGGGATCCGTCATGTTCTGGATCCTTTGTCTCGAAATGCGTTCACGGGCGCTCTCTTCCTCCATCCCGTTGGTCCAGCTACTTGGGAACGATCTCGTAGTTGGTTGTCTGTCGCCAGATCTTGCCGTTCTTGCAGACGATCGTGTCGAATGCATCCTTGATCGTGCCGGCGTCCGAATCCAGGGCCCAACGAAGCAGCATCGTGTCGCCTTCGATCGTCATCCCAGACTTGGGATTGTCGTAGGGACGCAAGTTCGGCATGTCGGCAACCAGTTTCTGCAACGCCTTGGCGATTTCGTCGGGACCTTTGAAGACACCCTCCAGACTGATCAGGATGGCATCCTCGGTATAGTCTTGTTTCATCGTTTCGGGGTCGTTGGCGAAAACGGCGTTGTTGTGATGGTCGAGGATCTCTTGCAGTGTCCGCGCCATGGGAACCTCCTTGGCTATTCGAATACTCGGTGTGACGGGATCATCGAAGAAGAGGCGGATCGAGTCCAGCTCAATCCGCCTCTTACGATGCTCTAGCGGTATCCTGCCTCCACCAATTCGGCGAGACCGTACGCTTCGACATCCTCCGCGGTGACCACGTGACCGCCGGTGTTGACGGATGACGGTTTGATTCCCAGAGTCTCCCAGAGGTAGAGCTGCATGAACGAGAGGAACCCTTCGGAGTACGGGTGCTGGTCGATGGTGAATGCCATCGTCCCCGCCTGGAGTCCTTCGACGACTTCGGCCGTCAGATCGAAGCCGGCGGAGAAGATCGTCCCTTGGAGTCCGTTGTTGGTGATGAACTGCGCTGCGACGGGGCTTCCCGTCGTGTCGACGGCACAGAACGCGGCCACGTCGGGGTTGGCCAGGTAGTAGCTCTCGACCGCTCCGTACGCGGTGACCCGGTCGGTCGTCGTGTCGACGACATCGATCTCGACACCGGCTGGCTCAAGAACCGTTCGCCCGGCATCCATCCGGTCTTCCAGTGACGTCTGTCCAGGGGTCTCCGTCAGGAAGCATACCTTCTTGCCGGCAGGGTTCGGGCCGAGAAGTTCGAGGATGTACTCACCCCAAGCGAGTCCCGCGGCGTAGTTGTCCTGCCCGATGTACGCAAGATTGTACTTCTCCGCAGCTTCGTCCCCCGTCGCCATGATAACGATCGGGATCTCCGCGTCGATGTACTCCTCGATCACGGTGTCGAGCGAATTGGGAACCGCCACGAAGACGGCTACGCCGTCGATCCCGGAAGCCAGAAGAGTCTCGAGAACGTCGAGTTCCGCAGCAATGTCGCCTCCCGAAGGCCCGAGATGCTGAGCCGAGGCGCCGACCATGGCCGCCGCGTCCTTGAATCCCTGGTAGACCGGGACCCAGAACTGGACTGACGTAGCGATGGTGACCATCGCAAAGTTGAGCTGTTCGCCGCCCTCTTCGAACTTGGCGAGTGGGTTTTCCGCGTTGACCACGAGGCCGCAGGCCAGGACTGCAATTGCCAGTACTGCTGTCATGCTCTGGATACGTCGCATTCAAGTACCTCCTTGATCCACCCTAGTATGCTTGTTGAGCCAGTCGCTTCTGTCCGTAAGACCTTCGGGTGCCACCTAGGCACTCCTCAACCACCTCCCAGTGTACGGCGGGGGACCCGGCGCGAGGGGAGAGGGGAGGGTGCGAGGGCTACGCGCAACGGAAGCGGAGTGCTCCCGGTGAGACGTGGAGAGGACCGATTAACCCGAGACCCCAAGGCACCTGTGATCTCGCCTGACTGTCTCTTTCGCACCGCATTCTCCCAACAACAGAGGTCCAGCCGCCGTAAGGTTCATAGGTCGTAAAGATTACTTGACATCATTATATGGTTGTGTCGCCGACGAGTCAACCGCTAGTCAACGCGATGGGCACAGCTTCTTCGCTGTGCCCATCTGCCGCTTGATGTCTGGCCCAATCCAAGGAAAAGGCTTTCGGATCTCTACTCCACGCTCGCCAACCGCGTGCACAGATCGCTGATCGCAGCGACGGCGTCTTTGAAGATCGGCAGGAGCTGTTGGTACCGAGCGGACGCCTCGGGCCGCGGTTCGCAATGATGCAGAACCTCCGTGAGATCGTCGACGACGGTGAAGTCCTTCCACAGACCGACGCCGACCCCACCGATCATCGCGGCGCCGAGGGCGGCCGCTTCCTGTCCGATGTTGCTGACGCCGATCGGAATTTGGAACACGTCGGCGAGAATCTGTCGCCAGATCGGGCTCTTCCCTCCACCTCCGACGAGTCGCATTTCGGTCGGCGATACGCCACGCTTGCGGTAATGGTCGAGGATGAGACCGAGGTCGAGGCTCACCCCTTCCATGGCAGAGCGGATCAGATCCGCTCGTGAGTGGCTGGGGCCGATTCCGAGGTACGCGCCCTTCAGGTCGGGGTTGTCTTCGTGGATGTTCCCACCGCCGGCAAAGGTGCTGAGGAACATCAGCTGATTCGATCCTACCGGCGACATCGACGCTTCGACCTCCATCAGCGAGAATGGGTCGATGTCGATCTGTTTCGCAGCGGAGACCTCGCTGCGACAAATCGTATCCTGTACCCACTGATAGGTGCTGCCCGCCGAGTAGACGCCCATCTGCGGCGTGTACATCCCGGGCACCACGTGGCAGAAGTTCGAGATCCTTACCTCGTCGCCCAACACCGGGGTCTCGCTGGCCACGGACATCCACCCTGAGGTGCCGATGTACGAGTAGATGCGATCTCTCGTGACGACACCGGCCCCGGCCGCGGTGCACGGGACGTCCGCGCCGCCGACGACGACCGGGATTCCCGCAGGAAGTCCCATCTCTTTCGCCGGCTCGGGAAGCAGCTCCCCCGCGATGTGCGTCGACGGATAGATCTCAGGGAGTTTCTCCGCTGGGAACTCGGCGGCGGCGAGCAGCTCTTCAGAATACGACATCTTGTGGATGTCGAAGAATCCGGACAGCTGCGCATCGGAGTAGTCTGTAAGCTGAACTCCGGTCATTCGAAGTGTGATGTAATCCTTGGTGCCGAGGAATCGCTTTGTCTTCTTGAAGAGCTCCGGCTCATTGTCTCGGTACCACATGAGCTTGAACCCCGTGAAGAAAGCGGGATCGAACGCGCACCCGGTGATCTTGTACCACTGATCCAGGCCGATCTTGTCCAGGACGACCCTCGCCTGCTGCGAGCTTCGAGAATCGAACCAAACCATTGTGGAGTCTCGCAGCAGATTCCCCTTGTCGTCGACCGGAACGTTGCCCATTCCGTGGCCATCGAACGAGATGACGGCGATCTCCTTGGCGTTGATGCCAGTCTTCCCGATCACATCCCGTGTTCCGGCGACGATCGCGTCCCACCAGTCCGTCGGTCGCTGCTCGGCCCAGCGCGGTTGGGGGTACTTCGTTTCGTAGGACTGGAATGACTTTCCAAGCAACGTTCCGTCTCGGTCGTAGAGAACGACCTTGCTTCCGCCGGTGCCCATATCATGGGCGAGGATGTACCGTTTAGCCATGCGAGCCTCCTTCGTGAATGGTCTTGCTTGATGCGAGGTGGTGGGAATCTCTCGTCTCGAACAATCGCAGATGAGAACGATCGGCAAGAAGATAGGACATTACTTTGTCATCACACCTTTACAAGGGCTGCCGGTATTCTAGTCCGGAGATCGGTCGCCGTCAAGGCGATGTCCTGATGATCGAAGAAGAGCCTCGTCGATCACAGCTCGGGCAAGCCTTTCCCGAGCGTCACCATGAACGAGAGCGCGGAATTCCTCGCGATCCCGGCAAGGATTCCGATCGAGGCGCGGCGCACTTCGCGGCTTCGCGGGACCGTGTCGAGGGCTTCAGGAGCTTCGAGCACGGGGACGGCCGCTTGGGGCCCCGCCCACTCGATGCCGAGGAATGCGTGAGCCGGCCGAATGAGGTTGCCGGTCGGAAGAGCTTTGGCGTCGTGGCCCTACGCAACACGAATCATTCGATGCGGGCCGGAACGGACGCGTGGCAGGCGGCCAACGCGGGCACGTGGAGATCTGCTTTGCCGACACCGAGCCGAATGTTCCTCCGCCGGGTGGCTCCGAGGCAATGCTGGGCAGCGGTCCGCTGGCCGTCGGGGTACCGGGAGCGAACGATCGGTACGTGTTGTCCGATGGTCCAATGTCGCAGTTCTCCTACGTAGCACTGGAGACGGCCGTCGGACGGAGCGGGGCGCTTCCGTTCTTGGGTGGGTTCTTGCGGACCAGCGAGATCACTGACGATCCGGCGAAGATCCTGAAGTCGAAACGCCGTTGCCCATCGGATACTGGAAAGGCGCGGGCTGGCGCTGGTCGCCGATCGGTTCGCCACGATTCTGGGCAATGGTCGTGCCACCTGTGATCCGGGAGAACAGGCGGCCGCATCGCGGTATCACAGGTTTCCATCGCCTTCGGGGAAGGAGCGATCGTTGCTCGAACTTCGGGGAAGATCGACCGGACGCTCGCCGATCTCCATCCGGCTCGGACCGAAGAGGCTTCTTCTGTTCGATGCTTTGGGGAGCGTCTTTACGCGGTTCGAGTCGAGAACCTACGAAGCGGGTGGGTCGACGAAGCCGTGTGGGGCGAAGCAAGACTCTCGGGAGCGGATCAATGTCGTAGCGACCATCGATAGCGCGAGCCGCCTGAGGAGGCGGCTCGGCTACGCGGACTCGTCCCAGTCAAGCAGTCGACGCTCTCCTTCGAGCTTTGTGATCTCCGTTACGTCTTGACTGACCTCGACACATCCGAGGTAGAGCCCATCGCGATCACGGACGGCGAAGTATCGGATCAGAACGATCCTCTCGTTGAGCTCGATCCAGAACGTCGCTTCATCTTGAGAACCCTCCCTGAACGCATGAAGGATTCGGACCACCTTGTCTACGCTCTTCGGCGGATGACAATCCGTGACCTTGCGTCCGATGACCGCCGGCGTACGTGGGAAGATCCGATCGGGAGTCTCCGAGTAGTACTGCACGCGGTCGTTCGCATCGACGAAACTGATGTCGATCGGAAGCGTGGTGAGCAGTCCGTTCAACTGCCCGACCTGAAGCCGACCGGTGGAGAGAGGGATCCAGTCCCGCTCGACCTCGTCGGCTTCCCCAGACGGGTCGCCGAATGCGCTGTCTGTGTTCATCTCGTCGTAGTGCATCTCGATCGCTCTCCCCCCTGGGCTCGCTGGGCACCGTCGACAGGAGCCATTCCTGCATGAGCTCAAACGGTACTGCAAATCCACGGCGGAGCCAACCCGCGGGGCATGGTGGATCGCCGCGAGCTTGCGAGGGGACGTCAGGGGAGTCTTGCGACGAACAGAAGAACGATCAGGACCGCAAGGAGCGCGCTCCACGCGGAGACTGCAATCAGCGACATCCTTCGCGCCTTCTGCGCCTCCCACCAGGAGGCCGGGCTGACCCCTTGGAGGATGAACGTCAAGACACCGGTCAGATTGAGACAGATGAGGTTCAGCGCGACCAGGAGAAGAGCTCCGATGGCGGGACCCCATTGGGCTGCGCCGAGCAGCATTCCGAACACGACCCACGGCGGGAGGAGTGCGACGGCCACCATCACGCCGACGAGCGCGGTCGGCGCGCCGGTCGCGTAGGTCAGGCCGCCGGCCGCTCCGGACGCGATCGCCAGAATGATGTCGCCCCATCCGGCCGACGTCCTGGAGGCGATCTCGGGAATGTCGGCGGAAGGCTGCAGGATCAGACCGGCGAGCGCGGCGATCGCCAGCGCCAAGCCGAGCCCGGCGAGGAGGGAACGCAGGGACTTCCACGCCAGGGTCGCATCGGCGAGCGCCGTTGCCAGCGCCAGCGCGACGTTCGGGCCGAGTAGCGGGGCGATGACCATGGCGCCGATGACGATCACGACACTGCTCCGAGTCAGTCCGATGACGGCGACCAACGAGGAGAGCGCCGCCATGACGAGGAACGTGCGCGTGAGCTGAGCGGAGTCCGAAACGTCCGCATAGAGCTCCTCCCGGCTGATGCGACCGGTCTTCTGAGACGCTTCGGCTCCGTTCGTGGTGGAGTCGGGCTCAGGTTCTTCGGGCTTCGGCAACGTCGCTTCGACCGGAAGGAGAGCGATCCGGAAGCCTGCTTGTTCGCCGCAGTCACGGGCGATGGCGTCGGTCAGGGCCTCCGTATTCTCGGCGTCGACGAGCACACGCACGCAGCTGCGATCATCCGAAGTCATTACGGTCCACTTGTCGAGAACCTGGGGGAGTCCCTCACCGTCCAGGCTCGCCAGGACCTGTTCGCTGTACGACGCCGGGACGATGATCTCCAGAATGCGAAGCGCCATGATCCCTCCTGGAACAACAGAGTAGCACCAGTCGGTCGGCGGTGCGAGAGTATTCCGCGTTGCATTTGACAGTTCTTATCCCGTCCGAGACGATGGTCGGGTTCGAGGGTTCCGGAGCGTCGAGCGTGAGAGTGGACGGCCGCACACCTCCTCGGTAAGCGGCCAATCCAAGGAGGGGAATGCATGAGAGAAGGTGACGGCAACGCTGTCGAGAGGGGCGCTCGTCTACACGGACGGTGAGATCGCAAGAGAGCCCGGCCGCGGTCGGTTCGTGCGGTCCCGTCGGCCGAAGAAGTGACCGTCGCAGCGACGGCCGCTAGGTCTTGGCATGGCGGCGGTTCGTCGCGGCGCATCGAGGGGTTCAGCTCCTGTTCGGAAGCGATCGTTTCCGCTATGCTGGCGCAGGGAGGTGTCTCATGAGAAGGGCACTTGGCTCTTTCGTCTTGCTCGTCGCCGTCGTCGCGTTGTCCGCCGGCTGCGGATTCTTCCAATCGGAAAGCGAGCTCCTGTATCGGGAGACATTCACCGATACCGCGGACAACGACTGGCCGCTTCAGGAGACCGATACGGTTCGGAAGTGGTTCGGCCAAGGGAAGTATCAATTCGAGGTCCAGGAGAACTCTCACTCTGCGTCGAAGTGCAGCGCCGCTGGGGAGTTCGACGACTTCCAATTGGACGTGGATGCGCAACACATCTCCGGGACGGCGAACAAGTCGGTCACGGGCGTAGTCTTCCGATTCGTCGATTGGGACAACTACTACGAGTTCCTCGTCAGCCCGGCCGGCACGTTCAAGCTGCGGAAACAAGTCGGCGGCGTCTGGGAGGACATTGTCGGTTGGACGGGCCACGATGCGGTCAACACGGGAGAAGGGACGAATCACCTGACCGTGATCGCTACGGGCAACAACCTCGTCTGTCTGGTGAACGAGACGGAGGTTCGCGACGTGATCGATTCCTCGTTCGCCTCAGGCCAAATCGGCGTCGTCGCATTGTCGTACTCCGGGAACACGGTCATGCGGGTCGCGTTCGACAACATCGAGGTGCACGCCGTCGAGTAGCCCTGTTTCGTTCGAGCTGCGTCTTGCGAGGATGTGGGCCGCTGATGCAGCAGCGCCGCGGTCAATAGCGGAAGATCGCCGCGGGGAGCGTTTCGAGGTCCGTCTCGGCCGGGCGCTCGACGTACACCTTCCCGCCATTTCGCAGGGTCCAGACCGCCGCGGCGTCGAGCAGGTCGACGTCCCCGGGCTGCCACAACGCGTGCTCGCGGACTTCGCGGCGGTCCGGATCGAACCTACCCCATCGCTGGATCCCGACGGGAACGAACAGTGTATCGACACGGCCGTCCCTCGCCGCCGGAACGATCGTCCGAGTCTCCTCGGAGACACGCTCCGTCTTGCTCAGGGTTCGCAACCGCTCGATACGCTCTCTTCGTTCACGGTCGAAGATCGGTTGAAGATGACGCCAAGCGCGTTCGTGCAATTCGACGCTGTCGAGATTCGTCACGTCGCCGGCGACGGTCTCCGAGAGGAGGTGCGGATAGGTGTTCGCTTCGCGATAGATCGCCAATTCGTGATGGACGCCCGCGAGAATCAACGGGGCTTCCTGATCGTCGATCGCTGCGGCGACGCCGCGATCGACCTCACGGAAGAAACGGAGGATGTGCTTCTTGTGTTCAGCATCGTCGGCGCCGCCACCGTGGCCGTGGAAGATGGCCGGACGTTGCCCTGTCGGTTGCGGCTGCCGTTCGGTGGGAGGCGTCTTGGAGTGATACTGAAGGCTCTTCTCAGGAACGTCGTACCGGAGCGCGTCTTCGATCGTCTTCGGCGTGTCGGCCAGGTCGATCTCGTGGAGGTCGCCTCGCGTTCCTTCGTAGAGCGCAACCTCGTGCAAGCTGAGCGTGAGCACGTAGAATCGCACGTCGGCACTGAACAGGTCGAGCAGCGGCTTGAGATGGAAGCGGTCCGAGACGACGGTGAGCTCCGGGAACGTGAGATTCTTCCGATACGTCTGCGTGGTGTCGAGTGTTCTGAACGCGGCCAGTCCGAGGGACTGGTGCTCCCAGAACGGGCGATCGTGCAGAAGATCGCGCATCGGGCCGAGAAGCGCGTCTCGGTCGCGTTGGCGAATGTCCTGGGCTCCGAGTTGCTCCTCAGCCTTTGCGAGAGCGTTCTTGAAGCGGATTGGGTTCTTGCGTGTCTCTGCGCCGTGAGTCTCCATCGGCACGTAGATTGACAGACAGGGCCCGTTCGTTCGTTCCCACAGCCAGACCAGGTCTTTCAGCGGCAGTGGGTCGATCATCAAACCACCTCCAGCAAGTTGATCGGTACGAGCAGGTGCGGCCCGCGGTCGGATCGAGCACGAGAACTCCGAGAACTCACCGCCATCCTGAGAAGCTTCCCTCCATCCTAAGGGACCTTCGGGCGCGAGCGCAAACGGGTCGTCGTCGGTTCCCAGAATCGAGCGGAGAGTGCTGCGTGCGACACGAGTCTCCCTGCAAGAACAGGTCGCCGACGGCACCGCAGAGCGCAGGCGCGATGTGCGTCAGCGGGTGTTCGCCCCCGTAGGGACGATGAGGCGCGCGGCCAGGTGGACGGTTCAACGCTCTGTCGTGAAGAGGTTTAGGCCGGCGGGGCCCGAGTCCTACGATGGAGAGCGGCAAGAGCCGTAATCGCGGCTCCGATGCACGGCGTAGGATCGCGATCTTGGCGGGCCGACGGCGCGGAGCGCAAGGCCGGAGATCGTGAAGAATCGCGATCGACATGCGACACGCTCAAACGACCGGCCTCAGAGTGGCAACGACGGCCGGGCGACGATCTCACCCAGGTCATACCACGTGTAGCGCCGGTTTCGGTTCGAGACGTGCGACAGATGGGAGGTCGATGATGAAGGTTAGGTGGGTTCTGGCAGGAGGAGCGCTCGTTGCGGCGGTCGCCCTCGGTCTGACGGGATGCGAGTGGCTGTTCGGGCCGAGCATCCCCGGTGGGTCCACTCTCGGGGTCGTCCCGCAAGCCGGGGCGGTCCACACGGAGGTGACCCTGGTCGGGGCGGGGTTCGGTCCATCGGGCGGCGGCGGGACGGTCACGTTCGATGGAGTCGAGGCGACGATCGTGACGTGGACCGACACAAACATCGTCGTCCGCGTGCCGGTCCTGGCGACGCCTGCAGGTCGGCGAGGCGCGACCATCGAGGTCCGGGGTCTTGCTGGGCAGCGGCACGTTCACCGTCGTTCGCGGTGTCCTGTTCGAAACGGGACGAGACGGCAACTCGGAGATCTACGTGATGAATCCGGACGGAACACAGCAGGTCAATCTGACGAATGACTCCGGTGCGGACAGATCCGCAGCGTGGTCTCCGGATGGCACGAAGATCGCGTTCGTGACGACACGCGGCGGGGATTCGGAGATCTACGTGATGAACGCGGACGGCACGGATCCGAAGAATCTGACGAACCACCCGGACTCGGACTATTTTCCGGCATGGTCCCCCGACGGGGCGAAGATCGCGTTCATGACCGACAGGGAAGAGAGCGGTACGGCGCGTCTCGACGTGACGCCGCAGCCCGCGATCTCGATCTCTTTCAACGTGGAGATCTTCGTGATGAATGCCGATGGGACCGGCCAAACGAATCTGACCGACCACGAGGCATGGGACGGGTACCCGTCCTGGTCACCCGATGGGGCGAGAATCGTCTTCGAGACCGATCGCGACAGAACCGACATGATGATCATGGGGATCCTCATCGAGGATCTGGGGCGGGAGATCTACGCGATGGATGCAGATGGGGCCGACCCGAACCGCCTGTCGAGCAACCCGGCCGACGATCAGTACCCCTCCTGGTCGCCGGACGGCTCCAAGATCGTCTTCCAGGCCTACCGGGATGGAAACGCGGAGATCTACGTCATGAACACTGACGGAACGGGCCAGGCGCGCCTCACCAACCACATTGCGACGGACTCGATGCCGACATGGTCGCCAGAGGGCGACTGGATCGCGTTTCACAGTCGGCGAGATGGGAACTACGAGATCTCCAAGATGACGGACACGGGCGGAGCGGTGACCCGGCTGACGACCTCGTCCGAGTTCGATTGGGGGGCGAGTTGGTCGCTCGACGGATCACGAATCGTCTTTTAGAGCTTCCGCGACGGGAACTCAGAGATCTACCGGATGGATGCGGACGGATCGCATCAGGGGCGGTTGACCCACCACACCGATTGGGACTGGCGCCCGTTCTGGGGCACGTTCGGGTGGTTCCCCCCGGTGTAGCAAGCGGCCGTCCCGAGAGAGCTGACGGAGAGGCCGATCAGCGTAGAGCCTGTACGCCGATCGGGTTGGTGTGCAGATGATCGAAACGCGTTCGCCGGGGGATTCGCCGGCGTCCCCCGGCTGAGGAAACCGGTCACCGCAAACGCAGCGTCGCCGACCCGGATTGTCGGGACCCGGCGCATCTGACGGTGAGACTGCACGATCGATACCTTCAGCCGAGGCTTGACAGTGGGGCGGGTTTCCGTATGATTGCCATAATGCACAATATACCAATGAGGTCACGATGAGAACATCAACGCCGCTGACGCGGATCGGCAAGGCGCTGTCGCATCCGCTTCGAGAGCGGATGCTCTGGCTGCTGGCGGACGGGGAGCGATGCGGGTGCGAGTTCGCTCCGGAGCTCGGCGTGGATCCTTCGATCGTCTCCCGGTATCTCGCCGTGCTCGAGCGGGCCGGTCTCGTGACGTCACGGCGCGACGGCGTTCGCGTGATGTGGTCGGTGGCCGATCCGGAGATCCTCGACATCTTGGATCGCCTTGCCGAGATGACCGGGGAAACGGTGGCCTGACGTGAAACGAGAGATTCGTATCTTCGCCATCATCACGGGGGTCTTCCTGGTCGCGTATCTCATCCCGCTGTCGAGCGAGACGGTCCGCAGTGCAATCATGGAAGCGTTTCACATGCTGCAGGAGTACGCGCGCGAGCACGTGCTCCTGTGCTTAGTCCCGGCCTTCTTCATCGCCGGCGCCATCGCCGTGTTCATCTCGCAGGCGAGCGTCATCAAGTACCTGGGGGGCAAGGCGAAGAAGGTTGTCGCCTACGGCGTCGGATCCGTCTCCGGCGCGATCCTCGCGGTCTGTTCCTGCACCGTGCTGCCGTTGTTCGCCGGGATCTACAAGCGCGGTGCAGGATTGGGTCCGGCGATCGCGTTCCTCTACTCCGGGCCCGCGATCAACATCCTCGCCATCATCCTCACCGGGCGGATTCTCGGGCTGCAGTTCGGACTGGCGCGGGCGATCGGCGCTGTCGTGTTTGCCGTCGTGATCGGTCTGGCGATGCAGTTCCTGTTCCGAAAGGAAGAAGCGGAGAAGCAAGACGCGGCGGCGGTCGCGCCAGTTCCGGAGGACGGCAAGCCGATCTGGAAGACGGCGATCCCCGTCGCGCTCATGATTCTGTTCCTCGTGTTCGTCAACTGGGGGAAGCCGGGCGACCTGTCGATCGAGACGACCGCCGGCGAGACGATCGTGGCGACCCGCGCCGGAGAGACGGCGGACGAGGTCCTCGTCAAGCTGCCCGGCTCGGGCGAGCTGACCGGCGTGGCGAAGAGCGAAATCGAGTCGCTTCAGTACGCGCCCTCAGTCTACACGTCGATCTACCAGTCGCGGTTCTACATTGCGGGGGCGTTTCTTCTCCTGCTGATCGCCGTGATGACCCTCTGGTACACGAGGGACGAGACGAAAGCGTGGGGTGCATCGACCTGGTCGTACGCGAAGCTGATCCTCCCGTACTTGTTCGGCGGCGTGCTGATTGCCGGCTTTCTGTTGGGACGCCCGGGACACGCGGCCCTCATTCCCCCGGAGTGGATCGCAAGTGCCGTGGGGGGAAACAGCTGGCTCTCCAACTTCGTGGCCAGCCTCGCGGGGGCTCTCATGTACTTCGCCACGCTCACGGAGCTACCCATTCTCCAGGGCCTGCTCGGGTCAGGGATGGGGGACGGGCCCGCGTTGGCCCTGCTCTTGGCCGGCCCGGCGCTGTCGCTGCCCAACATGCTGGTGATCCGCAAGATCCTCGGGACGAAGAAAACGCTGGCGTACATCTCGCTGGTCGTCATCGCGGCGACGCTCACCGGGAAGCTGTTTGGGGCTTTGGCTTGATCACGGAGGGCGCACCCGAAATGGAAGCTCGTTCGATCCCTAAGGCGCTTTACATCTCCGGCAGCCCGCGGCAACGCAGCAATACCGACCACCTCTTGGAGGAGGTCCGATCCGCCGTTCCGGGTGAGTTCATCAAGCTTGCGGGATTGACCTTCGAACCGTGCCGCGCCTGCTGGGCCTGCCAGACAGCGGGGCATTGCGTCATTGAAGATGAGCTAACCCCCATCCTTGCACGTCTCGATCAGGTGGACGCGCTCGTCCTCGGCACACCGGTCTACTTCAACAACGTGTCGTCGTCCATGAAGGCGTTCATCGATCGCACATGGTGTCTGCGAGGCCGTCTGCGGAACAAGATCGGCGGAGCCGTGGTCGTCGGTCGCCGCTACGGAGCGGAGGCTGCGCTCATGGCACTGCACGCCTTCTTCCTCAAGCACGAGATGATCCCCGCCAATCGTGGGGTAAGTGGAGTCGCCTTCGTGGCCGGTGAGATTGTCAACGATGACCTAGCGCTCGGTGCGGCGGCGGCTCTCGGTGAGAGATTGACCGAGCTAAGTGGGCTCCTTCAGGGGCATAGATGAGGAGGGCAACGAACGGCGCCAGGATGCACGTGGGCAGTACATTTCGGGTTACCTTCTCTTGGGACGAAAGAGACGCTGCCGTCCGTGCCGCTGGTTCTCGTTGCGGCGACGCCGAGCAATGATCCGTTCGAAGTACCCGTCTAGAGGGGGTTCGAATGCCTAGTTCTTGCTGTAGTGGAAAGAAGACGAGGTTGCTGTTCGCCTGCTCCGGTGGATCGGATGTGGGGGAGCTTGCCGATCGTGGATGCCGACACCTCGCCCTGGAGAGGGTGGGGCAGATGTACTGCCTCGCCGGCATCGGAGGCGATGTGTCTACCATCGTGAAGACGACCGAGACTGCCGACGACTTAGTGGCCATCGACGGCTGCCCGGTGAGCTGCGCCGCAGCGACGCTGAAGCGGGCAGGATACGACCGCTTCGAGCATTTCGTCGTCACGGAACTGGGCTTCGCGAAGGGGAGTACCGAGGTCACTCCGGAGGCCATCGACCGTGTGGTCGCTACGTTTCGGGCGCGCTTGACGTACGGGGAGACCGAATGAGGCGCCCCATCGCGAAACGCGCGCGCAGGCTCACGGCAGCTCTTCTCCTCATCGCGGCGGGGTTGCTGCTCGTGTTGGCTCTGGCGGGGTGCGCGGACGATGGGGGGACCTCCGCTTCCCCATCGAGTTCTGACTCCGGCGAGACGACGGCTTCCCCGGCGACGGCGCAGCCGGCCGTGGAGGACACGCAGCAGTCCGAGGGCGGGGAGCCGGTGCCCGATCCCACTCCCTCGTCGGCCGGACCGGCCGACGCTGCAACAGGTGAGGCCGAGGGTGCGGCCGACGAAGCGGAATCTGCCGCCGCTGTCGATGCGGCCTCAACGGAGACAGATCCAAAGCCGCTCCCCCTGTTGCTCGACCTCGGGGCGACGAAGTGCATCCCCTGCAAGAAGATGGCGCCGATCCTCGAGGAGCTGGCGGAGACAAAGAAGGACTTCTTCGAGGTGAGGTTCGTCGACGTGTGGGAGAACCGCGACAAGGCCCACGAATACGGCGTGAGAATCATCCCGACACAGATCTTCTATGCGGCGGATGGCACGGAGCTCTATCGCCACATCGGGTTCTATTCGAGGAAGCAGATCCTCGACAAGTGGCGGTCCCTCGGAATCGACGTAGGAGAGTAGCCGACAATGGACGGAATGCTTTCCAATCTAGCACAGGCGATGGAGGGGAGCATTCCCCTCGCCATCGGTGCCGCCGTTGGGTGGGGTGTCCTGAGCATCCTGCTGAGCCCGTGCCATCTGGCCAGCATCCCGCTGGTCATTGGCTACATCGGTCGCCAAGGGCCGGTCTCACCGCGGAGATCGATCGGACTGTCGGTCACATTCGCCATCGGGATCCTGCTGACGATCGCCGCAGTGGGCGCGATCACTGCAGGAGCCGGCCGGATCATGGGAGACGTCGGGACGATCGGCAACGTCGTCATGGCCGGTGTGTTCATCCTGGTCGGTCTTTACCTGCTGGATGTCATCCGATTCTCCTGGTCATCGTCGACCGGGGCGAAGCTGCGGGTGCGCGGCCTTCCCGGCGCCTTGGCGCTCGGTCTGTTGTTCGGCGTCGCCCTCGGGCCCTGCACGTTTGCCTACATGGCGCCAATGCTGGCCGTCACGTTCGATCTCGGGACATCGAACATGCCGCTGTCGATCGGCCTGCTGCTTGCTTTCGCGACCGGCCATTGCGCTGTCATCGCCGTCGCGGGGGCATCGATGGGAGCCGTACAGCGCTATCTCAACTGGAATGAACGGAGCGGAGCCATCCAATGGGTGAAGCGCCTCTGCGGCGTGCTCGTCATCCTGGGCGGCATCTATCTGATCTACACGGCGCTCTAGCGCAAGGGAGGAACGATGAGAATCGAGATCCTGGGCACCGGATGCCCGAAGTGCAAGGCCACGATGGCGAACGTCGAGAAGGCGACCGTGGAGGCCGGGGTTCAAGCGGAAATCGTCAAGGTCGAGGACCTCAGCGAGATCGCCGCACGCGGCGTGATGTTGACCCCCGCGGTGGCGATCGACGGGGAGATCAAGGCGGTCGGGAAGATCCCGACGGTGGACGAGATCAAGACCTGGCTTGCCTGAGCGCGGGACCAGGCAATGGAGGGGTGGATGAGATTGCTGGCGGAGTGGTTCCCGGAGTTTGCGGAGAAGTTCGACGAGATCGACGAGATCTATCGCGAGAGACGATCGATCGACGAGAAGACCTACCAGTTCATCTGCTTCGCGCTGTCGATCAAGAATCGATCGAAGCCGTGTCTGCTCAAGCACTTCAAGGGGGCGCTGGAAGCCGGTGCGACGCTCAAGGAACTCGCCTACATCATGGCGCTGACATTTCGAGAGAGCGCGGGCGGGGGCGACTGCTGGACCCACGACGCGCTGGGCGACGTCCAGCAGCTGCTCGCTGAGAACATCCAGTGCTGCCCGAAGTAGGTGTCGGCGTTGAGGAGATCCACCGCGTGCCGAGTCTTTCGATCGGCGACGCTGACGTATCGGTAGCTTAAGCGGGCCATCCTGGTCAGTTCACAGTTTCGCCTCTCAGACACAGACTGCTCCTTCATCTCATGCACGTAGGCTCGCCGCTGATTCAGCTTCAGAGCTCTCTTCGCATTGCCTCCTTCATCGCGTCGATCTCCAGCTCACGATCGGCCAGCAGCTTCTTCATCCAGTGCATCTCTCCCTTCGAGCCGATTCTCTACTCATACCTGGATCAGTCTTATGGGTGTACGCCCGTCGCATGGATTCCGCGCTCGATTCTCGTGGCCGAGGACGGAGACGACCGCTACAACGGCCACCCGATGAATCTCGCGGCGAGCTTCATCGACGGGCTGGTCGCTGAGTAGATCGAGCGTGGCAGCGGCCGCCCATGGTCCAGAAGCAGATGCCGCCGACGCAGCACCCGAAGAGAGACGCAACCGAGGAGAGACCGCGCAGGACAACGAGGCACGCGCTAAGATATCGCATGACAGTCACGGCCACCTATTCCCTCTCCCCGGACAAGCCGATTCGCGTATTGAGGTTATCGATTGACCAAGACATGGGCCGCCGAGAATCGATCTCCGGAGCTCGAGTCGGCTTGTCAATCACGCCGGGTACTCCTGCCTCGATGCTTGCCTGTATGATTGGAGCGGCTCAGGTGGCAAGATTTCTCACGGTCGGGAGGAAGAAGGTGAAGCATGGGAACTCTGGTTTCGGTCATCGTCATCGCGGTTCTGCTCTTAGGTTTGGTGGTGGCTCTTCTTGCGCTCCTTCGGAGTCGACGGGCACGGCGTGACATCACGATCCATTCGACGATTCAGCACATGCGGTCGATCGGCCATCTGTCCGTCTTCAAGGTGTTCACGAAAGAGATCGTGACGCAGACAGACCACAGCTGGGGCGAGCTGGGCACCAAGTACCTGAGTTGGGCGCTGTCGGGACGAAAGATGGCGATGATCTTCGAGTTCGAGATCGATTTCCGCTACGACCTCCGGCGACCGGAATTCCAGATCGAGGAGCGGCCCGGCGGCGGGTATGCGATCTCGATGCCGCCGTGCCTTCACGAGGTCCACATCCGGGACATCCGCTTCTACGATGAGCAGCGGTCCCGGTTCCTGCCCTGGCTGCTCCCCGATCTTCTCTCCGGGTTCGTCGGCGGGCGCTTCACCGAGACGGACAAGAACCGACTCGTCGCCGCCGCGCGGGACCACGCAGAGCAGCAGGCCGCAGAGCTGATCGGGAACCTTCAGTCGGAAGTCCAGAACTCGGCGAAGGCGACCCTGCAATCGATCAGCAAGGCGTTCGGAGCCGAGGACCTGACGTTCGACTTCGCCCCTCAGGGACGCCTTGACTTCAAGGTCGACGTCGACGAGAAGGTCGTCGCCACCTCACCCGCCAACTGAAGAGACGCACGGCCCGCCAATGTACTGCGTTTTCCTTCGATGGCGGCCTCTCATGGAAGCCTGGCGAGGAATAGGAGGATGAGCACGGCCAACAGGCCGCTTCGGACGGAGATTGCGATGACCGACATCTGCCGCGCCTTCTTCGCTTTCCACCATCTGGCCGGACTGACCCTTTGAAGAACGAACGTGAGGACTCCGCTGAGATTGCGGCAGATCAGGTTCAGTCCGGTCAGCAGCAGGGCTCCGAGTGCGGCGTGCCATTCGGCGGGCGGCTCCGACGAGCATCCCGAACGCGACGCACGGAGGCAGTAGCGCCACCGCCACCCTCACTCCGACCAGGGCGGTGGGAACCGCCGTTGTGTAGGTCAGCCCGCCGGCTGCCCCGGAGGCGATCGCGAGGAGGACGTCGCCCCATCCGGCCGACGTCCTGGAAGCGATCTCCGGGATCTCGGACGACGGCCACCGCCAACCCCAACCCAACGAGCAGCGAGCGCAGGGATTTCCGTGCTAGCTTCACATCGGCCAGTGCCGACGCCAGGGAGAGGGCGACGTTCGGCCCGAGCAGCGGGGCGATCACCATCGCGCCGATGATGATGAGCGCGCTGCTTCGGGTGAGCCCGATGACCGCCGCCACGGCCGACAGAGCGACCATGATGAGGAAGGCGTACGTGACCCGCGCCGAGTCCGAGACATCCGCGTAGAGCTCTTCCCGGCCGATGCGGCCGCCCTTCTGGGTCGAGAGTCGACGGCGTTCTCCGAATCGTCCGCCTCCGGCTCCTCGGGCTTGGGAAGGGTTGCGTCGACCGGGAGGAGGGCGATCCGGAAGCCGTCCGACACTCCACAGCCTTCGACGATGGCGTCGGTCAGCGTCTCCGTGTTCTCCGCCTCGACGAGCACCCGGATGCAGCGGCGGTCCCCGGAGATTTCATGCGTCCATTCCCCGAGGATCTCGGGCGGCTCCTCGTCCTTCAACCTCGACAGGATCCGATCGGCACACGATGTGTGGGAACGACGATCTCCACCATGCGAAGCGCCATGCTTCCTCCTTGCGCACAGGGTAGCAGGCGAGCCTGCTTCCATGAACTCGTGCAGCCCCGCGGGCGGCGGTCTTCCCGAGACTGGAATGAAGCCTGAGAAGTGTGAGAGAATGGGACCGGGGACCGGAGGTGGATCATGGAGTCCTGTGAACCTGCGACCGGTGAGCGAGGGGGGGACAAGCCCTCCGTCGAGAGATCGCCCGACAGGACGGCACGTGCCAAGGGAAGGCTGAGGCTGTTCTTCGGGTATGCGCCGGGGGTCGGAAAGACGCACGCCATGCTCGAGGCGGCATCGAGGGCCAGGGCTTCAGGTAAGCGGGTTCTGGTGGGGCATGCCGAGCTGCACGGAAGCTTGGATCTGGCCGATCTGGTGCGCCGTCATGACGTCCTTCTCGAGGAGTCCGGATCGCAGGACGATGCGCCTGCCCACGGATTCGATATCGATGCGGCTCTGGCCCGCGAGCCCGACCTGATCCTTCTCGACGACCTCGCGCACACGAACCCCGCAGCAAGCCGTCATCGGAAACGATGGCAGGATGTCGACGAGCTCCTCGGTGCGGGCATCGATGTGTGGACAACGCTCAATGCTCAGGACGTCGAAAGCCTCAACGAGTCCGCGGCGAGGATCACCGGCGTCATCGCCCGGGAGACCGTGCCGGATCGGTTCTTCGATGAGGCGAGCGAGATCTCGTTCATTGATCTCTCGCCCGATGAGCTGCTCGATCGAGTCCGCGACGGAAAGGTGCACGTGCCCGAACGACTGGCCGGCGATGCCGACGCGTTCTTCCGCAAGTCGAACCTGATTGCGTTGCGCGAGCTCGCCATGCGCTGCGTGACCGATCGCGCCGGACAAGATCTTCAGGTACGCCCGCAGGAGGCCCGCTCCCGTGCCTGGTCCACAAGTGAGCGGCTGTTGGTTTATCTCCAAGCGGGAGCGGATTCCGTCAAGCTGATCGGCGCGGCTCAGCGGATGGCAAACGCCATGCACGCGGAATGGATCGTCGTCTATCCCGAGGCTCCTCTTCGAAAGCAGGATACGCGAAATGCTGAGCTCCTGAACCGAAACCTCAGGCTGAGCGAGCAGCTCGGAGCCGAGACGGTCAAGCTGACCGGCGAGGACATCGTCCGCGAGATCCTGGAGTACGCCGCATCGCGTAATGTCACACGGATCGTCGTTGGAAAGGGAGCGCGGGATCGCGGCCTTCGGTTCTGGCGCCGATCGCCGGCCGATCGCCTGATCTCAGAGAGCGGCGACATCGATGTGTACGTGATTCGCAGCGCGGAAGAGCCGGTGCCGTCCACGGTCGTCACGGCCCGACGGTTCAGTGCCGCAGTGAACTACGGTTGGGCGCTCGGCTTCGTGGTGCTCGCGACGGGCGTCGCATCGCTCTTCGACCGGATCGGATTGACGGACGCCAACCTGGTCATGACGTATCTCCTGGCGGTCGTCGTTTCCGCCGTACGGTTGGGCCGCGGCCCGGCGATCCTCTCGTCCGTGGCGGGCGTCCTGCTGTTCAACTTCTTCTTCACGTCTCCTCGCCTTACCTTCGTGGTGGACAACCCCGAGTACGTCTACACCTTCGCCGTCATGCTCGTCATTACCCTCGTCGTCAGCGCGCTGACCGCGCGGATTCGAGATCAGATCGGCCTGTCGCGTGAGAAGGAGCGCCGCACCGAGCTGTTGTATCGAGTCAGTGGGCGGCTGGCTGGGATTCCGGGGGAGTTGCAGCTCATCCAGGCCGCCAAGGAGGAGCTCGTCTCGATCTTCAGCGGAGAGATGGTCTTCTTCCTCGCCCGGGATGGCGACCTGCGTCTTGCGAGCCGCCAACCGGCGGCGGCGGACTGGACCGAGGCCTACGAGGCCGCAAAGTGGGTGTTCGAGCACCGCCAGATGGCGGGATGGGGAACGGATGCGATTCCGGATGCGCAAGCTCTCTATATCCCTCTCAGTACGCCGGATGCGACGGTCGGCGTTCTGGCGTGGAAGCCGGACGATTCAGAACAGCTCCTCAGCTTCGAGCGACGACAGCTCCTGAAGGTCATCGCAACGCAGATCGCGCTGGCACTGGAGCGGGACCGACTTGCCCATGAGTCGCAGACGATGCTCGCACAGGCGGAGGCGGAGAAGCTGCGTAGTTCGCTTCTTAGCGCGGTCTCCCACGATCTCCGTACGCCCCTGACATCGATCGCCGGCTCGGCGAGCACGCTTGCGGAGCAGGAGTTGGACGAAGGGACACGCCGAGAGTTGGCGGAGGGCATCAGCGAAGAAGCCGAGCGCCTCAACCAGCTCCTTGAGAATCTCCTGCAGCTGACTCGTCTCGAGTCCGGCAGCCTCCGAATCGAGAAGCAGTGGCAGCCGGTCGACGAGGTCATCGGATCAACACTGCAGCGACAGGAGCGGGCCCTTCATGATCGACAGGTGCGCGTTGACCTTCCGCCGGACGCGCTCTGGGTGCCGATCGACGGTTTGCTGATCGAGCAGGTCGTGCAGAACCTGTTGAGCAACTCGGCCAAGTATTCGCGCGACGCGTCTCCCATCGACATCACGGCTCGCCGCACCGGAGCGGGAGTCGAGATCTCCGTGGCCGATCGCGGGATCGGGCTCAACCCGGAGGAGTGCGAGCGGGTCTTCGACAAGTTCTACCGAGGACAACGAGCGCAGGTGGACGGGGCTCGTGGAGCGGGGTTGGGATTGGCGATCAGTCGAGGAATCGTCCATGCACACGGCGGAAGGATCTGGGCCGAGCCGCGCCCGGACGGCGGGGCGGTATTCAAGTTCGTGCTCCCGTCAGAAGGAAGGCCGCCCCTCCTCGACCTCGAAGGTCTCCATCGCGACGAAGCGAGAACCGAAGATGTCGTTTGATCGTCCGTTGATTCTGGTCATCGAGGATGAGCCGGGGATTCGTCGGTTCTTGCGGGTGTCGCTCGAGCAAGAGGGATACCGGCTTGCCGAGGCCCAGACGGGCCGGCAGGCGATGGTGATGATCAGATCCAGGCCGCCGGACGTGATCATCCTCGATCTCGGCCTCCCTGATCTAGACGGGGTAGAGATCATCGATTTCGTGCGATCCTGGTCGAAGCTCCCGATCATCGTCCTCTCGGCGCGTACGAAGGATCTTGACAAGGTCGAAGCGCTCGATCGGGGGGCGGATGACTACTTGACCAAACCGTTCAACGTCTCCGAGCTGCACGCCCGTTTGCGCGTCGCCCTTCGTCACACGGCGTTGATCGTATCTCCGGAGGGACAGGAGACCTTCGAGGCCGGGCGGCTGAGGGTCGATTTCGCGTCACGCCGGGTGTTCGCAGGAGAGGGCGAGGTCCATCTGACGCCGATCGAGTACCGGCTTCTGGAGACGCTGATCGCGAATGCGGACAGGGTCCTGACGCATCACCATCTGCGTGATGTGGTGTGGGGGCCGTACCGCTCGGGCGGCGTCCAGCACCTGCGCGTTCACATCGCCAACCTTCGGCGGAAGATCGAGGCCGATCCGACACGTCCGCGCCTCCTGCGCACCGAACAGGGGGTCGGCTACAGGCTCTCCACCGAAGGCTGAGCGGCGGCCGCTGGGGCACGCAGCGGCTCGTGTCCGCTTCCGCCGGTCTGCTCCCGCGTTGGGCACGTTAGCTCGACCCGGCGATGGGGAATCCTTACGCTTTCTTGATGCTGCGAATCCCTTTGTATACAGCAACCTCATCTCCCCCTTCCTACCCTAGCGAGGCCTCGCGCTCGGATCGGCCTGGCCATGGAGTCACGCGGGCGCTCTCGAGGCAAGGAGGCGATCACCATGGCATCCAAACGCATCTTCGTCGTCGGCACCGGCTCGGTGGGCGAAGCGCTGATCCGAGAAGCCTCGTCGCACGGGCACAAGATCACGGCGCTGGAATCGGACCCGCAGAAGGCCGAACAGCTCGCGCGGCTGAGAGGGGTCCAAGCGATCCATCTCCAAGAGGTGACGTTGGATGAGCTGCGCGAGGCGGGCGTCCCGCGGGCAGATCTCGTCTTGGCCACCTCGGACGACGACGAGGAGAACATGCGGGCGATCACCTACGCGCTCGAGCTCGGTGTCCCGCGTGTGGGAGCCGTGGCCTCGGACGAGGAGCACCGAGAGATCTTCCAACGTCTGGGGGCGGAAAGCGTGATCGTCCCTGCGAGAATCGTGTCCGAGCGCCTGTGCGGCCTGTTCCTATCAACGTCCATCGTCTACGACGTCGTGCTGAACGACGGCTCGCGGGTGGTCCAGATCGCTGTCAGCGAGGAATCCGTTTTCTGCGGCAGATCCCCCGACGACGCGGGACTCGCCGGGGAGGGTCATTGGATCATCGATGTGGTGCGCGGCGGGGAGCACGTCCATCCGAAGGCCATCGGTTCACTGTCTGCCGGGGATCGCGTGACAGTATTCTTCGCGCGGCAGCCCGCGTCGAGTGCCCTGCTGGCAGGAATGCTCGAGTAGTCCAATGCGTTCTGCCGACCTTCGGATCATCGCCAGGGATCTCGGGTTGATCTGCGCCCTCGTCGGCCTCATGGCGCTGGCGACCCTCGCCGTGGCCGCGGCATGGGGAGAGCACCAGATGTTCGTTCCCTTCGGCGCTGCAGGGGGGCTTGCCTTGACCCTCGGGGCCGCCCTCTATCTCCCATTCCGAGGTGGAAGCGAGGCTCATATCAAGCACGGGCTCATCATCGCGGCGCTTGGCTGGCTGCTCGTTGCGATGGTCGGAGCTGTTCCCTTCCTGTTGGCTGCAGGCGGCCCCGATCTAGGACCGGAGCGTGTGTTCTCCGACTACGGCAACGCCGTATTCGAGGCGATGTCCGGGTTCACGACGACCGGGCTATCAGTCGTGGCGCATCCTGAGAACCTTCCTCGTACCCTGCAGTGGTGGCGATCGTTCACCCAGTGGATCGGGGGAATCGGTGTGATCGTCATCGTTCTGGGGTTCATCCCGACGCCGATTCGCCCCGCGCGTGGCCTCTTCTTCGCCGAGCGTGACGCGAAGATTCATCCATCCATCGCAGCGACGATTCGGACGATGTGGTGGATCTATCTTCTCTATACGTTCATCGGGATTGTCCTGCTATGGGGGGTTGGAATGGGGATCTGGGACTCCATCAACCACTCCATGACTGCCCTTTCAACCGGAGGGTTCTCCACGATGTCCGAGAGCATAGGGCACTATCCCGAGTGGGGGATCCGCCTGGTCATCACCTTGCTCATGTTCCTGGGCGCGACCAGCTTCGCGACCCACTACGACCTCCTCCAGGGGAAGAAGCTGAACTACCGGGCCAACTTCTACCAATCTCGGTGGCTTCTCTACTTCTGTGGGGGAGCGGCGGTCATTCTCATGCTCCAGGGCATGCTGTCAGGCGCTCCCCCGTCCCTGGCATCGTCCGCCTTCCAGGCGATCTCAGCCGCCACAACGACCGGCTTCGGAACCGAGTCGGTCGTATCGTGGTCCGAAGCGTCGAAGCTGATCCTGATCGTGGCCATGTTCATCGGCGGCACGACGGGCTCAACCGCCGGTGGCATCAAGGTCATGCGGGCCGTTGTTCTGTTTCGCGGTCTGGGCTGGTGGTTGAGCAAGACGATCAGCTCACCGAGGAAGGTGCTCGGTTTCAGGATTGGGGCGGAGAGGCTGTCACCCCAAGAAGCCGACTCGCGTGTTCAGGGGGCGGCCGTGATCTTCTTTGCCTGGCTGATCTGCACGCTCGGAGGCACTCTCATCCTCATGCATTTCATCCCGGACACGTACTCCCTCGCGGATTCGCTGTTCGAGGTGGTCTCCGCGCAGAGCACTGTCGGGCTGTCCGTGGGGATCACCCACGCCGAGATGTCCACCGTCGCGAAGCTCATCCTCATACTGAACATGTGGATGGGCAGGCTGGAAGTGTTGCCGGTCCTGGTGATGTTTCGGGCGATCTTCCGCGGGCTCGACTGACGGAACCCGCGGCGCGAAGAGACCGGACGAAGTGCCGTGGAGACGGCCCTCGCTATCTGCGTGCGAGCAGCCGCGCGTTCACCGCGACGACGATCGTCGAGACGGACATCAGAGCCGCTCCGACGGCAGGCGAGAGAACGATCCTCCATGCACCCAGCGCCCCGGCGGCCAACGGGATGGCGAAGATGTTGTATCCGGCGGCCCACCAGAGGTTTTGGACCATCTTGCGGCGGGTCCGTCGTGCCAGCTCGAGAATCCCGAAGACGTCGCGCGGGCCGCCCGCGCCTCCCGGACCATGTTCACGACCTGGGAGAGATACGTCTCGCTGCCGGTCTTCCGAACCTCGACGGTGATTGCGGCGGCGCCGTTGACGGTTCCGCCGATCACTTCGTCGTCCGCGCTGCGCTCGACCGGAACGCTCTCGCCGATGACCATCGATTCATCGATGGACGTTCGCCCGTCGATGATCACTCCGTCGACGGGGATTCGCTCTCCGGGCCGAACCAGGACCCTGTCGGACGGCTGGAGCGCGCGCAGGGGGACGTCCTCGATGTCGTCGTTGATGGACCGATGCGCTTCGGCGGGAAGGAGCTCGACCAGTTCCTCCAGGGCGCCGGACGCGCCGAGAATCGATCGCATCTCGATCCAGTGTCCAAGGAGCATCACGTCGATCAACGTCGCCAGTTCCAAGAAGAAGACCGTTCCGGCGACGCCGAACGTGACCGCAGTCGAGTGGACGTATGCAACGCTCGTCGCGAGGGCGATCAGCGTCATCATCCCCGGTTGGCGACGACGGAGCTCCCCGCTTGCGTTTCGGACGAACGGCCAGCCGCCGTAGATGACGATCAGGCTGGCCAGCGTGAACCGGACGTACGCGACCCAGGAAAGCTCCATTTCACTCCGAGGAGCTTCTGCACGATCGGAGCGAGCGCGAGGATCGGGACGGTGAGAACGGCCGCAACAAGGAATCGCCGACGGAAGTCGCGCGCCATCGCCCGGTGATGTGACGATCCGCCGCCCCGGTCTCTCCTGGGCCCGCCGCTGTGCTGCGAAGCACGGTCCATCTTTCGATTCCTCATCCGCGCCGAGATCAGCGGGCCACGAGGCCCCCGTCGGCGACCATCGGGTGGCCGGTCACGAACGAAGACCGAGGAGATGCTAGCCAGACGATGGCCGAGGCGATTTCGTCGGGGGTTCCCATCCGGCCGGCCGGTGCCATCTCAGCGTATGCGCGCTCCGTCTCAGGATCGCCGCGGGTGACGCGTTCGACCATCTCCGTGCGGATCACGCCCGGGCAGATCGCGTTGATCCGGATGCCGCGGTCGGCGTACTCGAGCGCGGCGGCTCGAGTGAGACCGACGACGCCGTGTTTCGATGCGACGTACGCCGGAAGATTGGCGAACCCGACGAGACCGGCGACCGATGACGTGTTGACGATCGATCCCCCGTCTCCGCCGAGCATGGGCGGGATCTCGTGCTTCATGCAGAGCCACACGCCGGTCAGATTGATCGAGAGAACGCGCTCCCAGTTGCTCTCGGAGCACTCGGCCGTCTCGGCTTGCTCCCCCTCGATCCCGGCGTTGTTGATCGCCGCGTCGAGACGGCCGTACGCTGAGATGCATTCGGAGACCATCCGCTCGACATCGCCAGCGTCCGACACGTCAGTCCGCACGAAGCGAGCTTCCGTGCCCGCCTTCTCGAGTGCGGCGGCAACGGAGGTGCCGGCCTTCTCATCGACGTCGGCCAACAACAGCCGGGCACCGTGTTCGGCGAACGATTCTGCGGCCGCCCGGCCGATTCCTGACGCTGCTCCCGTGATCAATACGACCTTTCCTTCGAGTCCGTAGTCCATCTGCAGTTCCTCCTTCGTTGGCGGAGCGGGCTTACGCCGTTCCGTAGTCTGCGGGCGGCTCTCCGGCCGTCGATGCGCCGCCGGTGCTGCCCGCATCCATTGTATCGATCGAACGCCCGAGTTTGCATCGCCGGGGCCCAAGACGTCGTCTCCCCGAGGATGCATTCACCGTTCGAACTGCAGGCTGTGGGCGAGGAGGTGCTTCGGCGGCGCGGTCGGGACCACGATGTCGCGCGTTCCGCGACCATGACGGCGACGGCGCCAACTCGTGCCGCTCCCGACGGCTGCGCCCGGTACGACTCCGAGCGCAACGCGGTTGACAGGCGGACGTGCGGTATCCTATGGTAAATGCTTGGAGGCACTTTCCGATCCCATCTTGACAAGGCTCGCTCCTCTCAATGCCGAGCGGCGACTCATCCTCGGCTTCCGTGTTGCTCTGCGACCCCCGACCGTTCGTTCCCGGGGCCCCGTCGAAGAGTGTGTCGGAGCGCCTGCCTGCGGGTCAGTTCCCGAAGCGGGGAAGGAGAGAAGAGAGATGATCCAGGTCGAAGGAAAGACGAGGCTCGGCTCGACTTCGATCATCGACAAGGCGCGTCGCCGCTTCGGGCCAGGAGGCCTCGGTCGCGAAGTCGAGGAGGAATCCGAAGGCCGCGCTTTGCCAGGGTCCGAATGGATCGGTCCGCATGAGCGCGGAAAGGATGGTGGGGAATGCGAAACCGGAAGAAGGGGCGGCGATGACGGCCGAAGACGGTCGGGTCCTGACGTTGACGATGAACCCATCGCTCGACAAGAGCAGCGAGACCGACCGGGTCAACCCGGGGCGGAAGCTGCGCTGTGGGCCGATCATGCGAGAGCCCGGGGGAGGCGGGATCAACGTCGCCCGGGTCCTTGAGCGACTCGGACAGCCGACCACGGCAGTCTACGTCTACGGTGGGGCGACGGGCGACGAGCTGGCGGAGCTGTTGGGCGACGAGCAGGTCCGGCAGTGTGCGATCCGGATCGGAGCGCCGATCCGGGAGAGCCTGATGGTGATGGAATCCGGGTCCGATCAGCAGTATCGGTTCTCGTTCCCCGGGCCGGAGCTGCCCGGGGCGGACGTGAAGCGATGCGTCGACGCGATGGTCGACTTGGCCACCGGGAGCCGGCTGATCGTCCTCAGTGGGAGTCTCCCGCCCGGGGTGTCGTCGGGCTTCTACCGGGAGATGGCCGGCACGCTCGGTCGGGGGGGACGACGGATCATCGTCGACAGCCACGGCGCTGCACTGAAGGAAGCCCTGAGCGAGCCTGTCTTCCTGATCAAACCGAATCTTGGCGAGTTCGAGGATCTGGTCGGCGAGTCGCTTCCGAACGATGATGCCATCGAGCGAGCAACACGTCGTCTGATCGAGGAGACGGCCGTAGAGCACATCGTTGTCTCGCTCGGCGCCGGCGGAGTGGCCCTCGCGTGGGAGGATCGATTCGAGCGCATCCCGTCCCCCACGGTCCAGATCCGGAGCCGCATCGGGGCGGGCGACAGCGCGGTCGGCGGGATCGTCTACGGACTGGCGAAGGGAATGAGCGTCTACGACGCTGCGCAGGTCGGCGTGGCGGCCGGCGCGGCCGCGGTGATGAGTCCCGGAAGCCAACTCTGTCGCCGCGGCGACGTCGAGCGATTGTTCGAAGGACTGACCGGGCGATCGCTCGAGACGGGGCGGGCATCCTCCGAGGATCGATCGTGACACGGGGAACGATTCGGATCGGGACGTCGGGGTGGCAGTACGAGCACTGGACGGGCGCGTTCTACCCTGAGAAGCTCGCCAAGGACGAGCGGCTCGAGTACTACGCGGAACGGCTCCCGTGCGTCGAGATCAACAACACCTTCTACGGGACGCCCGAGCCGGCGACGTTCGATGCGTGGCGGTCGGCCGTGCCCGAAGGGTTTGTGTTCGCCGTCAAGGCGAGCGGGTACATCACCCATCGCAAGAAGTTGAAGGACCCGAACGACGCGGTGCCTCCGTTCTACGACGCCGTTGATCGTCTCGGCGACAGGTTGGGTCCGATCCTGTACCAGCTTCCACCTCGGTGGAGCGTGAACCTCGAACGCCTGGAATCGTTCTTGAACTCGCTTCCGGATCCCGCCCAGACCGCGTTCGAGTTCCGCGATCGGTCGTGGATCGTCGATGGCGTCAGAACGATGCTGGCACGATTCGGCGCCGCCTTCTGCATCTATCACTTGGCCGGTTTCCGGTCGCCGGGATGGGTGACGTCCGATTCGCTCGTCTACGTTCGCCTCCATGGGCCCGGCGATGCGTACGAAGGGAATTACGATCGGCGGAGCCTGGCGGAATGGCGCGATCGGATCGAGCGGTGGGCGGACGAGGGACGTGCGGTGTTCGTCTTCTTCGACAACGATCAATCGGGACACGCTGCGGAGAACGCGCTGCAGCTGACAGAGATGGTGCGGGGCTGAGGGAAGGTCGAGCCGTCGGAAATGGAGGCGACGATGCGGAACGAGAGCGGACTACATGCGTATCGGGAGAAGCGCGACTTCCGAGAGTCCTCCGAGCCGTCCGGAAAGGAGATGGCGTCCGGAGGGCTGCCGCACTTCGTGATCCAGAAGCACGACGCGTCCACCCTTCACTACGATCTTCGGTTGGAGATCGACGGCGTCTTGAAGTCGTGGAGCGTCCCCAAAGGCCCATCGGCCGATCCACGGGAGCGACGGTTGGCGATCCAGACCGAGGATCATCCGATCGAGTACGCTGAGTTCGAGGGAACGATTCCCGAAGGGGAGTACGGCGCCGGGACGGTCTTGGTCTGGGATCGAGGGAGGTTTCGCAACCTGCGGGCCGGAAACCACGCAGACGATGAAGCATCCTTGGCCGATTCCTTTGAAGAAGGGAAGATCGAAGTCTGGCTGGAGGGAGAGAAGCTGGAGGGCGGGTTCGCATTGATCCGTACCGGCGAGCCGGAGACGACGCGGTGGCTCCTCGTCAAGATGGACGACGAGGGCGCGGACGCACGACGGAACCCCACCAGCACCGAGCCGGCCTCCGTGCTGTCGGGGCGGACGCTGAAGGAGATCGCCGAATCCGAGTCTGCGAGCTAGCGGGATGTGAAGCATCTCGTTGAGCCGGCTCGGCCCTGTCGGAGCGAGGATTCACGGCCTTGCGGGGCAATCTCTCTCGACGTCGAAATCGTGTTCGCGCTGATCCGATCGCCGAGTCTCCCGGAAGTGATCGAGTGGAAGCACGATCGAAACGCGACGTTGCGTCTGCGATCCGATCACTCGAGCGTCGCCTCGAGCTCGATCTCGAGTCCTCCGCGCAACGCTGTCGAGACCGGGCATTCCGCCTCGGCCTGTTCTGCGATCTCTAGGAACGTGCCCCGTTCGATCCCCGGGACGCGGGCTCGGGTCTGCAAGGTCATCTTGGTGATTCGGAATCCCCCTTGCGGTTGGGGCGAGAGCGTGCAGACTGCACGGGTCTGAATCCGCTCGGGCCGATGTTGTCTTCGGTCCAGGGCGTTCGCCAACGCCATGTTGTAACAGCCGGCGTGAGCGCCGGCGATCAGCTCCTCAGGGTTGGTGCCCGACGCGTCGGCGAAACGGGTCCCAAAGCTGTATTCTTCGCCTTCGAGCGCGCCGCTTTCGGTGGAGATGCTGCCGGTTCCATCTTGCAGGGTCCCCATCCACGCCGCTTCGGCCGTCCGCTGAATGTCTGCCATCGCATGCTCCTTTCCGATTCCTGTACCGACGTGATGGAGAACGCAGTCGCTGATCGCCAATCGATTCCCGCATCACCGGGAGGCGGCGTCGAGCACGTTTGCCACACGGAGCACCGAACAGCGACTCCTCTGTCCCGTCGGAACGCGCAGAGCGCGACCGAGGCTAGGGGACGCGGGCCGTGGTTGTCAAGCGACCGCCCGGAGCCGGTTGACAACTCTCTGATCGATCCCTATGCTGAGCCGGATTCTTCTCAACGAACCGTTCTTGAGCCGATTTCTCCTCCGCTTGCCTGTGGGGAGTTCCTCGCAAAGCGTCTTCGATGGATTCGTGTCGGATGGGTCCGGTACCGACGCGCTCAAGACAGAATCGGCCGCTCTCGACAGATGGATACGGGGCCGCCTCGCGAGAGGAAGATGTTACGCCGGTGCCGGGGAGGACGAGGAAGGTGAACAGCGACGTTCGAAGGATCCGCGGCAGAGAAAGGAGTCCAGATGAGCATCCGAGACAGAATACAGCATGCGGATTGGCGGGCGGAAAAAGCACGTCCCGGTGATCGACCGTCCGGACCGGACGACGAAGGACGAGTTCGGCGGCGTCACAGTCACACTCGGAAGGGCCGTCGTGCATCCGAACGCGACGGAGTATCACATCCGTTGGATCGGAGTCTAGTTCGATTCCGACGATGACAGGTTCGTTCACGATCTCGGCTCGTTCGCGTTCAATGCGCACGGGGAGTCGGCGCAGGGCGCCAACGAGGGATCGGTGCACACACATCACGAGGCGTCGTTCTCGTTCAAGACGACCTCGCCCGGCACGGACACGGCGGTGGCGTACTGCAGCATGCACGGTCTGTGGGAGGCGAGCGAGCGGATCGAACTGAACCAGCCAAGCCGGCCGTTTCGCGAAATGAGCTGCTGAAGGAGGCAATGCGCGATGCCGGAGCTTCCCGATGTCGAGATTGAGCGCCGCTACTTGGAGGCGACGTCGCTGCATCGTCCGATTGCGCGAGTACGCGTGTTCGACGATCAGGTGCTCGACAGTGACACGCCGGCGATGCTCGGGCGCCGGCTCCATGCGCGTCGATTCGAATCGGCCGATCGGCACGGCAAGTGGCTGGTGGCAGCGCTCGACGAAGGAGGAGCGGTGGTATTCCACTTCGGGATGACCGGGCGACTGAAGGGCCATCGAGCGCCGTCGGCTCCGCCCGAGCACGCGCAGGTACGGTTCCGATTCCGCGACGGAGGAGCGCTCGACTACATTGCACCACGGAAGCTGGGCATCGTGAGAACAGCCGACTCGCTCGGCGAGGTCATCACTCAGGAATCGCTCGGGCCGGACGCGCGCGGAGTCTCGTTCGAGGAGTTCCGGGAGCGGATGGGCTCGAAGAGGGGCACGATCAAAGGTGCGTTGACTGACCAGACGGCGATTGCCGGACTGGGCAACGTCTATGCCGACGAGATCCTGTTCCAATCGAGAATCCATCCGCGAACCTCCGCGTCACGTCTGTCGAGCGAGCAATTGCGGAGACTGTTCGGCGCGTTGCACGAGGTCCTCGACACTGCGATCGGCGTCCGTGCCAATCCCGACGCGATGCCGGACGCCTACTTGCTCCCACGGCGCGCTCCGGGTGAGGCGTGCCCGCGCTGCGCGGGCGCAGTCGTGCCGTTCAAGCTCGGGGGACGAAGAGGCTATTACTGTCCGCGATGCCAGCGGCGATGAGCGCGCGCATCGAGGCAGCCAGGAAGGAGACACATGCGCATTCAAGACGAGAAGCGGATCGGGCCGGGCGACGATCTCGGTCTGGTCGTTCGCTGGAAGGTCGAGGAGGAATCGGTCGATCTGCTCACAAGTCAAGATCTCACCGTCACACTGGAGCCGGACGATCTCGCCGCCGTGCGTGCGGCCCTGGGCGAGATGGATCGACGCGGGGAGCCATGAGCCGTGGAATGAGCCGCCCGTCATGGCTGGTCGGTCGTCGAAGAAGAGGCGATGTCTCCGGACGGTTCGCGGGGCATGGACCCACATCGTACGAACCTCAGGGGAGAGCGAATGGACACGGAAGTGAACGTACGAGTCAATGGATTCGGACGGATCGGTCGACTCGTCTTTCGAATGGCCATGGAGTCGCCGGACATTCGCGTCGTCAGAATTCGTGACGACGATCCACGCCTCCACCAGCCCCCAAGCGTTGGTCGACGGGCCGAGCAAGGAATGGCATCGAGGACCTGCCGCGGCGCTGATCGATGCACCGTCGACGAGGGTCCTCGGCCCACGCGCCGCGAAGGCTCTGACTTGGGACGACAATGAATGGGCGTATGCGCGTCGGGTCGTCGCATTGGCGGCGCGAATCGGAGCCGAGTGGACCGCGACGAAGCGGGAGATCGATCGTCATCGGCTCCGAACGGACCGCATGTCCGGACAGGTTCTGAGCCTCTTCTGGAGCGGTTGCAGCGTGATACCCGAGCGGCCGCTCTCCGGTGCACGATGCGTTGCCGCGGAGGGGGGGGAGCGGTAGACTCGGATCGGTCGATTCGGCTCTCTGTGCGAGCAGGGAGAGGAAGGGCGGTGGGTTGCCGATCCGAAGCGTTGTTGTCGCGGGTGAATTGGGAACGTTCCTGGAGGCGGCCGAACGGATGGGGGAGCGGCTCCCCCGATTCATGTCCGCCTATCAGCAGTTTGTCCGTCGGTACATTCACAGTCGCCCGCTCTTCTCCAAGTTCCTCGGCGACCAGTTCCTTTTCGTCTACGAATCTGCCTCTCCGTCTTTCTCCCGCAACGTCCTTCATTCCGCCATGGTGCTCGAAGGGGCGTTCCGAGAGGCGGTGAATCGACCGGTCTCGGGATTCGAGTCGCTCAGTGAGGCGGGGGCGACCGTAGAGACGCTCAACATCGGCCTGTCGGGCGGCCCCCTGTTCACGGTCGACGGCGGGCGGAGCCGACGGGACGACGTCATCGGAATTCCGCTTCTTGTAGCACGATCGTTGGCCGAGCACGCGGACGAAATCCGAAGCCACATTCTCGTCGATTCGGACCTCGAGCTCGATCGCGTTTGCCGAAGATGGTTCCGGAAAGATGACCAATCCGTCGGGGAGACAGCCGCCCTCAGCGATCACGACACGGTGAAGGCGCACATCGTCACGCCGGACTCGGTGCTTCGTGAGTATCGGAGCGAGCGCGACCGCTACCATGTGGTGAACGCGGTCGAAGCTCTCAAACACGAGATCGATGAGATCGCGCAGAGCGATGTCTTCAGCTTCCGATTGAACTGCGGGACTCGACCTCACATCGAACTCGTGTTCAATCCGCTCAACTATCGCGGATGGCTGGATCGTGCAGTCGCGTCCAGCATTCTCCTCGTCCATGTGACACCGACAATGATGCGTCTGTATCCGGAGATCCTGATCCCGACCGACCAGGTCTACACAATGCAGGTTCCGATTCCCTCGGCCGACGACTATCAGGTCGCCATCGGCTTGGTCATTCAGGCACCGGAGACCGATCTGATCGGGGAGGAGCTGGAGAGGGTCGACGACCCCGAGGAGATCGCGGAGCGACTCGACGCGCTCCGTCGGATCTTCACCCGCGCACGAGCCTCCAATCGGCTTTCTCTCGCCTACTACCGGTTCTAGGAACGCAAATCGCCGCCGTTGCAGCCCCCGGCGCGATCGCCAATGTCAACAGAGCGTTCGGGCATCACGTGTCCACCCAGGAGCGGAACAGGTCGGTCAGTTCCCCGGCATGCGGCGGATGGGTGGGAGTGAGATCTCGGAGGGCGGTGTACGGAAGGTCCGCCAAGATGGCTGCCCGGAGGATCGACATCGCCTCGGCCCCGTCCGGGCTGAGAATCGCCGCGCCGAGGATCCGACCCGAATACGGATCGACCAGGGCCTTGAGCATTCGGGGAGGACGCTGCGCCCCCAACGACCCTGTGACTGAGGTCTTCGCCAGGCGATAGCGGATCCCGCGGTCGTCCGCCTCGCGTTGCGACAGGCCGATCCGTCTGAGTTGCGGGTTGGTGTGCACGACGTAGGTGACGACGCGTCCGTCCGTGGTGGCATCGCCCCCTTCGAGGAGCGTGTTGCGGAGAATCTCTGAGTCGTCGTACGAGGTGTCGCCGAACGGCTTGACTCCGTTGACATCACCGATCGCGTAGATCCCGGGAACCGACGTTTCCAGACGACTGTCGACACTGATGTACCCGCGATCGCTCGTCTCGATCCCCGCCGCTTCCAGATTGAGCGACCTCGTGTTCGGAGCGCGGCCGCCGGCGATCAGGACATCCGTGCAGAGGACGACCAGGCCGCGAACTCCCTCGGCGCCGAGGATCCGAATCCGATCGTCCACTTGCTCGAGGAAGGTTGCCCTGAACCCGGTACGCATCGTGACTCCATCGTCGGCAAGAATCCGCTCGAGGACACCGGAGATGTCAGGATCCTCGTATGGGAGGACGTGTTTCGATTTCGCGATCACGCTGACCGTGCCACCGGAGCGCCGGAACATCTGGGCAAGCTCGACTCCGACGTGGCCCCCTCCGATGACGGCGAGATGTCCTGGGACCTTGGTGAGTTCGGTGATCGACGTCGAGTCGAGCGTCGGAACCTGGTCGATCCCACGGATCGAAGGAATCGACGGACTCGATCCAGTGTCGATGACGATGGTCTCCGCGTGGAGTTCTCGGGTGTATCCTTCGGTGAGGTGCACGGCGACGGCCTTCTTGTTCACGAAGGACGCTTCGCCGTCGACCAGATCGAGACCGTCAATCGACGCCGCGCGCTTCCTAGAGTCCGATCGAGACGCCCCGGAGATCCTCGGCTCCCTGTCGCGGATCGTCGCTACCTCGAACCTCGGCCGGGCCGTCTCTGCGTCTCGGTCGCTCGCACGGCAGACCCCACAGGCCTCTTCGGGTCTACTGGTCGACGTATGTGACGGTGTGCGTCTATGGTTCGGGGAGGCCTCGCCGTTCGGTTCGCGCTCGATCAATGCCGTCCGGCTTCCGGCATCGGCGAACGCCTCGGCGAGGGTGGCCCCGCCGCGACCGGCGCCGATGACAATTGCGTCGTATCTGGTTGGCCGTCGATCCAAGTGCTCACCTCCGGAGAGTTGGTGGCTGAATGGGAGGTTGGGAAGCTCGTCATCACGGTGCTGCGTTCGACCCTTCGAGTTCGCGACGCGCTGTGCCCGACAGCCGGGAAGCAGAAGACGATTCTCCGACGAGTTGAGAACGAACACCCCATCAAACCGAATCTCGCGGTGGAAGTCAAGCCGGCGGCTGGCGGCCCCCTCATCGGTGGCCTCCAGGGGCGGCTTCGCGCTGAGGAGTTCAGAGTGAACGATGACAGCGAGCAACTCCGGGCGATGGCGAGCTTCCTCGCGAACGAGCTCGGGGTCGTGACGCCGTGGCACGTCGGCCGATTCTTCCCGGCGTACCGGATGACCGACATCGATCTGCCGACGATGGAAGCGATCCGCGAGACGGTCGAGATCGGAAAGGAGGGAGGCGCGATGCGTGTACTCGGGGAGCGTCGAGGAATCCGCCCTCACGGTCTGTCCAAGCGGCGGCGAGCCGTCGATTCATCGGTTGATTCCAGGCCGCGTCCTCGGCCGTGTGATGGCCGCGTCGACCAGGCCCGCCTGTGGACGACCGATTGCCGGTGCGGGCCTCCATCCCGCCGGCGAGGAAGGATAGGAGACGTCATCCGAGGTTGCTGAACGCGAGGCCTCCACCTGCCTCCCTCCAAGGGATGCGGCGCCGATCTTGGTGTCGTGTCGACGGACGACCTAGCAGGGCTCGGCCGACGACGGCCTGTCTCCCGCCGGTTGACGATCCTCGGCGACAAGCGATATGGTTGAAGCGTTCTCGATTCGGTTGCACACGATCCGCGGTGCCGGGCTTCTCATCTGCTTGCTCTCGTCTTGTCGTACGGCGGAGGTATCTGATGACCGAAAATGACTGGTTCGACCTGCTGACCGAGAGTCAGCGGGCGAACCTCCCGAAGCGAGCGATGCCGGGTTGGGTCCAGCCGATGCTAGCGACCCTCGCCGATGCGGCGTTCGATGACCCGCAGTGGATCTACGAGCGGAAGTTCGACGGGGAGCGTGTTCTCGCCCACAAGCGGGGCGGAAGCGTCCGCCTGCTGTCCCGCAATCGCAAGCGGCTCAACGACACCTACCCTGAACTGGTCGACGCAGTCGGTGAGCAGCCGGCCGGTTGCGTGATCTTCGATGGTGAGGTGGTCGCATTCTCCGGGCGGGCCACCAGCTTCGAGCGTCTGCAAGAACGGATGCAATTGAAGAATCGCGATGAAGCGCGGGCAAGCGGCGTCGCCGTCTACTACTATGTCTTCGACGTATTGTATCTGGAAGGTCGAGACATCACCGGGCTGCCGTTGGCCGATCGGAAGCGGCTGCTACGCGCTGCGGGAGACTGGGAAGACCCGGTGCGCTATACGGCGCATCGGCGAGAGCACGGGACGGCGTTCTATCGCGAGGCCTGCCGCAAGGGGTGGGAGGGCGTCATCGCCAAGGACGGATCGGCCGAGTACGTACCGTCCCGCTCGACAAAGTGGCTGAAGTTCAAGTGTGTCAACCGACAGGAGTTCGTCGTCGGGGGGTTCACCGACCCGGACGGAGATCGAATCGGGTTCGGGTCACTTCTCATCGGCGTCTATGATGGCAAGGCCCTCCGCTACGCCGGGCGGGTCGGGACGGGGTTCGGCGATGACACGCTGAGGCGGCTTCGGAAGCGGTTCGACAGGATGGAGATCGACGACTGCCCGTTCGTCGAGGAGGACGCCGCCGCCGGTCGCGGAGTGCATTGGCTGGAGCCGAGGCTCGTCGCTGAGGTTGGATTCACCGAGTGGACAACGGATGAGCTGTTGCGTCATCCGCGGTTTCTCGGGATGCGTGACGACAGAGAGCCGCGAGAGGTGCGCCGCGAGCGCCCGTCCGGAGGGAGAACCGGATGAGCGAAACCGTCAATGGTCGGGCGATCGGCATCTCCAATCGGGACAAGCTCTTCTACCCGGACGCGGGGATCACGAAGGGCGACGTCATCGACTACTACGGCAGGATTTATCCGTACATGGCGCCGCATCTGCACCGACGGCCGGTGTCGTTCGAGCGGTACCCCGACGGGATCCGTGGAGACCACTTCTTCCAGAAGAACGCGTCCGACTACTTCCCGGAGTGGATCCACACCACCGAGCTGGAGAAGCAGGGAGGGACGGTCGACTACGTCGTGATCGAAGAACGTGCGACCCTGGTCTTCCTGGCGGACCAAGCGGCGCTGCCGATCCACATCTTCCTGAGCACAGCAGACTGTCCCGGTTGCCCCGATCGGTTCGTTTTCGATCTCGATCCGCCGGACGGTGACTTTGCACCGGTTCGCGAAGCAGCTGGGAGGCTGCGAGACGTCCTCGAAGGAGTCGGGCTTCATCCGTTCGTGATGACGACCGGTTCCAAGGGTGTCCACGTGACAACGCCGATCGTTCCGGAGCAGGCGTACGACAACGTCCGGGCGTTCGCTCGGCGAGTCGCCGAGCGCGCCGTGGAGCGGCACCCGAACCGGCTGACCCTGGAGCAACGCATCGACAAGCGAGACGGTCGCGTGTATCTCGATGTCCTGCGAAACGCATACGGTCAGACCGGTGTTTGCCCATACTCGCTGCGCGCTCGGCCGGGAGCGCCGGTGGCGACACCGATCGACTGGGCTGAGCTTCGGCGCGCCACGCTGTGCCCGGGCGGGACGACGTTGCGCAACGTCTTCCGCCGACTCGGGCAGAAGGACGATCCGTGGTCTGGATTCGCTGGCGCCTCAGAGTCGCTTGCCGAGGCGAACGAGCGCCTGAGAAGAGAAGATCGAAGATCGTGAGCACCGTGCTCGGCGAGACGCAGGTCGCAAGAGGTAGAGTATGAGGACAGAGGTGCCGCCGGGCAGACACCGCGCGGGCGTCAAAGCGGGCGAGACGGGAAAGGAGGACTCGAATGATCGCCGTCGTCGGGATCGTCGCGTTCCTTTCGGCCCTGATGATCCTGCTGGTCATCGCACGAGTCGCTGCGATGGGCCTGACGATGACCGGCCTGTCGAAGGACGTTGCTCGGTTCCAGTCGCGGTCGGCACTGACCGGAGGCGGCTTCACGACCCAGGAGAGCGAATCGGTGCTGGATCATCCGGTTCGCCGTCTCATGAAGAAGGCTGATTCTGGGGACGCGGGATGATCCCTGTCGGATTCATCCGATCGATGCGGCTCCGGAGAAGGAACCGGACCACGACTCGAGCGGACTGACGTGCGCGCGAGCCCAATCCGCTAACTCGTAGGATGCGGGGGGCAGGAACGGTCCATGAACGACCCGGAAGCGAAGATCGAGCGTTTGCGTGAGGCGTTCGCCGCAGACGGGTTCGCCGTCCCGGCGGAGAGCGTCATCGTCTATCGCGACCGTGTCGGCATCCGCGCTATCCACCGGACCGCGCGCGCCTACGAGGGTGGCGTTCCGAAAACGGCGTACTACATCGAGGGAACACCGTTCGAGATGGGATTCCTGATGGGCAGGCTCGCGGAACCCGAGACTACGCGGATGACCGAGATGTTCATCGACCGGGTCTTCCTGGCCATGTTTCGTGAAGCGGTGTCGGGAGAGCGGCTCGACTTCGTCGGGACGCGCGGTCCGAGGTTGGCGGCGGCGCATCGTCTGCTGATCGGTTTGATGCGAGACATGATCCGGGTCCGCCACGTGCGGGCCGACATCCCGGTTCGCTACCATCGGGAGATTCGGGGGATCGTGGCTGGCTGTCGGGAGGCGGCGCGGCGCGAGGGGCGGTCGACCGCCGTCTCCGCCGAGGCGCTCTGGGTGCTGAACGCCGGGCTCGATTGTATTCTGTCACGGACTTACACTGGTATCTTGCTCCCGAAGCGGCTGCGGCCGAAGGATCTCTGGATGCCGATCGCCTGCAATGGATTCGCGATCCTCAACGACGCTGCATCGGGCGGGCCGTTGTTCGGACGGGATTTCATGTTCCCGACAGGTGGGATCTACCACGAGGTGGCCGCCCACGTCGTCTGCAACCCAGTCGCCGACCGCGAAGATGACGTTGTGCGTCCGTTCGTGTCGATGACGGCTCCGGGAATCATCGGCACGGTGGCCGGGATGAACTGCGACGGCGTGGCCGGAGGCGTCAACATGGCGGTCGGCGCGAACTGCGATCCGTCTCGACCGGGGTTCAACTCGCTCCTGTTGCTCCGCGATGCGATCGAGCGGGCGAGGAACATCAAAAGGGCGGTGGAACGGATCGTGGACGCGCGCCGCGGCGTGACGTGCGAGTACATCTTCGCTGGCGTCGGCGTGCACGGCGGAGCGGACCGCGCATGCGTGGTGGAGGCGGGTGCGTCGACTGACGACATGGCGTTTCTCGACTATCCGGGAGACCGGGTCAAACCGTTGCTCCCCGACGAGACGTTCCTTGAACGGCATCGATCGACCGATGTGCTCCGCGGTGCAATGGTCCGTTGGGACGATTACCAGGTCCCGCAGGAATACCTCGAGTTCAACGGCGATCTCTGCGAGCGATTCCGGCGTTCGGTTCCCGATACGGCGTTCGAGCCTATCGGTCGGATCAACCGGACACCGACCGATAGAATTGCCCCGGCGGGTACTACTTCGCTCCGGCCCGGGGCTGTCGGGCGAAGTGCTGCTGGCAACCAACCACTTCGTCATTCCAGAAATGCGTCTCTGCTCGATGCATCCGTGGGCTCAGCGGGTGTTCCGCGCTCGCCTCAACGACAGTCAATGGCGCTACGACGAGTTGAATCATCGGATTCTGAGCCGACTGGATCGAGACGGCTCGATCGACTACGAGGCCGCAAAGCGCCTGCTGAGCTTCCTCGTTCCTGACGGAGAGTTTCCCGACTATTACCGATTCAACCCCACGAGCTCCGACGGACGGGAACGTGTGATCTTCGGAAGTCTGAGCTTGTTCGATCTGAAGGCGCGGACGGTCGAGTCACGATACGGTTTGTACACGGATCCCTGGATTCGTATACAGCTGGGCAACTACGTCGACGATGGGCGAGACACGGACGGCCGGACGAGCAGGTCGCGTTCGGAGGCCGACACGGATGGAGAGAAGTAGACGGACGAGGCTGATGCTGCAAGAAGGAGACGTAAGGGAGGGAGCGAACGATGCCAAGGCTGGCCGGAGAGGATCTGAATATCGAAGGATGCAATTACGAAGCGGAGGGCGTCACCGCGGCCGACGTGCTGCGGATGATGCTTGCACACCTGGAATCGGAACACGGAATCGAGCTGCCAGATCCTGACACGATTCTCACAGGGAACGTCGACGAAGAGCGCCTCGACCACGGAACGAAACTGGTCCTCGAGCGGATCCGCCAACGGCTGGATCTGACGGACAAGGGATCGTCCGAGCCGGGCGTGCAGCCGCGGACCCCGCCCGGTCGCTGAGGCTCATCCCGGCGGGTCCGGGACGCCGGAGCCGATCGTCCGATGATTCCGGTCGACGATCTGGGACTGCGGCGTTTCAGCAGTCGGCGCGGATGTCGAACTCGGCGTCTTCCACCCATTCGTTCGGGCGGTTGTAGTACTCGACGAGCGAGGTGACGAACAGGAAACGCTCGCGCTCGATCGGCCAATCGCTCGAGCGGGGCGGCCCGTTTCGCATCGTCGGCCGCATTCAGGCGCTCGCGGTAGGCGGTAGAACGTCTCGGGCGTCCGCTCGACGTTCATCCCTCGTCGGAGAAGCTCGACGAGCGGCGCGTCCGGGGGAAAGCTAGCCTGCCCAGGATGGCGTTCGGCGGCGGCGTCGATCGGCAACGCGTGCCAGGCCGCCGGTCAACGGGGATTGCTGCGACTTGCATCGATCGGCCGGCTTCCTGTATGGTCATGTTCGGCTCTTCTCAAATGAGGTGGCGAGTGTACCTCAACTTCCCAGAGCGGCGAACGCTGTTCATGTGTTGTTTTCTCATGCGGATCGATCCCCCGGACAACGATGACATGGAGGTGCTCGATGAAACGAAGGGGCTTGTTTGTATTGGGACTGCTCGTATTGGTGGCCATTCCGCTTTCGGCGATCTCGCTCTGCGACTACCACTCGCCGGAGACGTCGCTGACCGATGTCGGGATGTCGATGAATTATCGATACTTCGACGACGGGGGGACGCCGGAAGTCGACGTGAATTCGGGGCGAGTCGAGGTCGATTTCAGCCACGTGTACGATTCACCGTCTCTGGGAGGTAGCTTCGCCGGATTGACGAGGATGTCGCTCGTCGACTACGTCCCTTCGAACTTGCTGGCGCAGGCCTCGGGATCCGTCCGATACTACTTCGACAAGGAGTCGGCGTGGTATGCGTTCGGCGGGACGGAGGGATCGGCGACGCTCGCGACGCTCACGCTCGATCTTCAAGCAGGGGCGGGCTACGGTCGTTTCACGGACGTGACCCCGATGGCCAAGGCCGTCGACATCGGGGAGAGGCTCCTGGAGCTGGGGGTCATCGAGGTCGAGCTTTCCGACGACGCGTTGAAGTCCATTGCGGAGGAGATCGGGCGAAGAGCCGAGTATGCCGAGCTTCGCGATCTGGTCCAGAGCATCGAGGATGCGATTGAGGGCGAGGCGAGCGTCGAGCTCGGATCACAGGCTCTCCTTTGGATCGAGGAGATCGTCGAACGATCTGGCGATACGCGGAAATGCGGATGGACGATCCAAGGGGGCGTCGGCTATGAGCTGTTCGATCCGGACGGCGTGGGACGCGACGTGCTGTTCGCCCTGAGTGCAGACGCCGCATGGTCGATCTCCTCGTCGGACGCGGCAATCGTCCATGCCGGGCTTTCCGGGCCCTTGGCATCGGGGACCGAGATCAGGATCAACGTCAACGCAGCGTACGAGCGAGAGGTGACGGAGGACGTCAGATCGGGTCTTCGTCTTGCATGGCAACGAGTGGACCCGGCTTCCGGGACTCCTACGAACACGTGGACGGCGTCCGCAACGGTCGCGTTCGAACTCGATCGGAAGGCCATCGGACTCCAAGCGTCGATCGGCCGAGATCCCGGAGACCCCAAGCTGACTGCGGAGTTCTCCGTTTCCGCATCGATTGACCTGCTGTGAGTCTTTCTGAGAGCATGGAAGAGTCGGAGAAGGGAGGCGAATGATGTTGCGTTCAGCAAAGGAGATCATCGGGTACGAGCTCGCTGCGACCGACGGAACGTTCGGTCGATGTAAGGACTTTCTGTTCGATGATCGACAGTGGGGGATCCGCTACATGGTCGCCGACACGGGAACGTGGCTTCCGGGTCGGAGGGTCCTGATCTCACCGATCTCGCTGGAAGAGCCCGATTGGGACGCGCGGCGTCTCAAGGTCGCGCTCACGCGTGAGCAGATCGAGAACAGCCCCTCGCTGTCGGAGGACGAGCCGGTTTCGAAGCAATTCGAGATCGACTACTACGGCTACTACGAATGGCCGTTCTACTGGGTCGGTCCCGGGGTTTGGGGACCGTACGCGTTACCTCGTGATCTGAGACACGAGATCGAAGGCTCCGAGGAACCCGGGAGCGGACGAGCGGAGGATCCACATCTTCGCTCCACGCGAGAGGTGACAGGATACAGGGTGGCGGCTGCCGACCGCGAGATCGGCCACATCGACGATCTGATCGTAAGCGACGAGGAATGGATCGTCCGGTACATCGTCGTCGACACGCGCAATTGGCTTCCCGGGCGGCGTGTGTTGGTCGATCCGGGATGGTTCACCGGAATCGAGTGGCCTCAGGGAAAGGCTCACACGGATCTGACGGCCGACGAGATCGAGAACAGCCCGGAGTTCGATCCGAGCGCTCCGATCAACCGGGAGTACGAGAGGAAGTTGTACGACTACTACGGACGACCCGTCTATTGGGAGTGATCAGAGATGAAAGCTCGCACCGCTGCGTTGGTGTTCCTGGCGTTGCTGGTCGTCGCCGTCGTCGTGATCGTCGTGCTGCCCGCCTCCGACCCCTTGGGGGATGCAGAGACCGTCTATTTGGATCTCATGGGGCGCGAAGAGGATTCGGGAACCGCGGCGACGATCCAGGAACAGCTGAGAGTCGTGCTCAACGAGCGGAACCTCCAGATCGTAGCGGACCGGGAACGAGCGGACGTGGCTCTTGCAATCAGTGCGATCGACCTGAATCTCGGAGACGTGGAGTTCTCGGTGAGTCGCGGCGAGCTCGCCGGACAAGCGAAGGCCGTCCTGAAGACAACAGACCTTCGGACCGGTCGAGAGCATACAATGGATCTGATCGTGCGCGTGCGCGACGGTCGGATCAGTGCGTCATTGAAGGCGCGCAAGTTCTACGAGTTCTGGAAGTAGCGCCCTAAGAGAGGAGGCACAGATGTCCATTGCGAAGATCATCGAGCTCATCGGAACCTCGAAGGAGAGCTGGGAGGACGCCGCCGAGGCTGCGGTGAAGAAGGCGTCGGAGACGATCCACAACATCACCGGAGTGGAGGTCATCGCACAAACGGCCTCGGTGAAGGATGGACGCATCTTCGAGTACCGAACGACGGTTCATGTGGCGTTCCGTCTCGACGAGTCGGCCTGAGATTCCCGCCGGATTGACCGAATGAACGGCTCTGGGGCACGATGTTCGGCGTATCGTAGGAGGCGATCCGATGGTTGAAGTGACCATGCTCGGGCGGGTTGCCCTGGCGATCGTTCTTTGTGCCATCATCGGGATGGAGCGAGAGTTCCACGGCCGGCCGGCCGGCTTGCGCACCCATCTTCTCGTCGGGGGCGGGGCCGCCCTGATCATGATCATCGGCATCACCTTCGCCGAGGGGTACTTCGTGAATACCGACGGGGCCGTGACCTTCGACATCGCGCGACTGGTGGCCGGCGTCGTCACGGGAATCGGTTTCCTCGGGGCGGGGACAATCATCCGACAGGGCGATTGGGTGCACGGCTTGACGACGGCCGCCTCGGTCTGGTTCGTCGCGGGAATCGGCATCGCCGCCGGGCTCGGGCTGTACGTCATCGCTGCGGGGGCCGCGGGGGTCGGCTTCCTCGTGCTGTTCGGCATCTCGCGGTTGGAGGCCCGGCTGCCGAATCTCGTTCGACGTACGATGATCCTGGAGATTCCGGGAGAGACCGATCCCGAGATTCGCGGGAAGATTCGCCGCCTCTGCGCCGCGCGCGGTGTTCGCACGCGCCTCCTGTCGTGGGAGGCGGACGAGGAGTCGGACGCAGCGAAGATCACGATGCTGCTCATCTACTGGCGGGACGTCGATGTGGTCTCGCTGGCCGACGAGATACGGGATGCGACCGGTGCGGCGAGTGTCGAGATCGGGCGCTAATCGGCCGGAAAGACTGGCATCGCGGCTCGCCGGATTGCACCGGAGTCGGAAGCGCGAAGCGACACGAGCTGGAGCGGAGCACATCGCTTGCCGGGAGTCCGATCGTGCGCTGTTGGGAGGTGAGTGCTGAGTCATGTTCGGGAAGTCAATCACGTTATTCCGCTTGTTTGGATTCAGGGTTCGTGTCGACCTGAGCTGGCTCGTGATCGCCGTCCTCGTGACGTGGTCGCTGGCCGCGGGGGTGTTCCCCACCTACTACCCGAGTCTTTCCTCCTCGACGTACTGGTGGATGGGGATCGTTGGTGCTTTGGGGCTGTTCGCATCGGTCGTCGTTCACGAGTTCGCCCACTCGTTGGTCGCCCGAAGGTTTGGACTGCCGATGCGCGGGATCACCCTATTCATCTTCGGTGGCGTCGCCGAGATGGAAGACGAGCCTCGACAGCCGGGGGCGGAGTTCTTCATGGCCGTCGCCGGCCCGGTCACCAGCGTCCTCCTCGGACTGATTCTGTTGGGGTTCACGGCGGTCGTGCCGGCGGCCCGTTGGCCGGTGACGATCTACGGGGTCGTGAGCTACTTGGGTACGATCAACCTCGTCCTCGCCGGGTTCAACCTGCTCCCCGCGTTCCCCCTAGACGGGGGTCGCCTGTTGCGGGCGGCCCTTTGGAAGTGGACGGGGGATCTGCGGCGCGCGACGAGGATCGCGAGCAACATCGCCTCGGTGATCGGCTTCGGCTTGATCGGACTGGGAATCGCCTTCTTCATCCGAGGCGCGTTGATCGGAGGGGTCTGGTGGTTCATCATCGGGTTGTTCGTCCGTCAGTCCGCCTCAGGAGCATACCGAAACGTTCTCGTTCGCGAGGTCCTGCAAGGTGAGCCTCTGGAACGTTTCATGAATCCTGGCCCCGTCACGGTCCCCGCGTCGATCACCATCCAAGAGCTCGTGGAGGAGTACATCTATCGTCATCACTTCAAGATGTTCCCCGTCGTCGAAGGAACGCTTCGAGGCTGCATCACCACGGCGGACGTGAAACAGATCCCGCGGGCCGATTGGAAGCGCGAGAAGGTCGAGGATCACCTGGATGCCTGCTCATCGGAGAACAGCGTCTCGTCCGAGACGGACGCGCTCGACGCCCTCCGGCTGATGCAGCGAACGAACAAGAGCCGGCTGTTGGTGATCGATGCCGGCGAACTCGTCGGCGTCCTGACTTTGAAGGACCTGCTCGGTTTCCTGTCGTTGAAGCTGGGATTGGAGGGGCGATGACCTCGGGAAAGGCGGGCGATAGCCGGCCTGAACAGGGCTGGACTCCGCCGATTGAGCGGGAGGCGTAGGGAGTGCCAGTTCCTCAGCGCCGGTCATTTCGCAGTCTGCTCACAATCGCCGCGGCGGTCGCCGCGATCGTCGCCCTTTCGTACTGGTTTCGGCCTCTGTTCGTCGCGTTCGCCTCGCTCCTCGCGGGAATCCTGCTCGCGATCCTTCTCGATGCTCCGATCGGATGGTTGAGGCAGCGACTCAGGATTCACCGAAACCTCGCCGTCGGGATCGTCATCTTCGTCGCCCTTGTCGTCTTGGGCGGCTTTCTCTGGGCGGTCGGCCCGCCGTTCGCCTCACAGCTCAGCCAACTCGCCGCTCGGATGCCGGACGCGGTCGAGGCCGTACGCGGCTTTCTCGTCCAATTCGAGTGGGGCAAGAACATCGTCGCACTTCTTCCGGAAGTTAGCCGGTTCGGCGAGTTTGCTCCCCAGATCATCGGTGGGATCTCCCAGGCGTTCTCTTCGACGATCGAGAGCATCGTCGGAACGCTCGTCGCCCTGTTTATCGGGGCCTATCTGGTGGTCGACCCGAAGCTCTACATCGAGGGGGCACTGAAGCTGTTCCGGAGCGATCGGCGGGCGCGGATGCGCGAAGTTCTGGCGGGGATGAACAGGGCGCTGCGCTGGTGGCTCGTCGGTCGATTCGCCTCGATGATCCTCGTCGGCGCGTTGACCATCGCCGCGTTGCTCGTGATGGGCGTTCCTTTGGCGCTGGGATTGGGGCTGCTCGCCGGGCTTCTCGGTCTCATTCCCTACGTCGGGCCGATACTGGCGGCGCTACCCGCGATACTCATCGCCGTTTCGCAAACGCCGATTCTGGCCCTGTACGTTGTCATCGTCTACACCGGAATCCAGGTCGTCGAGAATTACCTCATTACACCGATCGTGCAGCGCAAACTCGTCCGGCTGGCTCCCGTGGTCGTCATCGTCGCGCAGGTCATTCTCGGCCTGACGTTCGGCCTGATCGGCGCCCTGCTGGCGACGCCGATCGCGATCATCGTGATCGTCGCCGTACAGATGCTTCACGTCGAGGACGAGCTTGGCGATACCGTCCGGATTCTCGGGACCACGGGTCACGAAAGCACCGGGACGACGCCATGAGCAAGGCGCTCACGATCGCGATGTACTGCTGGGCCGCCGGTTTCGCCTCGTTCGTCGGAGCGGGGGCCGCGCGGCTTCTTTCCATCCAGAGAAGCGAGGCGGCGCGGGAGATCACCCACGGCGTCGTGGCGTTCGGCGGCGGCATTCTCATGGCTGCAGTCGCCTTCGCGTTGGTTCCGGAGGGGATGGCACTCCTTCCGCTCTGGATGGCGGTTCCGATCTTCTTCGTCGGCTCAGTGGTCTTTGCATACGCTGATGAGCGACTGAACAGACGGGGAAACCCGAGATCGCAGCTCATGGCGATGATCTTGGATTACCTGCCGGAGGCGGTCAGTCTCGGCGCCGTCTTTCCCCACAAACCGCAACTGGGGGTCCTGTTGGCCGTCTTCATCGGCGCCCAGAATCTGCCGGAAGGCTTTGCAGCATTTCGCGAGATGACCGGTGCGAACGCTTCGGTCGCTCGTGTTCTGCGTCGGATGTTCTTCCTGAGTCTTCTCGGGCCGGGCGCCGGCCTGTTCGGCTACTTCTTTCTGCAGTCAAATCACCGGGTGGTCGGTGCGTTGATGCTCCTGTCCGGCGGTGGCATCCTGTATCTCGTCTTTCGAGACATCGCTCCAAGAGCTCGAATGAAGCGACACTGGTCGCCAACGCTTGGGGCGACGCTCGGCTTCATCCTCGGAATGGTCGGTGAAAGGCTCCTCAGCTAGGACGACGAGCCGAGCCGACCGCTTGACGCTGCTCGACGCTTTTCATACGGTAAAGATGCGACAGGCTGTGGACCTCTGCGAATTGAGACCTGAGCCGAACGACAGAGGAGGTGGCGGATGGACTCAGGCAGAAAGTGTCACGAAAGCAGACGGGTGCTGGCGATCGTCGCTCTCGCCTCCATTCTTGTACTGGCGGGGCTACCGATCCTCGGTCAAGAGCGGGTGAATTGGACGCCGTTCCTGGAGCGGTTGCAGGAGCAGCCCGACCAAGAGGCGCTGACCGAACTTGTGATCGACGCGCTCGCCCGGTTCGAGCAGAATCTCTCTGTTCTGGACCCGAGCCGCACAATCCTGGCGTGTGCAGGCGGAGGATGCCTGCGGCCCATCCTGTTGACCCCTCCGAACCGACTCGTGGCGGGGCAGACGCGCAGTGGCCCGAGCCGCTCGTACAACGTCGGCGAGATCGTCGGCCTGATCGGAGGATTCGGCGGCACAATCGCTCGCGACCTCGAGGGTTTCTTCCTTCTGAGAGCGACCTCGGACGGTTCGATCGGCCTGCTCGATGCGGCGGGCGAGGAGGTCAAGACCTTCGCTGCTGCTCACGTGGATCAAGTGAGCGTCACGCCGATTCCGATCCCCGACCCGGAAGGCGAAAGCCTCTTGCTCTCCTCGCGGGCCTTCGAACGGCGAATCGAAATCGAGTCACCGGCCCCCGCCGTGGTCGTCGGAGGATCCCGCGCCGCGAGCACCTTCAGCATCGGGCGCATCGACGAGAACGGCCTGTTCTCAGGGATCATCTTCTCCGGCGATGTCCCGGAATCGTAGCGCACGGACGCCGATTCGCTCGGTCGTTGGACGAGCCGGTTGAACGCGTCAGACGGACGAGGCGACCCATTCACGGTAGGATCTCCGCATGAACCGCTTCGAGCAGGTGTTGAGAGATGAGCACGTGCTGATCTCCGACGGTGGAATGGGGACGATGATCGAGCAGCGAGGGCCGGCCCGCGGTCTTCCTCCGTCGGCCTCTCCCGAGCGTGTTCTCCTCGAGTCTCCGGAGACGATCGCATCGATTCACGCCGACTACGTTGCAGCCGGCGCGAGGGCGATTCTGACCTGTACGTTCGGATCTTCCCGCCCGCGACTGGCGAAGCTCGGCCTGGAGAACGAGTTCGAGAGGGTCCACCGCACCGCCGCAGATGTGGCCCGACAGGCCGCCGGGGCCGACCGAATCGTGATCGGTTCCCTGGGGCCGCTCGGGGAATTGCTGTCGCCGATGGGGAAGCTCTCACATGAAGCCGCCGCGACGCTCTACACGGAGCGCGTGGAAGCACTGGCGGCGTCAGGGAACGTCGATGCGATCCTTCTTGAAACGCAGTACGACCTTCGAGAAGTCGAGGCCGGTCTCGAAGCCGTCCGCTCTTCCTGCGAACTTCCGGTCATTGCGACCATGTCGTTCGACACGCACGGTCGAACGATGATGGGCGTATCACCCGAAGAAATGGCCTCGGCGCTCGCTGCGTGGGGGGTCGAGATCATCGGGGCGAACTGCGGCCGGTCGATGGAGGAGACGCTCGAGGCCGTCCGTCGGATTCGTACCGCGTCACCGCGTGCGGTCGTCTGGGCGAAGCCGAACGCCGGTCTTCCGAGGGTGGTCGACGGCCGCGCCACCTACGATCTGCTTCCCGAGGAATTCGGTCGCTGGGCGAAGCGATTTGCGGACGAGGGAGTGAAGGTCTTCGGCGGCTGCTGCGGAACGACACCGGCGCATATCGAGGCGGTGGACGAGGCGCTTTCAGGTTGACCTCCCCGGTCGGCCGGCAGAGCGAATCGCGAGACGACGTTCGACGGCGCGCGGTGGAGACGGGATGGCTGACGCGACGGCGCTTGCCGCGAGGCCAAGCTGGGTCGCAGAAGGCGCTCCTCTTCTCCTCGGAATCTCTTCCCACGGCTGTCGTCTCCCGGTCGGACGTTTCAGGTGCGTCGAGCGAAGTGCCGGAGCCTCGTGTTCCGGCGGGCGGCGTCGCACGGGCTGACTGAATCCGCAAGAGCCCGGGTGGCCCGCAGACGTCCGGGTTCGAGACGTTCCCATCAGGTACCATGGCTCCACGATCCTTTGATCGGCAGAGGAGACACCGTGGTCGAGAAGTGGACGCCCAATGACATGCCCGATCTCTCCGGCAGCGTCGCGGTTGTGACCGGCGCGAACAGCGGGATCGGATTGGAGGTCACTCGTGAGTTGGCGCGGAAGAACGCGAAGGTCGTTCTGGCGTGCCGAAGCATCGACAGGGGCGATGTTGCGGCCGAGTCGATCCGATCAGAGATCCCCGCGGCTCGAGTCGAGGTCATGGGCGTCGACCTCGGACATCTGGCCTCGATTGGGAGATTCGCGGAACGCTTCAAAGGGGACCACGACCGACTGGACCTGTTGATCAACAACGCCGGGCTGTTACTCGCGCCATACGGCAAGACGAAGGATGGATTCGAGTTGCACTTCGGCATCAATCACCTCGGACACTTCGCTCTGACCGGGCGCTTGATCGATCGGCTGTTGGCGACAGCTGCGTCGAGGATCGTCACGGTCAGCAGCCGGGGGCACGTGTGGGGGCGAATCGATCTCGCGAATCTGACCCGCGAGGACGGAAGGCGATACTCGGCAGCGCGAGCCTACGGGCGCTCCAAACTGGCCAATCTGCTCTTCTCCTACGAGCTGCAGCGCCGTCTCGCCGATACGGACACGATCGCGGTGGCCGCGCATCCGGGCGGAGCCGCCACGAACCTTGGACGGCGGATGGGGGATCGGCGCTTCTACGAAGTGATCCTCCCTCTTCTGCAGCGCCTGAGCCAGAGCGCGGCTGCGGGAGCGCGCCCGATTCTGCGGGCAGCGACGGACCCGGAGGCGACGGGCGGAACGTACTACGGGCCGAGCGGCTTCCTTGGAATGCGCGGCGATCCGGTCGTTGTGCAATCCAATCGCCGGTCTCACGACGTCGACATCGCGCGCGAGCTGTGGGCCGTCTCTGAGGCACTCACCGACGTTCGTTTCCTATCGAGAGCCGCGGCGCAGAGGGCCAGTGCAGCGGTGCGGCACGGGACGGATGAGGCCCTTCTCGGTCGGTATACTCGTCGAGAGGTGATCTCGATGCTTCAGGTCGGTGATGCCGCGCCCGAGTTTGAGCTCCTTTCGGACACGGGCGAGTCGGTGCAGTTGTCGGACTTCCGCGGCAAGCGTGTCATCGTCTACTTCTACCCCAAGGCGAACACGCCCGGGTGCACGAAGCAAGCCTGCGCGATCCAGGATCTGGGCCCCCAAATCAGCGATGCCGGCGTCACCGTAATCGGCATCTCACCCGACTCGCCCGAGAAGCTGGGCAAGTTCCGTGCGAAGTACGGCCTGGAGTTCCTTCTTCTCTCTGATCCGGATCACGAGGTGTCCGCGGCCTACGGGGCATGGGGCGAACGATCGATGTACGGCAAAGAGTATCGAGGGATCCTCCGTTCTCATGCCGCAATCGGCGAAGACGGCAAGATCGTCGCGATCAAGAACAAGGTGAAACCGCTGGAGACGGCCACTCTCTGGGAAGTGTGGAAAGGGACCTGACTCGGGCTCCAAGGCACCCCGCCGCGGGGGTGTGCATGAAGCGTAGACGGGAGCGGAGCGTGCGCGTCCGGCCACTCGCCCACACTGTGCAGATCCAGAGCGTAGCTCTTGCAGGCTGCTCTGCGAGCCAGCGCCGGTCACCGTCCGTCGTGCTCCATCCGGGGTCGCGTGGTCCGATGCTGGCCGAGACCGAAGCCAGGCGGGCATCACCTTTCACGAGAGCGTCGGGCAGATCGGGTCTCTTCTCCCGGACGCTCGCATAAGGCGGCGGGCCCAGAGTCAGATTGAAGAATCGGGCGCCCTCCTCGCTCGGTGTCCGCATCGGAACATGATGGTCTCAGTCATTCGATCGCAGTATCCATTCTCTCTGGCACGCCTTCGACCTGCACAACCGCGTAGAGGTGAGATCATGAGAGCGGACCGGCGAGGGATAGAGGCTGCAAAGCGAATCCTCGTTCTCATGAGAGTCTTCAGTGCCGAGAAGCCTCGCTTGGAGACGTTCTTCGTAACGTAGAACTCGCTGTCTCTCACGCGAGGCGATCACGTTGACCGGCAGCGACGAGGCCGTCTTTGCGCTGACGACCGGAACAGGGCTACATTGGTGAAAGAGGCCGGCCGCCTCAGGCGTGTTGGGGCGACAACGGACGGACGTGAAGGGAAGGACCATAAGACGACTCTGTCTATTCTTCGTGCTGCTCCTGGGGATGGTCGGTTGTACCTTGCCCGAGGATGTACCGGAAGTGCCCGAGCTCGAACTTCTCGCCGAGGATCAGGGCTGGGTGCAGGTGAGGATCACTGGCGTATCGTCCGTAGGCTACGAGCTTCATTGGGGCGATGTGGACAGCTCGTACGGAACCTCCAACGTCGTCCCCGGAGAGGAGCTCTACGAGCATTTCTACCAAGCGGTGGAAGGGTCACAATCTGGGGAGCAGATCCCGACGGAGTATGAGATCACCCTGGTCGACGACGAAGGACACGTCGTCGCTTGGGAATTGATCCTGGTCGAGTCGGTCGACTGCCATCTCTCGCTCGTGAGCGTCGAGGGTCGACAGATCACCGTGAGGTATTGGGGTCGCTTCGGGATCCAGTACTCGGTTTCGTGGGGAGATGGCAGAGCCGATCACGTCATCGTGAGTACACAGAGCGCCTCGGGGCTCCTGACACACACCTATGATGAGGCCGGTACCTATACGCTGGGGATGGAGGAGATCTGGGCGCCGTCGCAGCCGTTCTTCGCGGTGACGGTGGAGTGACGCAAGGAGTCAGACGACCTGGATCGGCGCCTGGGGTCGTGCGGGCGCGTCCAGCGAACGCAGCGCGCTTCGTCATGCGCTACTTTCGAGGGCCGGTTCTCAAGTTCCGGCTCGCTTACGACGGCGGTCCAGTCGAGGCTCTGGTACAGAGATGAACCGATGAACGTTGACGACGCTCGGCGCAGCAGCGCTGGCCCCAACGTGAAGTGAGTGTAGGTTCCGGACCGTGGCGTTGGGTCGGCGGCATCTCCGCTCCGAGACATTCGCCGGCATCCGTTTCCTGTAGAGTGGGTTTCGGTCGGCGGGAGGATCGAGGCCTCGAGCCACGGGTGCCGGACGGTGTCAAGTCCCGACCGAGAGGAGACGGGAGCGTGTGCGGAATCGGTGGAATCGTCTACCGTGAGACATCGCGTCCCGTGGACGCCGGTCTGTTGAAGGTGATGATGGATGAGCTCCGCCATCGCGGCCCGGACGCGGAGGGCTCCTTTCTCGCTCCGGGGATCGGGCTCGGAGTACGCAGACTGAGCATCATCGACCTGGAGACCGGCGATCAACCCCAGTCCAACGAGGACGGAACCATCCACGTCGTCTGCAACGGGGAGATCTACAACTACGTCGAGCTGCGCGAGAATCTTGTGTCGGCCGGACACCGATTCCGTACGCACTCGGACACCGAGGTGATCGTGCATCTGTACGAGGACCTCGGGATGGAACTAGTCAATCGTCTTCGGGGAATGTTCGCCTTCGCAGTCTGGGACGAACGAAGTCGCCGCCTCCTCCTGGCACGCGATCGGCTCGGAATCAAGCCGCTCTACTACGCGGAGACCTCGGACGGTCTCTACTTCGCGTCTGAGCAGAAGGCTCTTCTGAAGGCAGATGGAATCGCGCGAGACATCGATCCCGAGGCGCTCGAGACGCTGTTCGCGCTCGGTTTCGTCGTCGCGCCAACAACCCTATTCCGGTCGATTCGACAACTGCCCGCTGGGCACGTTCTGAGCTTCTTCGAAGGCCGTATGACCGTGCGCGAGTACTGGGATATGCAGTTTCCGGCCCGCGACGAGGCCGCCTGCGGGAAGAGCGGGGAGGGCTGGGCCGACGCGTTGCGGGCGAAGCTGGAAGAGACGGTTCGCATCCACCTGCGAAGTGACGTCCCCGTCGGCGCTTGGCTGAGTGGAGGGCTCGACTCGAGTGCCGTCGTCGCCCTGATGGCCAAACAGCTAGAACGCCCGATTCATGCATCCTCGCTGAGTTTCGAGAGTCGCACCAGAGACGAGATTCACACGCAACGGACGCTGCTCGATTTCCCCGAGTATCGCGTCGCCCCCCACGTCACCGTGTGCACACGGGGCGACTTCGAGCGTTTCCCGGAGGCGCTCTGGTACTTTGAAGACCCGACGACCTCCGGGCTCGAGATCGTGCGGATGTTGATCTCCGAAGCGATTGCGGGGGACGTCAAGGTTGTGATGACCGGGGAAGGCGCGGACGAGACCTTCGGTGGATACCCGTGGTTCCGCTCAAACAAGCTGCTGAGGCCGTTCAGCCATCTGCCGTTGCCACTGCGGTACGCGGCCAGGGCCGGGCCCCTCGTGTGGAAGCGCCTTGAGAGGGCGAGCCGGCTGGTGATCGCCGAACCCGAGATGAATGCGGCCCGGTACCGGATCTCGATCGGGCGGATCTCCGACGGCGCGGCCGAGAGACTCCTGTCTCCGGAACTTCGTCGATCCCTTCCGGATTCCGAGGAGTTCTCCTGGGAACCGAACGTGCCGCGACGTTTCAGCCGGTGGCATCCGTTCAACCAGCTGATGTACTACGAGATCAAGGTCCGCCTTCCTTCGTTCGTCCTCCCGGTGGTCGATCGAGGATCGATGGCCAAGTCGCTGGAAGCTCGCGTGCCTTTCCTCGACCACGAATTGGTCGAACTGACGGCACAAATCCCTCCACGACTGAAGTTGAAGCGCCTTCGAGAGAAGTACATCCTTCGACGGGCGATCGGCGATCTGATACCGCGCGAAATCGTCGCGCGCCGAAAGCGCGGACTGGCAGCACCCGTCGGGGAGTGGATCAGAGACCCAATCCCCGAGTTCGCCGCGGACCTGCTGTCGCCGAGTGCGCTGCGGCGGACGGGCTACTTCCGGCCGGAAGGCGTTGCACGGACGCTGGAAGAGCATCGGGGCGGCGCGCGGGATCGTGCCGGCGACCTCCTCGGCGTCCTGGCGGTGCAGCTGTGGGACGAGCTGTTCGTGAAACGGAGCGGCGGCCCCCGCGGGCGCGATTGACAGTCTGGCAGGTATCTTCGTGGCGTCGAGCGAGCGAACGGAAGACCGTCGATCGTCACGTCACACTCGACGAGGCGGAGGTGGGCGTTGCGGGCACCACTCGCTCACGACTCGGACGTGAATGGCCTGCGTCCGCGAGTCGGCGAACGCGCGGATCGACGATCCGTGCCCGCTCGCTCGTCAGGGTCGCGATGTTCAGCTTCCTACGCTTGTACGTGCCGCACTCCGTGAAGGGGAGCATGATCACGATTGGAGTTACCCCAGTTTCGCGGACAGTGTAGCACTTGACATTGCTGACGTACCAGCGAACGTCGGTTTGGGATGTTTCCCCAGCGCATCAGACTGCTGTTTTGCTGGTATCTTTTCCTCCTTCTCCTCCGCTGCGATCCGTTCGGCGTACCGTTTCTCGTAGCGTGCCGGCGTGTCGTAGCCGAGGGACGAATGCAACCGGTGGAGGTTGTACCAGCCTTCGATGAAATCGAACACGGCTCGTTGCGCCTCGGCTCGCGTGGAGAATTCGTTCCGATCGATCAACTCGCATTCCAGCGTCGCGAAGAAGCTCTCGCACAACGCGTTGTCGAAGCAGTCGCCCACCGATCCCATCGACGGGCGGATCCCCGCTTTGCGACACCGTCGCCCGAATCCGACCGATGTGTACTGCGACCCGTGATCTGAGTGATGGATGACGCCCTTCGGACGTCGTTGCCGGATTGCCATCTCCAGTGCATCGAGCACCAGCTGTGTCTTCATACGGGCGGCCATCGCCCAGCCAATCACCCGGCGGCTGAATGCATCAACCACCACCGCCAAGTAGAGAACGCCTTCTCCCGTCGGTATGTAGGTGATGTCGGCGACCCACAACTGATTGGGCGCGGTCCGTGTGAACTTCCGATCGAC
>CAZUIM010000004.1:0-10929 GCA_964620325.1 uncultured Thermotogae bacterium
CCCTAGAGATGCTCCCGCACCTTCTCGAGAAGCTCCTCGGCCATCTCCCGGCAGTACCCGTTGTATAGGGCGTGGTCTTCGCCGATCTCGTCGTCCAAGATGCTCTCGAGAACGCGCTCCGCTTCGGACCAGAGTCTCTTCTCCATCAGGTAGTACTCGGCGAAGACCAATCGGTTTTCGAAGTACGCGCCGACGTTCGAATCGATCGGACAGATCTCGCATTCCGTGCAGTACTCCGGCTCGTCGATCACCGGGCAGATGTACAATAGGGTCCGCGGCAGGTTCTGGCCGTAGGCGTAGAGCGGGAGCGGCGGGAGCCCGCCCCAGAACGCGGCGAGGGCGCGATATGGACCGTAGCTGGCGTACGTCCCGTCGAGTTCGAGCGCTCGCTCGATCAACGCAACCAGCTTCGGAGGATCGTTCCGTCCGATCGCCCCGAACGGATCGAGATCGTCCTTCCGTGCCCAATTCCCGTAGGTCCAGAACAGCGCCGCGACGTCCGTCTCTTCCTCCACGGCGGCGATGAATCCGTGCTGGATCTCCTCGGTGGTGAACGCCGACGACATGCGGAGGCTCTTCAGCCCCCAGAATTGCCCACGGGTGAACGTCCGCTTCAGATCCTCCCGCTCCTCGAGGAAGACATCGCCGAGCGTGTAGTAGGCTTGGGACAGCTTGTTGACCCAGCTCTTCCGTTCGATCGGCACCTCGAGAAGCATGTACGCCTCTTCGCTCGCGTGGTCGAACAGCGGCGTCACACCGAGCTCGGTCTCGAGCACGTCGATCGCCGCTTCGAGGAGTGCGCGTCCTTCTTCGCTATAGGTGATGTCAACGTCGTCGTGATCGGGGATCAACGCGATCGCTTCGTCGGCTGTCGTGATCTCGTCGCCGAAGGCCGCAACCGACACGAGCGCCAAGAGCGCCACCAGACTGAATGCGTTCCGGATCATTTTCTCCCCCTTTCCAGATGCCACACGAATCTTGTCTTGGTCCGAGACTATACCGGATCTCCATTCCGAGGGAGAAGAGGACTCGTCGGACGGCTCCCGGACGGCCTCCTCGAAGTTGGAGGGCTCCGATCCGTGTGATATCCTTCGCGCCGTCGGATCCAAGTTGTATCATCCGTCGATGAAAGGAGGAGATTCCATGGCCAAGGTCGATCAGGATCTTTGCGTGGGTTGTGGTCTTTGCACCCAGATTTGCGGCGAAGTGTTCGAGATGAACGCCGATGGGAAGGCACAGGTCATCGATGGCGCCGACCAGAGTGCTGACTGCGTCCAAGACGCCGTCGATCAGTGCCCGGTGAGCGCGATCATCGCGTAGGACGTCGAGACGCGGAGGGCGAGTGTCGTTGGCCCTCCGCGTTCACTTGCGGCAGGAACGAATCTCCGGCTGACCGAGCAATTCGTTGCCACGACCTCGAAGCCGTGCTAGGATGTCGTTCGGGTGGGGCAATTGGGCAAACCAAAATTGGGACTCGTGTTCTCGAGCGGGGGTGCCCGGGGGTCGGCACACGTCGGCGTCCTGAAAGTCCTTGCCGAAAGCGGCATCGCTCCCGACGTGATCGCCGGCACGAGCATGGGGGCGCAGGTCGGCGGGGCCTATGCTGTCGGCATCCCCATCGATGAGATGGAGGCTCAATGGCGTTCGACATCGTTCGGACGCGTCTTTCGAACGCTCTTTCCGACCATCCCGTGGTCGGGATGGAGCTCGGGGCGTGAGATCGTCCGATACCTCGACCGACTCCTCGGAGATCACCGGATCGAGGACCTCTCGATCCCGTTTGCGGCGGTCGCCACCGATCTCAAGGCGGGAACTTCGGTCTCGATCACGAGCGGCTCTCTCACGCGGGCGATTCGTGCGAGTCTCTCGGTCCCCGGCCTGTTCACTCCCGTCTGGATCGACGATCGGTTGCTGATCGACGGCGGCGTCGCCAACCCGATGCCTGTCGACGTCGCGCGTGACCTCGGAGCCGACGTGGTGATCGGCGTCGACGTCCTCGTCGATCCGGCCGAGATCGAGCTTTCGGGTCTTCCGGCCCTCTCACTGCGCGAGCGGAACCTCGGCATCGTCAAGGAGTGGAGGTCGCCTGAGACCAACGGCCGAAGATTCCACCCGAGTGTCTTCTCGGTCCTGTTTCAGATGTCGACTGTCTTCCAGAAACGCCTGGCCGACCTTCAGATCCGCACTCATCCGCCCGACGTGCTGATTCGACCGGACTTCTCCGCCGATCCGCCCTGCTACAGCAACGTCGGCTGCGGGATCGAAGCGGGCGAAGAGGCCGCCCGCGAGGCACTGCCGCAGATTCTGCGGATCCTCGGTCGCTGAGAGACGATGTTCTCAAGATTGCGCCTCCGCGACGACGCCTTCTTCTACCCCCGGGTCGCTCTCGGCATCGTCGCCGTCTCGTTCGGAGCCATCTTTGCACGTCTCGCCGGGGAGGCGACACCGTTCGCGATCGCCGCCTGGCGATTGACCCTCGCTGCGCTCTTTCTCGCCCCGTTCGCGATCTTCCGAACGAAGAGAACGGTCGATCGCCGGAGCCTCCTTTGGTGCGTGGCCAGTGGTGGTGCACTCGCCATCCACTTCGTCCTCTGGATCTCGTCGCTCGAGCAGACGACGGTCGCCAGCTCCGTGCTGTTCGTCTCCACACACCCGATCTTCGTCGGCCTCGGCTCGGTCCTCCTCCTCCGCGAACGCCTCTCACGCCCCCTCCTCGCTGCCATCGCGCTCGCCGTCATCGGGGGCGGTCTGATCGGCTTCGGCGACTTTCGGTTCGGCGGCTCGGCCCTCCGCGGGGATCTCTTGGCCCTCGGTGGAGGACTGATGGCAGCGGTCTACTTCTTGATCGGTCGCCGCGTCCGACGGACGGTGGCACTCGTCGAGTACGTCTCCATCACCTATGGAACGGCGGCGGCTCTCGTCCTCCTTCTCTGCGCCGCGACGGGCACGCCGATCCTCGGCTACGCCCCGACCACGTACGGATACCTCGCCCTCCTCGCCTTCGTTCCGCAGCTGATCGGTCATTCGACGATCAATTGGGCCCTCAAGCGGCTCTCGGCATCGCGGGTGTCGGTCTTCGTTCTTGGCGAGCCTGTCTGTTCCGCCGTTCTGGCGATCCCGTTCTTCGGCGAGATCCCCGGCCGGTTGAACCTCATGGGAGCGGCCATCATACTCGTCGGGATCTATCTCAGCCTGCGAAACGAGGAGAGTCACGATGAGGGGAGACCCTGAACGAGGTCGGGCAAAGATCGACTGGGCCGCGGCGCACATGCCGCTCCGTCGTCGGCTGATCGAGCGCTTCGGGACCGAACGGCCGTTCCGAGAAATGCGGATTGCGATGAGCATCCACCTCGAGGCGAAGACGGCATGTCTGGCAATGCTCCTCCGGGACGCGGGCGCCGAAGTCTGGGCGACCGGCAGCAACCCCCTATCGACGCAGGACGACATCGCCGCTGCCCTGGCGCTCGAAGACGGAATCACGGTCCACGCCAGGCATGGAGCCTCCAAGGACGAGTACACCGAGGATCTCCGGAAGACGCTCGCCGGAAGGCCGCACCTGATCCTCGACGACGGCGGCGACCTCGTCGGCCTTCTCCAAGAGGATCCCCAGGAGAACATCATCGGCGGATGCGAGGAGACAACGACCGGCGTCTCTCGCCTTCGAGTCCTGGCGCGAAACAAGCGCCTCGCCTTCCCGATGTTCGCAGTGAACGACGCGAAGATGAAGAATCTCTTCGACAACCGCTATGGAACCGGCCAGTCCGTCTGGGACGGGATCTTCCGATCGACCAACCTGCTGATCGCCGGGAAGACCGTCGTCGTCGTCGGCTACGGATGGTGCGGCCGGGGGATCGCTCAGCGCGCTCGAGGACTCGGCGCACGCATCACGATCTGTGAGGTCGATCCGATCTCCGCGTTGGAAGCGTGGATGGAAGGGTTCTCCGTCGCTCCGATCGTCGAGGCGATTCGAACCGCCGATCTGGTGATCACCGCAACCGGATGCGCCGACGCCGTCCCCGAGGAGGCCCTCCGCGTCGCGAAGAACGGCGTCGTGCTGGCCAACGCCGGGCATTTCAACGTGGAGATTCGTCCGGATGTGCTTTCGGATCTCGCCTCCTCGCAGAGAACCGTGCGCGACGGCGTCGAGGAGTATCGCTTCGCCGACGACCGCCGAGTCTACCTTCTCGGCCAAGGTCGGCTCGTCAACTTGGCGCTAGGAGACGGGCATCCGGTCGAGATCATGGATCTCTCGTTCGCCATCCAGGCCCTGACCCTTCGCCACCTCCTCGACAACGCTCCGATGCCCCCGGACGTCTACTCCGTTCCCCAAGAGATCGACGAGGAGATCGCCAGAATGAAGCTCGCGGCGCTCGAAGTCGAGATCGACGCCTTGTCCGGATCGCAGCGCGCGTACCTCGGGTTGAAGGAGTGAAGCGCGCTGGAGCCGGCGCTTCCTGACGATACAATCGGCAACGCACGAGGTGAGAAGGACATGGGCCGATTCAGACCGCGATCGCTCCTGCGAATCTTCGCTCCGACGCTTGTGTTGGTTCTGGCGCTCGCAGTCGGCGGTGCACAGACGGAGAACGTGGATCCCGATCTCTTCGACTCTGTGTACGAGATCTACGACTACCTCAATCGGCATTTCTACAACCCGGAGGCGATCGACGCCCAGGAAGCGCTCTACGGGGCCCTGCGCGGCATCGTCGAGCATCTGAACGATCCCTACAGCGAGTTCCTCGATCCCGAGGACCGCGAGCGGTTCGACGAGAGTCTCGAAGGGGAGTTCAACGGCGTCGGCATCGAGATCACGCTCGTCGAAGGGATTCTCACTGTCATCACGCCTCTGGTCGGCACGCCGGCCGAAGCGGCCGGCGTCCTCGCCGGCGATCAGATTCTGGAGATCGACGGAGAGCCAACCGACGGAATCACGCTGTCGGAGGCCGCGTACAAGATCCGCGGCGAAGTCGGAACGTCGGTCGTCCTCTACGTTCGGCACGAGGACAGAACGCTGGAAGAGATCGAGATCGTCCGAGACACGATCGTGATCGATCCGGTGGAGAGCGAGCTGATGAACGACGGGACCGTCGGCTACGTCCGCATTCTCCGATTCGAGCGCGAGACGACGTTGATGCTCGACGAAGCCTTGGCCTCGTTCGATCTCCAGCACGCCGAGATCGGCGCGACGCTCGAGATCGACGACGGAAGGCTCGTCGTCTCGGCCGTCCGCCCGAGCAGTGCCGCCGCCAGGGCCGGACTCCACGCAGGGGACCTGGTCCTCGCCGTCTCCGGCGTCTCCGCGGGAGATCTCGACCTCGAAGTCGCCTCGTCCCTTCTCCGCGGCGATCGGGACTCGTTCGTCGATGTCACCGTCGAGGACGAGGCCGGCACCGTCCGAGACCTCTCGATCGCGAGAGACGACGGGGTCGTCGGCCTGATCCTCGACTTACGCAACAACGCCGGAGGTCTGATGGATCAGGCGATCTCGGTCGCCAGCCGGTTCGTCGACGAGGGGATCATCCTCCAGACGGAGGGACGCCTGCAGGGTGCGCGCAACTTCTACACAAAGTCGAATTCCCTTCCCAATCTCCCGCTCGCTGTCCTGATCAACCGCGGCACCGCGAGCGCCTCGGAGATCACGGCCGGCGCGATCCGCGATCATCAGATGGGCATTCTGATCGGAGAGAACTCGTTCGGCAAGGGGGTCTATCAACAGGTATTCAGTTTCGACGACGGCTCGGCTCTGAAGGTCACCACTGGAGAGTACTTCACCCCGAGTGGTGCGACCGTGAACGGCGTCGGATTGGCTCCTGACATCTCGACCAACGCGCGGACGCAGACGGTCGCCGTTCCCGCCGATCTTCGCCTCCAGCTGTTGTCGTATCTCGTCCCGTCGCACGGAAGCGAGGGCCTGACCCCGTATCCGTGGTACGCACCGAGCCTCTTCGATCTGACGATCGCCGTCGACGGTCGCCTGGCCGCCGACTCGCCGACTCGATTTCGAACCTTCGACGATCGACCGGCGTCCGTTGCCGTCAACGTCGGAGGCTCGTTCGTCCCCGAGATGGCTCTCACGAATCTCCCCGAGGAGGTCGTCTCCGAGGAGAAGGACCCGGTCGAGGTGGCAATCGGGTGGATCGTCAGTCACGCGGAGGACATGATGCCGATCGACCTCGATTCCGAGACGGCTCGATGAGACTCTCGGTCCTCGGTGCCGGTGGATGGGGGACGGCGATCGCCCGTCTGCTCGCCATGTCCGGACACGAGACGATCCTCTGGGCACGAGATCGAAGGCAGGCCGAGACGATCCGAAGGGACCGGGAGAACGTCAAGTATCTGCCCGGCGTCCGACTTCCCTCGACGCATCTCGAGGTCACCGCAGAGATCACAGACGGCCTGGACGCCGATGCCATCTTCCTCGCGGTCCCTTCGTTCGGAGTCGACGCCCTCCTGAAGCGTCTCGCCCCGCTCGTCCCGCCGGCACCGACGCTGATCAACCTGGCCAAGGGACTCGACCGTCGGACGCAACGGACCGCCTCGGAGTTGATCGCCGATCGCCTCCCGTCGGCAGTCGCGTTCACGTTGTCCGGACCGAGCCACGCCGAGGAGGTCGGCCGAGACGTCCCGACCGCCGTCGTCCTCGCCGGAAAGGACCCCGAACTCGGCCCGGCCCTTCAGCATGCGATCGCGACGCCGAGGTTCCGCGTCTACCTGTCCGCCGACATCCGCGGCGTCGAGCTGTGCGCCACAATCAAGAACGTCATCGCGCTGGCAACGGGGATTTCCGACGGACTCGGCTACGGAGACAACAGCCGCAGTGCGCTCATCACGCGAGGCCTCGCCGAGATGGTCCGCTTCGGCCGGACACTCGGCATCCGCGAAACGACGTTCTTCGGACTCGCCGGCCTCGGCGACCTCGTCGCGACGTGCACCAGCGAGCACAGCCGCAACCGCCGCGTCGGCCACCGCCTCGGGACCGGCGAGCCGCTCGATCGAATCCTCGGCGAGATGGAGATGGTGGCCGAGGGGGTTCACGCGACCGGGATCATTCGGGAGATGGCCGCATCGCGTGAAATCGAGATGCCGATCACCGAGGCGGTCGCCCGGCTCCTCGCCGGCGAAGTCGATCCGCTGAGTCTCGTCGAGGAGATCATGACGCGCGCGCCAAAGCGCGAGGACGCGTAGGCGAGATGGCGAGCCGCTACGACGTCGTCGTGATCGGAGGAGGGCCGGTCGGCTCCGTCGCCGCCCGTTCCGCGGCGAGCGCCGGCGCCCGCGTCCTCCTGATCGAACGCGGCACCTCGCCGTGCGTCCCGAGTCCCTGCACCGGGCTCGTCAGTCCGCGGACGCTCCCGGCACTCGGCGTCTCTGAATCGAGTGTCGTCCGACGGATCCGCTCGATCGAGGCACACGCGCCGAACGGCCATCGCCTGACGCTCCGCGCGAACGCAGTGAAGGGCCTCGTCCTCGACCGCAGTCGCCTGCACGCTGAGTTGCACGCTCACGCTCGAGACGCGGGGGTACTCGTTCGACTTGGCCTGCGGGCGACGCGGCTCGAGCCGGGGTTCGTCGACGTCCAATCGCCACAGTCGATCGAACGGGTCGAAGCCGGTGTCATCGTCGTCGCCACCGGCTCGACCGGTACGTTTCAGAGTGAACGCGCGTTCCCGTCTCCGTCGCGCCTGTTTCGCGCCGTTCAGGCGGTCGTCGAGTACGAACCCACCGTGCCGGACGAGGTCACAACCTACTTCGGAAACGAGATCGCCCCACGCTTCTTCGCATGGGCCGTTCCGGCCGAATCCGGTCGAACCCGCGTCGGCTTGGCCGTCCCCCCCGAGTGCGACCCGATCCCGTTTCTCGATCGCTTGCTCAAAGCGCGTTTCGAAGGTCTGCCCGTCCGATCCCGTCTCTTCGGGCGGATTCCGATCGGACCCGTTCCGATCCCGTATCGAGACGGCCTCCTCCTCGTCGGCGATGCCGCCGGGCAGGTGAAGCCGCTCTCGGGTGGTGGACTCTATACCGGAGCGATCTGCGCGCGAATCGCCGGTCGGACCGCCGCTCGCGCGACGATGTCGACGCGAACGAATGAGCGAGATCTGAGCACGTTTGCCGCCGACTGCGATCGGGCGATCGGGGACGAAGTGCGCTTCGGTCTCGCCGCGCGCGGCCTCCTCGAATCGCTCTCCGACGAGGCGATCGACGACGCGTTCGAGGCCGTCGATCGTTCGGACTTCCTTCGATTCCTGGCAGAGAACGGCGACATCGACCGGCTTCGACGTTTGCCACGCCGACTTGCGGGCGAGCCCGGACTCTGGAGACGGCTTCTCCCGCTTCTCACCCTTCTCGATCGACACCTCGCCGCACAAGCCGGCGGCTCTGTTGCCCGTTCCACAGACAACTCCTTATAATCCCGCTTTGGGATGGCGAAGAAGAAGCGGCGAGGGTCCAAGGGGACGTCCCCGGCGTCCGCCAGAGCGGAGAAAGCTTCGAAGACCCGCACATGTCCGTCGTGTCATAAGCCGATCGATTCCGGCGCCAAGTTCTGCCGACATTGCGGAAGGAAGGTGCCCCCGTCGAAGGCAGAGAAGCGGAAGACGGGACCCGAGGCTCGCCCGACGCTTTCACTCGATCGAGTCCTCCTGTACGCACTCTCGTTCACGCTGTTCGCACTCCCCTTGTTCTTCATGCCCGGGATCACCGAGTACGGCTACGGAAAGACGATCTTCGCGCTGGTCGCGGTCTCGGTTCTGACCGTTCTGTGGGGAATCGGCGCGTGGCGGAAGGGCGAGTGGAGGATCCGAGCGCCGTGGATCGCCTTCCCGTTCCTCGCATTCGTCGTCGCGGGACTCCTCTCCCTGATCGGGGCGATCAACGGACGCGTCGTCATCCAATCGCTCGTCCTCGCCGTCTTCTTCTTCCAGTTCGTCGTCATCATCGCCAGTGTCGTACGAGAGAAGCGCGACGTCACCCTGCTCCTCTTCTCGATCCTCGCGTCGGCCTCCCTCATTTCGTTGTACGGACTCCTGCAGTACCTGGAGGTGCTGCCGGGGGCCGCCGGGGCCCGCGGACTGAACAGGATCATCGGCACCCTCGGAAATCGGAACTTCCTCGGCGGATTCCTCGGATACCTCCTCCTCCCCTCGTTCGCCCTCGTGTTCCGACTGCGATCCCCTCTCGTTCGAATCCCCGCGCTGTTCATGATCGCATTCGATTTCGGGACCCTCATGCTCGTTCAGCAGCTCGCGCCGATCGTCGGGCTGATCGCGGCCGCGATTGCACTGGTCATCGGTCTGATCCTCTTCCGCCCGATCGAACCGATCCGAAGGAACCGACGTTGGCTGATCGGGCTGCTCGCCTTGCTGGCCTTGACGTTCTTGATCGAAGCGCCCTCGGGGCCTCTCAATTCGGTCGTCGGCCTCTCCCAGGACGGATCGAGCGGAGAGCCGACCTGGATCGGAAGAATCTGGCGGCAGAATTCCGGACGGACGCGCGAGCTGGACTGGTCGGTCGCACTTGAGATGCTCAAGGCGCGCCCGATCACCGGCGTCGGACTCGGAAACTACAAGCTCGCCTTCCTTTCGTTCAAAGCGGCGTTTCTGGAGACGTCGCGCGGAAGTACGTACGCCGACCTCCAGATCTCACGAGCCGCCCAAGCACACGGCGATTACGTTCAGGTCGCCGCCGAACTCGGCGGACTCGGGATCTTGATTCTGCTCTGTTTCCTCGGCGTCCTCGCCGTTTCGATCTGGCGTCGCCTTCGCCAGAATCGAGACGAGGCGGACCGGCTCGACATCCTCCTGTTCTCGAGCGGACTCATCGTCTTCCTCGTTCACGCGCTCGTCAGCTTTCCGGCTCATCTGCCGACGTCGATGATGATGGTCCTCGTCCTCCTCGGGCTCATTCATGCCCCCGCGTACGGTGAGACGAGCGTCACCACCGTTCGCCTGAAGAAACGAGGAACGATGGTCACCCTCGCCGTCGTGACCGTCGTCGGGGTCGTCGTCTCGGTCTTCGCCTTGTCGGATCTTCGTGCCAACATGCTGATGGGCGCCGGGATCCAGAAGCTGCAACTCGGCGAGGTGGGGGAGGGAAGGGAGCTGCTCGAGCGCAGTATCCGTCTCGATTTCGCTCCCCGCCAGACCTACTACCACCTGGCGACGGTCCACAATCAACTCGGGAACCACGAGGAAGCGCTCGCCAACTACGAGAAGTGCTTCACCCGATTCGTCGATGAGGCCGTCTATCTGATCTACGCGGATACCGCGCTGAGTCTCGGCCGTCTCGAGGACGCGAGGGCGGCGACCGAGTTTCTCCTGTCGACCAACCCAAAGAGCCCCACGAACGAGCGGGCCCGTTACATCGAGGCGATGATCTCCATCCAACTTCGTGACTACGCCGGGGCGAAGGAACGACTCGAAGCGCTGACGCGCGACGCGCCGGACTTCGAGCTACCGTGGATCGCCCTCGGGAACCTCCACAAGGGGCTCGGAGCACCCGATTTGGCGAGGGAGGCGTACGAGAAGGCCCTCGACCTGATCGACGAGAGACTGGCCGAGGTCGAGTCGCGGCTCGCCCCACGGACTCGACTCACCGCCTCTGAATACAGCGAACTGACGGGTCGTCGCACCTCTCTGCAGAACGAACGCTCGTTCGTTCTCGAGCGGCTCGCGGAGCTCGACGCCGACTGAGCCCGCCCGGAATGCGCGGCCGCCTCCGGGCCGGACCTCGAAACCCTGGCTGCACTCCAAAGCTCGATGAGCTCAAAGCAACAAGAGGCACATCACTGTGCATCGAATCCCCGGCCCGTAACTCACCGTCCAGCCTCCTTGCGAGCACGAAGCCCCGACTTCTTGCGCCGCACTCCGATCCGCCGCGCAACAAGAGGCACATCACTGTGCATCGAATCCCCGGCCCGTAACTCACCGTCCA
>CAZUIM010000004.1:11029-90848 GCA_964620325.1 uncultured Thermotogae bacterium
GCCTCCTTGCGAGCACGATGCCCCGACTTATACTGACCGCGTGATTCTCTGATGGCGATTGACACGATTCGACGGAGCGTCGATTTTCTTCTCGGGCAGACGAACGCTCAGCAGCTCAAGCGGCTGGAGCGCGAGTTGGCGTCCGTCAACCGGTTGACAGACGAAACGGCCGCACTTCCCGATGACGCGCTCCGCGCGAAGACGGCCGAGTTCAAGGCCCGTCTCGCGAGAGGTGAATCGAGAAAGGATCTGCGCCCCGAGGTCTTCGCGGTCGTCCGCGAGGTCGCGGCACGAACGGTCGACATGCGTCCGTTCGACGTACAGATCCTTGGTGCGATCGCGCTCGACGAACGGCGAATCGCCGAAATGCAGACCGGTGAAGGAAAGACACTCGTCGCCACGCTCCCCGCGACGCTCAACGCGCTCGTCGGGAAGGTCCACGTGGTCACGGTCAACGACTACCTCGCCCGCCGCGATCGAGAGTGGATGGGACCGATCTACGAATTCCTCGGCCTCTCCGTCGGGCTCCTCCAGGAGGACACGCCGCCGAAGGAGCGAAGAGGCGAGTACGCGGCCGACATCCTCTACGGAACGAACAACCAGTTCGGCTTCGACTACCTGCGTGACAACATGGTTCTGTCGATCGACCAGAAAGTCCAAGGCTCGCTCGACTTCGCGATCGTCGACGAGATCGACAACATCCTGATCGACGAGGCCCGAACCCCACTGATCATCTCCGGATCGACCGAACAGGCCTACGATCTGTACCGGAAGTTCGCCGCCCTAGCGCGGCGCTTCCGGCGCGACGAGGACTTCGAAATCGACGAAGAGTCACGGCGTTTGACCCTGACCGACGACGGAATCCGCAAAGCGGAGGCGGCACTCGACGTCGAAAACCTGTTCACGCCAGAGCACCAGGAAACCCTTCACTACATCGAGAACGCGCTCCGTGCCCTCCACCTGTTCCAGAAAGAACAGCACTACATCGTCAAGGACGGCCGCGTGATGATCGTCGACGAGTTCACCGGGCGGCTGATGCCCGATCGCCGATATTCGGACGGACTCCACCAAGCGCTCGAAGCGAAGGAGAACCTGGCGATCCAGCGCGAATCGCAAACCCTCGCCACAATCACGCTACAGCACTACTTTCAGCTGTACTCGGGGCTCTGTGGGATGACCGGAACGGCCAAGACGGAAGAAGAGGAGTTCAAGCAGATCTACGCCCTCCCCGTTCTGGTCATTCCGACCAACAAGGAGCTTCGAAGGGAGGCAAAGGCCGACCTGATCTTCCGAACGGAGCCGGCAAAATTCGATGCGATCGTCGAGGAGGTCGCGTCGATGAACGCCGCAGGGCGGCCCGTGTTGATCGGCACCAACTCGATCGAGAAATCCGAGCGGCTCTCGCGCCTGCTGACCGGGAAGAAGCTCGCTCACCACGTTCTGAACGCCAAGCATCACGAGAAGGAGGCCGAGATCGTCTCCGACGCCGGGCAGCGTGGCGCGATCACCGTCGCGACGAACATGGCCGGCCGTGGGACCGACATCAAACTCGGCGACGGCGTCGCGGAGGTCGGAGGTCTCCACGTCATCGGCTGCCAGCGGCACGAGTCCCGTCGCATCGACAACCAGCTCCTCGGGCGGGCCGGCCGCCAGGGGGATCCCGGCTCGTCCCAGTTCTACCTTTCTCTCGAGGACGACCTCCTGCGCATCTTCGGCGGAGATCGGATCGGCGGTTTGATGGAACGCTTGGGAATGGAGGAGGGAGAGGCGATCGAACACGATCTCTTGACCGGAGCGATCCGCCGGGCGCAGAAACGGGTCGAGGGACGGAATTTCGAGATCCGCAAACGCCTCCTCGAATACGATCTGGTCCTCGCCAAGCAGCGGGAGGCGATCTATTCCATCCGGGATCGGTTTCTCCTTCCGGAGCGGCAATCGGCCGACGAACTCCCCGAAGGCGCCGAAGCGGACCTCCAGGGCTACCTCCACGACCTGTTCGAAGAGGTCGCCGAGAACCTCGTCAACGCCCACGCGCCGCCGCGACAGCCACCGGACACGTGGAATCTGGACGGGCTCGCCAAGGAGCTGTCGGCCTACGGTCGACTCGAGGTGGCGAGCTTCGAGGCGACCGATCGAGAGGGTCTCGTCGGCGAGGTGGTCGACCGCTTCGATCGCGTGCTTGCCACGCAGAGCGAACGACTCGCTCCCAACTTTCCGCTCATCGCGCGGTATCTGATCCTGACATCGATCGACGAAGCGTGGCGAACCCACCTGTATACACTCGACGATCTGAAGGGCGGAATCGGGTGGACGTCGCTCGCCGGGACGGACCCGCTCGTCGCGTTCAAACGCGAGTCGTTCGAGCTGTTCCAGGAGATGCTCGGTCGGACGGCCGAGAAGATCGTTCGCGTCTTGCTCAACCCGCGGTTGACTGTCTCGACCCAGGAGCGTCAGACGCGTCAACCGGAAGGAATCGACTACGTCCACGCCGACCTGACCGCTCCGCCGCCGAGCGCCCCGCGACCGCAACGGCCCGGGGCCCGAGCGCCGGTCCGGGTCAAGAAGGAACCGGGACGCAATGACCCGTGCCCGTGCGGCTCGGGGAAAAAGTACAAGAAGTGCTGCGGCCGAAACCGCTAGCAGACACGCTCCAACAGGAGTTCGTCGTCGACGACGTGGTGTTCGACGAATAGGTCGACCAACTCAGGAACCGTGGCCGCCCGTTTCTGTGCGCCGTAGAGCTCGTGGATGATCTCTCCCTTGTGCATCATGATCAGCCCGTTTCCCACCTCGATCGCCTGCTCCATATTGTGCGTCACCATCAGAGTCGTCAGGCGAAGTCGATCGACGAACTGCTCGGTCAAATGAGTGATCAACGCCGCGTTCCGCGGGTCGAGCGCCGCGGTGTGCTCGTCGAGCAGAAGGACGTCCGGCGGGACGAGGGTCGCCATCAGAACGGTCAACGCTTGACGCTCCCCGCCGGAGAGAAGAGAGACCGGGCAGCTCATTCGCTTCTCCAGCCCGACGCTCAGCGCGGCGAGCCGATCGTGAAGCTTCCCGCGGGCCCGCCTCGGGAGGGCCGGCCGGAGGGAACGCCCCCCTCGCTTCGCGGCGAGGGCGAGGTTCTCGGCGACCGTCATCGTCGGCGCCGTTCCGGCGAGTGGATCCTGGACGATCCGACCGATCCGCCGCGCTCGTCGGTGCGCCGGCTGGCCGGTCACATCACGCTCCCCCAACACGACCCGCCCGGTCGTCGGTCGGAACGTCCCGGCGATCAGGTTGAGAAGCGTCGATTTCCCCGCGCCGTTCGAACCGATGATCGTCAGGAAGTCTCCATGCCTGAGCTCGAGGTCGATCGGTCGGATCGCGTCGACCCGATCGGCTCCCGTCTGGAAGGTCTTCGACACACCTTGAAGGACTAGCATGCGCTGACCTTCCTCATCCGCTGCTCTCGGATCCGAGGGAGGACGAGGGCCAACACGACCAAGATCGCCGTAATCATCTTCAAGTCGCTCGGCTGAAACCCGACGACGTGTCCGTACCGCAGCGCGAGGGCCACCGCAACGCGGTAGATGAGCGAACCGACCAGCACGCTCGTCGTCATCCATCCGACACGGCTCGAGCGGATCAGGGTCCCCCCGATGATGACGGCGGCCAATCCGGTGACGATCGTCCCGATTCCCATGCCGACGTCGGCGAATCCACCGTACTGGGCGACCAATGCGCCGGAGAGCGCCACGAGCCCATTCGAAAGCGAAAGCCCGAGGAGCTTCATGCTGTTGGTGTTGACGCCCTGCGCCGTGATCATCGCCTCGCTGTCGCCGGTCGCACGGAGCGCGAAGCCGAGTTCCGTCCGCAGGAATCCGTCGAGCAGCAGCTTGATCCCGAAGGTCAAGAGACCGATGAACGCAAGGATCGCCAACGGGCCAAGAGACGACCATGCCGAGTCGATGATTCGTATTGCAGTCGGAATGCGAAGCAGCGAGAGGTTCGGTCTCCCCATGATTCGCAGGTTGATCGAGTAGAGCATGATCATCGTCAGCACGCCGGCGAGCAGATTGGTGATCCCGAACCGCGTGTTGAGGATCCCGGTGATGAGGCCCGCCGCGGCCCCCGCGGCAAACGCAAGTAGGAGCGCGGAGAACGCGTCGATCCCGCCGTTGATGAGGAGGAGAGAAGCGATGGCGGCTCCGGTTACGAAGCTCCCATCGACCGTCAGGTCGGGGAACTTCAGAACCCGGTACGTCAGGAAGACGCCCAACGCAGCGATTCCGTACGCGAGCCCTTGCTCGACCGCGTGGATCAGCAATGAAGCCATCGCTCGCTCTCCTTCCCTCTCGTCCTGTCTGCCGTCGCGTCCCTAGAGGGCGCGCTCCCACCTCGTGTCGCTGTAGTAGATGCCGTCCGCCTGTTCCATGAGAGTCTCGGAGAGGACGAGGCCGATCTTGGCGGCTGCGTCGAGGTTCAGCCAGATCTCCTCCGGCTCGACGTCTGAGTACATGATCGGATTGATTTCGTCAGCCGGTGTGCCCCCGAGGATCTCGGCGCAGATCGTGCTCGTGGCCCGTCCCAGCGCGTAGTAGTCGAAGCCCGCCGCGATCACTGGTCCAAACTCCAGACTAGTTGGATCGGCAACGAGGAATGGAATTCCCGCTTCCTCGGCGACGGCCACAACGGCGTCGAGGGCCGAGACCACGGTGTTGTCGGTCGTCACGAAGAACGCGTCGACGCGACCGATGAGGGACTGCGCCGCCATCTGCACCTCGCTGGAGACGCTCGCCGCCGCCAGCACAATCTCCACCCCGACTTCGGGAGCCGCAGCTACGGTCTCATCCTTGAGATACTCGGCGTTCGGCTCGCCCGCGTTGTAAATCAGGCCGACTCGCTGGATCTGCGGCCCGAGAGCCTTGAGAAGCCGGAGATCGTTCTCGACGTCGATCATGTCGGAGACGCCCGTCACGTTCCCATTCAGGCTTGGATCCTCCGCACTCACAACCAGGCCCTCCCCCAGCGGATTCGTGATCGCGCTGTAGACGACTGGGATGTCCGTCCCCTCCAGAACTTGCACAGCGGCCTTGGCCGTGGCGGTTGCGATCGCGACGACCAGATCGACGCCCCGTGCTTGGAAGTCCTGCGGAATCGCCGCTGCCAGACTCAGGTCTCCCTGGGCGCTGGCGACGATGTATTCGATGTCCTGCCCTTCCACGTAGCCCACCCCCGTCAGCCCGTCGATCACTCCTTGTTGAACCGCATCTAGCGCGGGATGTTCGACGATCTTCGTAATTCCGACGAGAAGGGGCGCAGCCGTCGCGATGTACGCGACCCCAACGATCAAGAGGCCGACTGTCAGACAAGTGACGCGTCGTTTCATTTCTCTACCTTTCTCAAGTATCCTTCGTGTGGTCCGCTGCGAGCCCTTCGGGACCCGCCGGGCCGCATGTGTCCGCCCGTCGGGGATGTCCGTTCGCGACGGGCGGGCTTCCCTGTCCGCTTCGCTTTCGCTCCCGCTCGATTCCTCGCGCACCTCCTTGCCTTCCCTCCTCTGGCCGAGTCTAAAAGAAAAGGACCACGGTTTCCCGCAGTCCGTCCCCGGCCGCTCCGCTTCCGCTCGTGCTAGTTTTCGCTAACGCGAGGCGGAGAAGCCGGGCTCAAACCAGAACCAATAGAAGCCGAAGCGGCCGTCGTTCCGATCGGTGGCGCTTCGTACTTCGCTCATGTTGCAGCCACTATAGAGCCGGATCGCGCGGGTGTCAACCCCTGTCTGTGGAGGCTCACCTCCGTGATTGACACGGAGACCGCTCCCCCCTATCATTAGCAGACAGATATACGAAGTGCTAACGGCGAGTGATCCATGAGCAGAGAGTCGCTTCCAGATAGACAACGATTGATTCTGAAGGAGATCGTCGACCGCTATATCCGGCTTCGCGAGCCGGTTTCGTCGAGAATGATTCTCGAAGACTACGGTCTCTCCGTCAGTTCGGCCACCGTGCGCAATGACATGAACGAACTCGAGGCTCGCGGCTACATCGCGAAGCCATACTCCTCGTCCGGGCGGATTCCGACGACGAAGGGATATCGGTTCTTCGTCGATTGGCTTCTCGACCTGTCCGAGCTCACCAAGGAAGAGAGACTCGAGATCGTCGAGACCTACGGCGCCCGCTGCCTCGACATCGAGGAGACGATCCGCCGCACGGCGCTGATCCTCGGTAACTTGGTCGACTGCGCCGGTTTCGTGATCCCGCCGAGGCTTCGTGAGGCACGCCTCGAACGTGTCGTCCTGTTGAAGATGGACAAACGCTTGGCGTTCCTCGCGATCGTCTCCGATATCGGCATCGTGGAACACGGCCTCATCCCGCTCGAAGAGGACCTGACGGACTCCGAACTCAATGGCGTGACGCAGGCGATCAACTCGGATCTCCGCGGACGCACGCTGGACGAAGTGCGTTCGCTGGCCACGGAGGACGGACCGGAGGGCTGGTACGAACGATCGGCGCGCCAAGCGTTTATCATGCTCGGCCGGCTTCTCGAGCAGACGTCGCACCGGCGCGCCCATTTCGAGGGCCTGCTCAACCTGACGACCGACCTTCAGGAAATGGTACCTGACGAGGCGATGACTCGATTCGCCGCACTGAGTCATGCGGTCCAGGACGAAGCGGCGTTCGTTCGCGCGATCCGCCAGACCCGAGCGGGACGCGACGGGATCGTCGTCAACATCGGCGACTTCCCGCTTCCCGGCCTGGAGGAATTCAGCGTGGTCAGTCGCTCGTTTCGCCCGCACGGGGGGATCCTCGGCGTCGTCGCACCGATTTGGATGGACTACGGACGCGCGCTTTCCACAGCGAGCTACGTCGCCAATCGCCTCGAGGCCTTGTTGATGAACTCACTTGCGCGAACTCCCGAAAGGACGAACGCATGAACGAAGAAGAGAAGCAGAACAAGATCGAGGAGCCTGCCGCGGAGCCGACCGAGACGCCCGCCGAAGATCTTAGGACACAGCTGCAGACGTGTCTCAGCCGCTTGCTGCGCCTGCAGGCCGAGTTCGAGAACTACAAGAAGCGCGTCGCTCGTGACGTTGCGGCGCTGAAGGACCGAAGTGCCGACGAAATGATCCTCAGCTTCGTGACGCCGTACGAGAACTTGGAGCGCGCGTTGCGCAGTTACGCGACCGACCAGGACGAGGACGCGTTCGTCGCCGGCGTCGAGCAGATCTTCGCGCAGTTCGCGCAGATTCTCGAACAACTCGACGTCGAGAGGATCCCGTCGGTCGGCACGACGTTCGATCCGGCGCTGCACGAGGCGATGCTGACTGTGTCGAGTGACGAAGAGAAGAACAGGATTCTCGAAGAGCTCACACCGGGCTACCGAAGAAACAGCCGAATCCTGCGCGCCAGCAAGGTGGCCGTGAGCCGAGGGTCCGCCGAGGTGAAAGAGGAGGAAAAGGAATGAAAGAGAAGATCATCGGAATCGATCTTGGAACGACCAACTCCTGCGTTGCGATCCTCGAGGGCGGAAGCCCCGAGGTGATCAACAACGCAGAAGGCGAGCGAACGACCCCGTCGGTCGTTGCAATCACCCAGACCGGCGAGCGACTCGTCGGGCGGCTCGCCAAGCGCCAGGCGATCACGAATCCGTTGCACACGATCGCTTCGATCAAACGGCAGATGGGGACCGATCACCGGATCGAGATCTCGATCGACGGGAAGACGGAGACGTACACCCCGGAGCAGATCTCGGCAATGATCCTGCAGAAACTGAAGGCCGACGCGGAGGCGAACCTCGGCGGGAAGGTCACCAAGGCGGTCATCACGGTTCCGGCCTACTTCGACGACGATCAGCGCCGCGCAACGAAGGCCGCCGGAGAGATCGCCGGACTCGAGGTGATGCGAATCATCAACGAACCGACCGCCGCCGCCCTCGCCTACGGTCTGGATAAGCAGCACGATCAGACGATCCTCGTCTACGACCTGGGCGGTGGAACGTTCGACGTATCGATCCTCGAGATCGGCGACGACGTCGTCAATGTCATCGCCACCGACGGGGACACGCACCTCGGCGGCGACGATTTCGATCAGCGGATCATCGACTGGCTCGTCGACGAATTCCGCAAGGACACCGGAATCGACCTGTCGAAGGACCCGAGTGCCTTACAGCGACTGAAGGACGCCGCCGAAGCGGCGAAGAAGGAACTCTCCAGCCGGATGGAGACGACGATCAACCTGCCCTACATCACCGCCGACGCGAGCGGACCGAAGCATCTGGAGAAGAAGCTCTCGCGGGCCAAGTTCGAGGGGATGATCGACGATCTCCTCCAACGGACCGCCCAAACCGTCGACAACGCGCTCCGCGAGGCGAAGAAGACGAGCGACGACATCGACCAGGTCGTCCTCGTCGGCGGCTCGACGCGGATTCCTAAGGTGCAGGAGCTGATCTCGTCGCGAATCCCGGGGAAGATCAACCGCGAGATCAATCCCGACGAGGTGGTCGCCGCCGGCGCGGCGATCTCGGCGGGCGTCGCCGCCGGCGACATGCGGGACATTCTCCTCCTCGACGTCACCCCGTTGACCCTGTCAATCGAGACGCTCGGAGGGGTCGCCACACCGCTGATCGAGCGCAATACCACCATCCCGACGGAGAAGACGAAGACGTTCACCACGGCGGACGACAACCAGCCGGCCGTCGAGATCCACGTCCTCCAGGGGGAGCGGAAGATGGCAGACGACAACAAGTCGCTCGGGAAGTTCCAGCTCACCGGAATCCCCCCCGCTCCGCGGGGCGTCCCGCAGATCGACGTGTCGTTCGAGATCGATGAAAACGGACTGCTCCACGTCACCGCAAAGGACAAAGCGACCTCGAAGAGCGCATCGATCACGATTCAGGATTCCTCCCGCCTCGATGAAGCGGAGATCGAGCGGATGCGGGCGGAGGCCGAGCAACACGCCGAGGAGGACCGCAAGAAGACGGAACTCGTCGAGGCACGCAACCAGGCCGATCAGCTGATCTATTCGGTGGAGAAGGCCCTCTCCGATCTCGGGGAGAAGGTCGACACCGACAAGCGCTCGGAGGTCGAGGATCGGATCCGCCGTCTGCGCGAGAAGCTCGACGGGGACGCCGACGTCGCGGACATTCGCAGGGAGACGGAGGAGCTCGGCAAGGCGTCGCAGGAGATCGCGCAACAGGCCTATCAGCAAGGGCAAGAGGCGGGCGGCGCAGCGTCCTCGGAGGCCGGCCCGAACGCGGAGGAGCCCTCGACTGACGAAGACGACGGCGACTACATCGACGCCGAGTACGACGAGAAGTAAGCGTCGAACCGATGGAGTGAGGAGACGGCGTGGCCAAAAGCGATTACTACGAGATCCTCGGACTCGCCAAGGACGCGAGCGAAGCCGACATCAAGAGGGCGTATCGCCAGAGAGCGAAGGAACTCCATCCGGATCGGAACCCGGAGAAGCGCGAGTGGGCTCGCAAGGAGTTCCGGAAGATCGCAGAGGCGTACGAGGTTCTCTCCGATCCTCAGAAGCGGGCCGAGTACGATCGCTACGGCCACGCCGGACCGAGTCAGGATTTCACCTTCGGAGACACGGACTTCCGCCGAGCGCGGGAAGCGTACCGCGAATTCGGATTCGGCGGCTTCGACGACCTGTTCGACCTGTTCTTCCGGCAGGGAGGACCGCGCACGTCGACACGCCAGCGTCGCGTGCGTCGCGGAGAGAGCATCGAATACAAACTCAGAATCACCTTGGAGGATGCGGCCCACGGAACGAAGATGACCGTCACCGTTCCGCGGCTCGTCGTCTGTCAGGCTTGCTCCGGCTCAGGGATGGAGCCGGGCACGTCGAAGCGAACGTGCTCGACGTGCGGCGGACGCGGTCAGATCGAGTATCGGCAGCAGAGCCTGCTCGGCAGCTTCGTCAACGTCCGCACGTGCCCCGAATGCAGCGGCACCGGCGAGGTAATCGAGCGACCCTGCAACCGCTGTCACGGGACCGGCCGGGTCCGAGAGTCGAGCAAGATCTCGATCACGGTCCCGGCCGGCGTCGATACCGGATCGAGGCTTCGCCTTCGAGGGCAGGGAAACGCCGGTCTCAACGGCGCACCGAACGGCGACCTGTTCATCGTGATCGAGGTGATCCCCCACTCGACGTTCAATCGAGAGGACCGCGATATCCATTCAGAAGAGACGATCTCATTCGTGGACGCGGCCCTTGGAGCCAAGATCAAGGTGCAAACGCTGTGGGGTGAAGAGACGGTCTCGGTCCCCGCGGGAACGCAGCCGGGAACGACGTTCCGTCTCAAGGGGAAAGGGATCTCCAACATCCATCGCGACGCCGGCAAGGGCGACCACGTCCTCACCGTCACCGTCGACGTTCCGAAGAAGCTCTCTGGGAAACAGCGCCGGGCGCTGGAGGAGTTCGCCGAGACGCTCGAAGCCAGATCCTGAATCCCGCCGGATCTTCAGCCGCCCAGCTCGCGGAGAACCGCGCGCATCCGCCGTATCGCCTGCGTTCGGTGGCTGATCCGGTTCTTCTCGTGGATCGACATCTCCGCCAGCGTGCGCACGTCGCCGATCGGAACGAAGACCGGGTCGTATCCGAAGCCGCCCGTCCCCGACGGAGCCTCGGCGATCGTTCCGGGCAGGATGCCCGTCGTGACGAAGACCTCCCCGTCGGGAAGGCGGAGCGCGGCGACGGCCACGAAACGGGCTCGCCGGTCCGCCTCACCGTCCAGACGCTCGAGCAGCCGGTTGTTGTTCCGATCGTGGTCGACCGGCAGGCCGGAGAACCGGGCGGAGTACACACCGGGCGCGCCTTCAAGCGCGCGCACTTCGAGCCCAGCATCCTCGGCGAGAACGGCCAGTCCGGTCTCCTCCGCGATCGCACTCGCCTTCAGAAGCGCATTCTCCAGGTATGTTCCGCCGGTCTCTTCCACCTCCGAGTACGGTCGATCGGCGAACGTCAGGAGTTCGAACCCGTCGAGATCGGAGAGGAGATGTTCGAGTTCGGCGATCTTGCCCCGGTTGCGAGTTCCGAGAAGGAGTTCGTTCATCCCGACCGCCCTCCGAAGATGCGACGCCCGCGATCCAGTCGGGACGAAGGATGCGATGGAACGGTCGCTAGACGATCGACAGCACGAACCCGAGGGCCATGAAGACGGTCGCCAGACCGACGGTCAGCGTCCGCTTCGGATCCTTCACCTCGTCGCGCCCGAAGACGGTGCTCGAGCCGCCCGATCCGAAGGCACCGCCGAGCCCCGAGTGCTCGCTCATCTGCAGGAGAATGATCCCCAGCAGGGCGAAACAATCGAGGAAGAACAAGACTTCAAGAATCACTCGCCACATCGTCCATCGATCCTTTCGAGCCGTCTTCGTCGAGTTCGCCGTCGCCGACCGACGGCAGGCGATCATTCTAGCACGAAGCCCTCGGGCTCTCAACGCCCGTTGGATTCAGTCTTGCGCCCCGTAGTGACCTCCCGTATCCTCTTTCATCCCGCACCGCAAAGGGGGACGCGTTGCGCAAGTTCATCTTCATCACCGGAGGTGTCCTGTCCGGTCTCGGCAAGGGGGTCGTCACCGCATCAATCGGCCTCCTCCTCAAGGCCCAGGGCCATCACGTCAGCCTCCAGAAGATCGATCCGTACGTCAACGTCGATGCCGGCACGATGAACCCGTACGAACACGGTGAGGTCTTCGTCACCGACGACGGGAAGGAGACCGACCTGGACATCGGCCGGTACGAGCGGTTCCTCGACGAGTCGCTCACCGCGACGCACTACTTCACCACCGGCCAGGTCTACGGCGACGTCATCCGTCAAGAGCGCGCCGGCGCCTACCTGGGGAAGACCGTCCAGGTCATCCCGCACGTGACCGATGAGATCAAACGGCTGATCCGGCTCCCGCTCGACCTGAACGGGGCGGAGATCGGGGTCATCGAGGTCGGCGGGACGGTCGGCGACATCGAAAGCCTTCCGTTCCTCGAGGCCCTTCGTCAGATGAAAGACGAGCTCCCCCGGCGGGACACGTTCTTCGTCCACGTCACCCTCCTGCCACACATGGCGGCGTCGGACGAAATGAAGACCAAGCCGACACAGCACAGCGTCAAGGAGCTGCGCGCAATCGGGATCCAGCCGAACGCGATCGTCGCCCGCGCCGACCGTCCCGTTCCCGAACCGGTGAAGGAGAAGATCGCTCTCTTCTGCGACGTTCCCCGCGATCACGTGATCGAGAACCCGGACCTGCCGACGATCTACCTCGCTCCGATCCTCTTTCACGAACAAGGGTTGACCGACTCGATCGCCGACGGCCTCGATCTCGAACGGCGATCGCCCGATCTCGTCGCCTGGAAGGACCACGTCGATCGTGTCCGGTCGCCGAGTCACAGGGTACGAATCGCCATCGTCGGGAAGTACGTCGAGTTGGCCGATTCCTACACGAGCATCCGCGAGGCCCTCATCGCCGGCGGAGCGAACGAGGACGTCGGGGTCGACATCGTGTGGACCGCCGCCCAGACCGTCGCATCCGACGGACCAGAGGTCGCCCTCGCCGACGTCGACGGCCTCCTCATCCCCGGCGGCTTCGGTCATCGAGGAATCGCGGGGAAGGTCGAAGCGGTCGAGTTCGCCAGGAAGAACGGGCTGCCGTTTTTCGGGATCTGCCTCGGGCTCCAGTGTGCGGTGATCGAGTTCGCGCGAAACGTGCTCGAGCTCGAGGGAGCGAACAGCTCCGAGTTCGACCCGGATTCGCCCCACCCGGTCATCACTCTCCTCGAGGCACAGCAGACGGTCACGGAGATGGGCGGAACGATGCGCCTCGGGCGTAGCAGGACGGTTCTGCAAGAGGGCAGTCTCAGTGCCGCCTGCTACGGAGTCGGACGAATCGAAGAACGACATCGGCACCGATACGAGTTCAATCCGCGCTATCGGGGTCGTTTCGAGGCGGCCGGCTTCGCCATCGCCGGCGAGACGCCCGACGGCCGACTCGCCGAGATCCTCGAGCTCCGCGAGCACCCGTGGTTCGTCTGTGTCCAGTTCCATCCGGAATTCACCTCTCGGTTCACCCGTGCTCATCCTCTCTTCCGGGGATTCGTCCGCGCATGTCAAGAGCGAAGCGCACTCTCCCGATCCTGCTGATCGCCGCGGTCCTGGCGATCGTCTTCCTCCCCCGCCGCTCCTTCGAGCCGGACGACCGGTTCGCAGCCGGTGGCGTCGTCCTGCGCTCGTACACCGACGCGGGCGACCTCTCCTGGGAGGTCGAAGCTCAATCGGGAGAGGTCATCGACGGGGAGGGAACGCTGACCGATGTCGTCCTTCGCTTCCTTTCCGGCGGCGTCGTGGAGATGAGGGCGACCGCCGATCGGTTCGCGAGGGGCGAAGAGACCAGCACGCTCTCCGGGACCGTGCGGATCGAGCGAAAGGACGGGCTCCGCCTGGCGACGGAGGAGATGTCGTGGTACGAACAGAAAGAGCGCCTCGAGGCCGGACCGATCGAATTGGAGGTGCGGAATCTCCTGGTCACGGGGGAGCATTTCGAGTACGACCTAGCCGGTGAGCGCGCTACGATCACCGGAGATGTTCGAGCGACCGCTCGATCGGAAGGTGACGATTACCGCTGCGATCGGATCGAGACCGACGAAAAGACAGTCCGGATGATCGGCTCCGTCGAAGCGCGCTTCCGTGAGGGGGGACTGACGGCCGACGATCTCCGAATCGACGAAGGAGGACTGACCGCCACCGGCGACGTCTCGCTCCGGCTCGACCTGGCCGCTGCAACGGAAGAGGACCGAGGAACGAATGGCACTTGAGGGGCGAGGACTGATCAAGCGGTACAACGGCCGCCCGGTCGTCGATTCTCTCTCCCTGTCGGTGGATCGCGGGAGGATCACCGGTCTCCTCGGCCCGAACGGGGCCGGGAAGACGACGACGTTCTACATGCTGATCGGATTCATCGCCGCCGACGGAGGGAGCGTCTTCCTCGACGAGGCGGAGATCTCCGGCCTCGCGTTCTACCAACGGGCGCGACGCGGAATCGGCTATCTTCCGCAAGAGCCGTCGGTCTTCACCAAGGCGACCGTTCGCGAGAACCTCGACATGGCCCTCGAGTGGGCCCGATCGGTCAACGATCGGGCCGCCCGCCGAGAGAAACTCCTCGCCGAGTTCAAGCTGATGCAGCTTCGGGACCGCCACGCGGGCACCCTTTCCTCCGGGGAGAGGCGCAGACTGGAGATCGCGCGTTCGCTCGCCGCATCGCCCGGCTACGTCCTTCTCGACGAGCCTTTCTCGGGGATCGATCCGATCTCGATCGCCGGCCTCCAAACGGAGATCCGATCGCTGAAGGAACGCGGAATCGGCGTCATCGTGACCGACCACAACGTCCGTGACACCTTGTCCATCACCGACAGTGCCTACCTGATCGACCGGGGAAAACTCGTCGCTGCGGGGACGCCGAGCGAAATCCTGGACAGCCCGCTCGCCCGCCGCGTCTACCTTGGAGAAGGATTCAGGCCGTAGATGAGCGTTCGTACAACCGCCGCCGCCATATCAGGACACCGAACCCGACAACGAAGACGGCACTGATCGCGTGGGCCGCGCGGATCGGCCCGAGCCAGAGGCTGTCTCCACGCGTGAAGCTGACGATCGACCGAGCGATCGCGTAGAGGATGAAGTACATCGCCGTCGCGAACCCGTCTTTGTACCCCCGCTTTCGAATCGACCACAGGTAGGCGAAGATCATCAGGTTCAGAATCATCTCGTAGACCATCGACGGATGCGTCGCCTGCCCCGGATAGACCCTTCCGGCCGGCGACTCCGCCGGGAACCGGATCCCCCACGGTAGCGTCGTTGGAGTTCCGAACGCGTCCCCGTTCATCAGGTTCCCGATCCGCCCGATCGCCTGGCCGAGGATCAGGCTCGGAGCGAGGATGTCGGTGACGGCCCAGAAGCGGACCCCCTTCCACCGAGCAAACAGGTAGACGGTCAGCGCCCCGACGAGAACGCCGCCGTGGATCGCCAGCCCCCCCTCCCAGATCTTGAAGACGTCGATCGGATTCGCCCGATAGACGTCCCAACGGAACACGACATAGTAGATCCGAGCGCCGAGGATCGCGCACGGGATCGTCCAGAGGAGGAGATCGACCGCGTCGTCCCAAACGAAGAGGATCTGAGGTGCCACCTCCCGCGCCACCGACAGGAGCTCCTCCTCGGTGAGCACGTCGCCACCGGCCGGCGCACCGTACGCATCGCGGAGCGATCTCGCGAGCGTTACGCGCAATCCCTCGATCTCCTCGAGATTCCAGTGGTATCGCCAGTTCTTCCGAAGGAATCGAACCACCGCCGCGTCGATCAGGAAGGCCATCCTCTCGATCGTCTCGCAACCGACCCCGTCGAGGGCGACCGCGCCCTCCCGAACGAGTGCGTGAAGGTTCCATCTGCGATAGACCGCCGCGCCGATGGCGTCGACCAGACCGTCTCGGTCGGCGGCGATCGCGTCGACCTCTGCCCCCTCTACCTCGACGATCGCCGACCGAACGGCCCGTCTGGCCACCTCGAGTTTCGGCTCCGACGCCGACGTCAGGATCCTCGCGGATGCGCCGACAACGGCGTCGGCGATCGCATCGGCCACCTCGTCTGCGCCGAGGAGGCCGATGACCCGTTCGCGGAGCGAACCGGAGAAGCTCCGCTCGAGAATCGATCGGAGATTCTCGAACGTTCGTTCCCTCGCACGATTCGAGCGAACCTTCGCCAGTCGCCGCACCTTCACGCCGATCCAAGCCAGGTAGAGGCCGACGGTGAACGCGATGACGTACATCACTCCGTAGTAGCGGATGACCAGCGGTCCGAGTTCGATCAACACCGGGCGCACGTGAGTCCCCCTCTTCCGATATGATCGAGAGTATATGGTCCTTCCCGGACGACGCAAAGCCCTTCTCGCGGCGGCATCCGGCATCCTGACCGCCCTCGCGATGCCCGGCCTCGGCCTGGCCCCCCTCGTCTTCGTCGGCCTCGTCCCGCTCTTCTTCGCCCTCGAGGGGACCGGACGATTCCGCGTTGCACTCCTCTTCGGCGTGACCTTCCTCGCCCTTGACCTGCGCTGGATCCTGACCGTGACCCGATTCTCACCCTGGGTCGTCCCTGGCTTCGCCCTCCTCGTCGCCTACCTCGGCGCCTTCACGGGGCTGTTCAGTCTCTTCCTCCGTCGATCCGGGAAGCGGGGCTTCGATGCAACGCTCCTGTGGACCGCCCCCGCCGCGCTGGCGTTGGTCGAACTCGGCCGCGCGCAGGGGGCGTTGGGCATCGGTTTCTCGTCGCTGTATCACGCGCTGTACCGGGCGCCCGCCCTCATCGGGGCGGCCGCCGTCCTCGGACCGTGGTCGATCACGGCGGCGATCGTCTTCGTCAACGCCGCGATCTATCTCGTGATCCGCCGGCGGCGGATCGGCTATCTACTCGCAGCCGGGGCCGGCGTTGCCGCTCTCACCGCCTTCGCAGTCCTTCCGATTGCCCCGAGCAATGACGAAGACGTGCGCGTCGCCGTCGTCTCTTCGACCGTCGAACAAGAGACGAAGCTCGACGGACGAAATCTCGACGCGCTCGCGGAGCGCTACGAGGAGCTCGGACGCCGTGCCGTCGCCGAGGATCCCGACCTCGTCGTCTTTCCCGAGTCGATCCTTCCCGCGTACATCCTGAGTAACAAGCGCCTCCTCGAGCGATTCGAGCGGCTCGCAGTCGACGGAGAGACCCGCATCCTCTTCGGAACCGGGGTCTATCGCGAGCAGGGGATCTACAACACGGTCGCGCTCCTGTCGCGACAGGGCGGACTTGTCGGCACCTACGCGATGGTCCGGCCGGTCCCGTTCGGCGAGTACGTGCCGGGACGCCGCCTGTGGGAGGCGATCGGCCTCCGCCGGTTCGTCGAGTCGTTTCTCCCGCTCGATCTGACGCCGGGAACGACGTTCGAGCCGCTCGACGGTCTCGGCACGCCGATCTGCTTCGAATCGACCTTCCCCGATCCGTCGCGACGGTTCGCCCTGGCCGGTGCGGAGGTTCTCGTCGTCGTGACGAACGACGCATGGTTTGCCGGAAGCTCGGAACTCATCGCCCACTTCGCCGCCACCGTCTTCCGCGCCGTCGAGACACGGCGTTACGTCGCTCAAGCGGCGAACGGAGGCGTCGCCGGGCTGGTCGATCCGTCCGGCAAGATCCTCGCCGAGACGACGCGTGAGGGAGTCGTCACCGACATCGTCCACGAGCGAACCGATCGATCCTTGTACGTTCGTTGGGGAGATCTTCCGCTCCTCGTCCTGGCCAGCCTCGGCTGCGCGTGCTCGATCTTGCTTCGAGTTCGAGATCGAAAGCGAAGCGGGGGGTGAGATGCGGCGTCTCACCCCCCGCGGCTACCTTCGGAGGTCGTCGGTCGTCGTCTAGCGTTTCGAGGCCGGCGAGACGTTGTCTCCGGTCTCGGTCAGCTTCGTCACCGCCCCGGTCTCGAACGTGACCTTGTAGATCTGATAGTCACCGCCAGAATCCGGTTTGACGTAGGCGAGGCCGCTTCCGTCTTCGAGCCAGAACGGACAGAACTCGTCGTCGTCGGTCGTGATCGCGGTGTTCGTCACCCCGTACTCGGCGTCGACGAAATCCTCGAGACTGGTCGGCCCGGTCCCGGCCGCGTCCACGACGTAGATGTCGATCTCCCCGGTCGACCGCTCGCGCGAGAAGGCGATCCAGGCTCCGTCCGGCGACCAGGCCGGCCTCGAAATCCCGGCTCCCGCCGGCAGATTGAGGGCGACTCCGAGCCCGGCGATCGCCGGCGAGGCGTCCCCGGCCCGTCCACCGACGCCCGGATCGAAGATCTCGGTCGTCGTCCCGCCCTCCTCACGGAGCCAGAGCGAACTGCCTCCGCTCGAATCCTTGTCGGACACGAAGACGATGTCGTCGTTGATCGGTGAGAAGGCCGGCGCGATCGCCCAGGACGGCGACTGCGATGTCACCTGCGTCTGCGATCCGCCGGAGGAGGTCATCGTGTAGATCTCCCACGTCGTCGACGACGGCGTCTGCGCCACGTTCGACGCGTAGGCGATCGTCCCCGCATCGGCCGACCAGCTCGGCTGAATCTGGTTCGACGCCGTCTGCGTCGTCAGCTGGTCCTGGCTCCCCCCGGCGACCGTCATCGTCCAGATGTTCCAACTCGTCCCGTCCTCGGCGGCGAACGCGATCCGGTCGCGCGTGGTCCGGACGAGATCGGGGAACAGCTCGTCGTCCGACGTGTTCAACACCGTTCCCTGCGCCGAGCCGTCGCCGTGCATCCGGTAGATGTCGTAGTCCCCGACCCGTTGCGACGCAAATGTGATCATCAGCGGGCCGATCACCAGGACGTCGTTGACCATTCCGATCCGGCCGTCGTTGTCGGTGATCGTCAGGACAACGGTGAACGTTCCCGCCTCCTCGTAGGTGTGGGGGATCGGGGTCGTTACGTCGGTCCCGGTCGCCGTGGTCGAGCCGTCTCCGAAATCGAGCTCAAAGCTCGCGATCGTCCCATCCGGATCGTTCGATCCGCTGATGTCGAACGTCACGCTCACGGGGACCTCTTCGTCTCCTGCGGTGTCGATCACCATCAGGGCGATCGGCGCCTGTCCAAAGAACCCTCTGCACGCTGCGAGCCCTACCGCAAGGGCGACGAGCAGACAAAGGACTGCGAATCGTTTTCCACTGCCCCCCAGGGCAGTGCGCGTGGAAGCGGACATCTCGTTGACCTCCTTAGGAACCATCTCTACTTCGTCGCATGTCCAAAGGCCGTTTCGTCCAGTCTACTTGCGGATTCGCTTCGAACTCGGGGACGACCGACAACCCCTGGGAGAAGGTTCGTCCCGATGCGAGGTGATCGATGTCGAATCCGAAACCCTGATCGGGGAAAGCGTGTATATTGAACACCGAGGAGGCAAACGGCAGCGTGTACCGGAAGCAAGACGAGGTGAGTCTATTGCGCGCTTCACTGGCAGGGGAGACGGAAGCTTGGGGAGAGATCGTATCGCGGTACAAGGACGCGGTCTTCGGTCTCTGCCTCGGTTTTCTGCGCAACCGCGCTGACGCCGAGGATCTGACCCACGACGCGTTCATCCGCGCGTACGACAACCTTCGGCGCTATCACCTCGACAAGCGGTTTTCGACCTGGATGTTCACGATCGCCGCGAACCTCTGTCGAAATCGTCTCCGGTACCGGAAGAACCACCCGGTCGTCGAACAACCGTTGCACCTGGCCGGCGGTCGAGATCCGGCATCGGTCGTCGCCGGAGAGGATCGGCAGTCCCGGATCCACCGAGCGCTGAACGAACTCCCGTATCCCTATCGGGCGCCGCTCATTCTTCGGTTCTACAACGACCTATCGTACCGTGAGATCGGCGGGATTCTCGCCATACCTGAGGGGACCGTGAAGACCAGGATTCATCGTGGCAAAGCGATGCTGAGAAGCCTGATCGAGAAGGACGTGATGCAGTATGAGACTTGACGATATCGAGACCGCCGTGCGCGAGACGCTCCGCAGCGAAGTGGAGGCGTCGGCCCCACGTCTCGAGGGACTGGAGGCTCGGATCGTCGCCGAATTGGGCGATCGAGCTCCCCGCCCGCGCTTCATCGATTGGGTTCGAAGTCTGCTCGCTCCGACACGGACCGGCCGCTTCGGTCAGCTCGCCGTTCTCGGGGCGACGGCCGCCGTCTTCCTGATCGTCGGCACCTTGCTGACGGGCGATCGAACCGCCGGTCCGACGCTGACCCCGACGCTCACCCCGGCCGCCTCCTCTCGAACACGCCACGAGGTGTTGTTCGTCGTTCCGGCCCTCGACGCCGATCGCGTCGCCGTCGTCGGGGACTTCAATGCATGGGAGGAAACGCCGCTCGCCGATGAGAACGAAGACGGAATCTGGACCGCTTCGATCCCGCTCTCCCCGGGAAGATACGAGTACGCGTTCGTCATCGACGGACGGTGGTGGGGACAGGATCCGTCGGCCGACGAGTACGTGCGAACGTTCGGGCAGTACAGCTCCGTCCGCTACATCGGCGGAGGAGGTGACGGCGTGTGAACCGGTGGAAGAGGTTTTCGGCCGGAATCGGGCTCGCGATTCTCCTGATCTTCATCGCATCGGTCGGCGCCGTTTCTCAGTCTCAGTCGGCCGACTTCGATCGTGCCCTGTCCGCCATGTCGCTCTCCTCACACGACCGGATCTTGGCCGCAATCGAAGTGGGACTCGAGACGCCCGGCTTCCCGGCGGGTGAATTGCTCTCTCTGATCGATCGTCTCACCACCCTTCCGGCGTCGGCCTACGACGTGGAACTCGTCCTCCTGCTGCAAACGCGGGCTCTCGAGAGCGGGATGTCGATCGATGGGCTCGTCAGCGTCGGATTCGATCTGGCCACCGCACTGGCGAACGGACTCCCGATCGAGGCGATCATTCTCGAGGCGTTCAAGGGAATCGCGCAAAGGTCACCAGTCTTCGCGATCGAAGCCAGGATCCGCCAACGTCTGACCCTCCTGGATGGTGTGCGCGATCTCCTCTTCGCTTGCCAGATTCTGAGGACGCCGGCCGGAGGAACACAGAGCAGTCCGAACGCCCTTCCGGCAGCGAGATTCGATCAACTGGTGAGTCAGATCGCTGACGCCGTCAGCGACTATTTGGAAGGAGGGGGGAGCCCGTCGAAGGGCGCCACCCTCTATGAACTCGTCGCCGATCGGCTTCATCGTCTTCCGCCGACGATCGTACGACCGGAAGACGTCGAGCTCGTTCTCGATCGAATCGGCCCGAACGATTTGACACAGATCGCCATCGCGGCACTCAATCCGTGAGAACCGTGCAATTTCAGGCTGACAGGAAAAGGAGGCGCGACAATGAACAAGAGAGCATGGAAGGCTGGAGCCCTCGCCTTGCTCATGGCTTCGATCGGCGCCCTCATCGGATGGGCCCAGGATTCCCAGGTCTATCCGCAAGGGCTGATCATCGATCCGCCGCAGAGCGAGGAACTCGAAGTCTCGATCATGACCGACAAGGCCGAGTACCGAGTCGGCGAGTCGGTCACGATCAGCTATGAAGTCAACAGGGCGGCCTACATCTACATCTGGGACATCATGCCGACAGGAGAAGTCCAGGTCGTCTTCCCGAACCCCTCCTACCCGGGCGGCCTCGACAACTACGTCCAAGCCGGAGCACACCAGCTTCCACGGAGTTTCCCGGTGGCACCGCCGCTCGGAACGGAGTACCTACAGATCCTGGCGACGACGCAACCGGTCGACGTCAGCAGCTTCCCGATGAGCGATCCGGGGCTGTTCCAGCAGCAGGTCGAAGTGCAGATCCTCGGTCTCCTCCTGGAGGATCAACGAAGCTGGAACTTCACCAGCTTCGAGATCACCGACCAGGCCCCGCCGAACTACGGAACGGTGAACATCACATCGACGCCGCCCGGAGCCACGATCACCCTCGACGGAACCTTCGTCGGTTACACCCCGCGGACGCACTTCGTCACGCAGGGTCTCCACCGCATTTCGGTCAGCAAGCCCGGATACTCGACGTACAACGTCGTCCTGATCATCTTCGGAACCGGGACGCGGACGATCCATGCGGAATTGACGCCGCTCTTCCCGTCGAACAGCCCGCCGACGGCCGCCTATTCGTACTCACCGCAGAATCCGGCCGTGAACACGTTCGTGCAGTTCAACGCATCCGCCTCGTCCGACTCAGACGGCTCGATCGCGTCGTACAACTGGAACTTCGGCGACGGCACGACCGGCAGCGGATCGATCGTGTGGCATCGGTTCACGTCCGCCGGCTCGTTCTCGGTGCGCCTGACCGTCACCGACGACGACGGCGCGTCGAGATCGGTCACCAAGACGATCCAGGTCGGACCGACGAACCTCGCTCCGAATGCGACCTTCGACTACTCTCCGACGTCGCCGGCCGTCGGCGCATGGGTCCGCTTCGACGGAACCTCCTCGACCGACTCGGACGGGACGATCGCCGAGCACCGATGGACGTTCGACGACGGATCGTCGCCCGAGCTGGGGAACATCACCTATCACCGCTTCTCGGCGGCGGGGACGTACCTCGTCACCCTGACGGTGACCGACGATGAGGGAGCGAGCGACAGCGTCTCGCAGCAAGTGGTCGTCGGACCGACACAGCAACCACCGGTCGCCGCGTTCACGTACTCTCCGACGGCTCCGGAGGTCGGCGATCCCGTGACGTTCAACGCGTCCTCATCGTTCGATCCGGACGGGACGATCGTCTCGTACAACTGGGATCTGAACGGGGATGGAACCGCGGACGCCAGCGGCTCGACCGGACAGGTAACCTACTCATCGGCCGGAACGGTCCTCGTCACCTTGACGGTGACGGACAACGGCGGCCTGTCGTCCTCGACGTCGCAAGAGATCGTGGTCTCGCAGGCCGTCGGTCCGAGCGGCGCCCCGCCGATGGGTACGACGCCCGGCGTCTTCGTCTGGGGAACCGACCGGTGGCACGTGACCGTGAACGCCGGCGGCGGCTGGACGACTCCGCACCGCTATCGCCTGAAGCTCCGATCTGACGAGCCGTTCCAGGACGTCAACGAGCCGTTCGACGGCGGGGTCATTCCGCTCGGGTTGATCATCGAGCCCGAAGATTCGGAGACGACCCTCGTCTTCGAAGGCTCGATCACGAGCGGCTCACTCGATCACACCTTCCGCGTCCCCGATTCGTCGAGCGTCTGGATGAGCCTGGAACTCGACACGAACGGGGACGGAACGCTCGATGAATCAACGAGTTTCGTCTATCTCCGGCACTCGCTCGTGCGGCCGCCGGCCGTGCCGACGGTCCTCGGTCTGCCGCGTGGGTACGAGGGCGAGCTTCTCCCGACGATCAACTTCCGCGTCGGAACGGCCCTCCCATCGCGCTACACAGACAGCATCCGCTGGATTGTCTGGCAGACGACGATCTCGGCGCTCGAGGGCTTCTAGACACCCTCAATCAACGCAAGCATCACGGGCGGGCCACGGCGGCCCGCCCGTCTCTTCTTGTCGCCGCGTTCGCTGGAAGTGTAAGATCGAAGGGCCATGGAACTCCGCTCCCTCGCGATCGATTGGCCTTTGGACGCAGCGAACCTCCGCCGCGACGAGTTCTTCGGCCGCTCGTCCCTTTCGGCGTTCGACGTCGTCTTCATCGATCCGGCCGAGATCTCACGCCGCTGGACCGACGAGCTCGCCCCCGGGAGCGACGGAGTGCGACGAACGTATCCCGATCGCGATCGAGGCTTCGGCAAGACGATCGGCGCGTGGATGGAGCGGCGCCGAGCCGAAGCGAACGACCTCCTGAAGCGAGGCGGGGGGATCCTCGTCTGTCGGTTGAGGTCGCGAGGAGAGTCGTTCGAAATCGTCGGTCCGGAAGGTCCGGCGGAAGCGATCGATCGGTACGAATGGCTCCCGTCGATCTCGCTCGTCGATCGCCATCACCAATTCACGTTTCCGACCAACGGCCGGTTCGTCGCGCGCCACGGTGAGGACATCGTCCTCGCCGATTCAGGCCACCCGTTCGAGGAGTACCTTCGCCAGTTCTCCGGCCACGTCGTCTACGACGCCGTCTACCAGGATCTGATGTCGACGCCGATCGACCGGTTCGCGACGATCTTGGCACAAAACCGCGTCGGCGACGTCCTCGCCGTCGCCGTCCCGTTCGACGAGGGGCGCCTTGTCCTTCTCCCGTCGGTCGAGGGGGTCTCGCCGTCCCGCGAAGCGGCCGTCCTGCTTGAGGCAGCGCGAAATCTCGCCTTCCGCCCAGCCTACACGGCACCACCCGACTGGCTACCGGGCTATCCGCTCCCCGGGGAGGATGCTCTGGTCGACGAACTCAATTCGGTCACGGAACGGCGGGACACCCTCGCCAAGAAGGTCGACGAGATCGCCGAGAATCTCGAGGAGAAGACGCGCCCGAAGCGGATTCTCTACACAAAAGGCCGCTTCGCGTTTCTCCCGGCCGTCACCGAGGCATTCCGCACTCTCGGGTTCGCCGTCGAGGCCGAGGGAGGGATCCTCACGCTCCAAAGCGACGACGGAGACGCCTTCGTCGTCGCCGAAGCGACAGAAGAAGCGACCGTCGCGATCGCCTCCTATCACCGGCTTCGCGACGCCGTCGATCGAGCGGTGACCGACGGAGACGGCCATCACAAGGGAATCTTGGTCGTCAGCGGTTCCCGTGAACTCGATCCGAAGCGGCGGCCAACGCAGTTCTCGCAACAGGTTCTGCGTGGCTGTCAAGGTCAAGGATTCTGCCTCGTGTCGTCGTATCAGCTATTCAAGCTGGTGCAAACGGCGCTCGAAGACCGCGGCAAGAAGGGCCTCGCCGCCATGCGTCGAGCTCTCCTCGAATGCGACGGGGAGTTCCGCGACGCGGCCGACTCGTGAGACCGGCTCTTCTCGTCGGACTCCTCCTCGTTCCGGTGAGCGCACTCGCCTCCGTCGCCTTCGCTCGGTTCATGCGGACGCGTGCGCTCGGACAGCAGATCCGGATCTTCGGCCCGGTGAGCCATGCCGTGAAGGCGGGGACCCCGACGATGGGCGGCCTCGTCGTCTTCGCTCTCTGGCTCGCCGGGATCGGAGTCCTGGCGTTCTGGCACCGCCCGGACGACGCAACCGGCTTCGTTCTTGCGACCGCCGCCCTCTGCGCCGGCATCGGGGCGGCCGATGACATCATCTCGCTGCGCCGAAAACGCTCGACCGGGCTCTCCGGCCCGGCGAAGCTCGCCCTGACCAGCGTCGCCGCCGGCGTCGTCTTCATCGCATTTCGGGACGTGCTCCTGGTGCCGGTCCGGATCCCGTTCGCGTCCACCGACCTTCACTTGCCGACAATGGCGACCCTGCTTCTCGTCTGGTTCGTCCTCCTGTCGACGACGAATGGGATGAACCTGACCGACGGTCTCGACGGTCTCGCCGCCGGTGTCGCGGCGATCGTCCTCGCCGGATTGATCCTCCTTCGCCCGACAGCGTCCAATCTTGCCCTGATCGTCCCGCTGATCGGCTCGCTCGTGGGGTTCCTCTGGATCAACGTCCACCCGGCCGGCCTGTTCCTCGGCGATGCCGGGTCGTTCTTCCTCGGCGGCGCCATCGCGTCGATCGCCCTGGTCAACGGCCTCGGTCTCCTCCTACCGATCCTTGCTGGCGTCCTGGTTCTCGAGGCGGGATCCGTGATCCTGCAGACCGGATCCGTTCGAGCGACCGGCAAGCGGATCTTCCGGATGAGTCCGCTCCACCATCACTTCGAGCACTCGGACGATCCGAAGCGCCAGCATCTCCTCCCCGCGTTCCACTGGGACGAGAGCCAGGTGACCGTTCGATTCTGGATCCTCGCGGGCTTCTTCGTCGGGCTCGCCGTCCTGGCGGACCGCATCTGAGGCCGATCAACGGAACCACGAAATGAACGGGGATTGCTGACCGAGGTCTCGAGGAAGCGAGGGAATCTGCCGGAGGTGGGACTTGAACCCACACGAGGGGTGAACCTCACAGGATCCTGAATCCTGCGCGTCTGCCAATTCCGCCACTCCGGCTCGGGATGCGTGGGAGTGTAGACAGGGGGCCACATCCTGTCAAGACGAGCGCACGACAGCGATCGTCCGATCCCTCCACCGAACGACGGCCGGGAAACCGCTTGGCGAGGGGTGTGATATTCGTTACAATGCTGGACGTGTGACCTCGTGAGTTGGGTGATGAAGGGTACGAGCGGCGGGGGTACAGACTCCGGGCTTCGGAAACGTCCGCCAGAGGGGGTTCAAGCATGGTCGATCTCAAGGACTTCCGGATCTTCACCGACCTGAAGGAGAAGGAACTGAGCAAGCTCCGGGAGGCAGTCCGCAGAATCAACTACGGTCGAGGCGAGATCATCTTTCAGGAGGGAGCTCCTGCCTTCGGCTTCTACCTGATCTTCGAAGGAATGGTGAAACTGGTCAAGCGGAGCATGCGGGCCAAGAGCCAGATTCTGAAGATCGTCGGGCCGGGCGAGATCCTCGGGGAGACGACGCTATTCGACAAGGGGAGTCACAACGCCTACGCAAAGACGCTCGATGCGGTGACGGTCGGATTCATCGAGCGAGGGGATTTCTTCTACTACCTGGAGCGACACCCGAAGACCGTCTTCCGGCTGTACGAGAAGCTCTCGGAGGAGCTGAAGGCCTTTCAGAACAAGCTTGCCGAGCGTTCGTATTCCTCCAGCAAAGAGCGTCTGGCCCGCCTGATCCTACACCTCGGCAAGAGCGGCGTCGAGCTGTCCCGCGCCGAACTCGCCGAAATGGCCGGCGTGTCCTCCAAGACTGCGATCCGGACGCTGAGCGAACTCGAGGGCCGCGGGATCATCGCAATCGAAAGCCGCCGAATCAAGATCCTGCGAGAGGAGTACCTCCAGAAGATCGTTGAGCCGTTCTCCTCCAATCTGAACCTCAACTTGATCATCTAGGGCACCAGAAGAACGTCCTCTTTGCGGGTGACGGTTGTCCTTCGTCAACGTCGTGACCGTACTTACGTTCTCTACGGGCATCTGTCTACACGCACCCCTCGTGGCGACAAGGATGGGCAACCATTGGCAGGCGGACTGAACCCAACGGAGCGGACGATCATCGTCGGCGTCTCTTTCATCGTCGCCGTCGTGGTCAGCATCGTGTTGCACGGAACCGGGGTCTCGCTCGTCCCGGTCGTCGCGATCACGTTCGCCGTCCCGTTGATCCTCGGTACGACCGGCTTGCGGCTGCGCAGCGCCCTGATCCTGTCGACGGGGATCGCCGCCTCCGGCGTCGCTCTCCTCGCCTTCTCGCGGGCCTCGTCGTGGGAGGGACTCGCGCTGTTGTTCATCGGCTACGTTGCGATCGGCGGAAGCCTCGGCTTCGCGAACGAGCAGCGCGCTCACCGACGGAGTCGTTGGCGGCGACCGAAATCGCTGCAGGACCACTGCGATGAAGAGATCTTCGATCCGGCGCTGAACATCCTCCATTTCATCGACCGGGAGGGGAGCGTTCTCCAGCGAAACGAGGCCTCGCGCGCGGCGCTCGGGTTCACCACCAAGCGCTCGCTACAACTTGGGGAGTACGTTCATCCGGACGACGTCGACCGAATGAAGACGGAGTTGATCCGCCTGTTCGAGCGGGGGGAGATCCGCGGCATCAAGGTCCGCTTCGTCTCTCAGAACCGGCGGGCATTCCCGATCGAGTTGCGCGGAACCAAGATCACGGAGCGGCTGGCGATTCTCGAGGCTTCCGAGAAGAGCAAGGAGGCCGAGCTCGAACGGCGTCTGATGGAGACGGAGGCGCGCTATCGCATCCTGATCGAGAAGGCGATCGATACGCTCGACTCGGGGATCATCATCACCGACCAACGGGGAGAGGTTCTGTGGGCGAATGCCACCGTCGGAAGGTTCTTCGGGATCGACCGCGACCGCCTGATCGGCGTCGACGCCCGGAGGGCACGCTCCCGCTACGTCGGGGCCTTCGAGGACGCGCAGTCGGTGGCTCGCGTGATGGAAGAGGCGATTGAGAAGAGGGAGCGGATCGATTCGATGACGTGTCGCGTTCGCCCGACGCTCGGACGCGAGGAACGCGTCCTCGAGTACCGGTCGATCCCGATCGAAGCGGAGCAGCACCGGAGCGGCCGAATCGATCACTTCATCGACGTGACGGAGCTGAAACGCCTCGAAGAGAGCCTCCGTGAGCAGTCACGCAATCTGGAGCTGTCGAACGAGAAGCTCGAGGAGTTCTCGCACGTCGTCTCCCACGATCTGAAGGAACCGTTGCGAACGATCGAGACGTTCAGCGGATTCCTGTTGGAGGACTACCCGGACCGCCTCGACGAAGAGGGGGTCGACTACCTGAACACCCTCAGGCGAACCTCCTCGAGAATGCGCCAGTTGATCAACGATCTCTTGTCGCTCGCCCGTGTCTCCATCGACGTTACGGCGTTCGAACGGATCAGCACCCAACGCCTATTGGAGGAGATCCAGGAGGATCTCGACGCGCGTCTTCGTGGCGTGAATCTTCAGGTTGCGGAGGATCTTCCGTCCGTCCGTGGGAGCCGCGTGCGGATCAGCGAGCTGTTCAGCAACCTGATCGTCAACGCGATCAAGTACAACGACAAGGCTCTCCCGATGGTTCGCGTCGCTTGGGCCGAAGACGGACGTGGCGACATGGTCAAGTTCTCGATCGAGGACAACGGAATCGGCATCGAATCTCGATATCAGGAGCGAATCTTCGGCATCTTCGAGAAGCTCAACCCGAGAGAGGACTACGAAGGGACCGGGGCCGGACTCGCGATCTGCAAGCGGATCGTCGAGGAGCACGGCGGGCGGATCTGGGTGCAGTCGGAGGTTGGCAAGGGAAGTACGTTCTACTTTACCATTCCTAGAGCAAGAGAGGTGGAATCGAATGCGTAGCCTGGAGAAGATGAAAGTCCTCGTCGTCGAGGACAACCCGAACGACGTCACGATCATCAAGCGCGCCATGCGCAAGAGCGACGTGAAGTGCGAATTGCACTTCGCCCGCGATGGTGAAGAGGCGCTCGACGCGCTCTATCAGAAGGACGAGTTCGCCGACACCCCCCGGCCGGACCTGATCCTATTGGACATCAACTTGCCGAAGATCAACGGGCTCGAGGTTCTCGCGAAGATCAAAGAGGACGAACGCCTCCGCCGGATCCCGGTCATCGTTCTCACGATCTCCGAACGGGAGGAGGACATGGTCAAGGCCTACGACAGCGGCGCAGCAAGTTACATGACCAAGCCGGTCGATTCGAAGGACTTCGAACGGCTGATCCAGACAGTCCAAGACTACTGGAAGATCGCTCAGATCGCTCCTGAGTAGTCAAGATCACCAAAAAGGCGCCGGCGCGGGGACACACGTCCCCGACGGACAGGATTCGTCGGACCTCTCGGCGAGTCGAACGCCCCGCCCGGCCGTCGCATGTGCACAGGTCGCCCCCTCGCGACCGAGGTACGCTCACCCCGAGCTTGCCGACAAGAGCTCGCGAGGTGAGCGCTGCGGGAGAGGGGCGATCGACTGGAACTCTCCGCAAATGCGGAACGACTCCAGCGTACCTCCTTACCGACTCGACCGCGAACGAGAGCGCGGTCTCCCTCGAACGCAAGCGCCGGGGCAGCTCGTGGCCGGAGGCGACCGCCGGAGACAAGCGGAAACGAGAGATTCGGTGGGACAGCCAACGGTCCTTACCCCGGGAAGGCGGACGCGGCAGCAGGTCCGCCTTCCCACCCCCGCACTTCGTTCCCATTCAAGTCCAGCCGAGACCCGATCAGTCCGAAGCCTCAGAATCAGAAGCAAAGTGTCGCCAGATCACCGCAGCGAGGGCGCGGGCCCGTTCCGATTCCACTCGCACCAAGTCGCGTCCAGACAGGTCGATCAGCTCGGCCATCGCTTCGGCGACCTCGTTCGGAACCGGAAAGGGCGGCTGGGTCGCGTCGTCGGAACCGTAGAAGATGTCGCTCAGATCATCGCCGACGCGATCTATGCTCGAACGCGTCAACAGCGCACGCGACGAGAATGCGACGGAGAACACCCATCGGCTCTCGTCCCCGTCGATCGAATCGAACACTTCCGTGAAGGCTTCCTCCATTCGCTCGGAGAGCGCGTAGATCTCGGAAAAGAGTTTCGCCTCGCTCGCCTGATCCAGAATCGCCGGATCCGATCCCGATCGAGCGATTTCCCGAAGCGTTCCTCCGAATGACGCACAGAACGCGTCCGCCTCGATCCGCAGTCGAACGAGCGTCTCCGATAGTCCGTTCGCCGTCACCTGCTCTCGGCTCACCAGGCTCCCGTGAAACGAGGCCAGTTCGATCGAGAACGTCTCGCAGGCCGACTCGAGGCCGGGCGGGATCGCCACCGGCGTCCCCTCGAACAGATGCGCCGCGTACGATTCGTGAACGGCGAGAATCGGGGCGAAGGAGGCATAGACCTCTGCGAACTCCGACCCGATACGGCCTTCCGGAAATGCTGCGAACGCCTGGATCTCGTGCGAACGTCGCTCGATCAGCGAGAACAGCGCCGCTCCGACGAGGACCAGAAGGACGGGAAAGACCGCTCTTGCCATGTGCCGATGATATCCGCGAACGTGGAGTCCACACGCTCCGTGACCCGGACGCTCCTGTCGGGGTGTTTGGCCGTCTGACAGATTCGACGGATGCGCCGATCGGAAGGCACTCGCCGGAATAACCTTCTCTAGGCTGTTTTCGAAAGCACTCGCAGATCCGTGAAGCAGTGGCGCCGTGTTGCCAACGGCGGCGCGGCTGACTAGAATGTGACGCAGAGTACTGGGCACCGGTCTTCCGGTGAGAGAGGCGCGTCATCTATCAAGGAGGTGCCGTTGAAAAGGCTGCTTGTGCTTGCGCTGATGCTCGTCCTGGGTCTTTCCCTGGTCGGCATGGCAGCTGGAAAGGTCGCCGTCGTTCTCGACGTCGGCGGACGTGGGGATCTGTCGTTCAACGATATGGGATTCCAGGGGACCGACCAGGCCGCAGTCGACTTCGGCCTGGAGATGGTCGAAGTGCAGAGCGCGTCCGCAGCGGACTACAGTCCGAATCTGCGGAACCTGGCGCGAACGGGCGAGTACGAACTGATCATCGGGGTCGGTTTCCTGTTCACCGACGCGATGGGCGAAGTGGCGGCGGAGTTCCCGAACCAGAAGTTCGCCATCATCGACTCGGTCGTCGATGCCGACAACGTGATGTCGATCGTCTTCCGTGAGAACGAAATGTCGGCGCTGATCGGCGCCCTCGGCGCCCTCGCCGCACACGAGCATGGATACGACGCGTTCGGCGTCGTCCTCGGAATCGAGATTCCGGTTCTCTACCACTTCGAAGCCGGCGTTCGATATGGGATGGATTGGGCGAACGAACAGGTCGGCGGCGACGTCGATCTCCTCTACACCTACACGGGCACGTTCTCCGACATCGCGCTTGGGAAGGCCGCATCTGAAGCGATGCTCGGGCAAGGCGCGGTCGGAATCTACAACGTCGCCGGCCCGCTCGGGCTCGGTGACCTCGAGGCGGTCACGGAGGCGCACGACAATGCCGGCACCACGTACGGTCCGCCGTACTTCTTCGGTGTCGACGCCAATCAGGACTACCTCGGAAACGGCCTACACGGACTCGCCAGCGGAATGAAGCGCGTCGACCACGCGACCTACTTCGCCATCGAATCGGTGGTCGACGGGACGTTCGAAGGCGGCATCACAAGCCTCGGACTGACCGAAGGCGGCGTCGGCATCAGCGATCTCGATACGCTGATCGACTTCATCGACTTCGGCGTTCTCGGCGGCGCGATCTCGAGCGACGATTTCTACACGATTGTCGGCAACTGGGCGCTCAACCGCGCGACCGTTTCAGCCGGCTCCTGGGCGCTGATCGACGAGCTCGAGGCCGCCATTCTCGACGGATCGATCGTCGTTCCGACAGCGGACACGCTCGACCAGATGCGGGCGATCCGGAACGACTATCCGCTCGGCTCTCAGTAGGGGATCCGGCAAGACAGGAACCATATCGGGAGAGAGGACCTCGCTCCTCTCTCCCTCTTCTCTGAGTGCCGCCGGCCGCTTCGACCGAGGAGAGAGCGATGAGCGAGACACAGACGGCCGGAGCCCCTCCGACCCAAGCGACGATGTACCTTCGAGCCGAGGGGATCACCAAGGTCTATTCCGATGGAACCGTAGCCCTAAAAGAGGCCGATCTCGAGATCCACACACACGAGATCGTCGGCCTCCTCGGCGAGAACGGGGCCGGGAAGACGACTCTCACGAAGATCCTCTCCGGGCTCCTCCCACCGACCCGGGGACGCGTGATCTCCCCGCGGGGGGTGATCCGATTCAGAAGCCCGCGGGAGGCGCTCGACTTCGGCATCGGAATGGTCCACCAGCACTTCGCCCTCGTCGGACCGTTCACGGCGGCTGAGAACGTCGCCCTCAGCCACGAGCGACCCTTCACCCGAATCCAACTCGCCAAGACGACCGAACGCCTCGAAGCGTTGATGCAGGAGAGCGGCCTCCGCGTTCCGCTCGACGTGCCGGTCGAGAAGCTGGCCGTCGGGGAGCAGCAGCGTGTCGAGATTCTGAAGGTCCTCTCGCGCGACGTCGATCTCCTCATCCTCGACGAGCCAACGTCGGTCCTCACGCCGCTCGAAGTCGACGAGCTCTTCACTCTCCTCCGAAGGCTGAAGGACGAGGGGACGTCGGTCATCCTGATCACGCACAAGCTGAAAGAGGTTCAGACGGTCACCGATCGGGTTGTCGTCCTTCGTCACGGGGAGATGGTCGGCGACGTCGAGACCTCGTCCACCGACACCGAGCACCTCGCCCGACTGATGGTCGGCCAGGCGCTCGAGTCGAAGACCGGCGCCGTCGAACTGAGCGACAAGGAACTGCCGCGCGCGCAGGAGCGCACCCCCGTCGATCGGAGCGGAGAGGCGATCCTCCAGGTTCGAGAACTCGTCTCACACGGGAATACCGGAGAGGTCGCCGTCGGTGGCGTCACGTTCGACGTCTTCGGGGGAGAGATCTTCGGTGTCGCGGGGGTGGAAGGAAACGGGCAGACGGAGCTGGTCGAGTCCTTGACCGGCCTCCGCGTGCCCAAGTCCGGGGAAGCGACAATCAACGGAACGAACATCCTCGGGCTCAGCCCTCGGGAGATCTACCGACTCGGAGTCGCGCACATCCCGGAAGACCGCTGGGAGCTCGGGCTCGTCCTTCCCTTCACGTTGGCCGAGAACGCGATCCTCGGCGTCCATCGGTGGAAGGAATTCACGGGGCCGCTGTCGTTCCTCCGATGGGGGAGGATCAACAGCCACGTGCGGGCGCTGATGGAGCGCTTCGAAATCCGCGCCACGGGTCCGAATGCACCGGCCAAGAGCCTCTCCGGCGGGAATCAGCAGAAGCTGATCGTCGGCCGGGAGCTGGCCAAGGATCCGTCGATCATCGTCGCCAGCCAGCCGACGCGCGGGCTCGACATCGGATCGGCCGAGTACATCCGCCAGACGTTGCTCGACATGCGCTCCAACGGTCGAGCGATCCTTCTCGTGTCGGCCGACCTGGACGAGGTTCTCGCCCTCTCCGACCGCATCGGCATCATGTACGAGGGCGAGTTCATGAAGGTCTGTGCCCCCGATGAACTCGACCGCGAACAGATCGGACTTCTGATGGGCGGCGTCCGAAGCGAGGAGGGTTCATGAGCGAACCGAGGAGACCGATCGAATCGCGGCTTCTCCGCGGTGTACACGGCACGTTGACCGGTCTGAGCCCGGCACTCGAATCGCTCCTCGCCGCCGTGGTCGGCCTGCTGATCGGAGCGATCCTGATGTACATCTGGGGGTTCAACCCCTGGAAGGCGTACATCGCTCTGTTCAAGGGAGCCTACGGCGGTCTGTACGAGATCTCCAGCTCGCTCTCCCGCGGAACGCCGCTGATTCTGACCGCGCTGACGTTCTCGATCTGCCTCCGCGCCGGGATGTTCAACATCGGAGCCGAGGGGCAGCTGTTCGTCGGGGCGACCGCGTCGATCCTCGTCGCTTACATGGCCCTCCCGACGCCGCTCGGGCAGATCGTCGGGCTGATTCTCGCCGCGATCGCCGGTGCCGCGTGGAGCCTCGTTCCGGCGTTCCTCAAGATCACGCGCGGCGTCAGCGAGGTCATCTCGACGATCATGTTCAACTGGATCGCGCGGTGGCTCGTCCTCTATCTGACCATCTTTCTCCTTCGGGACCCGGTCCGTGCGGAGAAGACAGTCTCCATCCCGGTCGCCGCTCGGTTCCCGGTGATGGTCCGGGGGACCGATCTCTCCTACTCGATCTTCGTCTCCATCGCATTCGCCCTCGCCATCTACTTCATCCTCTGGCACACGACCGTCGGCTACGAGGTTCGCGCGGCCGGACTGAACCCGACAGCGGCGAGGTACGGAGGGATCCGGAACAAGCGGACGATGTTCCTGAGCTTTGTCCTCGGTGGAGTCGCCGCCGGCCTGGCCGGGGCGACGATCACGATGGGACTCCCGCCGACCTACGCCATCTACGGCGGTGCCGCGATGCCGCAATTGACGAACGTCGGATTCGACGGGATGGCCGTCGCGATGGTCGGACGGAATCATCCGATCGGCATCATCATCGCCGCCATCTTCTTCGGTGGGCTCACCGCCGGTGGACGGGTAATGCAATTCTACGGCTCGAATCCCGTTCCGCTCGAGATCGTCCGCGTTGTCATGGGCGCGATCGTGCTCGCCATGTCGATCCCCGAACTGATCCGGATCTTCCCGGCCGTCAAGAAGCAAGGCGTGGAGTTCGCCTCCCTGGTCAAACGCCTGACCCGCAGAGCTCCGAAAGAAGGGGAGGAAGCATGAGCCTGAACGACATCCTGAGTCTGCTACGAATTTCGCTGCACGCCATGGTCCCGCTGGCGCTCACCGCCGTCGGCGAGATCATCGGCGAGACGGCGGGGCTGTTCAACATCGGACTCGAGGGGATCCTCCTCATGAGCGCCTTCACCGCCGTCCTCGGAGCCAAGGCCGGAGGGCCGGTCGTCGGCCTTCTCGTCGGAATGGGCGTCGGTGCGTTCGTCGGCCTCCTCTTCTCGGTGATCAACACGTACTGGAAGGGAACCCAGATGGTTACAGGGATCGGGATCAACCTCTTCGCGATGGGTTTCGTCGCGTTCGGATTGATCCAGCTCGGTGCTCCGGGGTTCCACGACGTGCCGAAGGCGGCCGAACTCGCCAAGCTGCGCACCCCGATGGGGGCGATGAGCCCGATGATCCTCGTCGCAATCGTCCTGCCGTTCCTCGTCTTCTGGTTCCTCAAGCGGACCCGAGCCGGATTGATGCTCAAGGCGGCCGGTGAGGCCCCGGAGGCGGCCGACGTCGCCGGGATCAACGTCAACCGGATTCGCCTGTACGCCACGACGTTCGGCGGACTCCTCGCCGGGCTCGGCGGCGCCTACATGAGTGTCGCGTGGATGGGGCTCGTCACCAAGGATCTCTCCGCCGGCCGCGGCTTCATCTCTCTCGCCTGCGTCGTCTTCAGCGGACTGAATCCGCTCCTCGCCCTTCTCGCGAGCTTCATCTTTGGCCTCTTCCAGGGAATCGCCGAATGGGTGAAGACGCTTCCGTCGAAGCCGATTCCGGGACAGTTCGTCTCGATGCTTCCGTACATCGTCACGCTGCTCGTCGTCTCGGGGGCGATCGGCCGCGTACGATTCCCGAAATCGCTCGGGACCCCGTACAAACGCGAGTAGCGTCTGCTTTGACTACCGCACCTGTAGAACCTATGATAGCGTTATGAGGATCACATTGGGGCGTGGGGTGGCACGCACGCGTCCCGGAGGCTTCAGCGAGTCACAGGAGGTGCGCTATGCGTAGGTTGCTGGCATTGACGTTGATTGCCGTCATGGCTCTCGGCGTCATCGGTTTCGCTCAGGTGGGAACGCGCGAGAACCCGATCAAGATGGTTCTAGTTCCGTCGACGCACGGCGAAGAGATCTTAGAGATCGGGCGACAGATTGCGGAGGCGCTGTTCGATTTGACCGGGCTGTACATCGAGGCGATCTTGCAGCCCGACTACGCCGCGATGGTTGAGACGTTCGGCACATCTGACGGCGATGTCTTCGGGATGCCGGCGAGTGTTCAGTACCTCTCCATCTTCGAGCGGACCAACGGAGGCGTCACGCCGAGGCTGGCCTCCGTCCGATACGGTGCGACGACGTATCAGGCCGGTCTGTACGTCCGCCGAGACAGTGGGATCAACAGCGTTCTCGACTGCAACGGGAAGGTCTGGCTTGCCACGGATGAGCTTTCGACGTCTGGGAACGTGATCCCCAGCCTCGTCTTCGAATCGTGGGGTATCGTCCCCAGCGAGAAGGTCTTCACCGGCAGCCACGGCGCCGCGATCACCGCCCTCGTCGAGGGACAGGGCGACTTCGCGACTTGTTACTACAGCCCGCCGGGCGCGCCGGACGGCGTGACCGACAGCTGGGAACTGGGAGATGACCTCGAGCGATGGCTCTGGGATCCGTATAACAATGCTCTGTACGCCGAGGATCTGCTCGGGAGCCTGAGGGATGTGCGAGGATCGATCGACGACATCTACTCGCTCGACACGTTGATCGGCGACTTCAAGTGCGTTGCGCTGATCGGCGGGAACATCCCGAACGACTGCGTTGCCTTCGGACCGAAATTCGACGAAGACATGATGGATGCGATCGTGCAGGCGATCAAGGATCACATCGCGACCGACGAGGGACTCGCCCTCTGGAACAGCGACAAGTTCTACGAGTGGACCGAGGTCGCAGATATCGACGACAGCTACTACGACACGCTCCGCGTAGCGATCGGTATGCCGGTCCCGGATCGGTAGGATCCTCTATGCAGGGAGGATAGTCAGAGCGCGGGAGGCCTCGTCCTCCCGCGCCTTCTTCTGACTGCCCTCTGGAAGGGAATCATGGAACCGCTACTGCGGATCGAGAACCTAACGAAGGTCTACGAGCGAGGGGATGTTGTCGCGCTGGATGACGTCAGCTTCACCGTCGAACGGGGCGAGTTCCTCGTTCTCATCGGCCTGTCCGGCTCCGGGAAGTCGACGCTCCTGCGCTGCGTCAACCGGTTGGTGGAACCGACGGCGGGCCGGGTGATCTTCGACGGCATCGATGTGACCGCCGCGAAACCGAGGGAACTGCGCCAACTCCGGCGGCGGATGGCGATGATTTTCCAGCATTTCAACCTCGTGAAGCGATCGATGGTTCTTACGAACGTTCTGTCGGGGCGTCTTGGCTACGCGAACCCATGGCTCTCCGCTGCAAGGAGGTTCGCTGCACCAGACATCGAGCTCGCCATGGCAAACCTGAAACGGGTCGGCATTCCCGAGCAAGCGTACAAGCGGGCCGATGAGCTTTCGGGCGGACAGCAGCAACGGGTCGGGATCGCGAGAGCTCTGATGCAGACGCCTGACTTGCTGATGGCCGATGAGCCGGTGTCCGCACTCGATCCGGCGACGTCCCACTCCGTGATGCAGTACACCGAGGAGATGAACCAGCAGGACGGGGTTACTGTCATTGCCAGCTTGCACTTCCTCGGGCTCGCGCGGAGGTACGGAACGCGGATCCTTGCGCTCAAAGACGGGAAGATCGTCTTCGAAGGAACGCCTGAGGAGATCGACCAGGCGAAGTTCCGGGAGATCTACGGGGAAGAGGCCGAGGAAGTTGAGGTTCGGTAGAGGAAACCGGCGGAAGAGAACTCGCTCCACGGCGGGGCGGATTCGTACCATTCTGATGGCCTTCGTCGCCGACTGGATGATGTGGGGCTACCTGGCCTACGCGGCGATGTACCTGCTCAATGAGTACTGGTACACATGGTACGTGGACTGGTATGGGACACTCACCCTCCCACCGTGGGGGTGGCCTCTGGTCGTCATCGCGACCTTCGAACTGGCGGTCCTTGGACAGGTCTTCGGTCAGACCCCGGGTCTGTCGCTGTTCGGTCTCCGCTTGCTCGACGGACAGCTTCACTCGCCATCTCCGTCCCGGCGGTTCAACTACTACGTCCGTTGGCACATCGAACCACTGCTGAAGCTGCTCCTCAGACGCTCACGGCGTGACGCGCAGAGCACGGATCAGAATCGAGCGAGACTCGTTCTGGTCGATGAAGTGAAGGAGCAGCTGCCGGCGGCGAAGCCGCGGAAATGGTACAAGACGCACCGCGGCATCATGGTCGTCACCCTACTCGTCGCGACCTTCTGGGTCGGCTGGATGGTCACGGAGATCGACATCGGCGCGCTCGTTCAGGATGCACCTCGCTCGGGATACATGTGGAAGGCGCTCTTCACGCCTTCGTTCGAGCACTTGGTAGTACCGGAGCCTGTGATCGCCCGAGAGAACCCGAGCATGGCGCCGATCCAGACGACGATCCTCGGAGGAATCATCGAGTCCGTCTTCATGGCGCTGTTGGCGACCGTCGTTGGCGCTCTGATTGCATTCCCGCTCAGCTTCCTGGGAGCACGGAACATCATGGGGTTCGGACCGGTGGGGTGGGGGATCTACGCCGTGATGAGGGCCTTCTTCAATATCTTCCGCTCCATCGAGTCGATCCTCTGGGCGATCATCTTCGGAATCTGGGTTGGCTTCGGCCCGTTTGCCGGATCCCTTGCCCTGATGCTGCATACGATTGCCGCACTGGGGAAGCTCTTCTCCGAGCAAGTGGAGAGCGTCGACGCCGGGCCGCTGGAGGCGATCGCGGCGACCGGCGCCCGTCGATGGCAGGTCGTCGTGTACGGCGTGATCCCCCAGATCACCCCGTCCTATCTCGCCTTCTCCTTGTACCGTTGGGACATCAACGTGCGCATGTCGACGGTGATTTCGTTGATGGGGGGCGGAGGGATCGGGAGATTCCTCTTCTTCTACAAGAACAGTGTTGGATTCATTGCCAACAACTGGAACCAGGTCGGCGCCGTCGTCTGGACGATTGTCGCCGTCGTTTGGACGCTGGACTACATCAGCGGCCGTGTAAGGGAGCGGATCACGTAGAGCCATGGAAGAGCGCTACTACGCGGGATTCATGTCCAAGCAACCTGGCTGGATGAGAGGGGCGAAGTTCATTCGACGTCGCTTCTTCGCCTATGTCGTCGACGCGCTCGCGGTCGGCTATCTTGTGACCCTCGCATCCTTCTGTTTCAATGTCCTCGCGTACAACTTCAAGGACTTCGTTCTCCTCCCATGGTGGGTCCTGCTTCTCGTCGCATTCGAGGTTGCCGTGCTCTGGGAGTGCTTCGGCACCTCGGTGGGAATGAAGTTGCTCGGGGTCCGGCTGGTCGATGCCGAAGAGAGAAGCTTGCCTCGTCGCCTGCTCGGCAGGAGCCTGCGGGTCGTCTTGTGGCATCTCTCGGCTCTGCCGCTTCTGGGGTTCCTCTTCTCCCCGGAGGAAGGACGTCGGGCTCTTCACGATCGGGCCACGGGCCTGAGAATGGCGACAGCCGACGAACTTGGCCGTGACCTCCGTCCGTGGTACCGGAGAGGCTGGCTTCTCGCCACGCTTGTTCTGGTTGCGTCGACACTCCTCGCCGCGGCCCTCTACACCGAGGTCGACCTCATTGCCTTCTTCACTGGTGCGGGGAAGACGGGGAAGTGGTGGAAGGCTCTTCTCACACCGGATTGGTCTGTTTTTGTGAAGGGCTTTCGCTACCTGATCGTGACGATCTTCACGGCCTTCCTCGCGACGGCCTTCGCCGTTGCGGTTGCCGCCCCGCTGAGCTTCTTCGCGGCGAGGAACCTGGCAACCGGGTTCGGAAGACGGCTCGCCTACACGATCATCCGTGCCGTTCTGAGCGTGGTTCGGTCGATCGAGCCGATCGTGTGGGGAATCATCTTCATCGTCTGGGTCAAGGTGGGAGCGTTCCCGGGGATCCTCGCCTTGTTCGTACACTCCGTGGCGGACTTGACGAAGCTCTACTCCGAGAGGTTGGAGTCGATCGACCAAGGGCCGGTTGAGGCGGTCCGTGCGACAGGCGCCAGGCGGATACACGTCATCCTCTACGGGATCGTGCCGCAGATCATCAATCCGTACCTTTCGTTCACGATCTATCGGTGGGACATCAACGTGCGCATGGCGACGGTCATCGGGCTGATCGGGGTTCCGGTGATCGGGCAGCTTCTCTACCAATACACGCAGCTCTACAAGTTCCACAAAGTGGGAATGATGATGCTTCTCATCCTGGCGACCGTGTGGCTTATGGACTACCTGTCGGGTCGGCTCCGGGCACGCCTCGAATAGACAGTCCCTGCAAGACGCGTCTACCTACCGGCCGGTCAACCCTTCGAGATACGCTTGGATCTCGTCCAAACCGTAGGTCGTCTTCATCGCCTTGTAGTCCTCGAGCCAGGCGTCCTTGATCGTGTCATCGCGCCGGATCTCGACGTCGGAGATCCCGAAGGCGCTCACCATCTTCTCCGCCTCTTCCTCGATTTGGCGATCCTTCACCCGGAACAGGAACCGCGGTATCTTCATCTCGATCCTCCCATTTCAACTGGAGTATAGCGATCCCCGGCGACCGCATCGACCGCCGCTCTTCCGAGGCAAGCCTCTCGCCCGCGGTCGCCGTTGAACCGGACGGACGGCGGACCTAGAATCGATCCGTAATGAATACGGTTCCCATCATCGAGAAGAAGCGGGACGGCAGGGCGCTGACTCGCGAGGAGATCGAGCACTGGATCTCCGGCGTCGTCGCCGGAACGATCCCGTCATATCAGTCCGCGGCTCTCCTCATGGCGATCCGCATCCGCGGGATGAACGACGAGGAGACGGCGATCCTGACCGACGCGATGGCGCGGTCTGGATCAGTCTTCACCCCGGAGGATCTCGGCGGTTTCACCGTCGACAAGCACTCGACCGGAGGAGTTGGCGACACAACGACACTCGTGTTGGTTCCAATGCTCGCCGCCGCCGGCCTGACGATTGGGAAGCTCTCGGGGCGCGCGCTCGGACACACCGGCGGAACGATCGACAAGCTGGATTCGATCCCCGGATTCCGGACAGACCTCTCTCGGAGAGCCTTCCTGGATCAGATCCACAGAATCGGCTTCGCTCTCGCCGACCACACCGAGGACATGGTCCCGGCCGATCGGATCCTCTACGAGTTGCGCGACGTCACCGGAACGGTCGACTCGCTCCCGCTCATCGTCGCCTCGATCATGTCCAAGAAGATCGCCGGAGGGGCTCAGGGGATCGTCATCGACGTCAAGACCGGTGCCGGCGCATTCCTCCCGGAGCTCGAGGCGTCGCGGAACCTGGCAAACGCGCTCGTCACGATCGGGGCCAGACTCGGGCGGAAGATGGCGGCGCTGATCACCGACATGTCGCAACCGCTCGGGAGGATGGTCGGCAACGCGCTCGAGGTGCACGAAGCGATCGATACCCTCCACGGAAGCGGCCCGAAGGATCTCGCGACCGTCTGCTGCGAGCTCGGCGCCGAGCTCCTGGTCTTCGCGGGGAAGGCCGTCGATCGCGACGACGCGATGGAGACGCTTGACCGTCTTCTCCTCGACGGACGCGCATTCGAGAAGTTGCGCCAACTCGTCTCGAGCCAGGGCGGAGACGTCACGTGTCTCGACGATCCTTCTCTTCTCCCGCGCGCTTCGCGGCAAGCCGAGGTCCGCAGCGGCGTTGCCGGAACGATCTCGTCGCTCGACGCTCTCGCGATCGGGCGGGCGGCGAACCTGCTCGGCGCCGGACGGAAGACTGCGGAGGATGACATCGATCCGGCCGTCGGCGTCGAACTGAAGAGGAAGATCGGTGACACCGTCGCAGCCGGCGAGGACCTCGCCCTCCTCCACGTCAACGACGAGCGCCGCCTCGAGGAAGCCCGTGCAATGATCGAGGCGGCATACACGATCGACGAAAGCGGAGACCGCCACGATCCTCCGCCACTCGTCGTCGACCGCATTTTCGGCGATCCGGCGAACGTCTAGACAGCAACGTTTGGCGTGGCGTCTGCGTGCGCGTTCCGAAGGTGCCTTGCCACTCGTTGTTCGCTAGAGAGTGAAGGCTTCGGGGAGGAGATCGCGGATCGTCGTCCGCCGGAACTGGCCGTCCGTGTTCCCCATCAGGATCTCGAGATCGGGAGCATGCTCGATCATCACCTGTCGACAGGTGCCGCACGGTTGGCAGTATTCCCGGTCACAGGTGACCGCCAACTTGACGAAGTCCCTGTGTCCCTCGGAGATCGCCTTGAAGAAGGCCGTCCGCTCGGCGCAGATCGTCGATCCGAACGCCGCGTTCTCGATGTTCACCCCGGTGAAGACATTTCCGTCTGCGCAGAGAAGGGCCGCCCCGACCTTGAAACCGGAGTACGGAACGTATGCGCGTTCGCGGGCCTCATTCGCCCGCCGCATCAGCTCTCGATCGTCCATCAGAATCGTATCACCATCCCGACGCTCCCACCGATCCCCCCGATGCGGACGTCCCACCAGCCCGATGACGCGCTGATCGGGAGGATGAAGCGAACCTCGCCGACCAATCGAAGGAACGGCGGACCGATCTCGACACCGACCGCCGAGGTGATCGCAAAGGCAGACCACGTTAGCTCATCCAGCCGCAGTGCGGCGAGGGCCGCCTGCACCGGTTCGGCCAACTCGGTCGGGACGTCGACCTCGACCTCCGGCGACGCCCCGCCGCCGACCAGGAGAACGCCGGCCGCCAGATCGAGCCCGACGACAAACAGGTCGAATCGCTTCGTCACCTCCGTCACGATCGCCCAGGTTCCGAAGGCGAAGTCGATCGCCAACGAGCCGTCGAAGCCATCCTCATCGATCTCGACGTCGACGAGGGGCGATGGAATCGGAAGGCCGGCCAAATCGGCGATTTCTCGAACCAGGCCGTCTGACAGGAATCCGGCCGAGAATCGAACGCCGTTGAGCAGGAGGAGGGGAAGGCCGATCTCGAGCGAGCCGCCGAGAAGAGGGACCGGGAGAAGTGTCGGGGCGTCTCCGAGCGCCTCTTCCACTGCGGCGAGCCCGTCTTCGAACCCATGCCGAACCTCGGCCCGATCCTGCGGCGGAACGCCGTAGTCGATCATCGCCCGATCGAGGGCATCAAACGCTTCGTTCGCCGCTATCGGCACCTTGCCGAAGGTCGCCGCCAGATCCACAGTGTAGGCGAGTGCCCCGAACCACACGCCGCCCGCTTGCGCGCCGATGCAAGCGCAGAGAATCAGCGCCGCACCGCAGATCGCACCCTTCACCAGGGCTCGCCGGCTCATCTTCTGTCCCAGCCCTCCCATTCCCTCTTCTTCAATTCGGCTCGCTTGATCTTACCACTCGTCGTCTTCGGTAGCTCCGTCACGTATTCGATCGCGCGCGGATACTTGTACGGCGCGGTCACGCTCTTCACGTGATCCTGCAGCTGTTTCGTCAGCTCGTCGGACGGTTCGTATCCGTCGGCGAGAATGACGAACGCCTTGACGATCTCGCCGCGGTCGCGATGCGGAGCGGCGACTGCGGCCGCCTCGACGACGGCCGGGTGACTGACCAACGCGTCCTCGACCTCGAACGGACCGATCCGATAGCCGGATGTGAGGATGACGTCGTCGGCTCGCCCCTCGAAGAAGAGGTAGCCGTCCTCGTCCATCCTGGCCAGATCCCCGGTGCGATACCACCCTCCGGAGAAGACTGCCTCATCGAGCTCTGGCGCGTTCCAGTACCCATCGAAGATCGCCGGGCTGTCCGGCTTGAGGGCGATCTCACCGACCTCCCCCTTCGAGACCCGCGTCCCCGCTTCGTCGATCAGGACGACTCCCGGACCCGGCGTCGGCATCCCCATCGCTCCTGGCTTCACCGGCATTCCGGGAAGGTTGCAGACGAGACAGACGCTCTCGGTCTGCCCGTAGCCGTCGCGAATCGTGACGCCGAAAGCCCGCTTGAACGCCTCGATCGGCTCAACGTTCAGCGGCTCTCCGGCCGAGAGCGCGTCCTGGAGCGCGACATCGTAGTCTGCAAGATTCGGAATCTGAGCGAACAGCCGATACTCCGTCGGGGTGCAGCAGAGCTTGGTCACCTTGTACTTCACCAGCAACTCGAGGTATCGCTCCCCATCGAAGCGCCCGTTGTACATCACTTGCGTCGCGCCCGTCGTCAACGAGACGCCGACCGGGCTCCAGTACCACTTCGCCCAACCGGGCGCCGTCGTCGCCCAGATGACGTCGTCCTCGCTCGCTCCGTACCAATAGCGCGCCGTGATCCGGTTGTGACAGTACATCCAGCGATGCTTGTGGACGACTGGTTTCGGCTTCCCCGTCGTCCCGGAGGTGAAGTTGATCGTCATCGGGTCGTCCACTGTAAGGGCGACCTTCTCGTCGTCCGGATCCCCTTCGGCGACCAGGTCCTCGAACCGGAGCCAGCCTTCCGGCGCTTCGCCTCCACCGATCAGGATGAACGTCTCGAGCGGGCAGGTGCCGCGCGCCGCCTCGACCGTCTCGATCGTCGACACGTCGGCGACGATGACACGCGCGCCGCTCACCTCCGATCGATAGACGATCTCGCCGCTCTTGAGCATCTCCGAGCACGGGATCGCGACACCACCGGCCACGAATGTCCCGAGCTGTGCCATGTGTGCCTCGGGAAGCCTGGGCAGAATGTGCATCACCGGATCACCTTTGGCGACGCCTAGCCGCCGCAGGGCGCTTCCGAACCGGCGCATTCCCGCGACCAACTCCGCGTAGCTCACCCGCTGCGCATTGCCGTCCGTGTCCTCCCAGAGGACGGCGCTCTTCTCCGGATGTCTCCGCGCGTGCCCCTCGACGACGTCGACAATGTTGTAGTCGGCTGGGATGTTCCATTCGAATTCCCGAACCTCTCGCTCGTAGGACGGCTTGTCGTAGCGCATCGTGTCGAATCACCTTACAGACTGGGTTTTGCTCCTAGGCAATGCTTCCTATAGCATACTCGCTAGACTCGGCATCAACCAGGAAGGACGATTCATGAAAGCCTTTGCCGTACTCGCACCGTCGACCTCCAAGCGTCTGATCGCCAAGGGCGTGGTTGCGCATTCGATCGTTCAAACCGCGATCGAGGGCGGGACCGTCGTCGTCACGCTCGGAACGACGAACGCGTTCGTCGCCGCCGAGCTCTCCGGTGACTCGATCGACCACGGCGCATTCGCCGCCGGAGTCGTCGACGATCGGTGGAACCTCAATGCCCGCATCGGCGAAGAGCGGGATTTTGTCTTCCGAAACGGCGCGCGGATTTCGATCGAGCTCGGCGAGCTGCTCGACTCGCTCGGAGAGGGCGATGTCATCATCAAGGGAGGAAACGCGCTCGATCCGTTCGGCACCGTCGGCGTTCTGATGGCGGCGCCGGACGCAGGCACAATCGGCCGATACGTACCGACCGCACTCGCTCGCGGCGTCGACCTCGTCGTCCCGATCAGTGTCGGCAAGTCGGTACATACACCGATCCCAACAATCGCAGGAAAACTTGGAAGCCGGCGTTTGGCGTTCGGCGACGGCCTCCCGTGCGGGATGTTTCCGCTCACCGGGGACGTCGTGACGGAGATCGAGGCCCTCGAGATCCTCTTCTCGGTTCGCGCCGATCACGTCGCCTCCGGAGGCATCGGTGTCGGCGCAGGGAGCGTCTCGCTCGTTCTCGAAGGAGAAGCGGACGACGTGCGCGCCGCCTACGATCTTCTCCAACGACTGAAAGGAGCTCCCGAGCCGCTCGTCGAAGGTCGCCGATGATCGATCGCTATCGAACGATCGCCGAACCGACGTCGGCGCGGATCACTCGAAAGAAGTCACGCTTCTTCGCGTCCGTATTCCCTGTCACCACGGCCGACGAGATCGAGGAGGAGCTGGCGCGCCTTCGCAGGTCGCATCACGATGCAGCTCACGTCTGCTACGCATACCGTCTCCGCGGAGAGAACGAGCCCGTCTCCGTGTTCGAAGACGCTGGAGAGCCCGCCCGTTCGGCCGGCCTTCCGATCTGCCAGCAGCTGGAGAAGGACGACTTGTTGGACGTCCTCGCGGTCGTCGTCCGCCACTTCGGCGGCGTCAAGCTCGGCATCGGCGGATTGATCCGCGCGTACTCAGACGCCGTGCGCGCAGCACTCGACCGAGGATCGATCGTCAAGCGAACGCTCGAAACCGAGATTGAGGTCGCCTTCTCTCCCGATCTGACGTCGGCGGTCATGGGGACGATCCACCGCCAGGGCGCCCGTGTCGTTCGGATCGAGTACGATGCGGAAGCACGCGCGGTCGTTGCACTACCGCCAAGCCGCGTCGACACGTTCCGCGAGACGATGCGCGATGCGACCGGGGCCCGTGCGAGGATGGAGGTCAGACCTTGATCGATTCGATCAGCGGTGAGATCGTTCGAGCGGGAGGCGATCACGTCGTCATCGAGACCGGCGGAATCGCCTATCGCATCTTCTGCCCGTCGTGGGACGTCGCGGCCTGTCCGGTCGGACATCCGGCCGTCCTGTTCGTACATCTCATCGTTCGAGACGACACGATGGAGTTGTACGGCTTCGCGTCCCCGGACGAACGCGAGATCTTCACCCATCTCCTCTCCGTCGGACAGGTTGGGCCTCGGCTTGCCCTTCAGATCCTGTCGTCCCTTCCGACCGACGCCCTCGTGGAGGCGATCGGAGCGAACGACGTCGGCAGACTGACGACGATCAAGGGGGTCGGACGGAAGACGGCGGAGCGAATCTTGATCGACCTTCGAGACAAGATCGGCGTGGCCGGAGACGGTCGTAGCTTCCTCCTCACGCCCGATGAGGAGACGGCGCTGCGCGCGTTGACGTCCAAGGCACTCGGCTTCTCTGCGCGGGAGGCCCGCCAGGCGATCGAACGGCTGCGCGGTGAAAGCCTCGACGCCGAAGGCCTCGTCCGCCGCGCGCTCGCCCAGATAGGAAGCGACCGGTGAGAATCCTCGGAGTCGATTACGGGAGGGCGCGGCTCGGTCTCGCAATCAGCGACGAGGACGCCACGCTAGCGAGTCCTCTTCCACAGCAGCGCCGAACGCACTCACTCGATCACGACGTGAGACAACTCGCCCGGTGGGCGAGGGAACACCGGATCAGACGCATCGTCATCGGCCTGCCGCTGAACATGAACGGGTCCCGCGGAGAGATGGCCGAGGAGGTGATCTCCTTCGCCGAGCGCGTCCGGCGAGCGACCGATCTTCCGGTCGAGCTGACCGACGAACGACTGACCTCCGTAGAAGCGGAGCGGGTCTTGGTCGAGGCGAACTTGTCGAGAAAGAGGCGCAAGGGTCTCCGTGACAGCCTCGCGGCCGTCCTGATCCTGCAGGAATACCTCAATCGAGAATGCACCGGAGCTTCCGGTGATCAGAAACCTGTGTGACGTGTGCCGCTATTTCTTCTCCTCGCGCGTGAGGTACTCGAGGATCGCCTCGACCACGAGGTAGTTCACCGAACGATCCTTCGCCTCCGCCAGCTTGATCAGACGCTCGACAGGGCGCTGCTCGAGTTTGCTCTTCGGAACGTAGATCGAGATCTTGTCGAGAAGCTGCTTGGGCATAGAATCCCCCCTCCTCGTAGCGGTTCAAGAATGTATTGTAGCAGGCTTTGTTAGAGAGTGCAAGTGGTTGCTAAGACGTAACTATGATGGTGTGTTTTCGCCCTCCGTGTAGGAGAGGTACGCCTCGATGAAAGCACCGAGATCGCCGTCGAGCACGGCGTCGACGTTCCCCGTCTCCTCCCTCGTCCGGTGATCCTTCACCATGCGATACGGATGGAGAACGTACGATCGAATCTGGCTTCCCCATTCGTTCTCCTTCAGCTCCCCCTGGATCTCATCGAGCCTCTCCGCCTGTTGCCGGCGGAGGATCTCACCGAGGCGGGAACGGAGAATGCGCATCGCCGTCTCTTTGTTCTGGTGTTGGCTTCGCTCATTCTGGCAGGAGACGGCAATCCCCGTCGGAAGGTGCGTGATCCGCACGGCGGAATCGGTCACATTCACGTGCTGCCCTCCGGCTCCGGAGGCCCGGTACGTGTCGACTCGGAGGTCTTTCGGATCGATCGAAAGCTCCGCCTCTTCGGTCACCGGAACGACCGTCACCGCGGCGAACGATGTGTGCCGGCGGTGAGCCGAGTCAAACGGAGAGAGGCGGACCAGCCGGTGAACGCCCCGTTCTCCTTTCAAGTTGCCGAACGCATACCTGCCAGAGATCTCGAGCGTCGCACTCCGGATCCCGGCCCCCTCGCCCTCGCTCGCTTCGAGGAGGGTCGCCCGGAATCTCATCCTCTCGGCGAATCGCCCATACATCCGCAAGAGCATCTCGGCCCAGTCTTGCGAGTCGGTTCCGCCGGCGCCGGCGTTGATCGACAGGTAGCAGTCCTCGACGTCGTACTCCCCGGAGAAGGTCAGTTCGATTCGAAACCGATGAAGGGCCCGCTCGAGATCCCCGGCTCGTCTCTCGATCGCGGCCAGTTCTTCTTCATCGTTCGCCTCGACGGCCATCTCGCGGAGAAGTTCGATCTCTTCGAGCTCGGACGAGACCTCGCAGTAGCGAGTCAAGAGAGACCGCGTCTGCTCCAGTTCCCTAGACGCAGATTCGGCGCGCTGGCGATCCTCCCAGAAGCCGGGTGCCGCCATGACCTGTTCGAGTTCGCCGATCCGTACCTTCAACTCGGCCGGGTCAAAGGTGATCACCAATCCTGCCGAGAATCTCACGCATTCGGGAAAGATCTTCTTCGATCATCGGAACCCCTATCGCGTCGAATCGGACGCCCCTTTCAGTGTACCGAGGGACCGCCACGAGTTCACCAACACGTCGTCCGGAATGGAGTTGACAGAGCCGCTCGAGGGGCTATTGCCAGAGATCCACAGATTCGACATCGAAAGAAGATGCCCGATGGAAGGCTATTTCGCAATCCTCGCCGCAGTCCCCGGGTTCTTCCTCAATTCGCTGTTCGTGATCCTCTTCTCGCGGGTCGTCCGCCCGACCTTCGGGATCGAGCACCCGACCTCGATGCCGATGATGATCGCCCTCTTCTCTTCGAGTCTCTCCGGAGCGCGGATCCTTCACGGCACGGCCGGTCCGTCGTAGTCGAGGTTGTCGATCGTCAGTCGAATCTGATCGTAGCTCCTTCCGCCGGAGCCGTCGTAGAGTGTGAGACTGATCGTCACCGACTCCCCGTGAGGTCGATCGGTCATCGGAGCGCGATAGGTCGGAGACAGCGTGTCCGCCCCTTCGAGCGTCCCCTTGCTCGCAGCCCAGACGTAACAACCCGAAGCGCAGGCCGGATTGCTGATCGTTCCTCGAAGTGCGAACGAGGATCCTTCGTCGATTTGCGACGGGTATTGGCGAACGATGCGGGGTTTCGGGCGGTCGGCCGGACGTCCCGGACCCGGATCGAACGGCGACGCGGTCCAGATGAACGCGCAGTCTCCTTCGATGCAGGGACAGGGACCGATAACCGAGCCGCACGAGTCGACCGGCGGAACCTCGGTGATGCACGGGCTCGCACACGGAACCTCCGGCTGCGGGCACGTTTCATCGATCCCTCGGGCGCACGGGTCGACCGGGGGACAGACGGGCCGCGGCGGGCAAGGATCAGGAGGGCAGGCGAGCGGATTGCGCACCGTCAGCACGAAAGCATCGCTCGCGGTCCGGCCCCGCCCGTCGGTCACCGTCAGCCGGAGGAGCACGCAGTCTTCGCAGCCGCAGACCGACGGAGCGGTGTACACGGGATCCTTTGCGTACGGGTCGCTGAAAACACCGAGCCCGCCCTGCGCCGTCCAGTGGTAGCTGACGGCGCCACCGGCCGCACCCGAGACACGTCCGGCAAGCTGAACCGTCTCCCGCTCCTCGACCGTCGTGTCCACTCCGGCATCGACCGTGAAGGCACCTCCGGTCTCGGACGACGAAGCGCTGAGTGTGGGAGTCGAAGCCTGCGAAGACGAATCGGCCGCCGCTTGCTCCGAACCTCCGCCGGCAAAGAGAAGGAGCCCGAGGACGAGCGCCAATCCAACCCCGAGCAGGACGAGAAACGTGGAGTTCTGATTCATACCAAGCACCTCCCGTCCGCCGGGCGAGACGGACACTTCGCCGAAGCGGACCGCTCATCATCCAGATTCCTGCGATCACAGCCTAGCCGGCGGCGCCCGCGCGATTCAAGCCGCACGTCTCTGCGAGGGCCGCCATTTGCACGGCGGTTCGGGGACTCTTGCGCCGGTGATGCGTTGTCTCGCCGCGTGAAAGAAAGGACGCCGCACGCTCGTCTGTGACGGAGGACGGCGGCGACCGGACGCCGTCCGATCCGGGGCTCCAGTCGATCGAACACAAAACGACCGCAGGGACAACTACGTATGCTTGTCAGCCACCGATGAAGCCGCGTAGGCGTGCGGCTTGATCCGCACGGACAGGCCGTTGGCGATGATCATCCCAACCACTTCATCGATCATCTCCTTCGTCCTTCCGTTCTCCCCGATGTCGACGTGGATCTCGAGGTTGAACTGGAGGCGAGACAGGGCGGCCAACCGCTCGATCAGATGCTGCGCCAGCTCAAATGAGAGCCACGCCTCACGCCAGATCTGTTGCCGGAGCGAATGCGGCTTCTTTTCCCCTCGCCGGGTCCAGTAGTACCGGCCTCCGCGCCCGACTCGATGCAACACGATGGCGCTCACAATCTCGAGTCGGTCGAGGGACGTCGAGGAGTCGGTTCCGATGAGCAGTTCGAACCGGTCCCGCGAACTTCCCGTCATCTCACCAACGATGCTCTCGACGACCTCGTCGAAGGTCATCCGCCCAAGATTCGGGTTGAAGAACGGTTGCGAGAGCATGCCCGATCCTAGCGGGTTAGGCCGCATCGATTCAAGCCAGCGGCAACCAGACGGAAAAGCGTGCGCCACCGGATGGATCGTTGTCGGCGCGGATCGTCCCCCCGTGTGCCTCGACCCACTGCTTGACGATCGCCAGACCAAGACCGGTCCCACCCCCCCGATTCCGCGCCGGATCCCCACGGTAGAACCGTTCAAACAGGTGCGGCAGGTCGTCCTCGGAGATCCCGGGACCGGTATCGGCGACGACGAATTTCACCGCGTTCGGAGCCCGCTCGATCTCGATCCGAATCTCGCCGTCCGTCGGCGTCACCCGCAACGCGTTGCTCAGCAGGTTGGCGAGAACCTGGCGAAGCCGCTTCGGATCCACATTGACCAACGGGACGGACGGTGCGACGACGAACCGGAGCGTCGGCGCGTCGTCCGACGATGCGACGGCCGCCTCGGTCACTTGGCGGAACAGCCCCTCCAGGTCGACCGGCTCCTTTTCCAGTCGAAGCTCCCCCGCTTCGGCGAGCGCCAGCTCACGCAGGTCGTCGATCAGCCGTCCGAGGTGGAGCGTCTCCTCGTAGATCGGCGCGATCGTCTCCCCGCACGGCTCGTAGACCCCGTCGAGGAGCGCTTCGAGTGTCCCTTGGATGATCGTCACCGGCGTGCGCAGCTCGTGCGCGATGTCGGCGGTCATCATCTGGCGGAGCGACTCCGAGCGGCGCAGGTTTGCGACCATCTGGTCGAACGATTCGCCGAGTCGGCCGAACTCGTCCCGAGACCGAAGCCGGACCGACTCCGGGAGATCACCGTGGGCGATCCGCTCGGTCGCCCGCGAGAGCTTCTTCAGCGGCGACAGGATCTGGAGGATCAGAAAGACCGACAGGAGCATGGCGAGGGCGATCGCGATGCCCCCTCCGAGCATCGCCGACTGCTTTGCCGAGGTGAGGAATTCCGCTTCCCGCGGATCGAGGTTGGCCCCCGCCTCTCCGACGATGAGCGTGCCGACGCGCTCGCCGTCGACGACGATGGGTATTCCCGTCTCCATCTCCTGTTCGGTCAACGAGCGATCGATCCCGCTCGGCTCGGTCGTGAGGAAGATGTCGCCTTCCTCGTTGGCGAGCCAGAACCGTCCTTCCACGGTCAACACCTGTCCCGTGTAGATCTGATCGCCGATGGTGATTTTCACCTCGCGGTGTAGGAGGTTGTAGACCCCTTTCCAAGTCCCGAATTCCTCGTAGTACCAGGCAAGCTGCGAGCTGAGCGACAGTCCGAAGATCTCACGGTTTTTCTGCCGATACTCGTCGAACCGCCGTGTGATCGAGGTCGCCGTCAGCAGATAGACCAGCCCGACGGAGAGGAGAATGATGACGGTGAAGGAGAGCGCGAGCTTCAGCGAGAGGGGAATCTGTCGCTTCATCGCCTAGGGTTCGCGAGCGAACCGGTAGCCGACGCCGTGAACGGTCAGGATGTAGCGCGGCGACTTCGGATCCTCCTCGATCTTCCGCCGAAGATTCTTGACGTGCGTATCGATCGTCCGCGCGAATGAATCGTAGGTGTAGCCCTGGACCTCGCGGAGGAGCTGGAGTCTCGTGAAGACCTGGCCGGGATGCCGAGCGAGGTAGGCGAGCAGATCGAATTCGGTCGGTGTGAGCTCGACGCCGCGACCGCCGACGGTCAACTCGCGCGTCTTCAGGTCGATCTCGACGTCTCCGACGACGATTCGCTCGACCTCCCCGCGATCGCCCTCGTATCGCCGGAGGACGGCCCGAATCCGTGCGACGAGTTCACGCGGACTGAACGGCTTGACGACGTAGTCGTCCGCCCCGAGCTCGAGCCCGACGACGCGGTCGGCCTCCGCCGCCTTCGCCGTCAGCATGATGATCGGAACTGAGGACTTGCTCCGGATCGCCCGGGTCACCTCGATTCCGCTCTTCTTCGGAAGCATCAGGTCGAGGACGATCAGGTCGGGCCCCTTCTCGTCGAACGCTTGAAGGGCGGCGTCACCATCGAACGCCGTGTAGGTCTTGAACCCCTCCCGATCGAGGTAGGCCTTGACCGTTCGAACGATCATCTCCTCGTCGTCGACAACCAGGATTCTCTTCATCGCCCACCCATTATACCGAAGGGAAGGCAATTCAATAATCGTGTTACCCACCGTTCGATCGACTGATTCCACCATAGGATTCGCCACAAGTAAGTCTGCACGTCCGTGTGAACACGAATCGTTGGTTCGGTGTGGATCTTGTGTGCAGTCGGATTGTGCCTCCGAAGGGTTCCCACTACCATGGCACGAAACAGCGCGCGCCAGTACGTGAAGGAGGACCGACCGGCAGATGAAGCGAATCCAAGTCGTCTCGACCGAGAAGCACTCGGGGAAGAGCCTGCTCTGTCTGTCCCTCGGGCGCGCGCTGCTCGAACAGGGTTCGCGCGTCGCGTACATGAAACCGATCAGCTTCGAGGTTTCCTACGAAACCGGCGAGCCGATCGACCGCGACGCGAACGCCATTCGCTCGCTCCTCTCCCTCGACGACGACGTGCACGACATCGCTCCGGTCCCACTCGAAGGTCCTCTGTTGCGAGAGGCGATCGAGTCCGGCGACCGCGGCTTCAGAGAACGAATCTCGACGGCCTTTGCTCGCATCACGAACGGGCGCGATGTCGCGATCATCGAAGGCCGCAACCATCTCGGCCTCGGCGTCAGCGCCGGACTGAGCGACCTCGATCTCGCCGATCTTCTCTCGACGAACATCCTGCTGATGTCGCATTACGACGGGGAAGAGACGATTGATCGGATTCTCTGCGGTCTTCGGCTCCTCGAGGATGGTCCTCGCGTGTTGGGGGTCGTTCTGAAGGACGTTCCGGTCGATCGATCCCTGATGACGGTGGAGGAGGTTCTCGTTCCGTTCCTGGCCGATCGAGGGGCCGAGGTCCTCGGAATGATCCCGTACGATCCGAAACTCCGCTCCGTCGTTGCCGACGAAATCGCCAAGCGCCTCGGGGGGAGAGTACTGACGGGTCGCGGACTCGGCCGAGAGGTTCGCCATTTCGTCGTCGGCGCGCTCGGGATCGAAGCGACGATGCGCGGTCTTCGCCGGACGCCAGATTTCGGCGTCATCACCGGGGGCGATCGGTCCGAGATCCTCTCCGCTGCACTCGACGTCCCCGGACTTCGCTGTCTGATCCTCACAGGAAACCAGCGTCCGTCGCGCGAAATCGTCGATCGTGCGAACGAACTCGATGTTCCGGTCGTCCTCGCCGGGCTGAACACGCTGGTGACCGCCACGCTATGTGCCGACATGCTCGACCGAGTCTGGATCCGACCCGGTCCGACCTTGGACCGAGCGATCGAGCACGTTCGAACGAACATCGACATCGCCCGGATCCTCGAGAAGGCGGCGAGCGGTTAGATTCAGGAATCATTCCGGCCTCATCGCCCGCAACTCTAGAGATCACGTGTTCGAACGAGCCGGCCCACTCCTCCGGCCCTAGTCAGACTCGATCCGGACGTCCGACGTGATCTCGGCAACCCCGCCAAGCATGTTCGCCACCGGGCAGTACTTGGAGAGTGAGAGATCGATCGCCTTCTTGAGGTTGGCCTCCGGGACGTCTCCGGAGACGACGTAGACCAAATGGATTTTCGTGAACGACTTCGGATGATCCTCCGTTCGCTCTCCGTCGATCTCGATTCGAAGCGTCTCGGGCTCCGTCTTCATCTTCCTCAAGATCGAGACGGCGTCCATCCCGCTGCATCCGCCGAGTGAGGAGAGCAAGACGTCGATCGGCGTCGGCGCACTCCCGTCGCCCCCGCCCTTCACCGAAGCGTCCATCGCAACGACGTGGCCATTGTCACTGTGCCCTACGAAGCGCATCCCGCCATCGAACGATACGGTCACCATCATGACCTCCTTCGCCCGAAGGATATCCAAACATTTAGATGTTTGACAACTCTCGAACTTCCCGGTATCCTCGTCGCGATTCTGAGTTCGAATCTTGCGGGCAGGCACGATCGATCCGCCGGACTCGAGATTGAGACATGAATCGCGGAGAAACGGATGGTGTATTCGGACGCGACAACGAGGTGGGCCGAGGTCTTCTCGGCCCTGGCGAGCGAACCGAGACTGCGGATCGTCCAACTCCTTGCCAGAGGCAAGCTCGAGTGCCAGGAGATCCTCAGGGACCTCGAGTTGAGTCAGCCGGCGGTCTCGTACCACCTGGCCAAGTTGGAGCGTGCCGGCGTTCTGATCAAGGAGAGAATCGGAGCTCGCCGATGCTATCGTTTGAACGAGGAGCTGCGGATCGTCTTCGAATGCCTCATGAAGGAGGATGGCACGTGGAACACACAGTGATCGTCTACTCAGCCCCGTCTTGCTCGTGGTGTCAGGTCACAAAGCAGCACCTGGAGGCGAACGGCGTCACGTTCGAAGACGTCGACGTGAGCGCCGACCCGAGTCGGGCCCGTGAGATGGTCGAAAAGAGCGGCCAAATGGGCGTTCCCGTGATTGACATCGACGGACAGATCATCGTCGGGTTCGATCGCGCTCGGATCGATGACCTGCTCGGTCTTTCCTAGGCAGACCGGATCGCCGGCGTCGACGGACGCGCGTGCTCGTACCAAACTAGCGACGGATCGCGAGAAGAACCGCCGCCCGCGCGTCGACCAAGCCGTGCCCGTACATCGCGTCCCTTCCCCGCGGTCCAAGATCTTCGGCGGTCTGCTCGAGGATCGCCACCGCCTCGGCCGCCGACAGATGAGGAGCGGCCGAGAGGATCAGGGCGAGGACCCCCGTCACGTGAGGCGCCGCGAAGGAGGTCCCTGACTGGGTCGTCGCCCGACCCCCTTTGGACAGCGACGTGATCGACTGTCCGGGAGCGCACAACGACACTTCCGGACCACGGTTGCTGAAGCCGGCCAGGAGGTCGTTGTCGGTTGTGGCCGACACCGCGAGAACCGAGTCGTATTTGCCGGGGAACATCACCCGATCATCTCCCAGATTCCCCGCGATGCCGACGACGATGACCCCGCGGGCGACCGCCCGCTGAAGCGCTCGCTCGAAGTCACGCGGCGGCGTCCCGTTGGCGTAGATGCTCATGTTGATGATCCGGGCTCCATTGTCGACCGCGTAGTCGATCGCGTCGACGAACGCTTCCCAATCGGATGCCCGGAAGCTGTTCGACGAATCGAGGAACCGAACGTCCATGATCCGAACTCCCGGCGCAACGCCGACGATCGGCAGCTCCCCCGGCCGGGCACCGATGATCGATGCGACGATCGTCCCGTGCGCGTGAAGACTGGATCCGACCGTCGAATCGTTGTCTCCATCTCGGAAATCCCAGCCGTGAACGTCGTCGACGTATCCGTTCCGATCATCGTCGATCCCGTTCCCGGGAATCTCCCCCGGATTCACCCACTGGCTGTCGGCAAGCTGTGACACGCTCCAATCGATCCCCGAGTCGATGACCGCAACGACCACGTCTTCGCTCCCGTGCGACGTCTCCCACGCATCGGGTGCCTGAACGCGGGTCAGCCCCCAACTGACCGGCTGCTGATAGACGACGTACGGAACCGAGTGCTCCGGCTCCGGGGCGAGAGGAAGGCGAATCGGAAGGATCTCGAACCGGAGGAAGTCGGAGACGAGCGACGAACCGCCGATGTCGAGCGCCACCTCGAGAAGATGAACACCGACCTGCTGGAACTCCCATCGGCTCGCCAGATGAACGGTCATTGAATCTCCAGGCCCTGCCGAGAATGGTGCGATCGACATCCGCTCGATCGGCTGGCCGCGTTCATCCATCAGCGTCGCCGTTCCGGCGATGTGCTGCAGCGCGACACTCTGCCCGTTGGTGAAACGAAACGAGACCTCGAACGGGCTCAATCCCACGATCTCGATTTCGGAGATCCACTCGTCAGCCGCCTGCCCGACAACGGCGAGACATGCGACAACTACCGCGACTTCCGTGACGAAGAGAGCCCGACGAACCGTCATGCACTCAGGTTCCCGAGTGGGCCGATCACGCGCGCGATCACATCATCGACCTCCGGTGCACCCTCCTCACTCCAGCCGATGTGGGCGATCGTCACCTTCACAGGAAAGTCGAGCTGCGACGTCACGTCCGCCACGAGCCCCCGAAGCCGCTCGGACGCGACGGCCGCCCCGTCCGGCGGCGTCTCCGGAAGCATCGAGGTGAATCGAACCTCGCCGACTCGATAGAGCACGTCGACGTTGCGCAGGTTCCCGACGAGGAAGCCGGCCGTCCGAATGAGGGCCCGATCCCTCTCGTCGTCTGTCCGCACTTCGAGCCCCTCGAGGTCGATGATCAGAAGCGAGGTCGGATGCTTGTACCGCCGGGTCTTCGAGAGCTCTCGGTCGAGCTCGTCTCGCAGATGGTCGAGCGTATAGGCACCGGTCAGTTCGTCGAGAACGACGAGCTTCTTCAGTTCCTGTTCGTGCGAGTAGATCACCTTGGTCATCAAGTTGAATCCGTCGATCAACTGCATCACTTCGTCACGCTGAGACGTCCCGGGAATCCGCCGGAAGGCGACCGGAACCTCGACGTCGTATTCCCGATGCGAGACCGAGTCGACCGCGCCAGCCAGCCTCTCGACGGGGCGAGTGACAAGGCCACGCAGCACGAAGATGAGGGTCGCTCCCAGTAGGATCGTCCCGACGATCGTCGCCACGGCGAACCGGCGCGACAAGGTTGAAACGAACCGTGCTTGCTCCTCGAGAGACATGTCGACAGCGACAACACCGATCAGGTCAGCGCCAGAGAAGATCGGGTGGTATGCACGAAGATACTCCGCGCCGCCGGCGTCGATCGGCTCCAGTTCGACCCCGCGAAGTGTCTGGAAGAACGCCTCCTCGTCCTCGGTCGACAGGACGCCGACCCTCGTCGGGTCCGTGCTCGCCACGGCCAAGAATCCGCGGGCACTGACGCCGATCGTCGTGATCCCGACGACTGACTCGTATCGCTCGAGGAGCCGGTCGATGTCCTTGTTGATCTCCTCCGAGTAGTACAGGATGTAATCCTTCTCCTGAATCGATTTCGAGATCACCGACGCGACGCTTCGCGCCCGCTGCTCGTAGATTGCCGTGATCGACGTTCGCAGGGAGAGGAAGGAGAATGCGTACAGAGCCCCCACGACGAGAATCACCATCGTCAGAACGAGCACCAGGAGCTTCGCTCGTAGACTCGTTCCGTACCGGAACCAGGAGCGGAAGCGCAACGGCCAAGAGGGACCGTGCTTCACCGTCTCCGCCTTGCTCGCATCCATTCGATCTCCTTTGTGCTATTCGCCGGAGCCCATCCCTTCGACAAACTCCAGGGCGACATCGGCCGGGTCGCGATCCAACAGCCGGACCCGGCTGATCATGCTATGAATCTCCTCGGTCGTCAGCTCGGTCAGCCCGGATCTCACGATTCTCTCGACGTCCGGATGCCGAGCGCGTAGCTCGTCCTGCAAGACGACGGCCAGATGCTCCGAGTCGAAGGCCTCCAAGTCATCGACCATGGGAGTGAACCCCGAGAACGTGAGCGTCTCCTCCAAGTTCCTGACGATCGCCAGATCGACCGCGCCGAGCTTGGCCATCGTCTCCGTCTCGCTCATCGTTTCGGCCCACGTGATCCCGGCGATCGACTCGGCCAATCCGTAGGTGACCAGGAAGCCCGAAAGGTTCCTCTCTCCCAATGCCTCCAGAACGGCAATGCGGAGCTTCTCGCCCGTCTCGTCGACAACGGCGGCGAGGGAAGAGAGCGTCATGGACGGCAACCTTTCGGCGATACCGGATGAGGCAATGACCGTCCAACCCTCGACCACAGGAATCGAGACGGCGACGGCTCCGGTCTCCTCGAGAATCGCTTCCAGGTCCGAACCGGTCCCCCACCAGATCAGGTCGACATCACGCGCCCGAAGCGCCTCGGCGGCGCGTGCGGTACTTCCGAGCCCGATCAGATCGATCACCCGATACCCGGCCGACTCGAGAACGTACTGCAGAATTCGCCCGAGGAGGAGATGCGCCGTCCCTTCGCCCGTTCCGACGGCGACCGTTCCCCTCCACCCCGACTCCTCGAGGCGAACGTCGCCCGCGACGACCGCGCCGCCCGGTTCGCCGTTCCACCAATTCCCGCCGGCGAAGAGGGTAGACGAAGCATGATTCACCAGATCTGCGACGCCGGATCCGGAGAAGCTGTTGTTCACAATCACTGCAGGCGACGATTCCTCGATCGCGTACGCCCCCACACCGACGGCCGACAGATCTGCTGCAATCTCCTCGTCCACCTCGACCGATCGCAGGCCGATCCCACTTCGCCGGAAGACGTTCCCTTCGATCCAGACTCCCGCTGAGGACGGCAACAGGAGAAGCCCGGTCGCGTTGCCGAACAGCTCGTTGTTCAGGAAGTCGGTTCGACCGACGCCGTCGACCAGGAGACCGACGGCGCTCTCGTCGATCCGATTCTCGGCGACCACGCCGTTCCGGCTTCCGTTGACCACTGCAACCGAGCAGGCGGTCTGATCGGCGAGTCGGTTCCGCAGAACGACCCCTCCGATCGATTCGACGATCATGATGCCGAACTCCCCCCCGCGGACCTCGTTGTCCAGGAGGCGGTTCTCCCGCCCGCCCGTGACGAGAACCCCGACGAGGCCGCTGTCCGTCACGTGGTTCCTCATGATGCGGTTGTTCGAGCCGTCGATCGAGATTCCGATCTCGTTCCGTTCGACTCGGGCTCCCAAGATGAGATTCCGATCGCTCGATTCGAGATCGATCGCCTCTCCGTCGCTCCCCTCGATCGTGCAATGGGCGATCGTGTTCTCGACGCTCTGCGTCGAGAGAAGGCCAACCTCACCTGCTTCGAGGACCTCGCAATCCTCGATGCGGTTCTGCGCCGATTGTCGCAGTGAGATTCCGACGGTCGCCAATCGCTCGACTGTGCAACGGCGTACCGTGTTCCCGGTGACCGCCTCAAGGACGAGACCGATCCCGGCATCCTCCACACGGCAATCGGAGAGCACGTTGTTGCTGGAAGTATGAATCCTGATCGCGCACTCCGCCGCGTCGCTGATCGACCCCGCTTGCAGGAGGTTGCCGGACGACTCTTGATCGAGCGAAAGGCCGACGTCGGCGCCGGAGACCGAGAACCACTCGCAGACGTTCTCCCGTGATTGAAGGAGCCTCAACCCGGCCTCGGTCGCTCCCGCGATCGTCAGATCGACGAGGCGATTCCCCCCCGAGGAAATGAGTTCAACACCGACACGCCCCCCGATGAGCTCGAGTCGCTCGAGGACAGACCGTCTCGCCCCAGCCAGTTGAACGCCGATCGAATCGGAACGCACGACGACGTCTTCGACACGACACTCCATCCCTTCCACGCGAAGTCCGACGCCGACCGCCGCAATCTCGACCCCCCGAATGGTCACCCCGTCGGCTTCGACCGTAACGGCCGGCTCTCCGTCAGTTCCCGTCAGCACAACGCCCCGTGTACCGAGGAGCGCCAAGCCTGGAACGTCGAGCAGGAAAGGACCTTGATACGCCTCGGGATCGCGCCGAAGAACGATGGTTCCGCCGACGGAGACCGACTTCAGGGCCTCCTCGAGTGTCGGAAAGTCCCGTGGGACAACGATTGCACCGGTCGGAAGTCCGGCCGAAAAGATGACGCCAAAGGCGGCGAGGAGGCCGACGACGACCGCCCCCCCGAGCGCGGCAAGCCAGACCCAGCGTGAACGCCGTTTCATTTCCCCACTCTAGCACAGCCGCTCACTCGCCGTCCAGAGATGGCGGAGAGGCACGCCACGCCGCGTCAGGCCGTCGAACGAATCTCGCTGAGGATCTCGTCGAGCGGGCGAGGGCGTCCGATGTGAAAGCCTTGGGCGCAATCGACGCCGATCGATCGAAGGAACTCGAGTGTTTGCGCATCCTCAACGAACTCGGCGATCGTCCTCTTTCCCAGGCTCCGCGCCAGATGGACCATCGCCAGCACGAGGTGACGATCGACCGGATCCTTCGACAAGTTACGAACGAAACTTCCATCGATCTTCAGGTAGTCGATGTCGAGGTTCTTCAACTGATAGAAGGAAGAGAAACCCATCCCGAAATCGTCGAGGGCGAACTCGTACCCCTGCCGTCTCAGGGTCCTCAGGAAGTCCTTTGCCACGTGGATATTGTAGATCGCCGCCGTTTCGGTGATCTCCATGACGAGCCGAACCGGCCCGATCACGTCGAGGGTCGGCATCTCACTGATCAGCGCGAGGAACTCCCGATCGGTCATCGATCGGGGAGAGAGGTTGATCGCGAACGAGAGACCCTTCCCGTCGAGTGCGTCATCGACCAGGATCTTCGTCACCTGCGACAGCACCCACCGATCGATGTCCCCGCTCAGGCCGAACTGGTCGGCGACGTCGAGGAAGGCCCCCGGCGGAATCACTCCGCCGTCCTTGTCGAGAAGACGGATCAGAATCTCGTAACGGACGATCTCCTTTGTCGCCAGATCGATGATCGGCTGTGCATAGAGGATGAATCCATCCGTCTCCAATGCTTCGCGGAGCATACGGAGCCAGTCGATCCGGCGCTCGGACGCTTCCAACGGTCCTTCGTCCGGCGTGTAGACGCAGAATCGGTTCCTCCCCTGTTCCTTCGCCCGATACATCGCCATGTCCGCTTCCATCAGAAGCTCCGTCGCGCCTGTCCCATGTTCCGGAAAGAGGACGACGCCCATGCTCGCCGTCGTCCGGATCGACTGCCCTTGGATGACCGCCGTGTGCTGTCGGATCGCGTCGAGAAGCCTGCCTGCCGCGATCTGCGCTTGCGTAGCGTTGACGTTCGGATAGAGGATGGCGAACTCGTCCCCTCCGAGCCTCGCAAGAACGTCCGACTCCCGAACCGTCGCCTTCATTCGATGCGCGAGACTGGCGAGGAGTTCATCCCCGACCTTGTGGCCGAGTCCGTCGTTGATCTCCTTGAACCCGTCGAGATCCATCCAAAGGAGCGCACCGCGACCCGAGTACCGCTTGGCCCTCGCGAGGTGCCGCTCGAGTATCGCACTGAACTCTCTTCGATTGTGCAATCCGGTGAGCGGATCGTGCGTCGCCAGATGCAGCAGCTGCTCTTCCTGACGTTTGAGATGGGAGATGTCGGTCAGGATCCCCTCGTGATAGACGACCGATCCGACTTCGTCGCGAACGGCTCGTGCATTCAGAATCGCATCGACAAGCGGACCGTCCTTCCCCTTCAGCGTGAGCTCCAACCCGGAAACGCGCTCCTGATCCCTCAGCCGTCGATCGATGAGGATGGCGTCTCTCGCCGAAGCGTAATGCTCCGACAGATTCGAACCACAGAGGTCGGCTTCGCTGTCGTAGCCGAGCATCTTCGCGAGGGCCTGATTCACCGTGAGGAATTCCCCTTCCTCTGTGCACTGGTAGATCCCGTTGCTCGCGTTGCGGATGAGCTCCGTCAGGCGCGCACGGCCCCCCGCATCCACATCCCCCACGTCCGTCCCATCCATTGCATTCCGATCACGTCTTCTCTCCTCCAAGACTCGACCTCCTGCCGGTCGGACCCAGTCACATCACGCCAAAGGCGGAAGGTCCCATACCACCCGTTGGCACGGGTCCTTCCTCGTCGCGCTGTGACGAACTGCGCGACACCGTCACTCTACAAGTCCATCAGCAACTCGACCCCGATCGACGCAAGCCAACAGAGGAAGCTCCGCTCGATCGTCGCGTCGTAGAAGTGGAGAGCCTGGGGACCGTGGGCCGTCGTGTAGCGACCGACGTACGCCATGATCTCATCCCAATCCTCCGACGGCATGCCATCCCGTATCTGCAATGCCTTGTCGACGCGCAACATGTCGAGAACCTTCTCGATCGTGAACTCCTTCAGGTCGGCCGCTTGCTCGAAGGAGATATCGCGTCCCTCATCGAGGAGGCTCAGCACCCCTTGGACGAACTTCCGTGCCGAACTGCGGTACATGCCGGTCTCCTTTGCAGTCTCTGCGTTGGCGCCAACGACATACTCTCCACGTCCTCCGTGTGCGTGGACAGGTCAGACTTCCCCGTTGGGATGGACAGAGATCGCATCCTCATCGTCGACCGACCACCTCGTGCGATGACTACGGAAACCTTCGGATCTCGATGAGGTCGCCCCTGCAGCTCGCGCGATGATACAATCGAGCATCGATCACCTAGATACGAGGACAACGAAAGGGCTAGGGCGCCCAACGACGAGGAGCAATCTCTGTCGCACTGCCGAGACATGCGGTGCGGGAAAGATCGGTTCACGGGCTGTGAAAGGCAAACCCCTCGCGAGAGTGGGACGCAAAGCCACAGACCTCCGCGGACTCGTAGGCGCTTCGCACAAACGACGCGGGTCCCTGGAAGGCGGCTGGGCTGCCAACCTCAAGAAGATCGTTTGGGAGGGAGACATGTTGGGAGGCAGCGAACGAATGCCCACCGAGCGGGTGATTCGCCGGAATCTACGAAGACTGGCGGCTCTCGCGTTGAGCCTCGTCGTGCTCTCTTCGCTCTCCGGCGTCGGACAGAGCTGGCCGCGCTGCAACACCGGATGCACCGCGAAGGACGTCGAACTGATCGGTGTGACCGCCGAGATCCTCGGATCGTGCAGCGCGGGAGGACCCGTCGAGGCGATGCTCTGGGCGTCCCTTCATTTCAATCGAAATCGAACGTACTGCGTCAGATTCGTCGCCGACGTCTACGTCGACGGGAGACTCGCGGTGAAGGATCTGATCAGCGAGGCGTTCAACGTCCACTCCAAGGGAACGTACCCCGACGTGTATCTTGGAACGGTCTCCCTCACCTGCGGAAGCTCCTTGACCCTCGAGAACATCACCGTGATGTGGTCGGTCGACAACAAGCTCGACCCCGTGTCGAGGTGCCAGGACGGTACGTGCGCCGATTACGGGCCGGCGTCGAAGTGCACCGGCGATCAACTCACCCGTTATCCGGTGTCGATGCCGCTCGAGGCGTTCGACGACGAAGAAGTGACGGACGAAGAGACGGCTGTCACCACAGCCGTCCTGTCGAACGACCTCCTCGGCCTGCCGCCGACGTCGATCATCCGCGTCACTGACGGAGCACATGGACGGACGGAACAGAACGCCGATGGAACGATCACTTACACCCCCGACCGAGATTTCGACGGACTCGACGCCTACTCGTACACCATTCAGGACAGTGACGGCCGGACCGATTCGGCGACGGTTTCGATCGCGATCCTCCCGATCAACGATCCACCGATTGCGGAGGATGACGCCGCAACGACCGACGAGAACGACTTCGTCAACATCGATCTCACGGCCAACGACACCGATCCCGACGGGTCGATCGATCCGACGACCGTGACGATCGTTGACTTTCCGAGGGAGGGGACCCTCGATGTCGATCCCGGAACCGGCGTCGCCACCTACACGCCCGACCCCGGATACTGCGGAAGCGATCGGTTCACCTATGAGGTGTCCAACTTCGACGGCGCCGTCTCCGCCGAAGCGATGGTGACGATCGACGTGGTCTGTAACCTTCCTCCGCGCGCCGAAGACGACGCCGCATCGACGGACGAGAACACGTCGATCGGAGTCAACGTCCTGGCCAACGACGAAGACGGCGACGGGGCGATCGACGCCGCATCCATCACCATCACGACGCCGACACGGATTGGCGAACTGAGCGTTCATGCGACATCGGGCGTGGTTACGTACACCCCCAATCCCGGCGCCTGCGGACTCGACAGCTTCCGCTACACGGTCGTCGACGACGACGGAGCGACCTCGAACGAAGCGGCGGTGACGATCGACGTAATGTGCGATGATCCGCCGCTCGCCATCGACGACGCGTCAACGACCAACGAGGACACCCCACTGGCGATCCCCGTTCTCTCGAACGACAGCGATCCGGACGAAGACCGTCTGACGATTCAGTCGGTGACCCAGCCGAGCCACGGGGCGGCCGTCCCGAGCGCGACGAGCATCGTCTATACGCCGTCCCCGAACTACGCCGGGACCGACTCGTTCACGTACACCGTCTCCGACGGACACGGGGGGACCGATACCGCCACCGTCACCCTGACCGTTCTGGCCGTAAACGACCCGCCAATCGCCCAGAACGACAACCGAACGACCGTCAAGAACTCTCCGATCGCGGTCGACGTCCTGGCGAACGACGAAGATCCGGACGGAGATCCGCTCGCCATCCAATCGGTCACCCACGCGACGAACGGGACCGTCGCCAACCGCGGATCCTCGATTCTCTACACGCCGTATCCCCAGTTCAGCGGGATCGACTCCTTCTCCTATACGGTGACCGACGGCCAAGGTGGCAGCGACACGGCCCGGGTGACGATCACTGTCGTAGCGTTCAACGACCGACCGATCGCTCAGGACGACGCGGCGTCGACCGATGAGGGGAGACTCGTCACCATTTCCGTTCTCGAGAACGACAGCGATCCGGACGGAGATTTCCTTCTCGTGGAGACGTTCACTCAGCCTGCGAACGGGTCGGTCCTCAACACGAGGACGAGCGTCTCCTACATCCCGAACGATGGCTTCCAGGGGACCGATACGTTCTCCTACACCGTCTCCGACGGGAACGGAGGGACCGACTCAGCGACCGTCACCGTGTCCGTCGCCGCGGTCAACGATCCGCCGATCGCCCGCGACGACACGGCGAGCACGGACGAAGGCGCCGCAGTGATCGTGCCCGTCTTACTGAATGACGAGGACTCGGACGGCGATTCACTCATCGTCCGGTCGATCGCAGGCGCGGAGCACGGAACGGTCGTCAACCTCGGAACGGAAATCGAGTACAGCCCGGACTCCGGATTCAACGGGGTTGACCGGTTCGTCTATACCATCTCCGACGGGAACGGCGGCGGCGACGCGGCGACCGTCTTCGTTGCCGTCGCGGGAGTCAACGATCCTCCGGTCGCGCAGGACGACAGCGGAACGACCGAGCAGAACGGAACGATCTCCATTCCAGTACTGGCAAACGACGAAGACCCAGACGGCGATTCCATCTCCATCGCATCGACGTCCCTCCCGGAGCACGGAACCGTGCGGATCGACGGCGGCACACTCGTCTACACGCCGGATCCGGATTACATCGGAACCGACAGACTCACGTACAGGATCTCGGACGGCCGGGGAGCCTTCGATGAAGCGACCGTCACCGTCGGCATTCTCGCGGGCGGTCGCGGTGGTGCGACAGACGCCGCCTCGTGCGAAGGGCGAGTGATCATCAGTGAGATCGCCTGGGCGGGAACGTCGGCCGACCCGCGTGACGAGTGGATCGAGCTGCGCAACCTCGGGACGTCTCCCGTCGATCTGAGCGGGTGGACGCTCCGTTGGCGGCCGACCCATCCGACAACGTCCGAGGATCAGATCTGGAAGACGATCGAACTGGCCGGTCTCCTCGAGGGGGCCGAGACGGCGGCCTGTGGCGTGTTAGCGACGACGGAGAGCCCTTCGATTCGCATCGAAGAGCGATCGTCCGGCGGGCTCGTTTGGACGATCGCCGGGCAGTCGAGCCGACAGGAGCCCGGGTACTACACGCTCGAGCGGAGGACCGACGACACAATCACCGATCGCAAAGCTGACTTCGTCTACGATGAGACGACGCCACTTCGACTCGAGCTCTCAGACGGCGGCGACATCGTGATGCTGATCGACGAATCGGGCGAGGTCGTCGACACCGCAAACGCATCGAACCTCGGACGGTTCGGATGGGTCGCAGGGAGCGCAACGACCTTCGGGACGATGGAGCGAATCGACCCGCTCCGTCCGGATGTGTCGACGAATTGGCACACGAACCTCGGGATCGTCGCGGGAGGAGAAGACGCCTTCGGACGCCCGTTGCGCGCGACCCCCGCAGGCCAGAACTCACCCGTTCTGGATTGGATTACAGAGCACACGGAGATCGATCCGATGGCCGTGAAGCGAGGAGAGACGCCTCAGCTTCGGTTCGCTCTATCGAGGCAAGACCGGCGAGAGACCGGTTGGCCCTGGATCCACGTCACCCGGCCCGGCTTCGCCGGCCAGGGCGGAGCGATCGATCCGACCCGGCTCTCGTTCGCCGGCCAGCACGAAGGTACGGACGAGTACGTCCTCGACATCGGTACCGGAGACCTGTCCCTCGGCGCGTACTCGTTCCTGATCATCTACGGGGAAGGGAAGGGTCTCCTCCTGCCGATCCTCGTGACCCCGTAGCAGCGACGTACGCTGCAGGCGCCGGGAACGGGCCGCGTCCGACTCTCGTCCAAGAGGAGGCACCGGCTTCCGACGCTCTTCGGACTCCGCTCGCACGGCCGATCGGGCGGCGACTCGACTCGGGTCACCGCGCGCTCGAGGAGCAACAACCGACGCCGAACGACAGGAGAGCGATTCGCACCACGTTCTTCACCCAGTAGCTCCCGGCCGATTCGACCCCGTACTCCTCGTTCCCGACGTCCCCGTCCTCCGGCAGAATCGCAATCCGGAACCCATCGTCCCACGTCGGCACCGAAACGCCGTCGAGAGCGTAAGCGAGGACGACCGGGAAGTCCGGATCCTCGAGGCGTGTCCGATCGATCGTCACCTCGTAGCCGTCCTCTGCAACGACGTACGCAATCTCGTAGTCTCTTCCCCGACCGATCAATTCGATCAGGAGAACGCCCGTGTAGATTCCTTCGTCCCGCCAGTTTCCGTACTGGTTCTGGTACACCCCGTGCCGAGTTATCGACGGCATTCGCTCGATTGACTCAAGGCTGACCGATCGTGTGTGCCCCTCGACGTCGATGATCGTGATGGACGGACTGCACGGACCGGTCGCGATCTGAACGATGGCCACGAGGACCATCGCCACAATCGCTAGAAGCCACGCCACGAGATAGATCTTCCGAATCCGTCCACCTCGAGAATTGCGCTCTACGGCCATGCATACCTCCATGCGATCCAGACGACGGCAATCAACCCGCCGCAACCGAAGGCGGCCGCCCAATCTCCCCTCGTCCACGAGATAGGCGACGCGTTCGTCCGAGTTCGGTGAAGACCGAAGGCCCTCCCTTTCATCGACATCGTGATCGAATCGACCCGCATCAGTCCTGCGACCAGAACCGGGACGAACGTGAAGCGAACCGCCCGACGGATTCCGGACAGACTTCGAACAGAGGTTCGGATCCCTCGGATCCGCTGCGCTTCCCGAACCGTTCTCAGCTCGGACCGGAAGAACGGAACGAACCGGAGGGCCAGGATTGGAACGTACCCGTACCGATAGGAAACTCCAGTGCGCAAGATGATCCCGGCGAGCCGATCCGGATCAGTGACGGTCACGAAAAGGAAGCTCGACGACAGGATGACGAGAAATCGCAGGGCCATCTCGGCCCCCGACCGAAGACCCTCGACCGTGATCGGCAGGCCGATCGTGAACACGATCGCCCCTTCACGGATCGAGAGAACCTGCGCGACGAACAAGATCGCTGCGAAGGCCAGAACGAAGCGAAGGCTTCCGAGGAAGGTCAGCGGAGACGCATCGGAGATCGCCCCGAGCGCGAAGATCAGGCCGAGGGTTCCCGTCTTGAGTGCGATCCCCGTCGGCGCGAGGCCCACGGTGAGCAACGCTGCGAGCAACAGAAGGTTCCCGATCGGGCCGACCGTGTGGAGGCCTGCCGTCCCGGCCCGATATCCCGCCCCACGAATCACTCGAGATCTCCGAACTCAGGGTTGTCCCAGTACTCGGGTGTGAACGCCCGTTTCCCGAGATCGCGCAATGCGGAAAAGACCTCGTTCGGGGCACCGTTCAACGCCGACCGTCCCAAGAAGAGAATTCGATCGCAGAGGCCTTCGAGGAGGGGGACGTCGTGCGAAACGAGGACGATCGCCGCCCCTCGGTCCCGGGCCGCCGTCAGTCGACCGATCATCCACGCGACGTTTCGCCGATCTTGCCCAATGAACGGCTCATCGAGAAGAAGAAGGTCTGGAGTCGTCCGGAGGGCCGTTTCCACGGTCAGTCTACGCTGTTCGCCGAGGCTGAGCGAAAGGGGAGGAACGTCGTCATACCCTTTCAGGTGCGATGCTTCGAGGAGATCGGCACGCGCCGCGTCGTCGAGTGGCCCGTCGATCTCCAATTCCCGCCGAACCGTCCGTTCGAAGATCTGCTGGTGCGGATGCTGGAAGACCATCCCGATCCGAAGGTCACGGGGACGCTCGACCAAACCCTCCTGGGGGATTTCCAATCCGGCCAATAGCCGGAGGAGCGTCGTTTTCCCTCCACCGTTCGGTCCGATCACTCCGACGATCTCTCCCGAGATCGCTTCGAAGGAGAGCCGCTCGATCACCGGCACGGCTCCATATCCGAAGGACACATCGTGCAGAGCGATCGATCGAACGACCTCGCAGCGTTCCCTGCGCGATGATCGATCCCACCTCGACCGGAGACCCAGCTCGACGAGATCTGCATGGTGGCGCGTCGACCGTCGCAGCACAATCCGACCTTCATCCATCACCCAGAGCCGCGGCTCGAGCGGAAGGAGCGGTGCCAGTCGATGCTCCACGACGACGAGCGAACGCCCCTCCTCTCGGAGGCGTCCGAGTGTGTCGAAGATCATCTTCGCTCCTTCCGGATCGAGGTTCGCCGTCGGCTCGTCGAGCAAGAGAACCTCCGGCCTCATCGCCAAGATCGAGGCAATCGCCAGCCGTTGCTTCTCCCCGCCGGAGAGGGTGGTGGTGTCACGATCGGCGAGGTCTTCGATCCCGACGACGTGCAATGCCCGACCGACTCGTGCGTTCACCTCGCCGATCGGAAGGCGGAGATTCTCCGGACCGAAGGCGACCTCCTGCCGAACACGGAGGGTGCAAACCTGGGCGTCCGGATCCTGCTGAACGAGTCCTACCCTAGGGGACAGATGAGCTGGATCTCCGGACAGGATCGATCTCCCGTCGATTCGAACGTCCCCCGAAACCTCGGCGTGTAGGAGCGACGGGACGAACCCGGCCAGCGTACGGCAGAGGGTCGTCTTACCACATCCGGATGGACCGGCGATCGCGATTACCTCGCCCGGCTCGATTCGCTCGGACACCTCGTCGACGGCCGGACGATCACGATCGGGAAACCGGACCGAAAGACGATCGAGATCGACCGACACGCCCCTATTCGACGACAAGGCGCGTCACCCGTCTCACCCAGTGGCTACCATCGTACGCAGCGGCGACGAGGCGGAGCCGATCCCCTTCGAGGATCAGAAGGAGTTCCTCGTCATCCATGACGCGGTCGAGGTCGAACCGGACCTCGTAGCCGTCGTCGGCGATGACCCGAAGGCCGGTCGCGTCCGGCCGGGGGTCGGTTCGTGCGAGGATCTCGTATACAAGGACGCCCGTGTACTCGGCCGGCGGAACGTACGTGACGCTTCCGATCATCTCGGCGGTCACCGTCGTCGACTCCCCGTCCCACTCCCCGAACGCGAAGGTGTACGGATTCTTCACCAAACCGGCGATTCTTGCGCTTCCGGGATCGGCGAACGGCTCGTAGACCGCGACGTAGTAGTAGACGCCCCCGGCGAGGATTGCCCCCACGATGAGCACGGTCGCCGCATGCTTCCGCCAAGGGATTCGTCGTTTGGTCGCTTTCCCTTCGTCGCTCCGAATCAACCTCGACGAGGCAAGGAGTCGCCGCAGATCCCACGTTAGATACCCGCCGAAGGTCGCGCCGGAAACGAGCGACAACCCGGCCATCAACAGCACGAATCCGAACGAGACGCCGGAGAAGTAGATCGCCTGGAAGACGAAGACGTTCGACGCCGAGGCGACGGCGCCGACGACCATCGTCAGCCCGAGGCTCGACCGCCGCGAAACGCCCATACCGAGGTCGATGAGGAGCCCCTCGACGAGCGAGACGATGACGATGATTACACCGTGCGTCCCGCCGGAGAGGAACTCGACAAATCCTTTGGTCAGCCCGGTCAATGATCCCGATCCGAACCGGCCGATGATGCTTCGCGCCAGCAGAGGCCAAACGATGTGCAATCCGGCAATCAGCTGACCGGCTCCGAAAGGGACCCCGAACAGGCGATTGATCAGGTTGCCGATGTATCCGACGTACGTCGAGAGAACGCCGCCGACAGCGGCGAGGAGAGCGACGAGAACCAGATCGCGCAGCCCCAGCCTCGATCGGTTCCCACCGCCCTCGCTGGTGATCATCCCCGCACTAGAGGTCGAGCACGATCTCGCTCAGGAATTTTACGCTCCGCAGCCGAAGGTCTTCAGGAAGATCGACCGTGTCGTCGTAAACGAAACGCATGTACCCTTCGCTCGACGGATCGAGGAAAACGCTGTCCGACTTGAATGCGACGATGAACCGGTCGTCGCGAGCAATCAGATCGGAAGTCACCGTCTGTGCGTAGCCGTCCGTCGCCACAAGATCGATCGCATATCCTGTCGCAGCCAGGGTATCATTGAAATCCTCGTCGTTGTAGTGAATCCCGTCCTCGGGAAGCGGGAAGGCCTCGTCGTCGACGTAGGCGATCAGCCGCCACAGTGGAAGACCGGTGTAGGTATGCGTCTCTCCCTTGCTCGTCACGTTGACCGTCGACGTGTGGCACGGGCAGCCGATTCCCGACTCGAGCTCGCCGCGCGCGAACAGCCGTTCAACCGCTCCGGTCAGCAACAGGGAGTACTCCTCATATGTGCCGAGAACCTCGATCGTCGTGACCATCTTCGCCGAGATGGAGCTTGTGAAGTGCGGGTTGTTCTCGCCAACCTGGACGACTCGAAGCGGACCCGGATCGAACGGCATGTACGCCCCGTTCTCCTTGAAGGCGAGAATCCAGATTCCTTCGCTCGCGTCGGAGAGCATCTCGACCGCGTAGTTCATCGAGTATCCATCGGACGCCGCCACTCGAACGGTCGAGACGGATGGGACGTTCCCGACGAGGGTCATCATCGGAACGCCGGTGTAGGTTGCCGTGTAGTCGACGCCAGCCGAGTTGGTGAACGTCCCTTCCCCAGTAATGATGTCGAGCTCCTCCAAATCGGCCAAGGTGTACTCGATCGTTTCGTCCCCTTTGACCAAGGTCAGGACGACCCCCTCCGAAGCCGTCGCCTCGGCGTCTTCCTCCTCGGGGAACGGAATCCACTCGCCGTCGTAGTCGACCACGAGGTAGGCGACGCCTTTCACCATCAATCCCGTCGTCGACGGGGACTCCCCGAAGTAGTGGGAGAGGTCGGGGCCGAAGGCCGCGAGCATGTCATCGTTGGAGAATCGTTCGTCCTCAGGCAGGAAGACGAGCGTCGGCGCATCATCCCACTCGTCGTAGGTCGCGTCGTCGACCGACGTCGCGAGAATCGGACGCCCGGCCGCCGTCTCTCCGTAGACAACCTCTCGAGGAAGGACCTTGTACCACCCGTCGAGCGCAACAACACCGAGCGTCTCGCCCTCGGCGAGCCCGCCGGCAGCCTCAACGATTCCTCGAAGCGAGGCACCAGAATAGCTGTGCGTCGCTTTCCAGTTCTCCTCGCCGGGGCTCATCATCGGTCCCTGGTACGTCACCGTGCCTGCAATCTGCTCGATGCCCTCGAGCACGACCGTGCTCGACACATCGCCACGGATGAACGTCACCCTGGCTTCGCTTCCTCCGAACGCCAGAACGGCCCCAAGAATGCAGACCGCTAGGGAAACAACGGTACTTCGTGTAACTGAGTGCATCACGCCTCCTTTGAGGATGCTTCGGTTCGGATCGCCGTCGCCTGCACCGAAGCGAAGACGGCGTCTCCCTCGGAGATCCCCAGTCGGTCGATCGTTCGGTCGGTGTGCAGCGTGTTCAGTTCGAATCCGTCTCCGGCCAGAACCAGGTTTGCCATCTGCCCGAAACGGCGCACCTTCTTGACTCGCGTTGGAAGAATGTTCTCGCTCCCCGAAGAGGCCGGACCCGGAGCCACTCGGTGAATGAAGACGGCCTCCGGTGGGATGTGAATCGACAGGTTCTCCACACCAGCGAACGAGAAGACGGAGAGCTTTGTCCCCCCAAGGGTGACCGTGCAAAGAGCTCCATCTCGCGTCAAAACACGAACGCGAAACGCGTTCTTGGCGATCAGCGAAGAACGCTCCGGCACGTAGGCCCGCAGATCCTTACCGGGGAGGTTCGGATGGAGACGTTCCGACCAGAGAAGGTGTTCCATCACCTCGCGCGATGTCCCCGCCGCAACGAGCAGATCGCCCATGTCCAGGTCGAGGATGTCGGCAAGCCGCCGGATCTCCGCCAACCCCGGCGCCGGCCGCGTCCCGCTTTCCATTTTCGCCAACCGGCTGTACTCGATGCCGACTCGATTGGCAAGGGAACGAAGACTGAGCGACTTGCGCTCGCGCGCTTCTCGCAAGAGAACTCTGAACTGGACCTTGGTCACAGGGAGGAACGATATCGCCGTTGTTGACAAATGTCAACATCTGCGCCGACGTGTCGCTCGAAAGCGTCACACAATCTGCGGGAGAGCCGTTCGACGATCGGATACAATCCCCCGCATGTCCGCGCGTTCCGCACGAGTTCTCAGCGATCGTCTCATCCACGGCCCGATCGTCCTGTCACTGATCCGACTCGCTTGGCCGGTAATGCTGTCGAACTTGCTCCAGACCGTCTACAACTTCGTCGATCGGTTCTGGCTCGCGCGTCACAGCGCGGAGAGCCTCGCCGCCGTCGGTCTCGCTTGGCCTTTGATCTTCCTCGGGCTGTCCATCGGAAGTGGAATCACGATCGCCGGGATCGCCCTCGTCTCGCAGTACACGGGGGCACAGCGAGAAGAAGAAGCGAACGAAGCGGCCGGTCAGGTCCTGGCGTTCACAAGCGCGCTGTCCGTCGTCCTGGCGATCGCTGGGATTCTCGCGGCCCGCTCAGTCCTCACCCTGATGGGGCCTGAGGCGGAGCTGATCGAGGCCGGTACGGTCTACTTGCGAATCATCTACGCGGGAACGCCCCTCATGTTCTCGACGTTCATCGTCTCCGCCCTGTTGAACGGAGTGGGAGACACCGTGACGCCGATGCTCCTCATGGCGGCTTCGGTGCTGTTCAACGTGGTCCTGGATCCCCTGCTCATCTTCGGCTGGGGACCGTTCCCGGCGTGGGGGATCGCCGGCGCCGCCGTCGCGACTGTCTGCTCTCGAGGCCTCCTCGCGATTGTGGGATTCAGTCTGCTCTTCTCGGGACGTCTCGGCTTGCACATTCGTCGCCGCCATCTGCGCCCGAACTGGGCGCTGATCCGGCGGATCATCTCTATCGGAGGCATGGCATCGGTCGGGCAAGCCGGGATGGCTCTTGGATTCACGGTCATGAACAGCGCGCTGGCACGAATCGCGACGGCCGCCATCAGTGCCTACGTGATCGGCAACTCCTTCATCTCTATCGCCCTCATGCCCGCCATGGGTCTCGGTCAAGCCACCGCGACGATGGTCGGCCAGAACCTTGGAGCGCAGCAGAAGGCCCGCGCCCGCCGAAGTGCGTGGGCGGGCATGGGACTCTCGACGATCATCCTCGCGATCGCCTCGGTCGTCGTCCTGATCTTCCGAGCGGCGTTGATTCGCATCTTCACCAGCGACCCGGAGACGACGCGGATCGCTCTCAGGATGTTCTTCATCGTCGCGTTGGCCTTCCCACTCATGGGAATCATCCAGGTCGTCTCCGGCGTCTATCAGGGATCCGGCCACACGTTCTACTCGATGTTCTTCGGCCTGTTCCGTCTCTGGGCCCTGCGTGTCCCGCTCGTCCTCACCCTGCCGTTCGCCGTGGGGATGGGAGCGGACGGCGTCTGGTGGGCGATGCTTGCCTCGAACTTCGGAACCGCGGCCACCTCGCTCGGGTTCTTCCTGTCCGGCAATTGGATGCGCCGAGTGATCAAGGCGGCGCCCGCCGTCCCCGAGTAGCCTTGCAGCCGGGTCTTCTCCTTTCTACTCTCTTACAGGAAAGACTGAACCCGGAGAGGAGCGACGATGGCGACGATCACGATCGCGGAGGCGCATGACCACGTCGGAGAGACCGTCACGATTCGTGGGTGGCTCTACAACATACGGTCGAGCGGAAAGATCGCGTTTCTGCAGGTCCGGGACGGGACGGGCGTTCTTCAAGCGATCGTCACCAAGTCGGACAATCCGAACCTGTTCAACCTGGCCGATCGGCTTTCGCGGGAATCCTCGATCATCGTGCACGGCACGCTGCGCGAGGACGTCAGGGCTCCCTCCGGCTGCGAGTTGCAGCTCTCCGATCTCGAGCTTATTCATCAGCCGGTCGACGACTTCCCGATCGAGTTGAAGGAACAGACCCCCGGATTCCTGATGGACCATCGCCACCTCTGGATTCGGACCGGTCGGCAGGTTCCGATTCTGCGAGTCCGCGATGCCGTCTTTCGCGCTTTCCGTCAGTTCTTTGAGGATCACGGTTTCGTCGCCACCGAGGCGCCGATTCTGACCGGCACCTCCGTCGAAGGGACCACGACGCTCTTCGAGCTCGATTACTTCGGCGACAAGGCCTACCTGGGGCAGAGCGGCCAGCTCTACCTCGAGGCGACGGCGATGGCCCTCGGAAGAGTCTACTGGATCGGGCCGGCCTTCCGAGCCGAGAAATCGAAGACGCGGAAGCACGTGACCGAGTTTTGGATCGCCGAGGCCGAGGCCGCGTTCCTGGAGCACGAGGAGAACCTCCGTCTGCAAGAGGACCTCGTCCGGTTCATCGTCGAGACGGTCGTCGCGGATCGGAAGGCAGAGCTCGCCCAACTTGCACGAGACGTCGATCTCCTCCTCGCCGAGGTTCGGAACCCGTTCACACGGATCGACTACGGCGACGCGATCGAACTCCTCCGTGAGAAAGGACACCGGATCGAGTTCGGCGACGACTTCGGCGCTCCCGAAGAGGAGGTCCTCGGCGAGGCGTTCGACGGACCTGTCTTCATCGAGCGGTTCCCGGTCGAGATGAAGCCGTTCTACATGAAACGCGATCCCGGCGATCGACGCCGGACCCTCGCCGCCGATCTGATCGCGCCGGAGGGCTACGGCGAGATCATCGGAGGAAGCCAACGCGTCGACACGGTCGAGGAACTCGTGGTGCAGCTCGAAGAGCGAAACCTTCCGATCGACGCGTACGAGTGGTACATCGATCTTCGTCGCTACGGCTCGGTGCCGCACTCGGGATTCGGAATGGGGCTCGCTCGCGTCGTCTGCTGGATCTGCGGCGTCCGTCACATCCGGGAGGTCATCCCGTTCCCACGCCAGATCCACCGCCTCTACCCGTAGCGAATCCGCTTCTTCCCATCGTCTCCCTCGATCAACCGGAGAGCGCGATCAGAATGTCGACGGCCGTCGGGCCGTCCGGCCCGGCGATCACCGGGTTGAGATCGATCTCTTCGATCTGTGGAAGATCGAGACTGAGCCGCGCAAGCCTCGAAAGGAATCTCGCGAGCACCCGTAGATCGACCGCCGGCTGCCCGCGGAACGCCTCGAGAAGCGGGAAGGCGCGAATCGATCGGACGGTCGACTTCGCCTGATCTTCCGTCACCGGCGCTACAGCGAACGCGACGTCTTTGAGCGCCTCGACGAACGTACCTCCGATGCCGAACATCACGACCGGGCCGAACGCCGGGTCACGCTCCATCCCGAGGATGAGTTCCCGGCCGAGAACCGTTTTCTGGATGAGGATCCGCCCCTCCTGCACGCCGATCGACTCGACGATGTCTTGAAGCCGGTCGATCCCCGCGGCGAGTTCTTCCCGACCCGCAACGCCGGTGATCACCGCGCCACGTTCGACCCGATGATGAAGATCGGGCGCGTCGACCTTCAGCACGACCGGATATCCGACCTCCGCAGCGAAGGCGTCCGCGTCGTCGAGCGACGATACGTACGCGTGCGGGCAGACGGGGATTCCGTACGCAGCGAGGATGTCGGCCCCCTCGCTGAAGAAGAGCCCCCGTCTTCCCTCGAAGGTCGCACGCTCCAGAACGCGGCGAGCAATCGCCGAATCGACCGCCGACTCCGGCTCCGCCGATCCCGCTTCGCCTCGCAGATCGCGGGCACGATGGAAGAAACTGAGCGCGTCGACGGCCGTCTCCGGCATCGCGTAGACGGGAATCCCGCTGGCTCGAAGCCTTCGAACGACGTCGGTCTCTTCGCGGCTCAGCGTGCAAACGAGGATCGGCTTGTCGGTGTGCTCCACTGCAACACGGACAATCCCATCCGCGACGGACTCCGGCGGATCGGGCAGGACGAGCGGCGGACGGAAGATGACGATCGCCGAGTCGACCGCCCGCAGGATCGTCCGCAAGCCCCTCTCGTAGTCGTCCGCCCCCGCGGTGGCGATCATATCGACCGGGTTTCCGAGGCCCGCCTCGGGCGGAAGAAACCGAGAGAGCTCGTTCCGCGTCGCATCGTCGAGGGCCGGAACGTCGATCCCAACGCGCTCACATGCATCGGCGGCGATGATCCCCGCTCCCCCGGCATTCGTCAGGATGCCGACCCGATCGCCCCGCGGAAGGACGCCGCGCTCCAGCGCGCGTAGGGCCGTGATCGTTTCCTCAATCGTATTGACGCGCAACACACCGCACTGCTTGAGGAAGGCGTCGACGATCGCGTCCGAACTGGCGAGTGAGCCGGTGTGTGAGGCGACGGCGGCGACGCCGGCCTCAGTTCGACCGGCCTTGAGAACGACGATCGGCGTCGTCGGAGCGATCCGCTCGCACCACGTCCGAAAGTTGTTCGGCTCGGCGAAGCTCTCCAGGTAGAGGAAGATGGCCCGACAGGTATCGTCCGTCGCAAGCGACGCGAGGAAGTCGTTCTCGGTCAGGCCGGCTCGGTTTCCCAGATTTACGAAGAGCGAGACCCCGAGGCCGGCCCCCTCGAAACACTCGAGGAGCGTCTCCCCCAGCGACCCGCTTTGCGACACGAAGGCGATCTGGCCACCGGATGGAAACCACCGAGAAAAGGATGCATTGAGGAGGACGTCCGGCGCGCTGTTGATCATCCCCATGCAGTTCGGCCCGACCAGGTTGAGATCGTACCGCGAGATCAGTCGCCGCAGCTCAGCCTCCCGCTCGGCGCCTTCCTCGCCGCTCTCCTTGAACCCGGCCGTGATGACGATCAGATTCCGGATCCCCCTTTCGCCGCATTCGACGACCGCGTCGAGGACGATCTCTCGATTGACCGCCAGAACGGCGAGATCGACCGCCTCGGGAAGGGCCGATACGGACGGGTAGCACGGGAGGCCGTCGACCTCGCGATGCTTCGGATTCACCGGATGAAGGCCTCCGGCGAACCCACATCGCTTTAGATTCCGGAGAATCTCTCCGGCGACGGAGCCCGACCGAGGACTTGCACCGACGACGGCGACGGAGCGAGGAGCGATCAGTCGACTGAGATCTCTAGGCATTCGACCTCATCCCTCGAACGATCAGCCACGCCAACCCGATCATGATCAGAACGTCGCCGAGGCTGAACGCGGTGGCGAAGGGGATCCACTTCGGCAGGTAGAGACAATCGCCGAAGAAGTTGATCCGCGTCGTATCGCTCATCAGTAACACGTTCCCATGGGTTCCCTCCGCGATCAACTGCTCTGAAGACGCTACGAGCCCTGCCCGTTCGAGCGCCGTCGCTGACGCAGGCATTCTCCCGCCGTTGGCGGCGATCACGACGAAATTGAACAGCGCGCCCGCACCGACGGCGAAAAGCGGCCTCACGTCGAGATTCCAGGTCAGAAACGCGAAAACGAGGACGTACGACGCGATATGAAGGGAGCCGGTCGCGTACGGAAGCATCGGTCGATCGGAGAACAGCGGGAAGATGAGGAGCTGCAGGACGAGCGCCGCAACCATGAGCCACAGCCCCTTCAAGCGGAGCGAGGGAAGATTCGCGACGCGTCCGCCGAACGCGTACCCGAGAAGGAGACCGATTCCGGCCGCGACGAGGAAGATCATCCGCCTAGTTCGCCTCGGACGCCGTCGCGCCTTCGGCCGACGCCTCGGCCCGCTTCGCAAGCACGCGAAGGAGTGCGTCGGCGACGTCAGGATCGAGGTCCGTCCCGTGCATCTGCCGGATCATCTCGACCGTCTCTTTCGGACTGAACGCGCCGCGATACGGACGATCGGTCGAGAGCGCATTGTGGATATCGGCCGCCGCGATGACGCGAGAGATCATCGGAATCGCTTCGCCGCGAAGACCGTCGGGATAACCGGAGCCGTCCCACCGTTCGTGCTCGTGTCGAACGGCGTCGGCGACCGGCGCGTAGATCTCCAGCCCTTCAATCAGCTGCGCGCTGACGAGCGGATGCCGCTTCATAACCTCCCACTCTTCGTCGGTGAGCGGTCCCGGTTTGAGGAGGATCGCGTCGGGCACGGCGACCTTTCCGATGTCGTGGACCCGCGCGGCGATCTCGACCTTTTCGATCTCCACCTGCGAGAGGTTCATCTCTTCGGCGATGCGGACGGCGAGATCGGCCACGTCCGACGAATGGACGGCCGTGTAGTGATCGCGCTCGTCCAGCAGGCGCGAGATGTTCTCGAACGTGTTCCTCGCCTCACTCCGCAGCCGCTGATAGCTTCGAAACGACACGTGAACCAGGAAGAGCGGAACGATCGCGAGGAACATGTGCCACACGGAGAGGGAGTACAACACGGCCAGAAGCAAAGCGAGGACCGCCAGCACGAGATACTGGACGCTGAAGTCGCGGACGTAGGTTCTGAGAAAGTGACCGAAGCGCTTGTCCGCCGTCAGCGTCACCACCGTCGTGACGAGGGTGACGTTGACCGCCGCGTAGCAGAGGAAGGCGAGCATCGCCCACAGGTAGTCCCCGCCGGAAGTCAGGGCCACCGGCGCGGCGCCAAGCTTGAAGAAGAGGAATCCGGTCACCCCGACGGTCACCACGAGCTGGCTGACGTTGAACGTCAGCACGTACGCGAACCGCCTCGGGGCCGACCGGAGGTGCTCCCATCTCATCGTCAATTCTGAAGCCAGACTCATGACGAGAACCATCAGTACGGCAAGAGAGGGTCCGAGAATGAAGAGCGACGCCATGCAGATCGCGATGCTGCTGGAGACCTCGCCGCCGTAGGCGGGGATCCAGATTGCGTAGACTTCGGAGAGAAACCCAAGGATGAGAAAGAAGACGAGCGCAAGCAGCTGTGGAGTGGAGGGCCGTACGAGATCCCTCGCGAAGAAGGCGATCGCCGCGATTGCCAGAACAACCAGGAATCCGACGTACACCCTTGCCTTGGTCGAGATCACACACTTCTCCTCAACTCATGAGTCGGCGACGACGTCACCGACCCATTCTACCAAAGCCAAGGGCCATTCACTATATGAGCAGACTCAATACGGCCGGATCTCCTCTAACCGTGCCACTTCAGATTCGCGCCGAGCAGCAGCCCGAGCGTCGCGATCGCCAGCAGGTACGTGAGCCCCTTCGCACTGAACAGCCGCTTCATCGTCCGCTCCCCTTCCTTCGTGTATCCGCTCCACTTCACGGTTCGTTCGCTCCTTCCTAGCCGTGCCACTTCAGATTCGCGCCGAGCAGCAGCCCGAGCGTCGCGATCGCCAGCA
>CAZUIM010000004.1:90948-92671 GCA_964620325.1 uncultured Thermotogae bacterium
GGTACGTGAGCCCTTTGCCGTTGAACAGCTTCTTCATTCGAGGTCCTCCCCCTTCGTAAGGTACTCCCCAACCCATCTTCATCGCATCCACCTTTCGCGCTCCTGCGACTCACTCGGGCAACACACGCGGTCCGCGCGAGCGTCTTGTCCTGAATCCCGGGTACACTTCCACGCATCCAGTATCGGGAGAGCCGCCGCGAAACGTCAAGCCTAGCGACTATGGGAATCCATCCACTGCAACTATAGGAGACGTTGTACGGCGATCAATAGACCGTTGGAAGCGGATTCACCAATCGCAAGAAGATGGAGAAAACATGGAAGAAACATGGAAGACGTCGCGGGACCGCTCAAGTTGACTTCGCAAGCGCCCAAATGTAAAGTCTTCCGCAGATTCTAGGTCGAGGTGTTCACTTGAGAGACTACGAAATCGTGTATGTCCTTCGTCCCGATCTCTCGGACGAGGATCGATCGGCGAAGGTCGAGCGAATCCACGCGCTGATTGCGGAGAACGGCGGGGAGCTCGGGAAGACCGAGGATTGGGGAAAGCGAGTTCTCGCCTACGAGATCAAGCACTGCACCGAGGGCTACTACGGGCTGTCGGAGTTTCGACTTCCGCCGAGTGCGGTGCGGACCCTCGAGGACCGGCTGAATATCGACGAAGAGATCCTTCGCTACCAGATCGTCGGTCGAAGCTAGCGCGGACAAGGGGGAATCATGGCCGCCAGTCTGAACCGAGTGATCCTGATCGGAAACCTGACCGCCGACCCCGAAATGCGATACACCCCAAGCGGGACGGCGCGAACGAGGTTCTCGATCGCCGTCAATCGCCAGTACAAGGACGCGACCGGACAGCTGAAGGAGGATGTCACGTTCGTTCCGATCGTCGTCTGGGGAAACCAAGCGGAGAACTGCGCCAACTACTTGTCGAAGGGGCGATCGGTCGCGGTCGAGGGACGGCTTCGGATCGACTCGTTCGAGAATGCAGAAGGCGAGCGGCGGAAAGTCGTGGAAGTCGTCGCATCGACCGTGCAGTTCCTCGGTGGACCGGGTCGAGCGCCCGAGCAGGCTGGTTCGGTCTCCTCCCCGTCCTCCGAGTCGAAAGAGGAAGTGTCTGATGAGGAGGTCCCTTTCTAGACCATGTTCACCAAGCGAAGAAGGAAGTGCCGCGTTTGCGAACGCAACCTCACGCTCGACTACAAGAAGCCTGAGGAGTTGAAGCAGTACATGAACCGCCTTGGAAAGATTCTTCCCAAGCGGGCGACCCATCTGTGCGCCAAGCACCAGCGACAGCTCTCCGTGCAGATCAACCGCGCGCGGAAGCTGGCCCTTCTCCCGTACGTCGGAGAGCGCGAAGCGATCAAGGTGCGCGGTCGCTGACGACCCTCCGATGCAGCGCGACCGCCGCTTCGGGTGACCTCCCCGGGTGGCACGACATCGGGTGAGTCCTAAGGGGACCCGCCGTTCGGCGAGCGGCGACTGACCGCAGAGGGCCCCGTCGATCGAGGTCGACGGGCCCCGTCGATCGCGCAGTGGAGACCACGATGAGAGACGTCGCCGTCGCCATCTTCCACCCCCCTTCGGGAACGTCCGAATCCGAATCCCTCGTCGATCGAGGTCGACGGGCCCCGTCGACCGCGCAGTGGAGGCCACGATGAAAGACGTCGCCGCCGCCATCTTCCACCCCCCTTCGGGAACGTCCGAATCCGAATCCCTCGTCGATCGA
>CAZUIM010000004.1:92771-104911 GCA_964620325.1 uncultured Thermotogae bacterium
GGTCGACGGGCGGCGTGCTACGACCTGATCTCCAGCGTTCGTCGGGCCGGCGTCGAACCGATCGTTGTCACATCGCCCGGCCGCCCTCCATCTCCGTTCCCCGATGTCGAGGGGTTTGCCCTTCCCTCGCGCGATGGTCCGTTCCACTTCGGAGAAGCTTTGAAGTGCTTTCTCCGCACGCGAAAGCCCGACGGTCTTCTCTACTTCGGCAGCGGGAGCGGGCTCCTTCTTCGTCCGGAACGGATCGAACGACTGATCGAATTCGCCGGTCGCGAGGAGCCCGGCGCCGTGCTGAACAACTTCTACTCGTGCGATTTCATGGCCGCGTCGTCCGCCCGGTCTCTCCTCGAACTCGATCTCCCCGCGGCCGACAATCGACTCGGCTTCGCTCTCTCCGACGCGGGGATCCCCTGTTGGGGACTCGAACGAAGGGCCGACACGCAGTTCGACATCGACACACCGACCGATCTGCACGTTCTCGCCGCCTCCGATCGCGGCGGCCCGCGGACCCGCTCGTTCTTGGAGCAGCTCGTTGTGCCCCACCCGTTTCTCGGGGATCTCCTGGAGCTCTTCCGGAGCCGTTCGGCCCTTGTCGGGTTTGTCGGACGGATCAGCCCAAGAACGTGGGCCGACATCGAGCACGACATCGCCTGTCGCACAACCGGTCTCGCCGAGGGGCGTGGGATGCGAGCCGGGACGAACGGCCGGCCGCCCGTCCTCCATCAGACACTCCTCGACGATGGAGCCGAGGCCTTTTTCACTCGACTGTCGCGGGCGTGCGACGGGGCGCTGATCGACTCGCGACCACTCCTTTCGGGAGGAGGGGCGTTGCCGTCGGCCGACGTCCGATTCGAGAGCGATCTCCTTCGCCCGGAGAGAATCGGGGATCCGCTCTGGCGTTCATTCACCGAGTTCGCCCTCGAAGCCGGCATCCCCGTCGTTCTCGGAGGGCACAGTCTAGTCAGCGGCGGCCTCTATCTGCTCGCAGAAGCGTCCTGGAAAGGCCAAGTTCTTGACCGTAGACTTCATCCCGAACCGTTCGACCCACACAAGGAGCGATCATGAGCGACGCAGTCCCGCACCACTCCCTCCTCGAGTTCGATCCACAGACCACCGCGTTGATCGCCGCGGAGGAGAAACGTCAACGAGAGAAGATCATTCTCATCCCCTCCGAGAGTCTGACGCCGCCGGCCGTGCGCGAGGCGCTCGGCTCGGCCCTGACGAGTGTCTACGCGGAGGGTTATCCACGCCGGGCGATGATGGAACTCCCTTCGGAGCAGTTGGCAGACCTCGACGCGCAACTCGCAAGCTATCGGCGCTACGCCGATCGTCGCTTCTACAAAGGGGCCGAGATCGTCGACCTGGTCGAATCGCTAGCATGCCGGCGGGCCGCCGAGTGTTTCGCAACGCCCGAGTACCCACCGGAACGGATCCGAGCGAACGTTCAGGCCCTCTCCGGGGCCGCCGCGAATCTCGCCGTCTACGAAACGTTCGTGCGCCCAGGGGAGACCGTGTTGGGGATGGCCCTCACCGAGGGAGGACATCTGACCCACGGATCTCCATTCAGCGTCACCGGAAAGCGATACCGGATCGTCTCCTATGCCGTCGATCCGAAGACAGGCCGCCTCGACTACGACGCAATCGAACGGACGGCCGAGTCGTGCCGACCTCGGATGATCATCGCCGGGTTCACCTCCTATCCGTGGCAACCCGATTGGGCACGATTCCGCGAGATCGCCGACCGTGTCGGAGCGATTCTTCTAGCCGACGTCGCACACACGGCCGGTATGATCGTCGGCGGTGTCTACCCAAACCCGATCGGCCACGCGCACGTGATGACGTTCACCACCCACAAGACAATCTGTGGCCCCCGCGGCGCAGTCATCCTGTCAACAGATCCGGAGATCGCCGATCGGATCGACGCCGCCGTCTTCCCCGGACAACAGGGAGGTCCGCACCCGAACAAGTTCGCCGCGATCGCCGTCGCGATGAAACTGGCTCAAGCACCCGAGTTCGCCGAACTCCAGCGCCGGATCGTCGACAACGCTTCGACGCTCGCCGAGGCACTCGAATCGGAGGGCCTGACCGTCGCATACGGAGGGACCGACACCCACCTGCTCCTCGTCGATCTTCGGACGTTGCCGAGCGATACCGGGTTCACGATGATGGGCGAAGTCGCCAGCCGAATCCTCGACCTTGCCGGAATCGTCTGCAACAAGAACACCCTTCCGGGTGACACGAGCGCGGCCGACGCTCACGGCATCCGTCTCGGCACGCCGTGGGTCACGCAACGGGGGATGGGCAAGGCGGAAATGAAGGATCTGGCGAGGATCATCAGCGAGATCCTGCACGCGATCCGTCCGTTCAGCTACCTCGGCCTGACCGGCGATCTCTCCCGCGGGAAACTCCCACTCTCCGTCCTCGACAAGGCGGAACGCGACGTTCGCACACTCCTCTCCCGCCTCGATCCGAGGATCTCGTCACGGCCACCGGTCGACCGTGAACTCCCGACGGGCGACTCTGCGTGGACTCCCCTCCGCCTCCGCGGCGGACGCGTTCGAGCGCTTCTGAACGAGGCAACCCCGGCCGACCTGTTCGGCGTCGGCGTCGGCTCGCTACATCCGACGTATCTGTTCGACGAGAACGGAAGGACGATCACGCAAGCGGCGATCGGGAAGCTCGGGAATGAAGACTACGTCGTGGTCGTCCCGAACGAGAGCGTCCGCGAAGCGACCGGTTGGCTGATCGGACTCGCCGAGGGATACACGCTCTTCGACCTCGATGATGTCTTCCGAAAGGTCCAAGGACCGGCCGTCGTCGAGCCGTCTGCACTGGACGAGCTTCCGAGCTCGATCCGCGAGCGGATTGCAGAGCTCGACCCTCCGGGCGCCGTCGAGGAGACGATCGCCAGGGTCTTCGAACGGCATCCCGATCGGTTCGCCGTCGCCAAGCCCTATTTCGTCGGCCAGTCGTGCTTGAACCTCTCCGAAGCCGAATCGGTCCGTCGGTCGTTCACCTGGGATGACTCGCGCTCGACCGAAACGAGTCCCCTTCGGCAGACACCGCTTCATGTGGCCCACGCCGAGCTCGGGGCCAGACTCGTTCCGTTCGCCGGATGGGAGATGCCGGTCTGGTACACGTCGGCCCTCGAAGAGCACCGGGCCGTTCGGGAACGCGCCGGGCTGTTCGACCTCGGGCACATGGGCGTCTTCCAGGTGGAGGGAGAGGGGGCGACCGAGTTTCTGAACGTCGTGACGTCGAACTACGCTGCCTGGCTGGAGGACGGCTGTTCGCAATACGCATACTTGTTCGACGCCGACGGCTCCGTGCTCGACGACGTCTTCGTCTATCGTCGGTCTGCAGATCGGTACCTGGTCGTCGTCAACGCCGTCAACGAAGCGAAGGACTGGACGTGGCTGAATGGGGTCAACGATGGTCGCTTCCTGATCGACCTCGGTGCCCCGGCGCGGGATCCAGGACCGAAGGTGACCCTCCACGACCTGAAACGAGACCGAGGCGTGATCGACATCGCGCTTCAGGGGCCTCAGAGCCGGCACATCCTCAAGCGGGTTCTCGATCCGGCAGACCGTCGGGGCCTGGACGCCCTCGAACGAACCAGATTCTGCGAAGTCGTCGCCGACGGGCATCAGCTCCTCATCGCCAGAACGGGGTACACGGGAGAATCAGTCGGGTACGAGATCTACGCCGGTGGCGAGAGTGCGCGATGGCTCTGGGAGGACCTGTTGAACCTCGGCAAGGAGGAGGGGCTTGTACCGTGCGGTCTCGCGGCCCGCGATTCGACGAGGACCGAAGCGGGATTCCCGCTGTACGGGCACGAACTCGCAGGGGAGCACCGCGTCGATCCGTTCGAGGCCGGATTCGGTCCGTACGTCAAGCTGCACAAGCCGTTCTTCGTCGGGCGCGATCACTGCGTCGATGCCTACATGAACCAGCATCGCGAGATCGTCCGCTTCGCCGTCGAGGCCGGAGCTCGGCCGGTTCGCACCGGGGCGGCCGTCCTCGATCGAAACGGTGGATTCCTCGGACGCGTCACCAGCTGCGTCAGCCTCGGCGAGACCCAGGTCGGCCTCGCCCTCCTCGACCGGCGGGGAATCGAGCCCGAAACGCCCGTCTCGCTGTTGAACCCTGCCCGTGACGACTCGCCGCCGAAGAGCCCTGCAGACCTTCGACGGGGCGATCGAATGCCGATCCCCGCGCGGGGAGAGATCCTGCCGCGTTTCCTAGCTACAGAGACGGCGCCCGAAACGAGCAGAACGTAACGGAAGCTTCACGGAATCCGAGATCGTGTTCACCTAGTTCAGCCGACGATCGTCGGCGTCAGACTCGGGCGGCGAGACGCCGTGCAGCCATTTCAGCTCCGGCGGCAGGACCGACTGAAGGGCATGGGCGTACTCCCGCCAGCGATCACGCTCTCGGTACGCCTCGAGCAAGGCTTCCTGAAGGATCTCGATCTCCGGCTGAATCAGGATATAGACTCCGGAAGCCGGATCCTCTCCGACGAGCTCACCGCGAAGTCGGCTGACCGCCTGGCGAATCGCGAGTCCCTCGCGATTGCGAAGCTCTTCGAGACGATGAAGAATGGCGACCGCTTCTCCCTTGAAGATCAATCGGTTGCGCTCACCGCGTGCCACGTGCCCCTCAAGCATGTCCCCGAGCGCGTTGACTCTCGCCCGCACCGCGCGTTTCGACAGACCAAGAAGTTGTGCAACGTCGTCCAGCGTGGCCATGCGCCCATTATACGCCAAAGGACCCCGCCCCCGTGTAACGCGCGAAACCTTCGTTCCAGGCTGGCTGTTCTCGCAACCTCGATGAGCAGGACACTTCACTCCTCGACCGCTCCGATCTAGAATGGACCATTCGATCGTCGGGAGTGGAAAGTATGAGCAAGGGATTCCGCGACTTCATCACAAAGGGGAACCTTCTTCAGCTGGCCGTTGCGTTCGTCATGGGCGTCGCCTTTGCCGGCGTGGTCGGTTCGTTCGTCAACGATCTGATCATGCCGATCATCGGCAAGCTGATCGGCAACGTCGACTTCTCGAATCTCTACATCGTGCTGTCCGACGAGACGTACGAGTCGGCCGCAGCAGCGCGAGAGGCGGGAGCGGCTGCAATCTACTACGGAGCGTTCGTCAACACGTTGATCACCTTCCTGATCATCGCTCTGGTGATGTACGCGATCGTTCGAGCGGTCTTGCGAATGCAGAAGCCGACGGAGGAGGCGCCAGCAACGACCAAGGAGTGCCCGTTCTGCCGAACAGCGATCCCAATCGCCGCCCGCCGCTGTCCGAACTGCACCTCGACCCTGGAGAGCACGTAGGGACGAATCGACCTCGGCCGGTGCCCGGCGATCCCTTGCCGGTGAAGCGGGAGGGGGCTATCTTCGAGGCATGAGCCTCGTCGACCTCGCGTCCTCCGTCGCACAACACCTCGCCGGCCAAGGCCGGTTGGTGCGACTTCCGAACGATCGAACGATCGTCTTCGTCGGTGACACCCATGGAGACACCGACGCAACCGAGCGCGTGCTCGAGCGACATCTCCGTCCCGATCGCACGGTAGTCTTCCTCGGGGACGTCGTCGACCGTGGCCCCGATTCGATCGGCAACCTGAGACGGATCCTGGAGGCGAAGCTCGACCGTCCCAGGTCGGTCCACCTGCTGATGGGAAACCACGAGGCATGGAAGGCCGCCCCATTCTCGCCGGCCGACTTCTGGGCGGAACTCGACTCCGCGTCGCTGTCGATCGTCGGTGACGCCCTCTCCCGCCTCCCCTACGCCGCCTGGCACCCGTCCGGCGTTCTTGGGCTTCACGGAGCTCTCCCGGACGAAACCGATCTCGGGACGTTCGACTCGATCGAGCTCGGATCCGACCGATGGCGAGCGATCGCATGGGGAGACTGGAGCGAGGGAGCAGCGACCGGCGGTCTGTCGGAAAGCCTCGGACGTCCGGTCTTCGGTCGGGCGGCGTTCGAGACCCGCTCCGCACGGCTCGGAATCCGTGTCCTCGTTCGCTCACATCAGCCCTCAGCGCCGACGTACCTGTTCGACGATCGCTGTTTGACAATCTTCACATCGAGCGCCTACGGCGTCGGCCCCCGATCGATCGCCCTTCTTCATCCGGGACGAGCGATCAGAAACGCCCGTGACCTCGAAATCCGGATGATCGAGTGAAGTCCATTGCTCCAATCGGAACGAGCGTGTACGCTCGAGAACCTGCCACCCCGGAGTACGAAAGAGCGAGGTTCAGATGATGGATTCAAGAATTCAGAAGCTGGCGGAAGTCCTCGTCAACTACTCGGTCAGCGTCCGTCCGGGCGATAGAGTGCTGATCCGGGCCGGAACAGTCGCTGTCCCAATGATGAAGGCTCTGTTGGTCGCCGTCCTCGAGGCCGGAGGGCATCCGTTTGCGATCCCCGCGGTCAGCGGAGCCCAGGAGCTCGTCTACCGTCACGCGTCGGATGAGCAGCTCCAACACATCCCCGAACCGCTGAAGCTCGCCTACGAAACGTACGACGCGATGATTTCGGTCAGCTCGTCGATGAACACGAAGGCGCTCACCGGCGTCCCCCCGGAGAAGATTCGGGTGACAAACCGGGCCCAATCCGACCTGTTCAAGACCTTTCTAGAACGGGCGGCCGCGGGAGAACTCCGTTGGGTCGGCTGCCTGTACCCGACGACCGCGTACGCTCAAGATGCAGAGATGAGCCTCGTCGAGTACGAGGAGTTCGTGTTTGGGGCGTGCCTGCCGGAGCTCGACGATCCGATCGGATCCTGGAACCGCTTCTCCGCCTGGCAGCAGAGGATCGTCGATTGGCTCGAAGGGAAGGAGACCTTGAGAGTCGACGCGCCCGACGTGGACTTGCGAATGAGGATCGCCGGTCGAACGTTCGAAAACTGCGACGGGAAGAAGAACATGCCCGACGGTGAGATCTTCACCGGCCCGATCGAGGAGAGCATCGAGGGGTCTGTGCGTTTTTCGTACCCGACCGTTTACTTCGGACGGAAACTCGAGGGGGTTCGCCTCCGATTCGAAAAGGGGAAAGTCGTCGAAGCCGCGGCCGAAAAGGGAGAGGCCTTTCTCCTCGAAACGCTCGAAACGGACGAGGGGGCCCGATACGTCGGTGAATTCGCCATTGGAACCAACGAGAGAATCACGCGAGCCACCGGAAACACGCTGTTCGACGAGAAGATCAACGGAAGCTTCCACATGGCACTCGGCGCAGGAATGCCGGAGACGGGAAGTCGCAACCGATCGTCCATTCACTGGGACATGGTCTGCGATTTGAGCGACGGCGGTCGCATCTGGGTCGACGATGAGCTCTTCTACGAGAATGGGCAGTTTGCGATTTCTCTCTAGTGTAGGAATGACCGCATCCGGACGCCCTCTCATCCGTCGAGACTCGATCGGCAAACCCGAGTACTCACTGTGAACAAGAACGAAATCCGCCAAGCGGTCTTCGAGATTCTGCGGAAATCGCCCCAGACCCACTTCCGCGCCGTCGAGAACGACTTGCGTCGCCGCAGCGAAGACTACGAGCGCCGCGATGTTCTCGCGTTGAACGAAGTCCTCTGGGCGCTTCTCGTTCAGGGGGTCCTGGCTCCCGGGAAGAACTCGCTCAACCCGGATCTCCCGTTCGTCCACGTGACCGAGTACGGTGCGCAGTGTCTCGAACAGGGCGCGATCCTGGCGCACGATCCGGACGGGTACGTCGAGCGCCTTCGCTCCGTAACCGGGGGTTGTGCCGCCCCGGTCGTCCTCGAGAGTGCGCGCGAAGGCCTCCTCAGCCTCCTCGACGGACGCCATGCCGCCGCTCTTCTTCTCCTCTCCCACGCCGTCGAGCACGTCGTCAACGAACTCCGCGACGGCCTGATTCGAAGCGGGCGGCGCACCGGCCGGGGCACGAAGCGCTTGGAAGCGAAACGGGGAATTCCCGGCGGGCGAACCTCGCCCCTCCTCCGCGCGCTCCTCGCCCGGCGCCCCCCACCGGAGATCGTCGAGACGGCGGAGGCGAATCTCTCCGGTATGGAGGCCGTGAACCGCCTCGTCCGGACGAAGGACGGTGCACCCTGCGTCCCTTCGGCCGACCACGATCTCACCCTGGCGCGGTTCCTCCTCTTTCCCGATCAGTGCCGATTCGCGTATCATGCGATCGGTTGGCTGGACGCGGAATCGAGAGACTAGTTGCAGTCAAGTCGTTCCCGGGAGGGGGTCTCGTGAGCATCGTAGCGCCCGTCCTGTTGATGCTCGCCGCGGGCTCGGCGATCAGCATTCAATCACTCTTCGCCGGAACGCTCGGCGCGCGGCTCAGCGTCATGGAAAGCGCGCTCGTGATCCATCTCGGCGGCCTGCTGCTGGCGGCTCTGATCCTCGTCGGATTGCGGACGAGCGCCCTCACCGCGTGGCGAACCGTGCCCTGGTACGTCTACTGTGCCGGCTTTCTCGGTGTTCTGATCGTCGGTGCGCACAGCTACGCCGTCCCGCGGCTCGGCCTCGCGGCCTCACTGACGCTCGCAATCGTCGTCCAACTCATCCTCGGTGTGACCCTCGACCATTTCGGCTTCCTCGGCACCGCACAGCGTTCGTTCGATCTCTGGCGCGGCCTCGGCGTCGGGGCGCTCCTCGTCGGAACGTGGCTGATCCTCCGGTGACGGCCGAGCCCGATCGACCCGCATCGCTCAAGCCGACCGATTCGCCGCAAATCGGCACGCTGAACGAACGGTCCCTGCACGCGGCGCTCAAGTGCTGGTACGCGGAGGCCGACGATCGATTCGAAGTCCCCGTCGACGGATTCATCGCCGACATCGTTCGAGGGGACTTGATCATCGAGATCCAGACCGGCTCGACGGCAGCGATGAAGCGGAAGCTTGCCACCCTTCTGAAACGTCACCCGGTTCGTCTCGCGCTTCCGATCACAGGACGGAAGACGATCGTTCGCGTCGATCCGTTCGACGGAAGATCGACCGAGCGCTCGTCGCGGCGACGGGGAGACTGGATCGACGTATTCTCCGAACTCGTCAGCCTCCGTGAGGTCCTCGGCGACCCGAACCTTTCCGTCGACGTCCTTCTGATCCACGAGGAGGAGGTGCGCGGGCCGCGCACGCGCCGCCGCCGCTGGAAGGATTGGAGTGTCCTCGACCGACGTCTCGTCGAGGTGATCGATTGCGTGACGTTCCAGGACCCGATCGACTACCTGGCCTTCGTTCCGGCCTCCTTGGAGGAGCCGTTCACGACCGCCGATCTCGCGGAGATCCTCGGTCATCCGCGCCGTCAGACCCAGAAACTCGCGTACACGCTCCGGAACCTCGGATCGCTGCGCCCCGTCGGAAAGCGAGGAAACGCGATCCTGTACGAGCGGTGCCTGGCGAGCACCGACGCGGCCGACGCGTAGCCCGTCGGATTTCGATCGGGCGAGCGGACCTGCGCACCTCGGGCGAGTACCATCCGCCCAATGAAACAGACCACGAGGGAGAAGGCGCGTCCTCCCAGCTATTCGATCGGCGAGGACATCGCAAACAGCGTCACACACGGGATCGGTGCCGTTCTGAGTCTCCTCGGTGCCGCGCTTCTCCTGTATCGAGCGGCCGCGGGGGGTGGCACGCCTCTTCACCTGGCGAGCTTCACAATCTACGGAACGACCCTCGTTCTTCTCCACCTCTCTTCGACGCTTTACCACGCGTTGCGGGGGCCGACCGCCCGCCGCGTCTTCTGGGTCTTCGACCACTGCTCGATCTACTTGCTGATCGCCGGAACCTACACGCCGTTTCTCCTTCTCTCTCTCTGGGGGCGCTGGGGCCTGACGATGCTCGTGACGATCTGGAGCCTGGCGATCGCCGGGATCATCCTCAAGTCGGTCTTCATCGGACGGCTTCGACGGCTCTCGCTGGCCTTCTACCTGCTGATGGGTTGGATGATCGTCATCGCCGCGCGCGAGGTCTGGCTCAAGGTGCCCCACGAGGCGTTGATCTACGTCGCCGTCGGAGGAGGACTCTACACACTCGGAACGGTCTTCTTTGGGTGGAGGCGCCTCCCGTACAATCATGCCATCTGGCACCTGTTCGTCCTCGGAGGATCGGCCGCTCACTACCTCGGCATTCTGCTCTACCTGACACCGTAGAATTCCTCCCTGTACACAGGGAGACGGAACTTGACCGACGAGGAGACGCCGCTATACTTCGCGGGTTTCTGCACCGACGACTACAAGAGCGCCGGAGCAAGACTGCACTGAGGAGTCCCAATGCGACGAACGCTTCGCGCATGGCGACAGGACGCAGAGCCCTGGTTCGCCGCCGTCGCGCTCGCCAACCTCGTGCTTGGGACGTCCTCGGTTTTGGTCCCGTTGATGCTCTCCCGCGTCCTCGGCCGCTCGGTCGGAACCCTCGGAGTCCTCGCCGGCCTCGTCAGCCTGGTTGGTGTTGTCGGCAGCCTCCTCTGGGGGCGCCTCTCCGACGCCGCCCACCGCCGGAAACCCTTCGTGGTGGTCAGCTACGGCGCAGTCGGGGTCTGCTTCCTTGCCATGGCGTTCGTCCCGACCTTCAAGCACTTCCTCTGGATCAACATGCTTCTCAACTTCTTCTGGGTGGCGAACGCCTCGGTCACGGTGCTGATCGTCATCGAGAACCAGAAGGCGTCGGCGTGGGAGACGAAGATCGCTCGTCTGAACCAGATCGGCGCGATCGGGTGGGTCCTCGGCCTGGCAATCGGAAGCGGCACCCTGGCGCTCGGAACGCTTTGGACCAGCGAGGAGACGACGATTCGATCTCTCTTCGCCCTGATCGCCGTCGGTGGATGGGCGGCGAGCGCGCTCGCCGCGCGACGCGTCCCACGGACGATGCCGATGTACATCGGTCGTCGCTTCCGCGGCATCGCGCTCGCCATGGGGAACCTGCTCTTCGAACGAATCCGGTTCGCCCCGTTTCACCTGTACTATCGCCTTCGCCCACGACGGATCCTGGCGACGCTCCGCGATCCGAAGGGCTTCCTCCCCGGGACGAAGCGCTTCCTCGCCGCGACGTTCGTCACGTTCGTCGGGCTCGGGCTGTTCGCGATTCCTCTCCCGCTCCTCTTGTCCGAGGAGTTCGAGCTTCCATCGTCGATCGTCTTCGCCTACTTCACGCTTCAGAACCTCGCCGTCGTCGTCGCCTTCCCGTTGGCGGCGCGTCGGATCCAGCGATTCGGGAATCGTCACGTCCAGGTGAGCACGATCGCGATTCGTCTCGGGCTGTTTGTGGCGACGGCCGTCTTTCTCACCGTGGTCTCCGGCACGCCCCCGATTGCCGCAATGCTGATCGGCTTCGCCGTCTACGGTTTCACGTGGTCGTACTTCCAGCTGTCGGGGATCGCGCTGGTCTCGCGCTTGGCGAAACCGGAGAACCGCGGCCTCGCGCTCGGGCTCTACAACGCACTCGCCGGGGTCGGATGGGTTGTCGCGGGACTCGCCAGCGGTTTCCTCGCCGAGTGGGGCGGATACCAGACGGCCTTCGGCTTGGGAGCCGGCCTTCTGGTGATCGCATTGGGCATCGTCTTCACAGTCCCCCAGCCGACGTCAGAAGGTTCGAGCGAAGTGGCACAGGCGGCCGCTGCGCGCCGGCGCCGGACAGTGAAGATTCCCTCGAACACAAAGACGGTGAGGCCCGGCTAGACGGACTCGACTTCGGTGACGCCGGGCACTCGCTCCTTGAGCGTGCGCTCAATCCCGTCCTTGATGGTCAGGGCGGCCATCGGACATCCGTGACATGCCCCCCGCAGCCGAACGCGGACGACGCCATCTTCGGTCACCTCGACCAATTCGACGTCCCCTCCGTCGGCCTGCAGCATCGGCCGGATGGTTTCGAGTGCTTGGCGAACTTCGCTTTCCATGTTGAATGCCTCCGAATCAAGTGCGACGTGATCGTCCCCGACACCGCAATCCGACACCAAGGATACCTCGTTTCGGCCTCCTCCGCCCGGCAGCTCACTAGAACAAGTCGGTCTCGGTTTCGATCGACTCCGGCGGTTCACTCACTCGGTACAGGCAGTCCGCCGGGCCGATGTCTGCCCGGCAGCTCACTAGAACAAGTCGGTCTCAGTCTCGATCGACTCCGGCGGTTCACTCACTCGGTACAGGCAGTCCGCCGGGCCGATGT
>CAZUIM010000005.1:0-104202 GCA_964620325.1 uncultured Thermotogae bacterium
GTCAACGCGCAAACCCATGGATCGGCAAACTCGTGTGACGGCGGCCGCCGCATCCGGTTCACCGCCGGTGGGCAAACTTCTGAGACGGCGGCCGCCGCATCCGGTTCACCGCCGGTGGGCAAACTCGTGTGACGGCGGCCGCCCGCGAAGGACGACCGCCTCCGTCCTTCCCGATCCGCGTCGTCTACTCGGCGACCGCGCGCGCGGCATTCACGCGACCGGTCCCATAGTAGACGTCCTGTCCCGGTTTGCCCAGATCGTCCGCCGACCGTCGCCGCCGGGTACGGCCATTCGAGCGCCGGATCGAGGTTCCCGCCCGGCGCCGCGAAGTCGATCTGTGGTCCGTAGTTCGAGTAGTAGGCGAATTCGTCGAGAGTCGTCGTCGGATCAAGCCACCAGCCGAGAGGCCCGGTCGCCGAGATGCAGATCGACGCGCCGAGATCCGACGGGACGTGAAGGAGCCCCGCGTCGCTCTGGCCGTCGAGCGAGTCGTTCCCGGCCGAGGTGACCACCGTGACACCGTTCGCGTCGGCGTAGTCGATCGCCTTCTTCAGAAGGTTCAGGAATTCGGCGACGTCGTTCGCCGGCACCCAGGCTCCCGCGTCATCGTAGAAACCGCCTTTGTCCATGTACGCGCCGAGATTCATGTTGACGACGTTCGCGTCGACCGCCACCGCGTCGACGAGGCCTGCGATGATCGAGCTGAAGCTTCCGCTCCCAGTACTCGCGAGGACCTTGAACGCGACGAGCTCCGCGTTCGGTGCAACGCCGATCACGCCGAGCCCGTTGTCGGCGGCGGCGATGATGCCGCCGACGTTCGACCCGTGCGAGTGCAGATCCTGGTAATCGGGGGAACCGGCCGGAACGGCCTCTCCCGTGTAGTCTCTCGACAGGCTCCCGTTCAGGTTCGGGGCCAGATCCGGGTGAAACGCGTCGATCCCAGTGTCCATCACGACCACGCGGACGCCGTCAGCGGTGTCCCCCGCGTCCCACGCCCCCCGGAGCGTCGACTGCGAGCATCGACCACTGGAACAAGTCGAAGTACGTCTCGTCCGATCCGATGTGTTCGGGATCGAACTCGATCATCCGCTCCTCGGGGAGCCAATCGACCGTCGCATCGTGGACGGCCTCGCTGAGCCCGCGCAGCCCCGCGACGGCGGTCGGGAAGTCGGGCGCGGTCGCCGTCACGAGGACCGCGTCGATCTCCTCGAGGATTCGATTCACGCTCTCGCCGGTCGCCTCGATCTCGGCGACCACGTTGCTCGGAAGCTTGCTGAACGAGAGGATGGAGTCCTGTCTTTCAATCAGCGACAGCGGCCCACGTTCGTCGGCGCCAGCCACGCACACGCCGAAATCAAGAGACCGAGCGCGATCAGACATCCGATTCCGAGTGCCAGCCTTCTCTTCATCCCTCATCCTTCGCATTCCCGAATCTGTCCGTTGTCCTCCGTCAACGGCCGCATCTTCCGTCCATCGGAATCTAGAACGAAATCGATGGCCGGACAGGTGAGCCGCGAGTGAACACTCCGCGCGGTTCGTTCGTCGTATAGAGTGAGAGGCGCGAAAGCGTCGCCACGATCGGCACGAAGGGAGCGCCTCCACGATGCACGAAGAAGGGTGGGCGTCGGAGTTGACGGACGACCGAGCGGACACGATCGTCGCCGAGCTCTACGCCGCGGAAAGGATGGCGCTTGTGCGATACGCGACGCGCCTTACGCGCGAACCGAGTCGAGCCGAGGACCTGGTGCAGGAAGCCTTTGTTCGGGCCATGTCGAACCTCGATCTCCTCGCCGAACTGACGAGCGCGCAGCGAAGGGCTTGGCTGATCCGGGCCGTCAAGAACCTGTTCATCGATCAGAGCCGCCGCGGACGTCGTTGGGACGACGTTCGCGTCGAGCTCGAACGATCGATGGACGACACGAACGATCCGGTGATCGCCGACGTCCGGATGTGGCAGCTCCTCGACGCCGTCCCCGAGACATACCGCGAGGTCCTTCGCGATCGGTACGTGCTCGGGATGACCAGCGAGGAGATCGGTGAACGCCTCGGGATCCCGGCCGCCACGGTCCGCTCCCGCCTCCGCCTCGCGACCGCTTGGCTGCGCAAGCACAGCGCCCGTCTGCTCGGAAGGGAGTGATCATGTGGACGCATCCGTTCATGGAACTGACGTTCGCCCCGATCCACGGATCCGGTCGCAACGTGAGCCGTTGGGCGAACCCTCACCTTCGAAGAGACATCCCGCCGGCGTCGAACGATGAACCGTCGTCCGCCGCCCTCGAAGAGGAACGACCGAAGATCAGATCTCGCCGCATCATCGAAAGGAGAGAAGCGTGGAACAGCGGAAGGTAGTCGGAAACGTAAACATCCTCGATCTGCGCAATGCGACCGAGGAATCGATCGGGGAGTACGCGTCGATCGGGAACGCCAATCTCGTCCTCTACACGAGCGAGACGGCCCACCTGCTGTCGAAACTCTCGATCGACAACATCAACATGTCGTTCGAGACCCCTTCGAACATCAAGGTCCAGCTGATCATGGGGCCGCTCACCATCGGCAAGGACCACTTCGCGGAGGCGACCGAGCCGCTTGGCCTCCTGGTGATGGGACCGGTCACCGTCGCCCCCGACGTGCCGGCCGGCGATCTCGATCGAGGACTCGCCGTCGCGGTGGTGATGGGGCCGGTCGCCTGTCCCGAGCCCCTCGCCGGATTGGTGCAGTCGAAGGCCCGACTCGTCATGGGCCCCGTCCGACCGTACCCGGTCCTCGGGAAGATGCATCTCGGTTCGCTGGTGCTCACGGAGGCCTATCTCAAGGGTCTCGACGACCGGAGCGAGCTCGGCGTCGTCGGCTCCGTCGCCGTTCCGGAGCCGCTCCCCTCGGAACTGATCCGGAGGAAGCTCGCCGTTCTCCACGTCACCGGAGGGACGACCTGTCCAGAGCGGAACGCGCCGGACGTCCAGTCCATTCTCACCGGGACGTCCGGACCGATCCACAGAATTCCCGACGGGTTCAAGCCGATCGACCGAGAGATCGAACTGACCCGCGAACTCCTCGGGGCGATCTCCGATCGGAGGCTCTATTTCCTGCGCTCGGTGACGATCGCGGCCGACGTCGACGCGTCGCTCTTCTCGAGCAAGATCGAGAAGATGATCTGCAGACGGACCCTCCTCTACCCGGAGTCGTTGCACGCCGCCGTCGCCACGACGTGCGACCTCCTCGATACGAACGCCACCTCCTACGAGGGCGAGTTGTGGAGGATCGACGGGGAGACCGAGCTGCATCCGTCCCGATTCGACTATCTGAGTGGGAAGGCGACCCTCGTCGTCAACGGCGTGCTGTCGATCGCCCCCGAGGTCCGGGCGGATCTCCTCGCGTCTCGGATCGCCAAGGTTCACAACCACGGCGTCATCCGCTCGACGGACGAGCAGCGATCGGCGCTCGAAGCCCGTCTCGGCGTCGCCGATGGCGTCTTCACGGATTTCGACGAGGAGTCCGGGGACGCGTTCCGATTGGGGAACGCCAACTACCTGACCCTGTAGCGCCACGCCCGGCCGGGCGACCGACGGACGCGGGCGCCGTCGCGAGGCGGCGCCCGCCATCCATTCTCGAACGGTCCAGTCCGGAAATGGCGGCGCTCAGTGAACCGATCGTCGGATCGGCCGCCGCCGTTGCACCTGCGACAGGAGCATCCCGACGAGCATCAGCCCGCATCCGGCGAGGATCACGTCGGTGACCCGCTCCGACAGCAGGGCCCACCCGCCGACGACAGCGAAGACGGCCTCGAGGCTGACGATGATCCCGGCCTTCGATGGCTCGAGCGACCGCTGTCCGACGATCTGCAGCGTGTAGGCGATCCCGACCGATGCGATCCCCGCGAAGACGAACGCCGGGACGGCCGATCGAAGACCGGAGAGGGGGATCGGCTCGCTCGCCAGGGCGACCGCCAGGCTGAGGGCACCACAAACGGCCGTCTGGGCGACGGCGATTCGGATCGGATCCATCCGACGAACGAGCGCACCGACCATCTGCACGTGGATCGCCCAGGCGAACGCACTCGCGAGGACAAGTCCGTCTCCCAGGCCGATCCGCCCCGTCTCGCCCCCGGCAAGCAGATAGAGCCCTCCGACGGCCATCGCCGCGCCGATCCAGACCGGCGATCGAACCCGCTGGCCGAGGAAGAGGCCGATCAACGGGACGATGACGACGTAGAGACCGGTGATGAACCCCGCCTTCCCGGCGGTCGTGTAGACGATGCCCGTCTGCTGGAGTGTCGCCGCAGCGAACAGCACGAGGCCGACCGCCGCGGCCGACCGCCATGACGGGACACCGGGCGCCGATCGAACGCCGGCTCGCCGTTCCCGCCGTCCGGCAAACAAGAGGAACGGGGCGAGCGCCGCACTCCCGAGCAGGAAACGGATCCCGTTGAACGTGAACGGCCCGACGTGCTCCATCGCCGCGCGCTGCGCGACGAAGGCGAAGCCCCAGATCGCCGCCGCGAGAAGCAGGACCATCGCCCCTCGAAGCTCGTTCGGATCCCCACGCATGGCCCGGATTCTACCGAACAACACGGCGGCCGCGCCGAGACGCGCGGATGACCCGATCCCGCGAGGTGCCGCGCGCGCATACGTCGAATCGCGCGCGTGCCCGACGGAGGATCGACGCGTTGATCCGCTCCGTTCGCTCCCCCAATTCCCACGTCTGCGACCGCGAAAAACGCTGGAGTCTGAACTGGGACGAAACGCCCATGAAGACAGGTTCTCAGCTGCCGAACGCGTACCTATACTGCGACGTCTCTTTCGGTCAGAGACGGGGAGGTGATCTCCGTGGCTGGGAAAAAGAAAGCTGCGACGAAGAAGGCCGGGACGAAGCCGAAGAAGAAGTAGGGATTCCGACAATCCGAATGACCTACGGTCTTTGGTGAAACGATACGTGAAAGGAACGACATGCCGAAGGCAGTCTGCCCTGTCTGCGGGAAGAACGTCACCGTCGACGAAGAGGACGCCATCCTCTACGAGCGCGTGAGTTGCCCCCATTGCGACTCGATGCTCGAAGTCATCGACGAAGACCCGCTGATGCTGGACGAGATTCTGGACGACTAGCCGGTACGCTGCGTCCTAAGAAGCGATCGAAGCGCGGCCCTCGGGTCGCGCTTCTCTTCGAGCGGCCGGCGACCTGCTCGCTGGCGGCCGGACCAGAAACCAGACCGGCAGGCTTCCGACCGGTTCCCGCCTTTCGTCGATCACCTCGAACCCGCTCTTCCGATAGAACGCGACGTTCCCGGCCGTCTGCGTCTCCAGATAACAGGGAACGCCCTCGGCGTCGGCACGGTCGAGAATCGGTCGGAGCAACGCCCGACCGACTCCGCGTCCCTGCGCCTCCGGGGCGACCCCGAGCACCCACAGGTACCAGTGCGGCTCGGGCATCAGACGCCCGTGCCGTTCGTCGATGAACCGCATCATCGGAAAGAACCGCTCCCGAGCGTCCTTCGGCAATTGCAGGATCGACCGGGGAAGGGCCAGCCGGGTGCGGATCATCTTCCAGAGCGTCATCTTCGTCTTCCCCGGGGCGACCCAACAGGCCGCACCGTCACCTTCCGACGTCGTGTGCGCCGCGCCGTAGACGCAGGAGAACCCGATCAAGGCCTCCCACATCGGACGAAGCAGCCTCCCCCGCGCCTCGCGTTCGGGGAGGACGCACCTCCACATCGGATCGTCGAGGAACGCGCGCGTCACGGCGTCGGCCGCGCTGCGGCGATGCTCGAACTCGAGTTGCACGATCTCGGCGGTTCGGTCCACTTCGCGGCTCCTCCTTCCGATGGAACGCGGCGAGTATAGCCCCCTTCGCCCGAGCGTCGAATCAAGGCAGTCGAGTCGGGCAGATTGCCACACCGACCACTCTGTCGCTCTTCTGGACAGGACTTCAGATGATTCGCAAGATCATGGCTCGCCGTATACAATTCCCACGAAATACACATTCTGGGCGGTGTCTATGGACGTGGTGGGGGTTCTCTTTAGCACGACGGGAGGACTCGCCCTCTTCCTCTACGGCCTCCGCGTCCTGAGCGACGCCCTGAAACGGGCGATCGGCGATCGGATGCGCGCGCTCCTCGAACGGCTGACCGGAAAGGCCTACCGCGGCGCGATCGTCGGAGCCCTTACCTCCGGGACGCTGCAGTCGAGCAGCATGACGATGGTCTTGTTGATCGGGCTGATCAACGCCGGGGCGCTCACCCTTGCACAGGGAATCGGCGTGATGCTCGGCTCGGAGATCGGCACAACGCTGACCGCGCAGATCATCGCCTTCAGGATCGGCCACTACTATCTGCCGATCCTCGCCGCCGGCTTCCTCGTCGCCGAGGTCTTCCGCGGTAGGCGGGCCGGCGACGTCGGGCGGATCATCCTCGGCTTCGGACTCCTCTTCCTCGGGATGAGCGTGGTCTCCGGCGGGCTGAAGGGGCTCGCGGAGACCGAGGGGGTCCTCCGCCTTCTGAGAACGTGTGCCGATCGACCGCTCCTCGGCGTCCTCGTCGGGGCCGGCGTCACCGCGATCATCCAGAGCTCGTCGGCGATGACCGCCCTAGTGATCGGGATGGGAAGCGCCGGGATCCTTTCGCTCCCGGCGGCGGTCGCCCTCATCCTCGGCGCGAACATCGGCACGACGATCACCGGGATGATCGCCTCGATCGGATCGTCGCTCTCGTCGCGGCGACTCGCCGTCACCCAGCTCGTCGTCAACGTCCTCGGCGTCGCGGCGTTCGTCCCGTGCGTCGGCTGGTACGCGGGGCTGGTGGCGTTGACCTCGTCGTCGTTGACCCGACAGATCGCCAACGCACACACGTTCTTCAACCTGCTCGTCACCGTGGCGCTCGTCCCGTGCGTCGGCGGCCTCGTCTGGATCGCGACCAAGCTCGTCCCCGGGACGGAGCGGGCCCGGCGCGTCGAGCCGGAGTACCTCGGCGACCAGTTCCTCCGGCTCCCGTCGGTCGCCCTCCAGCAGGCGCGCCGAGAGCTGATGCGGATGGCGAAGCTGACCCTGGAGATGCTCGCCGCCTCGCGCTCTGCACTGTTGGAACGGGGAGAGCTCAGGACGTCTTCCATCTTCGAGACCGAGGAGGCGATCGACACGCTCCAGGAAGCGATCGACGACTATCTTGACCGGATCGACGGGACCTCACTCGCGCCCGACGACGAGCACCGACTGCACGTCTTCCGCCACGTCGTCGGTGACATCGAACGGATCGGCGATCACGCCGTCAACATCGCCCAGCGGGCCGACCGCGCCCGCCGGAACGGACCGCCGTTCTCCGACCGGGCGGCCGACGAGCTCGCCCACATGTTCGATCGGGCGACCGAGCTCTATCGCCTCGCGCTCCGCGCCCTCCAGGGCGAAGACCGCGACGCCGCCGAGGAGGCACTCGATGTGGAGACGGACGTCGACCGGCTCGAGCGGGAGTACAAGGCGAACCACATCGAGCGACTCGAGGAGGGGACGTGCGACCCCGAGGCCGGGATCTTGTTCGCCGAGATCCTCCACAACCTCGAGCGAGTCGGCGACCACGCCGTCAACATCGCCGGCGACGTACTGTTGATCTGAACGAGCTGTGAAACTCCCTCCCCCGATTCGCCGTATACTGTCCTGGGGAGGTAAGAGACCATGAGATTCCGACTGACGATCATCTTGGTGCTGGTCCTGCTGTTCATCGTCCTGATCGCCCAAAACACCGGCGAAGCCTCGATCACGTTCCTGTTCTGGACGGCGAAGATGTCGCACATCGTCCTGCTGGCGATCACGTTCCTCGTCGGCATCGTCGTCGGCTTCCTCCTCGGTCGCCCCTGGCGACGACAAAGCTCGAGGGGGTACGCGACCGTCGACCGCGCGCCGACCGACGAGACGTAGGAGAGCGCGGATTCGCCACAGGACGACGGTCCGGTCTCGCGTTGGTTCGTTACACCATGCAAGAGGCGGTGCTGAGCATATGAGGATCGCGCTCCGCCGAAGGAAGAGCGTTCTCCAGCGAGTTTCATGTCGCTTGCCACCTTGTCGTCTACATGGAGACGTGGATGCTCGTAGCGCAACCTCCGGAAGTACGCATTGTGTTTCTGGATTCACACGATGCCGAGCCCCGGAGGTTCTTGCTTCTACTGCATGCCATATCCGCAGCTGCTATGCTACCTACAGTGATTCTCATAGGCGTCGCGTTCTTCCTCAAGCGCTATCCGGTGACCCATAGCAGAAAACACCCACCGGAGTATTCAAACGTCCGACCCAACCGATGTCCCGCGTCTGGACACACCGAGTCGTACCACATAGCCCGTCTTCTATCGGTCATTCGTGGTCAGCCCGGCCGCGCTTGGCTTGCTGAACATCGGCGAGTCCTGATCTGCCGTGCCCGCGGTAGCCATCCGCTCCTTTCCCGACGACGCTGATCGTCGTGCCGCAGAGCCTAAGGGGATCTTCAACTCCTCCAAGTCTGTGCTATTGCTTCGAAACAGCTGGCTGAATCCTTTCGCTCCATCGTCCGGGGGTCGCCAGCGCCTCGAGGCACAGCAGCGCTCAGCTTCCTGTCCGCCAACCTCTCACGTCCCCCTGCGGAAAACCTCCATACCGACCTGTAGGCCGATGTTATCTGGGTCTTGACACGGCGACGGAGCGTCGCTAGACTGTTCTTGGCAGTCCGAGCGTATGACTGCTAATCCAACAATGTGGAAGGAGGCATTGGTTATGGTTAGCAGACTCCCAAGCTTGCTCGACGTCTCAGGATTCTCGGATCTTGGCATCTCTGATCTGATCGATCACTTCTTCCGTGACTTCGATCGGATCGGCCTCGAGAGCTTCTCGGGCTTCGGTCGAGCCGACGTCTACGAGAAGGACGGCAAGCTGTTCTACGAGACCGAGCTGCCGGGAATGAAGAAAAAGGACCTGGAAGTCAAGATCCATGACGACAAACTCGTCGTCAGTGGAGAGATCAAGCGTGACGAGTCCATCGATCGGGAGAGCTACTTCCGGATGGGACGCCGATACGGCCGCTTCCAGAGAGCCTTCCCGCTCCCGACGGAGAGCCTCGAGACTGCCAAGGTCGAGGCCCAATTCGAGGACGGTATTCTCCGCGTCTCGGTTCCGCTGAAGGAGTCGATCGTGGAGAAGCGGAAGCCTCTGGAGATCAGAGTCGAGTGAGCAGACAAGAGGGTAGGTGCGCCACAACGGGGCGCCTACCCCGGTCTCCTCGATGTGACAGATCACGAGGAGGCCCTCCATGCCGGTGCGGGTCTGTCTCGTCTGCGGTCAGCGGTTGACGGCCTCGGAGGCTCAGGATCCGAACACGGTCGGCATCTGCGATGAGTGCAGCTCTGCGATGCCGTCTGCCGACGCGTCCTCACGCTCCGTGCGTGAAGCCTCCAAACCTCGATGAGGAAGGGCGGGCGCCAAAGGAGAGACCCATGTGCGATCGTCCCGTCAAGTTCCTTGAACGGTTTCGGGGCATTCGTCGAATCCCCGAAGAAGCCGGAAGGAGATGCCAATGAAGAAGGAGCGGAAGTGAAGATCAAGCCGCTGGGTGGCCGGGTCCTGGTGAAGCAAGTCGAGCCGGAGGAGAAGAAGAGCCCGGGAGGGATCGTCCTGCCGGAGGGCGCGAGCAGCACGAAGACGGTGCGTGGGAAGGTCCTGGCGGTGGGGACGGACGAGAAGATCGAAGTGAAGAGGGGCGACGTCGTTCTCGTCCCGCAGTACGGCGGAACCGAAGTCCTACGGGATCGGGAGAAGCTCCTGATCGTGAAGGCGTCGGACATCCTCGCGGTCGTGGACGCGAAGTAGCAAGAAGGAGAGGTCGATGGCCAAGGAAGTGATCTTTGGGGAGGACGCGCGGCGTCGGATGAAGGCGGGGGTGGACAAGCTGGCCAACGCGGTCCGGATCACCCTCGGCCCGCGAGGGCGGAACGTCATTCTGGACAAGAAATGGGGGCGGCCGGAGATCACCAACGATGGGGTCACCATCGCCAAGGAGCAGGAATACGAGGACCCCTATGAGAACGTCGCGGCGCGGATGGTCAAGGAAGTGGCGTCCAAGACCAACGACATCGCCGGGGACGGGACGACCACGGCGACCATCCTCGCCCACGCGCTGATCGAGCGGGGATTCAAGAACCTCGCCGCAGGAGCAAACCCTGTCGAACTAAAGCGAGGGCTCGACAAGGGCACCGCGAAGGTCGTCGAGTCCCTCAAGAAGCGGTCCCGAAAGCTGAAGACGAAGGAGGAGATGGCGCAGATCGCGACGATCTCCGCGAACGACGCGTCGATCGGGACGACCATCGCCGACGCGATGGAAGAGGTCGGCAAGGACGGGGTCATCACCGTCGAGAACTCCGACACGATCGAGACGACCTACGAAGTCGTCGAAGGGATGCAGTTCGATCGCGAGTACATCTCGCCCTACTTCGTCACCGACCCGAAGAAGATGGAGGTGCTGCTCGAGAGACCGTACGTCTTTGTGACCGATCAGGAACTGAAACTCGCGACGGACCTCGTGCCGGTGCTTGAGCGCGTCGGAAGAGCGGGCCGGCCGCTGCTGATCGTCGCCAAGGACGTCACGGGTGAAGCGCTGGCTACCCTCGTCGTGAACAAGCTTCGCGGTGTGCTCTCACTCTGCGCGGTCAAGGCTCCGGGGTTCGGCGATCGCCGCAAAGCGATGCTCGAGGACATCGCCGTGCTGACTGGGGCGACGGTCGTCGCCGAGGACGCGGGGATGCAGGTCAAGGACACCACCCTCGACCTGCTGGGCGAGGCCGAGTCCGTCCGGGTCGACAGCAAGAACACGACGATCGTCGCGGGGAAGGGCTCGAAGGCCGCGATCAACGGGCGGATCGAGCAGATCGAGGCCCAGATCGAGACGACCACCTCCGACTACGACCGCGAGAAGCTGGAGGAACGGAAGGCGAAGCTGGCCGGCGGCGTGGCGGTCATCAAGGTCGGCGCGGCGACCGAGACCGAGATGACCGAGAAGAAGCACCGGATGGAGGATGCCCTCGAGGCGACCAAGGCGGCGGTCGAGGAAGGGATCCTCCCCGGCGGCGGCGGCGCCCTCGTCAACGCCGCGGCGTCGCTGGAGTCCCTCAAACTGCGTGGCGACGAGGCCGTCGGCGTCGAGATCCTCCGCAAGGCGCTGGAGGCGCCCGTCTGCCAACTCGCCGGGAACGCCGGCTTCGAGGGATCCATCGTCGTAGAGCGGGTGAAGGCGTCCAAGGCGGGAACCGGGTTCGACGTCGTTGCCGAGGAGTACCGCGACATGGTCGAAGCCGGGATCATCGATCCGACGAAGGTCACCCGCTCGGCGCTTCAGCATGCCGCGTCGATCGCCGGGATGATGCTCACCATGGGCGCCGTGGTCACCGAGATCAAGGAGAAGCAGAAGAAGGCGCCGCCGACGCCGTCCTACGGCGACGAGGACTGGTAGCGCCGGCCCGGCCACCACGAGGAGGAAGCGACATGGCCTACGTTTCGAAGAAGGATCTGATCGAGAAGGTGCGCCCGCTCGTCGATCGACTGAAGCGGACCGCCGAGGAGATCGAATCGGCGCTCGACCAGCTCGAGGACCTCTCCCGCGAACTGGACGGCGCGCTCTCGGAGGCCGACGACTAGGAGGGCGGAGACGGCGGTTCGGAGCTTCGAGGAACGCCGCATGACTCACGCGCGCGGCCCGGCGCTTCATTCTAGGCCGAGCCCGCGCCGGCCTTTGACCGGCGGAGACGAAGACGCGATCCGATCGGGAGGTGCGGATCGATGGTCGGGACGGAGTGCAGGACAAGACAGACCGTCGGCGTCACGATCGGCGCCGTCGCGAACCTCGTCGGGTGGATCGCCACCGAAAGCGTCTGGATCGTCTTCCATGCCCTCGACAGGCTTCCTTCAACCCGTTCTGGTCGCAGAGTGCTGCGGCTCCTCGCGGGGGAGCGTCGGGGAATCGCGTCAGCGATTCCCCGATCCGACAGTGGCGGAAGCGGCCGAGTGACGAGGGCTGAAGCCTCCTTCATCTCGACCCTAGAGTGTAGAGTTTCGCAGTACTGTTTACAGGTGGCCGCTTGAGGTAGGCGGAAAGAAGAGGGCCACCGAGGCAATACTCTCAGGAATCCGCGAAGAAGCCTGGGAGGTTGTCCGATGACCCTCGAAGACAAGGTACACGCTTTCCGTCTCCGTGTCCTACAACGGGCCGAAGAGCTCGGCAATGCCAGTGCTGCATGCCGAGAAGCCGGGATCTCGCGAACGCTGTACTACCGGTGGAAGAAACGATTCACCCGCTACGGGATCGATGGACTCCATCCACGAAGAACAGCGACTCGTCCTGGGCGACCGGTACAGCTGGACTCGACCAAGGAGCGGCGCATCGTCGCGATGGCCCTGGCATGGCCCACATGGGGGCCGCAACGGGTGAGCGACCAGTTGCGCATGGAAGGACTTGTTGTCTCACCGACGACGGTCTGGAGAGCGCTGCATCGACTGGGACTGGGAACACGTGCCCAGCGGTTGCTGGTTCTCGAGGTCCACAGCGCCAAGAACGCCGGTCTGCTTACAGAACGAACACGACAGAACCTGTCACGGCGAAAGACGCGCCATGTGCAGGCAGAGAAACCCGGAGAACTGGTTTGCATCGACACCTTCTACATTGGCAACCTCAAGGGCGTTGGCAAGCTGTGGCAACTGACGGCGTGCGATGCCGCCAGTTCGTACGCGATGGCGAAGGTGGTCTCGGCGAACAACGCGAGTGAGGCAGCTACGTTCCTGCGGGATGTTGTTGCCGTCGAAATCAAGGAGGCAGGGTGGAAGCTGCGTCGGGTACTAACCGATGGCGGAAGCGAGTTCAAGGCGAGTTTCGACGAGGCATGCCGAGATCTCAAAGTGAAGCACACCCGAACCAAGCCACGGCATGCTTGGACCAATGGATTTGTCGAGAGGTTACAGGGGACGATCCTTCACGAGCACTGGCGGATTGCTTTCAGGCGTCGATACTTCCGGAGGCGGTTCCAACTCCAGGCTTCGCTGGACTCGTTCCTGCGCTTCTACAACTTCGAGCGCCCTCACCAGGGCTACCGCACCAAGGGACGGACCCCCTCCGAGATCTTCTGGGGTGCCGTCCGTGAACAACGCCACGAGGAGGCCTGATGTGTCAACACCCTTACGGGACTGGACACCCTAGAGGTGCCCCCTCGCGATCTACCGATTGATCTCCTCCCTCGTCCGCAAGTCGCCCTTTCGGCTGACCTCTAGCACAGATCCGAGCGGATGTGCCATACACAGAAGAGCAGTGTCCGAAGTCTTGCGTTCCGGGTCGGGATTTGGGAATATAGAGCTGGCTTTCATATAGTCGAACCACAAGGGAGGCGAGCATGGCGCGGACCTACCTGAACAAGTCGGTCGATCGCGGGCTGCGGATCCTCGACCTGTTCGACGAGATCACAACGACTCTCACGGCGTCGGAGATCGCCGCCGCGTTCGATGTGACCCCGGCGACGCTCTACCCGACGCTCTCCACCCTGACCGATCACGGGTACCTGTTGCGGGACGAGAGGAAACGGTATCGCCTCGGTCTAAAGCTGCTCGAACGCAGCGGCCAGGTCATCGCCCGGCTCGACGTCCGCCGGGTCGCCCATCCGCACCTGCGAAGCCTCGCACGCCGGCGACAGGTGACCGCCGATCTCGCCACCATCTACGGGCAGGAGGTACTGTATCTCGAGCGACGGGTCGGTCATCCGACGGCCATGCTCGGCGACGTCGTCGGGCGACGGGTGCCGTTGCACTGCACCTCGCTGGGCAAGGTGTTGCTCGCGTTTACCCCGTCGCCGGACCGGGAGCAACTGGTCGCGTCGCTCGATCTCAAGCGTTACACCCCGCACACCATCGTCGATCCAGATCGGCTGCTTGCGGAACTCGATCGGATCCGAGAGCGCGGCTTCGCCGAGGACCAACAGGAGTTCCACCTGGGAAGCTACTGCGTGGCGGCACCGATCTACGGACACGACGGTCAACCGCTCGCCGCGATCAGCCTGATGCTTCCGGTCGGCGAGGACATTCGGAGTCACAATCACAGCGAAGAAGCGCGGGCGGTGGTTGAGACAGCGGACGCGATCTCCAAAGAGCTGGGCTACACGCGCTAGAAGGCTCGGTCGCATCGGTGAATTCGCGCTCATCAACCGATGAAGACCGTCGGACACGCAAACGGAAAGGCCGGTGTGACCGATGGCGATCCTGTGGGCCCTGGCTGCCGCCGTCTCATGGGGTGCGGCGATGACGATCGCCAAGCCGATCGTCCGGTATATGGATCCGCTGACGTTTCTGTTGGTTCGGTGGGCGATGGCGGTGATTCCGGCGTTCGCCTACGGTCTGCTGGTCCATCGTCTGGCCTTCCCCGGATGGACGGCGATCGGGTTCGTCGCGCTCGCCAGCCTGCTCAACGTGATCATCGGCTGGACGATCTACATGCTCGCCAACCAGTCCGCTCCGGCTTATCAGAGTGCCACGTTGGCGAGCATCGCCCCACTCTGGGGGGTCGTCGCGGCGATCGTCTTTCTCGGGGAACCGCTCGTCTGGCGGGCGGTGGTGGCAGGCGTTCTCGTCGCGGCGGGCGCGGTCTTTCTGGTTCGTCGTCAGGCGTTCGTGCTCCGGGCTTCGCTGGTCGGCGCGCTGCTGGCGATCCTCGCGGGAGTCTTCTGGGGCGTCTCCGAGACGGTGCCGACGAAGCTGGCGCTGCAACACGGGATCACCTCGGAGACCCTTCTCGTGTCGCTGGGCTGCTGCACGCTTGTCGGGATGTCGCTGCTCACCCCCGTCCTGCGCGGACGCATTCCCCGTCGATTCGACCCCCGGGGGTTGTGGCTGGTCGCGCTTTCGGCGGTCTCCGGCGCGTTCCTCGGCTGGTTCTTCTGGCTACAAGGCCTCCGACTGGAGGCCGCCAGCGTCCTGGCCCCCGTGCGAGGCTCGACGCTGCTGTTCACGTTCGCGTTCTCGGTCCTCTTTCTCCGCGAGCGGCCTTCGCGCCGGGCCGTGCTCGGCGTACTTCTGGTCTTTGGAGGTGTGATGCTGGTTTCGATCGGCGGATGAACATGCAGTACCGCAAGATGGATGGAAGAAACAAGCCCACCCCGGTCGACATCGTCATCGTCGGAGCGGGGGTGATCGGAACGGCGTTGGCCTGGGCGCTCAGCCGGCGCCGCTGCTCGGTCGCGGTGATCGAGAAGGAATCGGACGTGGGCATGGCGGCCAGCTCGCGCAACTCCGGGGTGATCCACGCGGGGATCAACTACGCGCCCGACACCCTGCGCGGACGGTTCTGCATGGAGGGGCGCGATCTCCTGATGCGCTGGTGCGACGAGCTCAACGTGCCGTATCAGGTCTGCGGCAAGCTCGTGGTCGCCTCGAACGAAGACGGGATCCCCGGCCTCGAACGACTCCAGGTGCTGGGCGAAGCGAACGGCGTACCCGATCTGGTCATCGTGTCAGGCGAACGAGCGGCCGAACTCCAACCCGGCGTTGAGGCGGTGGCGGCCCTTCACGTCCCGTCGAGCGGGATCGTCTCCCCGTACGCTCTGACCCTCGCACTGGCCGAGGAAGCGGCACTCAACGGGGTCGCGTTTCACCTCGGATGCGAAGCGACCGGGATTCGCCCGCTCGACGCCGGCTATGTCGTGGACACCGATCGCCGGCCGATCCGCGGCCGGTGGATCGTCAACGCCGCCGGGATTCACGCGGGGCGTTTGGCACAGACGATCGACCCCGACGCCCCCGACCTCTACCCGTGTCTCGGAGAGTACCTGGTCCTCGACAAGCAGGTGGGCGAATCGGTTTGCATGTCCATCTATCCGGCCCCGCCGGTCGGCGGTGCCGGTCTCGGCGTCCACATCACGCCGACGACCGAGGGGAACATCTTGCTCGGTCCGTCCGACGCTTACGTGGATGAGCCCGAAGCTACGTGGTGCTCGGGGACGACGGCCGATCGTCTCCTTCGCGATAGCATGACCCTCTGGCCCGATCTGCCCACCCATCTGATCATCGGGGGCTACGCCGGGGTCCGGGCCAAGCGGACGCCCCCCGAGGTCGGCGGATACGCCGACTTCCTGATCCGTCGGACGCCCGGCCACGATCATCTGATCCACCTCATCGGGATCGAGTCACCGGGCCTGACCGCCGCGCCGGCGATCGCCGAGCGCGTGATCGACGAGATCCTTGCGGCGGCGGAGCCGCTCGGTCTCAAACCGGAGACCGAGCGCGTCCGGCGTCCGTGGCCGACGCGCTTCGACGAGTTGAGCGAACCGGAGAAGGCGCGGCTCGTCGCCGAGGATCCGAACCACGGGGACATCGTCTGCCGTTGTGAGGGGGTCACCAAGGCCGAGTTCCTCCACGCGCTGGAGAATCCCCTCGGCGTGAAGACACTGGCCGGAATCAAGTTCCGATGCCGCGCGACGATGGGCCGCTGCAGTGGTGGGTATTGTCTACCGAGGATGGTGGACATCCTTCAGGAGGATCATGGGTGGGCACCGGACGACTTCGTGCTACGCGGGCCGATGTCGCCGGCGTTCGCCGGCCGGGTGATCGAGGAGCCCCATGACCAAACGAAGTGAACGGACCGACATCGCGGTGATCGGGGGCGGACCGGCCGGGCTCGCCGCGGCGGCGTCCGCCGCCGAGCGGGGCGCCCGCGTCCTGCTGCTCGATCGAAATCCCCAGCTGGGCGGCATCCTCAATCAATGCATCCACGACGGCTTCGGTCTGCACACGTTCGGGGAGGTCTTGACCGGCCCGGAGTTCGCCGATCGCTACGTTCGGCGGGCGCTCAAGGCCGGCGTCCGCCTCGAGCCGGACGCGATGGTCACGGACCTCTCACCCGACGGCGAGCTTATCTGGTCGCGCACGGGACACCGCGCCCAGTTACGGGCGGAAGCCACGGTCCTGGCAATGGGGTGTCGCGAGCGCACCCGGGGAATGATCCGGATTCCGGGATCCCGCCCGGCCGGCGTGTACACAGCGGGGACGGCGCAGTGGCTGACCAACCTCGCCAACGTGCGGGTCGGCCGACGCATCGCGATCCTCGGCTCCGGCGACATCGGGCTGATCATGGCGCGGCGGTTGACATGGGAAGGCGCCGAGGTGATCGCCGTGATCGAGAAACTCCCGTACCCGTCGGGACTCCCTCGCAACATCAATCAGTGCCTCCGCGACTACGAGATCCCGCTCTACCTGTCGCACTCGGTCACGCGCATCCACGGAAAGGACCGCGTCGAGCGCGTTACGGTCTCACAGTTCGACCACGCCGGGGCGCCGGTGGCCGGCAGCGCGTTCGACCTCGACTGCGATACCTTGCTTCTGTCCGTCGGATTGATCCCCGAGAACGAGCTCTCCCGGCGGGCCGGCGTCGTCCTCGACGGCCGGACGTCGGGCGCCGAGGTCGGCTCGACCTACATGACGAACGTGCCCGGAATCTTCTCCTGCGGCAACGTCCTACACATCCACGACCTGGCCGACTGGGCCGCCGAAGAGGGCGAGCGAGCCGGCGTGGCGGCGGCCGCCTACGTCCACGGCGCGTCGTCCGTCGAATCGATCGAAGATTCGGTCCCGGTCCACGCCGGAGACGCCGTGCGGTACGTGGTGCCGCAGAGGATCGCCCCCGCCGACGGCCGCGCGCTCCTGTCCTTGCGCGTGACCGAACCCCGAGGACCGACCAGGATCGAAGCGACCTCCGGGGGCGCCACGATCGGTTCGGTCACCTTACGCAAGGTCCATCCGGCGACGATGATCCAGCTTCGCGTTCGGACCGAGGGTCTCGAACGCCCGGTGGAGGTGATCTGCTCGTGAACCAACGGATGATCACGTGCATCCTTTGCCCGAACGGGTGCGAACTGGATGTGCGTTGGGACAGCGAGCCGACCGAGGAGAGCATCGAGGCTTCCGGGAATCTCTGCCCCAAGGGCATCCGATACGCCCTCGAAGAGCTCACCCATCCGGAGCGCACGCTCACGACCTCGGTCCGCGTTCGGGGGGGCACCCAGCGGCTGGCGAGCGTGAAGACAGCGGCGCCGATTCCACGAGACGCGTTGACGGCGGCCCGCGAAGCCCTTCGGCCAATCGTCCTCGAGGCACCGGTGGAGATCGGTCAGGTCGTCGACCAAGACCTCGCCGGGACGGGCATCGAGGCGCTCGTCACGCGCCCGGTGCCGCGCCGCCCCGACCGCGGGTCAGACACCGCGTCGCCCAAGGAGGCGATCGCTCCATGAGCGCCTACCTGCTCTCTCCAATCTGCACGGTGACCGGACTCGGCGCCTGGCGTGCGGCCCTCCCGTCGATCGAGGCGATCGGGAACCGAGCGTTCGTCGTGGGCGATGAACGAGGGTTGGCCGCAGCGCAACCGGCCCTCGACGCATTCGACGATCGGCTGAGAGCTGTTCGCGTCGAGCCCTTCCGGGGGGAATGCACCCAACGTGCAATCGAGCGGACCACGCGGGCCGCCGACCGGGTCAACCTCGTGATCGGCGTCGGGGGCGGAAAGGCGATCGACACCGCCAAGGCCGCCGCCGCCCGGCGCGGCGTCCCCTGCGTGACGCTGCCGACATCGGCGGCGACCTGCGCTGCGTATACACCCCTCTCGATCCTCCACACTGAGACCGGCACCTACGTGGAGAGCCGGCGTCTCCCGCGTCCCGTCGCCGTCTGCGTGGTCGATCCGGAATTGATGATCGGAGGGCCGACCCGGCTCCTCGCCTCCGGCTGCCTCGACGCGTTGGCGAGAGCGTGGGACACTCTCCTCGCGGCCCGGATGCGCGTCCCATCACTGACCGCAGAGCTCTCCGTGTCGATCTGCCGCCGCTACTGGGAGGGGACACTGCGACCACACGCGGGCCATGCGGTCCTCGATCAACGACAGGGACGTCTGACCGACCGGTTGGTCCGTACGATCGACGCGTGCATCGTTGGCGCCGGGTTGGCCGGGGAGACCGGGGCGCGGTTCTTCGGCCGTTCGTTCAGCCATGCGATCGGCTATGCATTGGCCGAGGCCGTCGACGCCACCGAGATCCTCCACGGCGAGGCCGTCGGCCTCGGTCTCCTCGTTCAGTCTGTCCTCGATCGCGAGACGGAGATCGATCTTTCCGAGATGCGCGCCTACGTCGAGGAGCTCGGGGCACCGATCCGCTTCTCCGATCTCGGCGTGGACGATCTCTCGGGATCGACCGGACGCCGGTTGGCCGAGACGGCCTACCGACTGATCGACCGGGAGCGCGCGGTCCCGTTCCCGGTCACGCCGGAGACGCTGCACGAGGCGATCCTCGCCGTCGAATCGGAAGGTCAAGAAGACCGGCGCCCGGACGCCGGGACCGCATCGCCCTGACAGATCCCTACTGCGACTGCGGGGCGTTCGCACCCTCCGGCGGCGGGCCGATGTGGCCGGCGCGCATCAGGGTGGCGGTCTCCGCCTGCGCGTGTCGAATCTTCTCCTCGGCCTGCTCGCGAAGCTCGCTCTCGGAGAGCGGTCGACGCGCGATCCCCTGCTCGACCGCCTTCAAGCCCACCGCCACCGCCTCGTTGATGAACACGTCGGTCTCCAGCATGGTCGGAACGATGTAGTCGTCCCGCAGACCTTTTCCCTCGGCGGTCAGGGCAATGGCATTTGCCGCGGCAATCGCCATCTCGTCGGTGATGGTCTTGGCGAACACGTCCAGTGTGCCGCGAAAGATTCCGGGGAACCCGATCGAGTTGTTGATCTGGTTGGGAAAGTCTGAGCGGCCGGTGCCGACGATGCGTACCCCCGCTTCCTTCGCTTCCCACGGCCAGATCTCGGGAATCGGATTGGCCATGATGAACGCGATGGCATCCCGATTCATCGCCGAGAGCCAAGTCTTCTGAATCGTGTCCGGGCCGGGCTTCGACGCGGCGATCAACACGTCCGACCCGGCGATCGCCTCAGCCATCCCGCCGGCTCGGTTCTCCGCGTTCGTTTCCACGGCGTACTTCCACTTGTAGGGGTTCTCCTCCTGGTCCATTTCAAGGTCATCCCGCCCCGAATGGAGAATCCCCTTGGAGTCGACGAGGATGATGTTGCCTGCCGGAACACCAGTGCCGATCAGAACACGCACGAAGGCCAGGTTTGCCGCACCGGAGCCGATCACCGCGTAGGTGATCTCGCCCATTCGCTTGCCGACGAGCTTGACCGCGTTGATCACACCGGCGAGGGTGATCGACGCCGTTCCCTGTTGGTCATCGTGCCAGACCGGGATATCCAGTTCCTCGCGCAGGCGGTCGAGGATGTAGAAGCACTTGGGGTTCGAAAAATCCTCGAGGTTGATCCCGCCGAACCCCGGCGCGATCCACTTCACAGCTTGGATGATCTCGTCGGGGTCCTGGGTATCGAGCATGATCGGGAACGCGCCGACTCCGCCGAGGTATTTGAACAGGAGCGACTTCCCCTCCATCACCGGAAGACCGGCCAGCGGCCCGATGTTGCCCAAGCCGAGCACCCGAGACCCATCGGAGACGACGGCCACGGTGTTGGCCTTGTTGGTGTAGTCGAACACCTTCATCGGATCTTCGTGGATCTCGCGGCAGGGTGCGGCAACCCCCGGCGTGTACCAGATGCCGAAATCGTCGAGTTCAGAGACCGAGCACTTCAACGTCGTCTCGATCTTGCCGCGGTAGTGGGCGTGCCACGACGGTGCCTTGATTCCCGGGAGCTTCGCCCGTTGTATCATTGCCTCAACATCGAATCTGTCCTTCGACAACCTATTCCCCCTTCTCGATCTGAGCATGAATGGCCTCAAGGTTCTTCTGGATCACGAGGTCCAGCTCGTCGTACAGGCTCTTCCCATGCGCATCCATGGTGACCGTCAGCGGGCCGAATCGCTCGACATCGAACAGCCAGACCGCTTCGGGAATCCCCAGCTCTTCCAGCCAATGGACGGCGGGCACGGAGCGCACCGCCCGAGCGGCCAGTGCCCCCGCCCCTCCGGTGAAGTGCGTGTACACCGCGCCCACACGCTGCAACGCGTCCAGCGTTCGTTTCCCCATGCCGCCCTTGCCGATGATCAGCCGCGTCTCGAATCGATCGAGGAAATCGGCTTCGAACATCTCCATCCGGGCGCTGGTCGTCGGTCCGGCGGAGACGACCTGCCACGTCCCGTTCTCCTCGGCGACCACGGGACCGCAGTGGAACAGGGCCATCTCCCCGGGCTGAAACGGCATCGTCTCTCCCTGCGCCGCGGTCTCCAGCATGACGTGGTGGGCGTCGTCCCGCGCGGTGAACAGCCGTCCGGTCACGTAGACGGTATCCCCGACCTGCAAGGACCGAACGTCGGCCTCCGCGATCGGCGTCTCGAGCACTCGTTCCATCTACGTCACCTCCACGCGTCCGGTCTCGTCGATCGTCACCGTCTTGTGACGGTCGGCCCAGCACTGGTAGACGAGGCCGACCGGAAGCGACGCCGGATGCCGATGGGCGACCTCGACGTGAACATCCAGCGCGGTGGTGTGACCGCCGAGCCCCATCGGCCCCACCCCGCTCTCGTTGATCCGCTCCAAAAGCTCGTCCTCGAGAGCGGCGATCGTCACGTCGTCGTGCCGTTTGCCGACCGGTCGGAGAAGCGACAGCTTGCCCAGCTTCATCGCTAGGTCGGCCCCTCCTCCGATGCCGATTCCGATCACCCCCGGCGGGCACGGCTTGCCTCCGCAGGACACCACGTGATCGACGACGAACCGCTTGATCCCCCGGATCCCCGCCCCCGGCGGGAGCATCCGGAGGGCGCAGCAGTTCTCGCTTCCGCCCCCCTTCGGCAGCAGATGAATCGTGCACGCAGCACCCGACTCGATCTCCCATAGGAGGTAGGGGACGAACCGTCCGGTGTTGTCCCCGGGGTTTCCCCCTCGAAGCGAGTCGACCGTGTTCGGACGCAGGGGGGCGGCTCGGGTCGCCTCTCGGACGGCGTCCTCGATCAGATCGCGGAGCCTCCCCAGAAGCGGGAACTCCCCGCCAACCCGGATCACAAACGTCTGGATCCCGGTGTCCTGGCACATCGGGACCGACTCGGCCCGCGCACCGGCAACGTTCTCCAGGATCGCCTCCAGCTGCACCTTTCCGATGTCACGTTCGCGATCCCGCGCCGCTTCCAACGCGCGCACGACATCCTCCGGCAACTCCGTCGCCGCCGCGCAAATCGCCTCCACAAGCCCCGTCTTCAGAGCTTGTTCATCCACCGCAACCACCTTCCTTCGAACCGCTAGAAGGGAAGGTCATGCCCCTCCAACCCGAGTTCGTCGCGAACGCTGCGCAGGTCCGCAGCAAGGTTCGAATTGATCAGCACGCCCGCTTCCCGGATTCGCCGTTCATTCTCCCATTCCTTCTCGCCGGCAGTGTAGATCCGATTGGCGCCGTCGCCGCGCCGCGACGACCGCAGGGTTCGCACGATGTCTCCGGTGATCTGGCGGAAGTCGTCGACCGGCCCGAACGCCGCGATGTCCAGGGCGAGGAAGAAATGGCCGAGGTTCTGTTTCCGAATCGATCCGTCGGGGCGTGTCGAGGCGAGATCCTTGAGGAAGCTCCCCCCCTGCAGCGAGGCACAGAGGACCTCGACCATCGTCGCCAGCCCGTAGCCTTTGTGGCCTCCACCCTCTTCCCCCGGTCCGCCCAGCGGAAACAGCCCGAACAGCCCTCGGTTCAAACCGCCGAGGATCGCGTCCGTGTCGGTGGCCGAGCGCCCGTGGCGATCGCCGACCCACCCCTCGGGGGTTGGCTTCTCGGCCCGCGACAGCACCTCGAGCTTCCCGCGGGGAACGACAGACGTCGCTCCGTCGTACAGGAACGGGCAATCCTCGTCGGTCGGCGCTCCGAACGCGATCGGATTGGTTCCGAACATCGGTTCGGCGCCGAACGTCGGGAGGACCGACGGCCTGGCGTTGGTCACCGCAATCCCAATCAGGCCTTCGCGAACCGCCATCAATGCGTAATACCCCGCGATCCCGAAGTGAGATGACTCGCGAACCGCCACTGCGCCCAGACCGACCGACCGCGCCTTCTCGATCGCCATCTTCATCGCCCGATAGCCGATCACGTGCCCCATCCCGTGGTGCCCGTCGATCACGGCCGTTGCCGCGCTCTCTCGCACCACGTCGAAATCGGTCTCAGGGTGGAGTTGCCCCTTCCGGATCCGGTCGGTGTAGAGCTTCAGCCGGCCGATCCCGTGCGATTCGATCCCCCGCAGGTCGGAGGCCAACAGGACATCGGCACAGATTTGAGCGTCCTCCGTCGGCACACCGAGCGCGACGAACGCGTCCTCGGCGAAGCGCCGCAGCATTTCGACCGGTACGTGAACGACCTTGCGCTCCATCATATCACCTCACTCAAACGATACGAGGACCTTGATCGCATCTTGCGCCTTGGAGGTCTCGATCGCCTCGATCACCCGATCGAATTCGAAGGTGTGGGTGATCAGCGGGCGCACGTCGATCACTTTCTCTGCGACCAGCTCGTGGATCCGCTCGACCGCGTACAGCGAGGCGTCCGACGTCAACAGGTCGACCTCGCGACGGACCAAGTGAACGAAATCAAACGGGACCGGGCCGGACGGGATGCCGACGATCATGATCTTGCCCGCCGACCGGACCAGGCGGACCGACTGTGCGATCGTGTCCGGATGGCCGACGGCCTCGATCACGAGGTCCGCACCGCTCCCGTCGGTCTCCTCCATGACCGCCGCCTCGAGGTCCTCCTCCGGCGGCCGGACCACCCGATGAGCACCCAGCCGCTTCGCGAGGTCGAGCCTTCGCTGTCGGTGTCCCGAGACGATGATCTTCTGGGACCCGAACGCGACCACGCTTTCGAGGATGAACAGACCGATCGGCCCGCACCCCAGGATGACCACTGTGTCCGACGGCGTCGGCGCCGCCCGACAGACAGCGTGATACCCGACCGCCGCCGGCTCGACGAGCGCCCCCTCCTCCGGCGTCAGTCCGGGGGGCGCCGGGAAGACCGAATATCCCGGCAGTTTGTAGTACTCGGCGAAGACACCGTCAGCCTCGATGCCCAAATGCTTCCGGTGCTCACAAACGTTGTACCGTCCGGAGCGGCAGGCGAGGCAGTCCCCGCAGACCACGATCGGAGACGTGACCACCGACTGGCCGGGCCGAACGTGAGTCACCCGATCCCCGGCCGCTTCGATCACCCCGGAGGCTTCGTGCCCCATCACGATTCCACGCTTCGCGGGGAACCCGCCGGCACACATGTGTGCGTCCGTTCCGCAAACCGCCGCGAACTGCGTCCGGATCAGGACCTCGTCGTCTGAGATCTCCGGCTTCGGATGGTTCTTCAATCGGACGTCCCCGGGGCCGTCGAACACCAACGCCTTCATCAGGTCAGACTCCTCTCTTCTCGCGCTTCCTACGGAGGATAGGCGATCGTGTACAGATGCCGACCGCCGTTCTTGGGACCGCGCACGACGGCGTCGATCTCCTCGGGCGTCCGTTGGGTCATCTTCTCCACCGGCGGGAGCACGCCCGGCGGGAACGCTTCGAGGATGTCGTCGTGCAACTCGACCAGATAGTCCAGCACGGTACGCACGCCGTCGTACGCCTTGTCCGGCGACGCCAACGTGGGCGATCCCACGACGCCCTCCGGCGTGCAGCAGACCTCGAGCCCGCCGAGCCCGGCCTGAGCGTGTCCGGGGATCGGCCGCTGGTAGATGTCGCCGCCGCCGTCGACGTGACGCAGGCCCTTGCCGTCCTTGAGGAAGCCCGAAGGGACGGTGTCCACCGCGTCCTCCAGGTGGATCAGCTCGGGGAAGAGCGCCATCGAGTACGACGTCTCCGCCTCGTCCGCGTGTTTGAACGGGGTGTCGAACGGACCCCCGTGCGCCTTGTCCATCAGCATTTCCGGGATCACGGTCGGCCAATTGACGAACGCCAAGACGGCCGGCACCTGGTAGGTCTTCATGAACTGGTGGATCGCGTTGGGGATCACGTACTCTTGCCCGTGACCGTTGAGCAGGATCTGCTTGCGAAATCCGGCGTTCCACAGGCCGGCAATGACCGCCCGAACGACCGCAGCAAACGTGTCCTCGGGAATCACCACCGTTCCGGGCATGCCGAGGTGCCCCCACGGATGCGATCCGTACCAGATCGGTTGGGCGACGGTGCAGCCCGTCCGTTCTGCGACCTGCTCGGCCATCCGCGTCACGAGGAACGTGTCCTCTCCGTACGGGGCTCCGTCCCCGTGGGACTCCGTGCTTCCCACCGGGATGATGATGATGTCATCCTTCTCCAGACGTTCTCTGACCTGACGCCCGGTCATGTTCTGGAGGTAGACGGCGGAGGCTCGGTCCATGTGTCCACCGTTCGGTGGAAGGTTCCACTGAGCCATCACTCCTCCTTCCTTGTGATGTGAATCAATGCCTTGAGGCCGCACCGTCGGGCGATCGTTTCGAAGGCTTCCGCTGTACGTTCGAACGGGAATCGATGGGTCACGAGCGACATCGCATCGACGTCCTCATTCTCGATCCTCGATGCGGCGATCGCAAAATCCTCCGCGTCGTAGATGAACGAACCGCGGAGCTCGAGCTCCCGCCAGACGACGAACCGCGTCGCGACCGGGGCCGGATCCATCGGGATCCCGGTGAGGACGATCCGTCCGCCCGGCCGCGCGTGTTCGATCGCCGTCGGAACCACTGTACTGATCCCGGCGGTCTCGATGACGACGTCGAAGCCGTCTCCGGTGAGGTCCGCGAGGCGCGCCTCATCGGAGGTCACAGTCGCGCAGCCCCACGTTCGCGCGATCTCCAATCGATCCTCAATCGGGTCGAAAGCGGTGACGTCGGCCCCTTCCAGAACCGCACAGCGAACGGCGAGAAGGCCGATCGTGCCCGTGCCCAAGACGAGAACACGACTCCTCACCTCCACTCCACCTCGACGAACCGCCCGTCCGGCGACCGCTAGCGGCTCGATCAGCGCCCCCGCCTCGAAGTCGAGCCGGTCGGGCAACGGGAAGAGATACCGCGCGGGGGCCAGGATGTATTCCCCCAGGCAGCCGTCCGTCGTCACCCCCAGCCCCCGGCTGCTTGAACAGATATTGTCGCGCCCCTCCCTGCACCGGTCGCAGACCCCGCACCCGAAGTTCGGGCGGACCGTCACGCGCGTGCCGATCGCCACGTCGGTCCCACCGGGGCCGACCGCATCGATCGTCCCCGAGCATTCATGCCCGAGGACGAAGGGGTACCCGTGGCTCCGTCGACCGGAGTAGAACTCCATGTCCGTCCCGCAGACGCCGACGACCCGGACCGCGATCCGTACTTCGTCGCGCCCGGGTTCGGGAATCGCCCGGTCGGCCAATGCGATCTCTTGCGGAGCCACGAGCTGCGCGACGCGCATCATGCCTACACGGGGGTCGCAGCATCGTCGGGCCCGGGGCCGCTCTGCACCGCGTCCGGCAGGTACTTGTTGACCATCTCGACGACGATGCTCGCCTGTTCGGCCATCGCCCGACCCTCGGCGACCGTCGTCCGAATCCCGTGCCCCGAGACGGCCGAGTTGCCCGTCTTGAGGTAGACGGGCGAAGCCACGCGGACGATCTCCGGCGCCTCGTAGCTTCGGATGAAGCCGCCGGAGGCCGGCGGGTTGTCCGTGTGCAGATCGAGCGGGACCTCGACGGCGCGGCGCAACGCACCGAGCATCGGCAGCTGCAGGTCCCGAACGGGATTGATCGTGTGCGCGCCCATCCGTTCGAGCACCTTGAACGAGGCCGGGTTGGCGTGACCACAGTGCGCCGAAACCTTGAACTGCAGATCCGAAGGAAGGTCGCCCGCCTTCACCATCTCGACCAAGACCCAGAGCAGGCCTTCGTCGTAGACGAGGATGCCGCGGCATCCGACGGAGACAGCGCGCTTGACGTCTTCCACGGCCCGGACGACCTGTTCCATCCCGCGAAGCCGGTACGCGATCCGCACGCCTTGCGGCGTATGAACTGTCGCGCCGGTGTCGTACGGCGCCCGCGGACCGACCGAGAAGTTGACCGCCACCCCTCGTTCCTTGGCCAGAGCACAGTAGTCACGCAGTTCGCCGAGCGTGTGGCGAAAGATCCCGTAGGTTTCGTCGATCCGATTGATGGTGACGCCCAATTCGGTCGCCCGCTCGATCAACGCGTGGAAGGCGTCGAACGAGTTGACCGTCGGCACCTCGATCCGGAAGTGGGCGCCGTCGGGGAAGGTCTTCCCCGACGTGGTCATCTCGAACAGATCTCCCTTGGGTAGACCCATCTTCTCCAGGCTCTTTCTCGTTTCATCGAACATGGTTCGATCCTCCTTACGACGATTGTTGACTTGATTTGCGATGATTGGGCAGCGGCGGGCAGTAGACCCAAACCAGCTTCAGATCTTCGTCGCCCGTGTTCACGATCGAGTGCTTGACCCCGGGAGGCATGTAGATCGCCATTCCCGCGACGAGGTCTTGACCCCCCTCCTCGGTGATCAGGCGACCCTGACCGCTGACGATGTACATGGCTTCTTCCGATTCGTCGTGCGCGTGTTCGGGAATCCGGCTCCCGACTTCCGTCACGTTTTGGCCCATCGAGAACCCGCGGATCCCCACGCTCATCTCCGAGAGCAAGAGCTTGGACACGCGGTTGGGCACCTTCTTGACCCCTTCGACGTCGGCTGCGTCGACGACGTAGTTCATCTGATCTCCTTTCCCCCTCGACGCTTCACGACGTCGAGGCTCCGACGGCTAGAATTCGGTCCTGTTCGGTTCGATCTCCCAGATGGTCTGCATCTTTTCCGGCGTGATATCGTAGGTCGTGTTGTGCGGAGGGAGCGGCTCGCTGCGCATGAACTCTGGAACGTCGGCCAGTCGATCCGGAACGCCCGCGGCCTCGTTGAAGGCCCGTTCGGCCTCGAGCGTCGCCACCGCCTGATCGACGAGATCGCCGAACCCGACCTCGGTTCCGAAGCAACCACTCGCCAGCTCGGCGAGCAACGTCGCGTCCTCAGCGAACGGACCGCGCGCGAACAAGCACATCCCGGAGATGTCGAGAAGCATGGCGCGGATCTGAAGCGCCCTCGAGTTCTCGAGCTGTCCGCTCGCCGACAGCGGGTCGAGCGTCTTCGCGGTGCCAAAGGCATTGCCGGCGGTGTGATCGGCCCCCATCGGCGACGTCGAGTAGGTCACCCCGTTCCCCTTCAGCGCGCGCGGATCGTAGCCGGGGATCCCTTGCCCCTTGACCGTCGGGACGCGGCGAACGCCCAACGCCTGGCCGGTGAACGCGGCCCCCTGCCCGAGGATCCGGCCGAGCGGCGTCGCTTGCTCGACCTGGCGCAACAGGTCGGCCGCCGCTTCGGCATCGCCGAACGGGATCAGTCCCGCCTCCATTGCGACGCCGAGCGCGCAGCCGGCCTCGATCGCATCGAGCCCGATGTCGTTGCACAGGGCGTTAAGCCTGGCAATCTCGTCCAACGTGTCGATCCCGCAGTTCGACCCGAGCAAGGCGATGTTCTCGTACTGAAGGGTCGCGACGACGGGCTTCCCCGAGGCATCCGGGAAGACGTTCGAGCACTGGATCACACATCCGGTCATGCAAGGGGTCCCCGATCGTCCCGCACCGCCGCGCACCGCAATCGTGTCCGCCAGACATTGCCCGGTGATCCCGGCGATCCCGTCGAACGAGCCGCGACGGAAGTTGAGGGTCGGAAGGAGACCGAGCTCGTTCGACGTCGCGACGATCCCCGCTGTGCCGAACTTCCGTCGCCCCTCGATCTTGGGGCTGGACAGGGTGCTCTGGGTGAACCGACGGGTCGCGTCCTTGAGCCGATCGGAATCGTTGCCGGCTCGGGGCGGAGCTCCGTCGTCGTCGATCACGATCGCCTTGATCCCCTTCGACCCCATGACGGCGCCGAGACCGCCGCGAGCTGCGTATCGGATCTGCATTCCAGTCGCGTCCGCCGTCGCCACCCCGGCGCCGGCCATCTTCAGTTCACCGGCCGGTCCGATCACCAGGAGCCCGCAGTGGTCGCCGAATCGATCCCGCAGCGCCCCCAACGAGTCGCGGACCGAGCAACGCGTCAGGTCGAGGTCATCGATCCAGGCCGCCCCTCGAGAGTCGACCCGGAGGATTCTAGCCGCCGCTTCGTCGGGCGCATCGTCGATCACCAGCGCGCTGACCCCCGCCCGTGCGAGCGTCTGGGCCGCCTCCCCCCCGACGTTCGCTTCTTTGATCCCTCCGGTCAACGGACTCTTCGCCCCGACCGACAGCCGTCCGCTCATCGGCACTGCGGTACCGCCAAGCCACCCCGGCGCGAAGACCAGTTTGTTCCCCCGACCGAGCGGCGCACATCCCGGATTCATCTCCCGAAGGAGCGTGTGCGCGATCAGCTGTCGCCCGCCCCACGTCGACGCAGCCTCCGGCACCGCTGCACTCTCGATCGCCCCCGTACGCGCGTTGACTCTCACGATTCGCTGCATCCCGCCTCCTCCACCGTTCTCTCCCCTCCCAACCCTGGTGCACAAGCGACGACTTCCCGCGCGGCACGCCATCCCTCGGAGACCGCCTCCTGGATGCCTCGCGGATCTCGCGCGTCGCCGACGACGACCACCGGAAACGGCTCCTCACTCAACGCCTCCGCCAAATCGAGATTCGGCCGATTGCCGATCGCCACGACGACGCGGGCGGCCTTCGCTTCTCGACGATGCCCTCCCTCGTCGAACACGACCGCATCGGAACCGATCTCCGCAACCCGGATTCCGGTATGAATCGACACGCCGAGCACGTCGAGTCGTTCGATCAGTGCGGCCCGGGTGATCGGTTCACAGTCCTCGCCGACCGCATCCAACACCTCCAGTAGCGTCACCGGCGCGCCCCGCACCGCACAGAACTCGGCCGACTCGCAGCCGACCATGCCGCCGCCGATCACAACGACCGCGCGGCCGTCGTCGAACCCCTCATCGCTCGCGAGCAGTCGGCGCGCGGACACAACGTGCGGCCGGTCGGCGCCGGGTACCTCCAGCAATCTGGGCGTCCCGCCGATGCCGATGATGACCCCGTCCGGGCGAAGGTCGCGGACCACGTTCTCGGTCGCCTCGATTCCGGTGCGGACCTCGACAGCCTCGGGCAGTGACGAGGTGAGGTCGTCGATCAGCCAGCCAATCTTCTCCTTGTGTGGCGGCCGCTCCGCGATTCGAAGCGTCCCTCCGACGACGTTCTCTCGTTCCAGCAAGATGACCCGCCCCCCCGCACGCGCTGCGGTATCCGCCGCCGCCAGTCCGCCGGGGCCGGCTCCGACGACGACGATTGTCGGTCGCCCGCGCGCCACGACGGTCGGCGCATCCTCGCGTCCGACCTTCGGGTTCACTGAGCAGCGGATCGGCTGGTCGTCGAAGACGCGACACCGAACGCAGCGGTTGCACGAGATGCACCGCCGGATCCGCCGCTCCAGCCCTTCCGCGGCCTTGTTCGGCCACTCGGGATCGGCGATCAGCCCTCGACCGATCGCGATGAAGTCCGCCTTCTCCTCGGCGAGGGCTCGCTCCACCGTGTCGGGATTCCGGAAGACGCCGACCGCGATCACCGGGATGTCCACGCCCCCCTTCACCGCCGCCGCGAGGTAGGCGCGCCAACCCTCCGGGTACGACATCGGCTCGAGCTGCTTCTCCGGATTCGCTGCTGTCCCCGAGGTGATGCTGAGCGCGTCGACCCCGGCCTCTGCCAACACCCGACCGAGGGCCACCGATTCGTCGAGGGTCCGACCGCCGGGCATGAATTCGTCGGCACTGATTCGGAAGACCAGTGGAAAGCCCGTCCCGACGGCACGTCGAACGTGACGAACGACCTCAAGCGCGAACCGCCACCGTCCCTCCTGCGACCCGCCGTACGCGTCGGCCCGCCGGTTCGTGATCGGCGAGAGGAACTGGGCGATCAGATACCCGTGGGCGCCGTGGATCTCGACGGCGTCGAATCCGGCGCGCTTCGCCCGGACGGCCGCCTCCGCGTAGCGTGCAACGAGTCGTTCGATCTCGTCGATCTCTAGCGGGGTCGGTCGGGGCGCGTCGGCGGTCCATCCGGCGTCGGAGGGCCCCACCGCGGGGGCTCCGGTCCGCTCAGGCCGAGCGACGACTCCAGCGTGGTTGATCTGAATCGCGGCCGCCGCGCCGCCCTCTCGGATCGCGCGAGTCAAGGCGTATAGCCCCGGCACGTATCGATCGTGGTCAATCCGAAGCTGCACCGTGCCGTTGCCGCCCGTCGGTTCATCGATCGACGCGTTCTCTACGACGATCAGACCGGCGCCGCCTCGGGCTCGCGCTTCGTAGTACCCGATCATCGTGGGTGTCGGCTCGCCGTGGGCCGACGCGAAGTTGGTGGCCATCGCCGGCATCACAATGCGGTTACGCGTACGCAACGATCCGATGAAACCCGGTTGATCCAGCCGATGGAAACGCATCGAGCCCCCTCTACCCGCCCAGGTAGAGGCGCTTCACCTCCTCGTTACTGCGGATCTCCTCCGCCGATCCTTCGCGCTTGTTCTGCCCCGTCTCGAAAACGTAAGCGTAGTCGGACATTCGCAGGCTTCGATCGGCGTTCTGTTCGACGATCAGCATCGTGCTCCCGGCGGCGCGGATCTCCTCGATCTTGTCGAACACCTGATTCGCCATCAGCGGGGCGAGCCCCAACGACGGCTCGTCGAGGAACATCAGCCGTGGGTTGAGGAGCATCGCGCGCCCCATCTCGAGACACTGCATCTCCCCGCCGCTCAGGCTTCCGCCCTTCTGTTTCGCTCGTTCCTTCAACAATGGAAACAACGCGTAGACCCACTCGATGTCCTTGGCAAGCTCCCGGCGATCCCGGCGGATGTACGCCCCGAGCTCGAGATTCTCGCGGACGGTCATCAGCGGAAACACGTGTCGTCCCTGAGGGACGAACGTGATCCCTCGCTTCAGCATCGCCGCGGGTGGGCAGTTGGTGATCTCCTCGCCGTCGAAGGTGACCTGCCCCTCTCGGGCCGGAAGCAGGCCGAACAGGGTGCGAAACGTGGTCGACTTCCCACAGCCGTTCGGACCGATGATCGAGACGACCTGATCCTGTTCGACCTTCAGCGAGATCCCTCGCAGGATGTCGAGCTCTTTCGTGTATCCGGCAACGATGTTCTTCGCTTCGAGCAGTGCCACGCTACCCTCCAAAGTAGGCCTCGAGGACCTGTCGGTTGTTCTGGATCTCCTCCGGAACTCCCTCCGCGATCTTCTTGCCGTGGTCCAGGACCACGATTCGATGGCAGAGGTTCATCACGACCCGCATGTTGTGTTCAATGACAAGGAAGCTGCAGCCACGCTCGTTCAGCTCGATCAGCCGCTCGCCAATCTCTCGTCCCAACGTCGCATTGACCCCGGCCATCGGCTCGTCGAGCATGATCAGCTTCGGATCGGACATCAGAACCATGCCCAAGTCGAGCAGCTTCTGTTGACCGTAGGACAGGTTCTTCGCGACCTCGTCCTTGAGATGGATGATGTTGAGGAACTCGAGCAGCTCGATCGCCTTCTCGACATCGTCGCTCTCGTCAAGCTTGAACAACCGCGACAGGAGCGTTCCCTCGCTCTCCTGGATCGCCATGATCATGTTGTCGAGCACCGTCATCCCGGGGAACAGCTGAACGAGTTGGAACGTCCGTCCGATCCCGTGCTTGAAGACCGTGTGCGGCTTCCACTTCGTGATCCGCTTCCCCAGGAAGTAGACGTCGCCGTCCGCCGGGCGCTGAACCCCGGTGACGCAATCGAACAGCGTCGTCTTGCCCGACCCGTTCGGACCGATCAATCCGAGAATCTCGCCCTCGCGGACCTCGAAGTCCACCCCCGCGACCGCTTCCAACTGGTAGAACCTCTTCCGTAACCCTTTGATTTCCAGTATGTTGGTCATCGCATCGCCCTCATTTCGTCAGCCGCGGCGGACTTCTCTTCAGCACGCGTCGGAAGAACACGTCCGACAAGCCCGCCAATCCGCTCGGCCAGAAGATCAGCAGCAACAGCGTGATCGCCGCAAAGATCACGAAGAACAGCTGTTGGGTCCCCCGGAGGAATTCCGGAAGCAGCATGACCACGATGGCGCCAATGAAGGCTCCTTCGAACCGACCGGATCCCCCGATAATGAGCATCAACAGGAACCAGAACGATTCCTCAACGGGGAACGATGTTGGATCGACGAACCGCATGAGCGGCGCCAGCAGCCCACCGGCGATTCCCGCGTACGCCGCCCCGATCGCGAAGGCGAGCAGCTTGTAGGCCAACAGGCTCACGCCGACCATCTCGGCCCGCATGTCGTTCTCCCGGATCGCCTTGAATGCGCGTCCCCAGCGCGAATTGAGGATCCACAGTGCGAGTATCGTCAGCAAGACCAGGAATCCTGCGACCAGGAAGTAGAACGAGACACTCGACGACAGATCGATCCCGAAGAAGTGGGGCCGTGAGATGCCCGGCAGCCCCGAGAAGCCTCCGGTGATCTCATGCTCGTTCGACAACAGAAGGTAGATCGCCGTGCCGAAGCCGAGCGTCACCAACGCAAGGTAGTGATGCTTCACCCGGAGGGACGGCAACCCGACAACGAGTCCGGCAACGAACGCGATCACCGCTCCGAGCGGCAGCGCGAGCCAGAAGGAGTAGCCGCTCAATGTCATCAGCGCGACCGTGTAGGCGCCCAACCCCATGAACGCCGCGTGCCCGAGCGAGATCTGGCCGGTATACCCGACCGTCAGATTCAGCCCCATGATCGTGATAATGTAGATCCCGATCAGGGTGGCGATGTACATGTGGTACTTGTTCCCGCCGAAGATCAGCGGAATACTGACGATGATGCCGAGAAAGATCGTCCAACGAAGAACCCGCCCGATCGTCAGCTTCTTGCCCGTTCGATCGGCCATCGCTATCGCTCCTCCGTTCCGAGGAGGCCCTCTTTGCGGACCAGGATCACTGCGACCAGAACGATCAGCACGATCACCTCTCGATACTCGTTGGAGACGTAGGCCGACGTGAACGTCTCGATGATCCCCACCAGAAATCCCCCGAGCAGGGCCCCGCGCACCTGGTTGAACCCGCCGATCATCGCCGAGTAGAACGCCTTCAGCCCGAGGTGCAACCCCATGTCGAACCGCACCATATAGACCGGCGCGATCAGCATCGCCGCAAACACTACGATCACCGCATTCATGATGAACACCATGGTGGTCACCTGGGTGATATTGATCCCCAACACCCTCGCCGCTTCGCGGTTCTGAGCGACCGCCTGCATCGCCTTCCCCGGCTTGGTCCGCTGGATGAACAGGTTGATCGCCAGGATCAACGCCGTCGCGATAACGATCGTCCATACGTGCTGCCGAGACAGCACGATCGACCCGAGCTTGTACGGCATCATGCCGAAGATCTGCGGAAACGCCTTGCACTGCGTCGACCAGAATGTAGCGACCGAGTTGTTCGCCAGGAAGCTGAGCGCGATCGTCGCCACGATGATCGTGGTGTGCGACCGATTGATCAGCGGTTGGATGATCGCTCGTTTCACAACATAGCCCAGCATGAGCGCTGCGATCACCACCGTGGACAGCAGCGCCCAGATGAACGGGACACCCAGGCAGACCATCACGAACATGAGCACGGCCGACACCGTGAGAAAGTCGCCCTGCGCGAAGTTGACCGTCCGCGAGGCCTGCCACAGCAGAGTGAACCCGATCGCCACCAGCGCGTAGATCGCCCCGATCGCGATCCCCGACACGGCTAGTTGGATGAACATGACCACCTCTGTTCCGACACCATCTCCAGGATGCTCCGCGTCTCCGCCACTGTCAGTTGGCCCGGGACCTTGCCGCTGTCCACCGCGCAGTAGGTGAACGCCCCCCCCAGCACGCACCCCACCGGTCGGGAGGGCGCTCCGTGGACCCCGAGGGCGACCGCGGCGTACGGGACATCGAGCAACTCCCCCATCTCCAATGCCGTCTCGAGGACCGTCAACAGATCCCGATACGAGGAAGCACGCACCGCCAGCTTGACCAGATCGGGACCGAGATCGGCGAGTTCACGAATCCCGCCGAGCAGCGCCTCCTTCGAAGGCGTCTCCTGCATGTTCTCGTAGCCGATCAGGACGGGCGTTCCCCGCTCGCGCGCCGCCGCGATCAGCCGATCGCGGGGAGTCGGCTCGGCGAAGAACTCGATGTCGATGCAGGTCGCCCCAGCCACCAACGCCCCTTCCAGCCGCTGGATGCGTTCGGCCTCCGAACCTTCGAAGAACCCACCGAAGCGCGGTGTGCGGCACGAGACAATGTGGGGGACTTCGATTCCGCCAATGAGCTCGGCAACCTCGCCATCGGACAGCTTGTCGACGCGCAGTTCGACGCAGTCCGCCCCAGCGATCCGTACACGCCCCACACCGTCACGCATTCCCTCAACGGACTCCGCAAGCGCGGTGGCCACCAGCACGGGGGCTCCTCCCACGGTGAGATCTCCAATCTGGGCCGGCTTCATGCGTCGGATTCCTCCGCCAAGGACTGCTCGTACTTCTCGTTGCGAACGATCGACACCTCGATCCCCGCCCCCTTGACGATCCTGACCGTGTGCGGCAATCGGGGAGGGATGAAGACGCTCGCCGGGCTGTCGACGACGTGCTTCTCGTCCCCCAGCGTGACCTCGAACGTGATCCCCGGCAGCGGGAAGACGTATGCCTGGGAAACCTCGTGCGCGTGGACTTCCACGTACTCGGGCCCCGGCGGGTCCTTCACATCAATATGGTGGATGAAGATGTTGAGATCCGCCTCGGGAACCATGTCCGTGTTCAGGAACGCCATCAACGGCCCAAGCTCGTTCATGACCTCACGATCGTGATGGATCAACGGACGCTCGGCCCAATCGAACGGCTCAACGATGTACTTCTCGTGGGTACGCATCACTCTCCTTCTACCGTTCGTCCCTACCCGTAGTAGCCCTTCCGCAGGATGCAGACTTCGATCCCCTTCCCCTTGAGAATTTTCAGGTTGTGCTTCAACCCGGGCGGGATGAAGACCGTCGCCGGACTCTCCGCCCGGTGGGTCTCCTCTCCAAGGATGACCTCGAAGGCCAGCCCGGGCTCCGGAAAGACGTACGCCTGGGACACGTCGTGGGTATGGACGTCGACATAGTCCGGCCCTTCGTCCCCTTGGACCTCGATGTGGTGAACGAAGATGTTCAGATCCGCGCCCTCGACCATCTCCCGATTGAGAAAGGCGATCAGTGGCCCGAGTTCCCCCAGCCCGCTCGCGCTGTGGAAGACCAAATCGCGATCCTCCCAGTCGAACGGCTTGACGATCAACCTGTCGTACTCACCCATCTACGGTTCCTTTCTGTGGCTCTGTGCTTTTGCCAGCATCGCGTGATCGATCAAGACCAGCGCCAACATCGCCTCGACAATCGGGATCATCCTGGGAACGATCGTTGGATCTGTCGCCGTCTTGCATCGGAACGTGGTCGGTCGACGTGAGACCATATCGACGGTCGGTTGCTCGAGGCCGATCGTCGGCGTCGGCTTGACCGCGGCCCGCACGATGATGTCCTCGCCCGTCGAGATCCCGCCGAGGATCCCGCCGGCGTGGTTCGTCTCGAACCGGATCGTCTCCCCGTCGAACACCGGGAGGTCGTTGTTCTCGCTTCCGGTCATGTCCGCAACGGCGAATCCGGCCCCGATCTCGACTCCCTTGATGCTCCCGATGCTCATGACAGCCCGCGCGAGACTCGCATCGAGCTTGTCGTAGACAGGCTCACCCCAGCCGACGGGCACCCCGTGCGCGATCGCTTCGACAAGGCCGCCGAGGCTCTCGCCCGTCGATTTCGCCGCGAGCGCGCGTTCGAGCATCGATTGCGCAATCGACGGATCCGGGCAGCGGACCGGCGGGTCGTCGGCGTGCGCGCGAATCGTTTCGTAGTCCAGCTCCGGACAGCGAACCCCGCCGAGAGCCTTGGTATAGGCGACGATCTCGATCCCTCGCTTGGCAAGGAGCTTCTTGGCAATCGCGCCAGCGGCGACGCGCATCGCGGTCTCTCGACCGTTCGCTCGGCCGTCCGCCACCCAGTCCCGCCGGACGCCGAACTTGGCGAAGTAGGTGTAGGTGGCGTGGCCGGGCTTGATCACGTCCTTCTCGTCCGCGTAAGCGGCAATCCGTTCGGGCGTCGCCCATTCGTTGTCGATCACCAGCGCGATCGGTGCACCCGTGGTAAACCCGTCGAGTGCGCCCGACACGATCCGAACCTTGTCCGATTCCTTCCTCGGTGTTGCGATCTCACTCTGTCCCGGTTTGCGACGATCGAGATCGCCCTGCAGGTCCTCCGGCGTCAGCGGAATCCCCGCGGGGACGCCCTCCACGATTCCGACCAACGCAGTGCCGAACGCCTCACCCGCCGTCGTCACGCGGAATGCACGTCCGAATGTGTTCCCGAGCATGCCGACCTCCTAGCCCTCTTCTGCCTGAAGCTGCGCGCCAAGGCCGACCATCGAAGGGATGAAGCTCGGATACGTGATGCAAACCGATTCGGCGCTTCGGATCCGTGTCGTCCCCTCGGCGATCATCCCGGCCACGGCGAGCGCCATCACGACCCGGTGATCGTCGTGACCGTCGACCTCCACGCCGTGCAGTCGACTCGACTCGATCACGAGTCCGTCCGGGCGTTCCTCGATCCGTGCGCCCATCTTCGCGAGCTCCGCCCGCATCACCGCAATCCGGTCGGTCTCCTTGATCCGGGCCATCGCGACGTTCTCCAGCACCGTCTGACCCTTCGCCGCGCATCCGACGACGGAAAGGATCGGGAGTGCATCCGGAGCTCCCGAGAGGTCGATCCGCCGACCTTCGAGCTCCGCTCGAGGTCGGATCCGCACTTCGGTTCCCACGATCTCGAACAAAGCACCCATCTCTCCAAGAAGATCGAAAACGACCTTGTCCCCTTGCGTGTCATCGAAGTCGAGCCCCCGGATCCTGACCTCGTCGCGGGCGGCGAGGACCGCAGCACTGACCGGGAACGCCGCCGAAGAGAAGTCCGCCGGGATCGTCCGACGAATCGGCCGATAGACCTGCCCGCCCGGGATCTCGAATTCCGTCAGCTCCTCGTTCGCCTTCACCTCGATCCCGGCGGCGGCGAGCCAGTCGAGGGTCATCCGCACGTACCCCTTCTCATTCATCCGACCGTCGACGCGAAGGCACGATCGCTCTGCGGCCATCGGACAGGCGACGAGAAGTGGCGTCAGGTAGATCGACGTCGTTCCGTCGACCGTCGCCTCTCCCCCTCGCAGTGGACCGCGAATCGTGATCGGAGCGGTCCCCTTCGACCCTGACGTCTCGATCGTGGCGCTGAGCTGCTCGAGCGAACGAAGGAGCGGGCCGAACGGACGCGCTCGAATGCTGGCGTCCCCATCGAGCGAGATCGGCACGTGCCCCGTGGCACAGATTGCGATGAGGTTCCCGAGCGTCGTCCCGGAATTGCCGACATCGAGTCGAATTGGATTCGCCGGCAGTCTGCCCCCGATCCCTCGAACCCTCCAGCTCTGCGCTCTCTGATCAATCCGCGCGCCGAGTGTGGCACAGCAGTCCACCGCAGACTGCGTGTCCGCCGCATCCAGTGGATCGAACAGAACCGAAGCACCGTCCGCGACCGATCCGAGGAGAACGCCGCGAATCGTGTGCGATTTCGACGCAGGGATCCGAATCGCCCCCGCAAGAGAAGACCGTTCCACAGTGAGGATCAAACCTACCTCCCTCGCCCCGAGCCCCGGCCTGCACGTTCCGGACCCACCTAGAAGATCTTGCGGGGATCGTGCATGCGGCCCGGTCCCCGCAAGCCCCGTTCTCAAGCGTGGTGTTCCCGTCGCTGCTACTGCGACGAGATCACCTGCTGAATGACCTGTTCGCCGTTCACGATCTGCACGAGGAAGAAGTCGCGATCGACCGTACCGTCTTCTCGATAGGACGTATCGAGGAAGACGTTCGGCTCCATCTCCGTCGTAATCGTGTTCTCGTGAAGCCACGTTCGGACGGCGTCGGCGTCGAACGCACCGACTTGCTCGATCGCCTCCTTCAACGTGTAGACGGCTACGTAACCCTTCATCGCGTCGTGGGACGGCGTCTCGCCGTAGAGCAGCTGGAACGTGTCGGCGAATCGCTTGATCGGCGGATAGGCGTACGACCACGTCGCCGCCCCCATCACGCCTTCCATCGCCTCTCCACCGAGGTCGAGCGCCAGCGAGCTCAGCAGCGGGCTATACCCGACGACTTGAAGGTCGATTCCCAGCGTGCGCACCTGGATCATGAATCGAGCGTTCTCCTCCTCGTGTCCATAGAGGAAGATCGTGTCGACGTCCATGTTCTGAATGCGCCCAATCTCTCCCGCAAAGTCAGCTTGACCTGTCTGAATCGCGATTCCTTCGAAATCGACACCGAACGTATCCGCGGCCTCTTCGAGGATCTCTCGCCCGTCGGTTCCCATCTCGTCGTTCGTGTAGACCATGACGACCTTGGAGACGCCGACGTCTTCGACCATCCATCGGACGAGCCAGGGGAAGACGTTCCGGTTGACCGGCGACGTCGCGAAGATGTTGTAATTCCCTTGCTCGTAGATGCTCGTCGACGTCGATCCGACGAACTGAATGATCCCGGCCTCCTCGAGAGTCACCATGTTGGCGATCGTCGAGGAGCTGTAGATCGTCCCGAGGACGGCGAACGGTTCTTTCGTGACGGCATATTCCATCGCCGCAATGGAGACCGGCGGTCGGCTTTCGGTATCGACGAGGAAGTGCTCGATCTGACGACCGAGAATCCCGCCCGCGTTGTTGATCTCTTCAAACGCGAGCAGAATACCGTCTCGCCAATGAGCACCGTGCGAAGCACCGTGACCACTGAGCTCGCAGACAATGCCGAATTCGACCGGACCTTCGTCCTGTGCCATCGCTGCGCTACCGAGAGCGACGACGAGCAGCACGGCTATCCAACTCCACCTACGCATCCTGAACCTCCTTGATCGTTTCGTTGCGTCCCGCTTTTCCGTCTTGCGCTGTTCGGCTTCCGTCCACCTCCTTCGTCGACCAGCGACTGTGCATGGGCCGTATCAGAACTCTGGGGTATGACAACGAAAAAGCGGACCGAAAAGTCGGTCCGCTCCAGCATCTTGAGCGCCGGCGTGCATCCCCAGGCGTGGTAGAGGCCGTGTCTCGGTATTTGACATATACAAAATGCCCTTCAAATAACCTGGCGCAACCACCATAGGCCAAAGTGCCCGCCCTGTCAACCGCAGGATCAAGGACAGCCAATCAATCTTACGGAGGAGCTCCCAAGAACTCGCGCGGGCACCGAGCCGATCTGTGCGATCCGGCCGATTCCCTTCCCCCCCCCGCGAGCCGGCGAGAAGGTCGAAAGACGGAGCCATCACCGAACGGCGTCTCGACCGTTGCCCCGCTCCGTTCTGCTACGTCCCGTCGATAGAAAAGGGGCCGGACGATCGTCCGGCCCCCACAACTCCCCGTTTCGAAACCCTATCCTACGATGTCGGGTCGTTCGGGAACGTCGTACAGGATGTCGTCGAGCGGATGTCGATACAGGCCCTGCTCGAGGCGGTTCTGGTCGAAGTAGTGGCCGATGAGCCCGATGGAGCGGCCGAGGACGAACAGGGCGTTGAAGGTGCCCATCGCGATCATCTGATCGATCTCGTCGTCGGTGAATTTGATCTCCTTGAGCAGGTCGACGAGCAACACGCCGATGCAGCCGTCGACGTTCAAGATCAGGTTGTTCTTCTTCTGCGTTGTGACGGCTTCGACCGACAGCGCGTAGTTGAGCAGCGGAGTCGCCTTGAAGTGCGTCTTGGCGAAGTCCTTCATCAGCTCGACGCGCTTGTCCGGGTTCTCGAGTGTGTGCAACCGGTGCCCGATCCCCTGAATGCGCACGTTCTTCGCCTTCATCCCGGCGATGAACTGGCGCGGGGCGAGGCCGTTTCGCAGGCCGTGAAGGAAGTGCTCGGCGGCCCCGTTGACCGCCCCACCGAACCGCGGGCCGATCGTCAAGATCCCGCTGACCAGCGAGGAGATCAGGTCCTTGCCCGCTCGCGCGGTGACGATGGTGTTGTGCGCCCCAGAGACGGCGGCCCCGTGGTCGGCGATGACCTGAATAACCATCTCGAGGAAGTCGCGCGCGTACTGCGGGATCTCCTTCTTGAACCACAGAAGGCCTATCACGCCGCCGATTCCGTACTTCTTCTCGATCACTTCGTCGATCGGCACGCCGCAGTAATTGTGGACCTCGCCGGACTCGTCGCAGATCGTCGAGATGAAGTTGGTCGGCTTGCGGACGAGGCCTTCGGCCTTCGCCTGGTTGTAGTCCATCGGCACGTGCGGCGGCTCGGCGTCCTTGGCGGGCTCAATCGTCCCGTCGGCGACGAGCTTCTCGTAGGTCTCCTTGATCACCTCCGCGTAGTCGTCGAACGACTCCGGGACGATGACGCCGGCCTCGCGCAGCGCCACGTTCTTGGCGTCGGCGGTCTCGGACTCGCCGCCCGCCTTCGCGCCGGCGTGGCCGAACTGGACCTGGCCGGGGAGCACCTTGGCACACGTTCCCGTCGTCCACATGACGAGCGGCTTGCTCAACCGGCCGTCCTTGACGGCGGCCGCGATCTCGTGCTCGGCGGTTCCGCCGACCTCCCCGAGACAGACGAGGAGCTTGATCTCCGGGTTCTCCTCGTAGCGGAGCAAGTGGTCGAGCAGGCTCGCGCCCGGATGGGCGTCGCCGCCGATCGCGATCCCTTCGTTGATCCCGTCGGTCGTCCGGGCGACGATGTTGTACGCCTCGTTCGACATCCCGCCGGAGACGGAGACGAAACCGACCGACCCGGGCCGGTGCAGTTTCGCCATCTTGATGTTGTCCATCGTCCCGGCGGTGTTGCCGATCTTGAACGCGCCGGCCTTGATCCCGCCGACGGTCGCCGGTCCGATGATCCATTTGCCCTTCGACTTCGCGGTCCGATTCAGGATCCGCGCGTGCCGCTCGGGGACCCCCTCGGCGATGACGGCGATCGTCCGGATCGTCTCCGTGTCGAGTGCCTCCATCGTCGTGTCGAACGCGGAGCGCTGCGACGCGAAGTTGACCATCACGTCGGCCTTTGGGAACCGCTCGACGGCCTCGTCGATCGACCGGAGCCGCGGGATCGTGACCTCGCGGGTTCCCCAGAAGAACGTCTCGAACCCGCCGCGCTCGGGGGTGATCATCGCCACGACGGACGGCTCGTCCTTCCGACAGAGGTAGTCGAAGTCGAGCATCCGCTGCACTGCGGCCGTCTGCGCCCCGTAGATGAACGCCTTCGTCTCCCTGGAGAAGAGGTCGTAGTCTTTCACTTCGCACCTCCCGTGAGGGCCATCGAGACGATGCGCGTCATGTGGGTCTCCGGCCCGTACACCTCGATCGGCACGCCGATCTCCTCGCCGAGCCGCCGCATGCTCTCCAGCCCCTCCACGTAGTTGGGGCCGCCGCGGCGGACGTAGATCATCACCTTGTTCTCCTTCAGCTTCTCCTTGTATTGCCGGAGCGCCTGGATGATCCCGGTGAACGTCTTGGCGACGTCGGTGAAGTTGGCGATCCCGCCGCCGATCAGCAGGAACTTCGGCCGCCCTTGCGGATCGGGCTTCCGGGTCATCAGGTCGAGCAGCGTCTTGGCGTACTCGTAGGTCAGCTCGGTCGATGGGTTCCCCGAGTACTCGCCGTAGCAAGCGAGCTCGTCGGCGTAGCCGAGGTCGACGACCGTGTCGGCGTAGATGACCGACGCACCGCCGCCGGCGACCATCGGCCAGACGCGGCCGTCCGGATTGAGGACGGTCAACTTGAGGGAGGCGCCGGTCTTCTCGTCGAGCGCCGCGATGTACGCCTCTTCTTTGGTCGCGGCCGAGCCGAACGGCTTCGGAAACTCGATCTTCCCCCACTTCTCGGCGCACTGGAACGCCGCCGTGTCGTCGAGCTTGGCGACCGTGTCGAGCGGCGCGATCGCTCCGTCGACCAGGGTGATCGGGTTGGACTCGAGGGTCGTGAAATGATCCTCGACATAGACCCGGTATAGCGCCGCAATCGCCTCGACGACTTGGTTCTTGTTCGGGATCTCAGGTAGCGCCGCCGCCAGTTCCTTCTCGTCCAACTCGCCGAGGACCGGGACCTCGACTGTCACGATCGTGTCCCAGACCGACTCGATATCGACGCCGCCCTCGGTCGAGAAGAGGATCCGATCGACCTCGTTCCCGGTGGTGAACGCGAGGTAGTACTCGACATCGTGCGCCACGAACGGTTCGATCAGGAAGTGGGTCAAGGTACCGGTCGTCTCACCGCCGGCGCCCTGAATCGTGACCCGCTTGTTCATCCGCTCACCGATCCAGTCCTTCACCTCGTCGAGCGTCCTGTCGACGTACAGGAGGTCATTCTTGCCCCGCTTGCCGAACAGCTGGTCCGGCTTGCAGACGAGCTTCGTCTCGGCGAGCCACGGATGCTCGCTCGACAGGGCGTCGAGATCGGTCTCGGGAGTCACGAGGACGAGTCGGTCGTCCATGCGGACTCCGCTTGCGCCATACTCCGACAACGCTCGAGCGACGAGGCGTTTCGCGTCGAATTCCCGTATCCCTTTCTGTGCCATCGGTCACTCACTCCGTCCGTTCATGTGCTTGACGATCTCGTGCCCGAACTGCGAGCACGAGATCTCCTCGGCTCCCTCCATCTGCCGAGCGAGGTCGTAGGTCACCCGCTTGGCGAGGATCGCCGACTTGAGTGCGTTGATGATTAGGTCGGCCGCTTCAGGCCATTTCATGTAGCGAAGCATCTCGACCGCCGACAGAATCAAGCTCCCCGGGTTGACTTTGTCGAGGCCAGCGTACTTCGGCGCAGTTCCGTGCGTCGGCTCGAAACAGCCAGTCCCGGTCGCGTAATTGATGTTCGCGCCCGGCGCGACCCCCAATCCGCCGACCTGGGCGGCGGCGGCGTCAGACATGTAGTCGCCGTTGAGGTTCATCGTCGCCACGACGTCGTACTCCGCGGGACGAAGGAGCATCTGCTGGAAAAACTGGTCCGCGATTCGATCCTTGAGGAGGATTTTCCCCTCGGGCACCTTCCCGTCATGCTTCTCGAACACCTCGGCCTCGGTGATGATCTCCGAGAACTCCTCGCCGACTTCGTACCCCCAGTCGCGGAACGCCCCCTCGGTGAACTTCATGATGTTCCCCTTGTGCGCGAGTGTCACCGAGTCCCGCTTGTTGGCGATCGCGTATTCGATCGCTGCACGGATCAAGCGCTTCGAACCTTCCTCGGAGATCGGTTTGACGCCAATCCCACACATCTTGGTGAAGCGCATCTTGTCGCCGACGCCCATCTCCTCCGACAGCCATGAGACGACCTTGTCCGCTTCGGGCGTGCCCGCCTTCCACTCGATCCCCGCGTAGACGTCCTCGGTGTTCTCACGGAAGAAGGCGATGTCCAGCTCCTCTGGGTTCTTGACTGGCGCCGGGGTGCCGTACCAACGGACCGGCCGGAGACAGACGTACAAATCGAGGAGCTTCCGCAGGCTGACGTTCAGACTGCGGATGCCCCCGCCGACCGGCGTCGTCAACGGTCCTTTGATTGCGACGAGGTACGTCTGAATCGCGTCAACCGTCTCTTGGGGGAGGTAGTAGGTCTGGCGCTCATCCGGCGGGATCTCGGCGAGCTTCTCCTGAGTCAGATCCGGGTGGTTGACCTCGACCGCCTCGTCGCCGGCGAGCGCTTTCAGCCACTCGATCTTGCGCTTCCCACCGTAGGCCTTCTCGACCGCAGCGTCGACGACCTCCAGCATTGCGGGCGTGATGTCGATTCCGATCAGATCCCCGCGGATGAACGGAATGATTGGATGGTCGGGGACGTTCAGCCCTTCTGCGCCCCTCGTGATCGGTTCGCCCGCCTTCGGTTCGGGGACGTATCGATTGTTCATGGTCGTGCTCTCCTTTGGGGGTTGTTTCGGTCTTTCCATCGGCGCTCCTATCCTTCGATCTCTCTGGTAATGTCTGCTGCAGCCTGAACCAGAAGGTCGATCAACCGCTGACGGTTCTCCCCTTCGCTACGGTGGCTCGGGACCGACGCACCGATCGAGGCGATGATCCGCCCCGAATACGAGAAGATCGGCGCAGCGATTCCGCGCGTCCCGACGATCGCTTCCCCGTCGCTCTCCGAGAAACCCTCCTCACAGATCTTCGCCACCTCCCGCTCCAACGCCTTCGGATCGGTGATCGTCGTCTCGGTGAACGGCTCGAGGCCAACTTCGTCGAGGACCGTCTGACGCTCCTTCGGGCTGAGATGGGCGTAGATCGCCTTTCCGGTTGCACTCGCGTGTAGCGGGTAGGTGTCGCCCAGTTCGTACGAGACGCGCAACGCGTGGTGGCCGTCGACCTTCTCCAGACAGATTCCCTCATGTTCGCGCAGTCCGCACAGGATGACCGTCTCGCCGGTCTCCCGCGCGATCCGCTCCAGGTAGGGTCGGGCGACGTCGCGAAGCGGTCTCCGAGACATCGTCGCCGCGAGCTCGAGAATCTTCGTCCCGAGGCGATACCCCGGGCCCTCCGTCGCCTCGTCGACCAGGTGATGAGAACGGAGGGCGGCGACGTACCGATAGGCCGTGCTCCGAGGCAGGTCGAGCTCGCGCGCGATCTCGGCCACCTGAAGCTGCGGGGATTCCGAAAGCAACGTCAGGATCTGGACGGACTTCTCCAGCGTGTTCAGCGGATTCGAGTCGCTTCGTCGTCCCATGCCTCCGCCCGTTCCCCTCTGTCTACGCAGTCGTCCACGCAGTCTGGCTCGCTCTGTACGCGGCGCACTTCGCTTCGCTCAGCGCGTGTGAGAAAGGGAGTCGTCCGATGACGTTCCCCTTCTCGATGCGGTTACGGCGATCCATGGTGGGCCGCCGTGTGGGCGAGCAGGCCGCCGACGCGGATCATCTCCACTTCCCGATCCGACAGATCGTGCCGCACCGGGAGTTCCGCTCCCTGCGTCGTGTTCTTCAGGATCAACTCGCCCTCGAGGTTCGATGCGTCGAGCTCGAGGACGTCGCCCTGGTCGATCCGGTCGGTGTCGACGACCAACGGGAGGATTCCCATGTTGATCAGGTTCGCACGATGGATGCGGGCGAAGCTCTTGGCGAACACAGCTGAAATGCCGAGGTGCCACGGCGCCAGCGCGGCGTGCTCGCGCGACGAACCTTGCCCGTAGTTCTCCCCACCGACGAGGAATCCCCCACCGGCGTCGAGCGCCCGCTGCGCGAACGTCTCGTCTTCGTAGCAAAAGGTGAACTTCGCAATTTCCGGCAGGTTCGACCGCAGATGCTGGGTCAGCGGCCCGGCCGGGAGAATCGCGTCAGTCGAAATCCCGTCGCCGAGCTTCAGAAGGACCTCACCCTTGAGTGTCGGTTCGAGCGGTCGCTGCTGCTCCAACGGGACGATGTTCGGGCTACGTCGGATCTCGACGCTCGGCCCCTGCGGCTCGAGAATCAGGTAGTCGTCGACCGTCAGATGATCGACCTCAACCCGCGGCGCGAGGAGCTCCCGCGGATCGGCGATGACGCCCTTGAGCGCCGATGCCGCCGCAACCTGCGGGCTGCACAGCGCGAGCTTCCCCAGCTTGTTCCCGCCGCGCCCCTGCCAGTTCCGGTTGACCGTCCGCAGCGAGAGGTGATTCGTTCCGGGGACGAAGCCGATCCCGATGCACGCGTTGCACCCCGGCTCGATCATTCGTACCCCGGACTTCGTGAGCTCGAGGAAGCTCCCGTCCTCCATCAACATCTCCCACGCCTGCCGAGAGGCGGGAGAGACGATGACGTCGATGTCGGTCGAGACCTTCTTCCCTTTCAGCATCTCGGCGACAATCTTGATGTCGCGATAGGAGCCGTTGGTGCACGAGCCGATGAACACCTGATCGAGCTTCGTCTCGGCGACGTCCTCGATGTCGAAGACGTTGTCGGGCATCCCCGGCATCGCGACGAGCGGCTTGAGGGACGAGAGGTCGATCTCGATCGACTCGTCGTAGATCGCGTCAGGGTCGGGCTTCAGCTCCGTCCAAGCGCCTTCTCGATCCTGCATCTTCAGGAACTGGCGCGTCACCTCGTCGGACGGGAAGATCGACGACGTCGCCCCCGTCTCCGTGCCCATGTTGGTGATCGTCGCCCGCTCCGGTATCGTCAGCGTCTTCACCCCCGGACCGCCGTACTCGATGAAGTAGCCGACCCCGCCCTTGACCGAAATCCGACGAAGCAATTCGAGCGCGACGTCCTTGGCGCTCACGTTCGGCGGAAGCTCGCCGGTGAGGACGACGTTCATCATCTTCGGTACGGTCAGATAGAACGGGCCGCCACCGGCCGCGACCGCAACGTCCATGCCGCCGGCGCCGATCGCCAGCATGCCCAATCCTCCGCCGGTCGGGGTATGCGAATCGGAGCCGAGCAACGTCTTCCCCGGCTCGCCGAACCGCTCGTAGTGCAGTTGATGACAGACCCCGTTCCCGTTCTTCGAGAACTTGGCCCCGTAGTGCGAGGCGATCGTCTGCAAGAAGATGTGATCGTCGGTCGACTCACCCTTGAAGCCGAGCGATGTGTGATCGGAGTACGACACGACCACGTCGGCCTTCACTCGATCCATCCCGAGTGCCTCGAATTCGAGCCACGCCATCGTTCCGGTCGAATCCTGCGTCAAGCAGTGGTCGATCCGGATCCCGAATTCCTGACCGCGTTCCAGAGTTCCCTCGCGCACGTGTTTAGCGAGGATCTTCTCCGTCATCGTCTGACCCACGCGAACCACCTCACTCAAGACCGGCATTATAGCGATCGGGCGAAATCCCGCAAATCGCGACTGGAGAAGCCAGAACGTCTCATTATACGAGATGTCGATGCGCGACCGTTCTCCTCCGATGTCTCCTCTGACACACTTCGATTCGGCGAGACTCGCACACATGCGATATCGATTCGCCTCAAGGGAGGAGATGATGAAAACGAGACGAGTGATTCTGTCGGCGATCTCCGGAGCGCTTCTTGCGGCCCTGGCGCTTCTCCTCGGGGGCTGCCTTCAGCAGACGACCCCGAGCCCCATCGCCTGCATCGAGGCCGATCCGACGATCGGCTACGCGCCGCTGACGGTGACGTTCAACGCCTCGTGCTCGTTCGTCCCTGCCGGTGCGGAGGACGTCTACCACTTCCGGTGGGAATTCGACGACGGCACCGATGACGGAACGGGACTGAGACGGACCACAACACACACGTTCACTGAGTCAGGCACCTACACGATCTATGTCCTGATGATCAACAGCGCGCACGAATGGGTCGACAGCGCGTCCCGCGTCATCACCGTTCTGCCGGCGGACTAGGTCCCCGTCCGGAAGAGGTCGTACTCGAATCGATCGAGGGGCCGGACCAGGTCGCGGACGATCTCGCTCAATCCTCTCGCGACTGCCCCGTCGTCGCCCGCGCGGCGGCGGCGATCCCGGAGCGGATCGCCCCTTCGATCGTCGCCGGCCAGCCGGTCGCCGTCCAGTCACCGGCCAGGTAGAGCCCGTCGATCGGCGTCTCCGCCGAGGGACGACGGGCGTCGGAGCCGGTCGACGGAACGAACGTCGCCCGACGGTGTACGATCACCATCCGCCGCAGACACTGCGCCTTGCGCGCGGCGGGCAGGAGATCTCGCAGCGCCTTCAAGAGCTCGTCGGCGACCTCCCCGGTCGGTCGATCGACCCACGGGAAGGCGGCGCTCTGCGACAGAACGACGTGGGTCGCGCCGTCGGGCGAGATCTCCCCCCCACGGATCCGGGACACGTCGAAGACCGCCTGAACCGGCGACTCGACGGCGACAGCGAAGTCCTCGCCGAGGACCGCCCGATCGAACCAGAGGTGAATGTCGACGATCGGCGCCCAGCTGAGCCGGCCGCCGCGGTCGAGCGCTCCTCGAAGCGCGGGATCGGCGATGATCTTTTCGAGATCCCACGGCGGGATGGCCGCGATCGCCGCGGCGCAGTCGACGATCTCGCCGGATTCGAGCTCGACCGCCGTGACGCGGCCCGTCCCGCTCCGAACACGTCGAACGGAGGTCGCAGGCCGGACCTCTCCGCCACCGGCTTCGACGTACGCCGAGGCCGCGTCGAACACCCGCGCGAGCGGCGCGGTGAACAACCCAAGCCCGGCTCCGTCGCGCGAGAAGAACCCTTCGTGGAGCACCTTCCGCGCCGCACGAAGGCCGACATCGTCGACGCGCGCATTCAAGGTCGCAACGCAGATCGGGTCCCAGAGTCGATCGATCGCCTCAGGCTGTTGGCCGCGTCGACGAAGCCAGTCGCCGAACGATCGATCCCCACGAGCGTCGAGGAGGAGCCCGCATCCCGCATAGAGGACCCGAAGACGGTCGGCGAATCCGAGGGGCCGATAGGCGAGGAGGCCGGGAGCCAGGTGGAGTGGGCCCGGCAGCACTGGCCGTGAGCGGAGGGACGCCCTCCCTCCGTCGTACAGGATCGGAACCGACAGCATCGATTGGTAGCCGATCAAGGACGCGGCCCCGATCCGTTGCAGGAATCCGTGAGTCGCCGTGCAGCATCGCATCGACACGTGATGACCGAGATCGACGTCATCTCCGGTTTCGCGGTCGTGGAACCCGCCGGCGCGCCCGCCGAGCCGAGGCCCCCGCTCGAGGAGGATGACCCTGTGCCCGTCTCCGGCGAGACGACAGGCGGCGGCGGCCCCGGCGAATCCGCCGCCGATGACGACGACGGGGACGCTCACAGCCGTCTCCAGGCAGAGGAGACGAGCAGGACGACCTTCTCCCACTTCGGTAGGCCGACACGGCGTGAAAGGTCGAAGCGACCGGCGCGGATCCGCGCGAGGATCCGCCCGTAGATCTCGGCGAGAAGCCACGGGCACCGGCGGCCTCGCCGCGGGAGGAGAGGGAGGAGGTGTCGCCCCCGCGCTAGATACCCGGCTGCCCGATCGGCCTGAACCTCGAGAAGGCGCGTCAGCGCGGTCGACGCCCCTCCGCCCGCGGCGGCGCGCCGCAGATCGACCTCGTCGACTCCAAAGCGCCCCATCTCGTCGGCCGGAAGGTAGATCCGATCGCGCTCCAGATCCTCGGCGACGTCGCGGAGGATGTTCACCAGCTGCATCCCGAGGCCAAGATCGATGGCCGCCGCCCGCATCGCGTCGGTCGGAGGGACACCGTCGTTCAGGATCGGCAACGTCGCCAATCCGACGGCCGCGGCAACACGATAGCAGTAGGCGCGAAGCGCCTCGAAATCCTCGACGCGCCGGAGGGTGAGATCCATCTCCATTCCGTCGAGGATCACGGCAAGATCATCCGGATCGACGCCGTAGATCTCAATCGCGTCGCCGAGCGCCAAGTCCGGTCCGTCCTCCGGCTCGCCGGCCGCCGCCCGCGCCAATCGCTCCCGCAACCGGACCAGAGCGCGGCGACGCAGCGCGATCGCCTCCCGCGTGGCCAACTCGACGCGATCCGGCCGGGCAGACTCGGATGGGCCGTCCGACGCGGTCGTCGTGGGCGAATCTTCCGACGCGCCCAGGTCGACAGCATCATCTTCTTTGAGAAGATCGCTTCCAGCGCTCTTCTCCGTAAGCGACTCGTGCGAACCCACAGGCTCGCACGAGTCTGCGGCATCATCTGCGCACCGACAGAACGCGTAGAGGGCGTAGATGGCGAGCCGTTGCCGCCGCGGGAGGGACAAAAAGGCGTAGTAGAAGTTGCGCGCCCCCTGCTTCGTCAGACTGGCGCAGAGACGGTAAGCGTCCGCTAGATCCACCGCCGCCTCCCGACGAGACATCCGAGGACGGTCGAGGCGATCAGCCGCCGTTTCTCCCGCGCCGAGATCGTCGGACGACCGACGAGCGGGTCGCAATCCTGCGCGCGGATCGCGTCGAGGATCGCGAGCCCCCCGCGAGAGAAGAGGGTGAGCTCGACGCGCAGTCGCCCGCCGACGAGATCGAGGAGCGTGAGGCCGCGGGCGAACCATTCCTCGGCCCGCTCGACCTGAAAGCGGATCAGATCTCGCACCGCCGGACGCGCTTCGTCGGCTCTCAGGTCGGCCTCGCAGACGTCGAACGCTCGCATCTCGTCTTGCGGGATGTAGATCCGCCCGATCGCCAGGTCGCGGGCGACGTCCTGCCAGAAGTTGGCCAGTTGAAGCGCGGTACAGGTCGCATCCGAGAGCGTGAACCGCTCCGAATCCCGATACCCGTGCAACATCAACACAAGTCGGCCGACCGGGTTCGCCGAGTGCTCGCAGTAACGCAATAGGCCGCCGAACGACTCGTAGCGGTCGGTCCGCTGGTCGATTCGGTTCGCTTCGATCAGCCGCGCGAACGGCTCGCGCGGGAGGTCGAACCGAGCGATGGTCTCACCCAACGCGACGAAAAGACGGCCCCTGCCGCGGCCGGCGAAGGCGGCATCGAGATCCTCCTCGAAGCGATCGAGGGCGCGAAGTCGATCGCCTCCGACCTCGTCGCCGATGTCGTCGACCGTCCGGCAGAACGCGTAGATCGCCGCGCGGTGGGGTCGGAGCGAACGCGGCGTCAACCGTGACAAGACGGTGAAGTTCTCGTAGTGGGCGCAGGCCAGCCGAAGGCATTCCTCCTGCGAACGGCGAAGCGAGAGATCGACCGGCTCGTCGGCGCCCCAGAAGGCGCCTACCATCCCTGAACTTGGATGATGATCTCGCGTGGGCGCGGCCGATCGAGCTCAATCATGAACACCCGCTGCCAACGCCCGAGCAGGGGGCGTCCGTCGGCGATCGGGACCGTCTCGCTCGTATTGAGGAAGAGATGCTGGCAGTGCGAGTGCCCATTCGGGCACTCGTCCTCGGTCATGTTGGCCGTCCGGACGACGAAGTCGTTATGTCGGTAGTCGGCCTCGCGGGGCGCCGTTCGCTCGAGGAACTGAGCCATGTCCCGGAGGAGCAGCGGCTCGTGCTCGTTGATCACCACCGCCGCCGTCGTGTGCCGCGAGAAGACGGTGACCGTCCCCTCGCGGATCTCGGCGTTCCGGACCGCGTCGAGGACCTCGTCGGTGATGTCGATGAACTCGGGCGCCTTCGTCGCCCTCCGACGGACCGACGTTCGATACAGCTTCATCCCCACTCGCTCTTCGGTCTGTGTTTCCATGGTCTTGTTAGTCACCTCTACGAACCCTCCACCGTTCCGGCTCGAATCTCTTTGCCGGACCTCTCCAACCGCTCCACCACCTCTTCGATCACCGCGTCGGGCGTCGATGCGCCGGCCGTGACGCCGACGCGCTCACGCCCGGCGGACCACTCGACCTCGATCTCGTCGGCCGACTCGATGTGGTACGTCGGAACGTCGGTCGCACGACAGGTCTCGACGAGCTTTCGCGTGTTCGCCGACGTCCGACTTCCGACGACGAAGAGGACGTCGACCGCTTCCGCGAGGACCTGCGCCGCCTGATACCGCCGGCCGGTCTCAGGACAGGTCGTGTCGACGATCCGAATCTCCGGGACGTGGCCGGCGAGCCGCTTGACCATCGACTCGGCGAACTGGCCAAATCGCTCCGGGCTCTTCGTCGTCTGAGAGATGATCGCAACCCCGGCCGGCCCCTCGGGGACGTCGACGTCCGGCGACTGGGTCGCCACCCCTTGCCCGCGCGTCCAGGAGAGGATCCCCCGAACCTCCGGATGTTCCGCCTCTCCGTATAGGATGACCGCAAACCCGTCTTCGACGAGACGGGCGACCGTCTCCTGCGCCTTCCGAACGATCGGGCAAGTCGTATCGACGAGACGCAATCCTCGCCGATCGATCTCCGCGTAGATCTCCTCGCCGGCCCCGTGCGCCGTGATCGCCACCGTCCCGCCTTCGGGGACTCCGTCGAGCCCCTCGACCATCTTCGCCCCTTTGGCGGCGAGTCCGTCGACGACGTGAGCGTTGTGGACGATCGCCCCGAGCGTGTGAAGCGGTCCGTGCTCGGTGAGCTCCGTCTCGATCATCTGGACGGCACGTCGAACGCCGCCGCAGAACCCGAGAATCTTCGCCATGACGACGGTCATTCGATCCCCTCCAGCGCGCGTCGGTACCGCCCGAGGGCCATCAGCGGGAAGACGTCGCGGTACAGGTGATAGCGGATCATGAAGTCGGTCGGGAATCCGGTCCCGGTGAAAGCTTCCTCGTCCCAACCGCCGCTTTCGTTCTGCGCTTCCATCAGGTACTCGATCCCCCGGACGGTCGCCGGATGGCCCGCTTCACCGGCGGCCAGGAGACCGAGAAGGGCCCACCCGGTCTGGGACGCGGTCGACGGACCCCGCCCCCGCCAGACCGGATCGTAGTATCCCTCGATCTTCTCGCCCCATCCGCCGTCCTCGTTCTGGTGGTCGATCAGCCACTCGACCGCCCGCCGGACGTACGGCGCGTCCATCGCCTCCCCGACCGCCTCAAGGGCCGGGAGGACGGCGCCGATCCCGTAGGTGAGGTTGACGCCCCAGCGACCGAACCAGGCTCCGTCAGCCTCCTGCTCGCGCTTCAGGTAGCTGATCGCTCGATCGACGGCCCGGTCTCCGATTCGTGCCCCGAGCCGACCGAGGCACTCGACGATGTGCGCGGTGACATCGGCCGACGGCGGATCGATCACCTCGCCAAAGTCGCAGAACGGGATCTGGCGGGTCCAGGATTGCGTGTTGTTCCGATCGAACGCGCCCCATCCGCCGTTTCGGCTCTGCATCCCGAGGAGCCACTCCCGCCCGCGCTCGAGCGCGCGCGTCTTCGCCCGCTCGTCGACGCCCGCCTCGAGGAGACCGAGCATGACGACGGCGCTGTCATCGGTGTCCGGATAGTGGTCATTCGCGAACTCGAACGCCCACCCGCCCGGCCGCGCACCGGAGCGGACCTGCCAGTCCCCGCCGACGAAGATCTGCTCGTCGAGGAGCCACTCGGCCGCCCGGACGATCGCCGCGTCGTCCGGAGCGACCCCCGCGTCCTCCAGGGCGAGGAGGGCGAGCCCCGTGTCCCAAACCGGCGAGAGACAGGACTGGAGCCGGAAGCGGTTCCCCTCGCGAATCGAGAACCCGGTCGACCCGTAGAAGCCGACGAAGCCGTCGTGAAGCGGTCCTTCGTCGAGTGAGTACCCGCGGAGGCTCAACGCGATCAGCGAGTAGACCCACGGCGGTTGAATCCCGCCCCACGCCCCGTCGGCCTCCTGCCGCTCGAGGATCCACCGCTCGGCCCGGTCGAGCGCCCTTCGACGCAACGGCTTCCACGGAAGCCGCTCGTGCAGCCGCAGGACCCGATCGAGCCAGAGAAAGGCCGACGCGCGCCACGACCGTTTCGCCGGACGGATCGACAGGTCGGCTCGCTCGCGCCCCTCGACGAAGAGCTCGTCGATGCGGACCGAATCCGAAAGCGGAACGACGGGCCGCGCGTCCATGATGATCGACATCGGCACGATCGTCTGCCGCGCCCAGCAGGCGAACGAGTAGATGTTCACTGGGAACCATCGGGGGAGAAGAACGAACTCGGCCGGAAGGGTCGGCAGACCGTGCCAGTCCCACTCCCCCATCATCGCCAGCCAGATCTTGGTGAACACGCGGACCTTCTCCACCCCGCCGCGCGCGCGGATGAACGCGCGCGCGCGCTCCATCTCCGGATTGCCACTCGAGACGCCCGCCATCTTCAGCGCGAGGTAGGCCTCGACCGTGATCGACAGCTCGCCCGGCCCGTCGTGCCAGTTGGCCCACGTCCCGTCGTCGCGCTGTCGAGCGAGAATGTCGGCCGCGGCGGCGCGCGCTTCGTCGGCGTCCGGAATTCCGAGGATGTGCCGAAGGAAGATGTGCTCGGCCGTGATCGTCACGTTCGACTCGAGTTCGGCCCACCAGTACCCGGCGTCGGCCTGCATCGACAGCAGATGATCGACGGACGTTCGAACGGCGTCTTCGACACGGCGTGTCGTCCTCTGGGCGGTCGCGGTGTGGTCAGTCATCGGTCCTCCGACGACGATGCAGGGTCCCGCGAACGGTGCGGACGATCTCCTCAGCGAGCTGCTCCTCCGGAATGGAGACCAGAACAGGCGTCCCCTCCACGTAAATCGTCCCCGCTCGGTGTCCGGCAACGAGGCCCACGTCGGCCTCTCGCACCTCTCCGAGTCCGTTGACGACACACCCCATCAGCGTCACGCTGATCGGCTCGACGACGTCGGCAAGCTCTCGACGGACCTTGTCGGCGACGGTGATCAGATCGATCCCGGTTCGCCCGCACGTCGGGCAGACGTGTAGATCGATCCCGCGCGAACGCAAGCCGAGCGACCGCAGGATCTCGTACGCAACCCGAACCTCCTCGACCGGATCGCCGGCGAGGGAGATCCGCAGGGTATCGCCGAGCCCCTCTTCGAGAAGCGCACCGAGCCCGACGGCCGAACGGATCGCGCCCTCCCACGGGGTTCCCGCCTCGGTGATTCCGATGTGCAACGGGTAGTCGACCTCTCTCGCCATCGCCCGATTCGCCTCGAGCGTCATCCGTACGTCGGTTCCCTTCAGCGAAACGACGATCTGATCGACGTCGTGCTCCTCGAGAAGCGTGATCTCGTCGAGGGCACTGCGGACCATCCCGGCGGCCGTCGCCCGCCCGCCTGCGTCGAGATAAGACTCGGCGAGGGAACCGGAGTTCGCGCCGACGCGGATCGGGATGCCGGCCCGCTTCGCCGCCTCCGCGATCTCGCCGATCCGCGCCGGATCGGTGATGTTTCCCGGATTCAGCCGCAATTTGTCGATCCCCGCTTCGATCGCCCGCAGGGCGAGCCGATGATCGAAATGAACGTCGGCGACCAACGGGACCGTCACCCGCTTCTTGATGTCCGGGAGCGCTTCGGCAGCGGCGACCTCGTTGACCGCGACGCGGACGATCTCGCATCCCGCCTCCTCGAGCCGGAGGATCTGAGCGACCGTCGCCTCGACGTCGGCCGTCTCCGTGTTCGTCATCGACTGCACGACGATCGGCCCGCCGCCACCGATCGTCACCCCGCCGACATTCACCTTCCGTGTCATGGTCCCTCCTCCGGCACCGGCCGGCGCGTCATGGCTTTCTCCAGCGCCGGGATCAGATCGTTCAGCGCGCGTCCGAGCGCGCGCCCTGCGCGCGTCGCCGCCCGCCCGGCCCGCAGCGCGGAGATCGGATGACGGAAGACGGAAATCACCACAGGCTCTTCGATCGAGAACGGGAGATGGATGTCGATCGGGTCGAGAACGGCGCGCAGCGAAACGAACGGAACATTCCGCCGCTTCGCCCATCCCGCCAGCGGGCCGCTCTCCATGTCAACGGAGACGGCACCCGAACGAGCGAGTTTGCGCTTCGTCCCGAGGTCGGCGACGCCCGCGACAGACGCGCACGGGCCGAGCCGGCAGGGATGTCCGTCCCGCTCCAGCGCTCGCCGGGCTCGATCGAGAATCTCGGCGTCGACGACGATCTCCTCTCCGCGGTGGCGGATCACGTCGGAGAGAACCAGGTCCCCGACCCGAAGGCCGGCCGCGAGGCCTCCACAAAACCCGCTCGCAACGAGGACCACCGGCGTCTCCGACCCGACGAGGTCATCCATGACCTCGCCGGAGCGTTCGCCGACCGGCGTCCGTACGACGCGAACGCCCGCGCCCCGGCGGATCCAACGCGCCTCGATCGAGTACGCCGTCGTCACCGCAATCACCCCGTCCACGCTCCCCGAGCCAATCGGACCAACGATCGGGGATGCGACATCGCGTGGAGAATGCTTGCCCCCTCGAAGGCCGAGTGCATCATGCAGTTGGCGCAGCGACGATCGCGCCCCGGACCGTACTTCGCCCACAGCTCGTCCAGAAAGAGCTCGCCGATGTCGTCAGTGTGACGATCCGCGATCGTGTAACACGGGACCCGCCAACCGCGTACGGTGTAGGTCGGCGTCGTCCACGCGGCACACTCGTAGGACGTCTCCCCCCGGAGGAAATCGAGATAGAGCGGGTTGTTGTAAAAGGGGAAGCCGTTTCGTGGATCGAGGACTCGGCGGAAGACGTCGATCGACTCCTGCCGCTGTAGGAAGAGCTCCTGATCCGGCGCGTCCTCGTACGCGTAGCCCGGCGAGACCATCAACCCTTCGACTCCGATCCCCTTCAGTTCGGTGAACAGGCGATGCAGATCGTCGACGTCGGAACCGTGGAACAGCGTCGTGTTCGTGCAGACTCGGAATCCCCGCGCGAGCGCTTCGCGGATCGCAGCGATCGCTTCGCGGTACGTTCCGGAGCGCTGGGTCACCTGGTCGTGGATCCCTTCCGTTCCGTCGACGTGGACGACGAAGGAAAGCTGGTCCGACGGCGTGAATCGGTCGAGCGACTCGCGAAGGAGGAGACCGTTGGTGCAGAGGTAGATGAAGCGTCGATCCTCGAGAATCGCTCGGACGATCTCCCCGATCTCTCGATGCATCAGCGGCTCCCCGCCGGAGATGGAGACGATCGGGGCGTCCGACGCGCGAACCGCCGCCATGCATTCCTCGGCCGTCAACCGGCGGTCGATCACGTCGTGGTACTCGCGCACGCGCCCACATCCGATGCAAGCGAGGTTGCACGCTTCGAGCGGTTCAAGCATCGTCACGAACGGGAACCGAGGGACGCCGTGCACCTTCTTCGAAACCAAATACCGCGCCATCGCCATGTCGAGCTTGAACGGTCGACTCACTTCTCCCTCCTCGCCAGGTACTCGATCAAGTCCTGCAGTGCAACCCGCCCGTCGCCCGAAAGCGGAAGCACGTCGACGATCCCGCACGCGCGGTCCACGTAGTCACGAACGAGCTCTCCTCCCTGAGCCTCGACGCCGAGACGGTCGAAGAGGCCGACCACCCAGTCGACGTCGGCCGCCTCGATCGACTCGCCGGCGTAGATCCGTTCGAGCCGCCCTCGATCCTCATCCTCCACCGTCGCGTAGGCGATCGCCACCGGAAACGCCTTCTTCCGCCGACGGACGTCGGAGGCGGTCGGCTTCCCGAGCACGTCACCGTCACCCCAGATTCCGAGCAGATCGTCCTGGATCTGGAACGCTCGTCCCACGGCCGTACCGATCTCGGCGAGTCGCCGGATTACGTCGTCCGACGCTTCCGCACACAGACCCCCGATCCGGAACGCGCAACGAAACAGCGCCCCGGTCTTTCGGTCGACCATCTCCAGGTACTCGTCGGCCGTCACGAACCGCTCTTCGAACGAAAGATCGAGCGACTGGCCTTCGATCATCTCGGCCGTCGCGTCGAGCAAGACCCGCGCCGCCGTCGGACCCGCGTCGAGCGTCGATCGAACGGCGATCGCGTGCATCAGGTCTCCCGCGTTGATCGCCTCGGGGATTCCCCACCGAGTCCAGACGGCCGGCCGACCGCGGCGGGTTTCGTCGCGATCCTGGACGTCATCGTGGATCAACGAGAACCCGTGAACGAGCTCCAGGCCGACGGCGGCCGGAAGCGCAGCCTCGACGGCGGCTCCGAGCTCCTCCGCGGCGAAGAGCAGCAACGACGGGCGAAGCAGCTTCCCGAGCGACGACGCCTCTCCGTCGGCGAGACCGACGTGATATCGGAGGATCGCGTCGAGCCGAGAGGGCCCGGCGAGAGCCCGGCGGAGCCCGTCCTCGATCGGCTCCCGGTACCGGTCGAGCAGTCTCGTCGCCTCGCTCATTTCAACCTCCGTCCGGCACCGGGGAAGATCAGTTGGCGCTTAATCGCGACGTCGATCAACGCCGGCGCGCTGCGAACGCCGAGCTTTCTCATCAGTCGCGCCCGATGATTCCGAACCGTGTGGACGGACCGGTTCATGGTCTCCGCGATCTCCGCGTTCTTCCGCCCTTCGGCGATCAACTGAAGGACCTCTCGTTCCCGTGGAGTCAGTTCTTCCGCGACATCGTCGACCGCTGCAAGAAGGCGCGCTCCCCCGGCGACCTGCCGGATGACGTCGATCAGGCGATCGGGCGCCTCGTCCTTCGACACGTAGCCCCAGGCCCCCAGAGCGCCGGCGCGTACCGCGTACTCCTCGTCGTCGTGCATCGACAGCACGATGACGCGCGTTTCCGGAGAGACCGTGGGGATTCGACGAACCGCCTCGAATCCGTCGAGCACCGGCATCGACAGGTCGACGAGGGCAATCTCCGGACGATGGTCGCGAACGCAGGAGAGGAGCTCGCGACCATCACCGGCCTCGGCGACGACGTCGAAGCCGGACGCGTCGAGGAGTGCCCTCACGCCCGAACGAACAACGCCATGATCGTCTCCGACTACCACCCGAATGCGCATCACATCGTCTATTGTAGGCCCACCGACCGGCGACCGAAATGGGGAAAGCGTACCTATCCGACGTCATCTACGGAAGCTCCACGCGGTGCCCGTAGGCGACGAGGCCCGCCCGCGTGTGGATGTCGAGCTTGTCCATCAGTCGTTCACAGTGTCCTTCGACCGTCTTGACGCTGATCGCCAACGCGTCCCCGATCTGCTCGTTCGATCGACCGGCGGCGATCTGCGCCAGGATCTCCCGTTCGCGAGCCGTCAGCGCGCCGTCGATCGGGATCGCCGCTCCCGCGGCAACGGCCCGAATCGCCCCCACGAGGACGTCGGAGGACGACGCCTTTCCGACGAGGCCGGCTGCGCCGCGCTCGGCCGCCGCCGCCGCGTAGTCGGCCTCCGAATGCATCGATAGGACGAGAATGCGCGTCTCAGGGAACGACGCCCGGACCGCACCGATCAGCGACAGACCGTCGACGCCGGGGAGGGCGATGTCGAGAAGGAGGACGTCGGGGCGCGACGCACCCACGAGTTCTTCAACGTCCTCCCCGCAAGCGCAGGCTCCGACGACCTCAAGGTCGTCCTCGGCCTCGAGGAGGCGTGTCAGTCCCTCCCGCACGAGCCGATGGTCATCGACAATCGCCACGCGAATCGCCATCGTGCGGCACCTCCACCGTCATCACCGTCCCGCAGCCGGGGGCCGTCTCCAGGGTCATCCGTCCTCCGGTTACATCCAGACGCTCCTCGATCCCTCGAAGGCCGAGCCCGCGCGGCTCGTCCTCACGAAAGCCGCCGCCGTCATCCCGGATCGACAGCCGCGCCATCCGACCGGTTCGAGAGAGGACGATCTCTACCCGGTCGGCGTGCGCGTGCCGAACAACGTTCTGAAGGGCCTCCTGTGCAACGTGGAACAGGAAACTCTCGACCGACGGATCGAGCCGCACGTCGAGATCCGACCGAACGGCAATCTCAATTCCGGCCTCGTGCGAGATCGTCTCGGCCAACCGTTCGAGTGACGGAAGGAGACCAAGATCATCGAGGAGCGGCGGACGCATCGAGTAGGCCAGGGTCCGCGTCTCTCCGATTGCTTCATCGAGGATCTGGGTTACGGTCCGGTGCGTCTCTGCACCGAGGCGCTCCTTCGCCGGATTCAAATGCAGTTTCACCGCCGCAAGGGATTGGATCAGCCCGTCGTGAAGGCCGCGCGCGACGCGGCGCCGCTCCTCGTCCTGCGCCGTCATGAGCCGGCGCGACATCTCGGCAAGCTCGCACTCGCGCGCTCGAAGGGCCCGGTTCTTCCGTGCATAGATGCCGTTGAACGTCCGAATGGTGAATGCGACGACGGCGTAGACGGCGGCCGCACCGGCGAAGATCGTCGCCAAGTTGTACGCGAGGTTCCTCGGCGGATCGCCGAAGACGCTCTCGAGCGATCGATGTGGGATCACCCCGGCGTATTCGAGGAGGACGAGACCGGCGTAGAACGCGACGACGAGACCGGTGACGATCGCCCCGTGCAACGGCGGAAGGAAGGCATTCGCGTAGATCACGGTGAAGAGATAGAAGACGCTCCCGATCCACTCGCTCCCGCCGATCATGTGGACGAGGACCGTAATCAGAGCGATCTCCACCACGAAGAAGCCGACGTGAACCCGATGCAGCGCCCGGGCCGACCTCTGTCGATCGACGACCGCCTTGAACGGGAAGGTCAGGACGAACCAGACGATCGGTGCGTACATCACCGGATTCAGATACCGGAAGCCGGTCGCGATCAGGACGACCAGCGCGACAGCGGTGAAGACGCCGAGCGTCAGACGTCGGACGAGGATCGATCGAACGACCCCCGCCTTGAGTTCCGGGAACTCCGCGATGTCGAACATCCCGAGAAGCCGCTTACTTCAACGTCGGCGGGAGGACGATCGTGCCGAAGTTCTTTTCGTAGCGCTGGATGTTCTCGCCGATCGCTTGGTAGAGGCGCTTCATGTGCCCCGGGTTGACGACCACACGGGAGGTGAGGATCGCCCGCCCTTGCTCCGCCGTCGACTGCGCCTGAGGGTCGACGAACAGGAAATCGATGACGAATTCCTCCTTGCGATGGGAGATCAGCGCGAGATTCGAGTACTGCGCACGGCGCGTCTCGTTGTCGGCCGTGATCTGCATCTTACGTTCAGCCATGTACCGTTCACCTCCGAATCTGAAAGATGGTAGCCGTTCAGCGAGAAGGGAACAACGAAACGACGTCTTCGGATCCTGCACGATGAGCCGACATCTCTTCTCACAGACGCCGCGAGCAATCCCGCCAAAGGCGATCACACCGCCCCCTGCGTCGATCGCGTCTACGCACCGAGATGTCGGGCGAAGAACCGCTCGATCGTGTCGCGATGTCGACCGGTGAGAAGGATGTGATGGTTGCCGAGCGGCATGGTGAGGAGCTCGTCGACCGGCTCGTCGCAGAGAACGCGGACCTGCGTTCGGCAGAGGTCGTCACGGAATGCGGCCTCTTCGACTCGTCCCTCTCGAATGAACAGCTGATCGAGACGCTCGCCGCCGATCCGGAACAGGGTGCAATCCCCGGTCGGGATCGTCCCCGCGATCCCGACACCGATTCCCGTTTCGAAGTGGCTCCGGATCGTGTAGGTCGCCGTCATCGACACGGGGCACGTGCAGTGCGCAATCCCGATGACCCGCGCGTCGGTCGCGACCGACGCGATATTCCCCATGAACGCCGGCTGCCCGATCAGAAGATGTGCGATGTAGAGCGAGAAGAGCGACTGGAGATCTCCTTCGCAGCCGGCGGGCACCCCTTCGTCGCTCAGTCGGGAGAGCGCGTAACAGCCGGTGTTCTCGAGCCGCTCGACCAGGTCAAAACAGCGGACGGTGCAGGCGGCGAGACGATGCTCGTCGACGACCGTTCGCAACCCCCCGTAAATCGCGCCTGCCGTCCGGAGGACGTCGGGGTTCGGCTCGACGACCTCTCGGGCCTTCCGGACGAATCCGTCAATCGTCCGCTTCGAGGCCGACGCCTCGCCGATTCGATCGAACAACTGGTCGATCCCGATCTCGACCAGCTCGATCGACAGCCGTCCCCGGAGGAAGGCCCGATCGACGTCGCTGGCAACGAGCCAGTCCGACGGCTCGCCGATCAGCCCGATTCGACTGAACCGGAGAGCATCCCACGCGTCGGCGATCACCGCCTCTTGCCGGAGCGCGGCGACGATCTCCTCGGGCTCTCCAAACAGGATGCGCCCCTCACCGCCGTCCTGACGGATTCGCGCGAGGATCTCGAGAGAGGCCGGGAGCGAGTTGTGTGTCGGATGGGCGATCAGCAGGGCGGGGGACGGCAGCTGAGCGATCGCCTTGATGACCTGCCGCTCGACCCCGCCGGTCAGAACGAGGACGGCCGCCAGTCGATCCGGCGACGGCTGATTGGCCTCAGCGATCTCCAGATCCCCCGCGGAACGGAGACGCCGCAGCAGATCCTTCTTCAACGCCGCGAGGACCCCGCGGTCATGCAGACCGGACGCAAACACGATGACGTCGACGCTTCTCATGTTTGGATCGTACGGACGTCGGCGCAGTCCGAGCGATCCCCTCGCCAACGCCTCCGGCGGACAGCGCGCACGCCGCACGGCACCACACGCCGCATCCGGCCGGGTTCGATCTCCGGATCGCGAGGGACGCCTGACCGATCCTCGACGACCCGCCGACCGACTTGATCGACTCGGCGAACGTCGGATACGCTACGGCCCAAGCCTGTTGGGATCTGTGTGGAAACCACGGAGGAGCGAAGCGAGGGGACATGGACTTCTTGACGTCGAGGTTCTACGACAACGAGATCTGGCGGTGGTTCCTCACCCTCGGGATCATTCTGTTCGTCTGGTTCGTCGTCCGGGTCGTCATGCGCTTCGCTCTCCGGCGTCTTCACACGATCGTGTTGAGAACAAAGACGCGGTTCGACGACCTCGTCGTCGAGCTTCTGGAGAAAACGAAGCTCCTGTTCGTCCTCGTCCTCTCCTTCTACGCCGGGTCCCTGGCGCTCGCCCTCCCCGATCCGGCCGGAAGGATCCTCCGCATCGCCTTCGTCCTGATGCTCCTCCTCCAGGCAGGATATTGGGGGAACGCCTTCGCCTCGTTCTGGATCGATCGAACGGTCCGACGACGGATGGAGGAGGACGCGGGGACGGCAACCTCGATCGCCGCACTCGGGTTCCTCGCGAAGGTCGCGATCTGGGGCGTGGTCGTCCTCCTCGCCCTCGACAACATGGGGTTCAACATCACCGCCCTGGTCGCCGGCCTCGGAATCAGCGGAATCGCCATCGCTCTCGCCGTGCAGAATATCCTCGGCGACCTGTTCGCTTCGTTGTCGATCGTCATCGACAAGCCGTTCGTCATCGGCGATTTCATCATCGTCGGCGAGTCGATGGGCACGGTCGAACGGATCGGTTTGAAGACGACGCGGGTCCGAAGCCTCTCCGGCGAACAGATCGTCTTTTCCAACGGCGATCTGCTCTCAAGCCGGGTCCGGAACTACAAGCGGATGTTCGAGCGGCGGATCGACTTTGCGTTCGGCGTCATCTACCAGACGCCGCCCGACGTCCTCGAGCGCATCCCGGAGATAGTTCGCGAGATCGTCGAGGCTCAGGAAGACGTCCGATTCGACCGATGCCACTTCAAGTCGTTCGGCGACTTCTCCCTCGACTTCGAGACCGTCTACTACGTGCTCGTCCCCGACTACAACATCTACATGGACCGGCAGCAGGCGATCAACCTCGGGATCGCGCGCACCTTCGAGGAGCGGGGAATCGAGTTCGCCTACCCGACCCAGACGCTCTTCTTGGAGCGGACCGGCACGCCGCAGTCAGAAGACGAATAGACCGACCACGAGCGCAGCGACGAGTCCGATCGCCGCCGGAGCGGCCATGCGTCGCAGAAACCGGCCCATCGACGTCTTGAAGTACTCGACCGAGACCGAGATGCAGGGGTGAATCGGCGTCAGGATGTAGCCGAGGAAGACGGCGAAGTAGGTCAACGCGAACAGAGGCGCCGAGATTGACCCGTAGGTCGACGCATAGATCGGGATGATGATCGACATCGGCGCCTGGATCCTACCGGTGATCAGTCCGAGAACGGCTCCAATCACCACGCACAGAACGACCGGCGGCAGTGTCATCGCGCCGATTCTCTCCGGCACGCCGGACGACGTGAAGACGTTCAGAAACGCGAACATCGCCAGCACGATGAACACATACTTCCACGGCGTCATCCGGCGGACGATCGTCCCAAGCTGTCGAATCCCCAACCGACCGACGACCATCGCCGCGGCGAGGCTGACGAAGACGCCGATGGTCGTTCCGATCTCGGCGATCGGAAGCTGTAACGTCCCGTTGAGCAGGAGATCCAGAAACGGCGCCGCGAGGATGATTCCCAGCGGAACAAGGAGGCCGACGAGCGAAAAGGCCCCGCTCTGAGACAGCCGACCGCTCGCCCGCCGGAGAAGGAAAGCGTACCCGACTCCGATTGTGAGTAAGAATGCCGGAATCAAGTACGGAATGGCATCGTAGACCTCGATCCCGGCGATCTTGGCCGAGGCGATCAGCGCCGGACCGAGCGGGTAGACGAGAAGGAGCGCATGACGAAACCAGACGTTCGTCGCCGCTTTGACGTCCGGCGCCGTGTGTCCCGCCCCACGTTCGATCAGCGGTGCCGAGAGGAGCGCGCCGCCGGGCATCGGCAGCATCCCGAGGAGGGCCGGAGCGAGGGCGAGGAACGGCCGGACACCGATCCGGAGATTCGATACCAGTCGCTCCATCTCTCCCGACGTCTCCATCGCTCCTCCGATCAAGGGGATCACGCCGACGATCAGTGCGAGCAGAAGAACCGACGGGTCGGAGATCGTGCGCCAGAGGGCATCGCCGAACGAGCCGGGCGTCAAGGTGAACGCCGCGAGGACCACTGCGGCGATCGCCATACCGAGAGCGAGGTTTCGGCGAGAGACGACGAGAAGGAGGACGATCGACAGGGCGAACCCAATCCAAACCAGCATGTTCCTCCGTTCCACCGCCTCGCGGCTCCCGCTCAACAAGGGTATCCGACGGAGACCGTCGGCTCACCTTCCTCGCGCTCCGAGGGCGGATTACGTACCCTCGGGTCCGGTGACTTCATTTGCACAGCATCGAAGCGGCGATTCGCGCGAACCTGATCGACGGGCGCCTTCCCTGCGCGAAGGCTTTCGAGATCGCGACAGAGTTCGCCGTCTCACCGAAGGCCGTCCGCGAGGCAGCGGACGGCGACGACGTTCGGATCTGTCACTGTCAGCTCGGTCTCTTCGGGTTCGAGAACCTCGGCGCAAGACGCCTCGTCCGACCGCTTTCGGCCGTTCCAGAGGATCTTGAGAGCCGGCTCCGAGAGGCGACGACCGGCAACAGACTCGCCTGTGCCGCGGCTTGGCGGATCGCACAGGACGACGGCCTCCCGCGATTTGTCGTCGGCTGTGCCTGCGAGACACTCGACGTCCGCGTCGCCCCCTGCCAACTCGGCTGCTTCTGATCCGCGTTCGGAGTTCGCGGTTCGCAGTTCACGGTTCGGGGTTCGGGGTTCGGAGTTCGCGGTTCGCAGTTCACAGTTCACGGTTCGCGGTTCAAGAACCTGTAGCGAGTATCCGGGGAGGGGGGGACTGCCCATTGCGGATTCTCCGACCGACTCGGCGGAGCAGTCGAGCGGGCCTTGTCTACGACGTTGGTGTTCCCGTCCTGTCGCGGCCCGGTGCGAGGTTGTCCTGCATCGAGGCTCGGAGGGAGTTCGGATCAACCATCGGTGACTTTCGCCTGTCGCCGCTCGTGTGAAGCATCGCTCTCCGCAAAGGAGGAGAGGCGATGCTCGGATGGCTCCGTGCAAGACTAGTCCGGCGTGATCGGCGCCTCACCCGCGAGCACCGCCAAGACGTTGTCGGCGGCGAGACGCACCACCGTCCGACGCGGCCTCCTCTGATCCCGATAGGAGAAGCCCCCAGGCACGTACCCAGTCCCCAGGCCGATCCGTCTCGCGAGCACCGTCCCCGTGCAAGACTAGACCGGCGTGATCGCCGCCTCACCCCCGAGCACCGCCAAGACGTTGTCGACGGCGAGACGCACCACCGTCCGACGCGGCCTCCTCCGATCCCGATAGGAGAAGCCCCCAGGCCCGTACCCAGTCCCCAGGCCGATCCGTCTCGCGAGCACCGTCCCCGTGCAAGACTAGACCGGCGTGATCGCCGCCTCACCCCCGAGCACCGCCAAGACGTTGTCGACGGCGAGACGCACCATACCACGACGCGTTTCGCCGGTCGCGCTGCCGAGGTGCGGTGAGAGGACGACACGCTCCGTGAGTTCGAGTAGCGCCGGATGAACGTCGGGCTCGTCCTCGAACACGTCGAGACCGGCGCCGCCAACGGTCCCCTCTTCGAGCGCTCGAGCGAGTGCCGCCTCGTCGATGATCGGACCGCGTGCCGCGTTGACGAGGATCGCCGTCGGCTTCATCCGTGCGAACGCATCCGCATCGAACAGGTGATGCGTCTCGTCCGTGTACGGAACGTGGACGCAGACGAAATCGCTCTCAGCGAGGAGCCGCTCGAAGGAGACGGGCTCGGCCCCGAGATCACGCTCTGTCGCCTCGTTCCTCGACTGACTGTGATAGAGGATCCGCATTCCGAAGCCGAGGCGACCTCGCCGCGCCACCGCGGAACCGATCCGTCCCATGCCGACGACCCCGAGGATCGCGTCGTGCACGTCGACGCCGAGGAGCGGCTGATCGAGTCGCCACGGCGGAAACCGGCCCTCACGGACGGCGCTGTCGGCCTCCGGAATCCGGCGGGCTGCCGCGAGAAGGAGAGCGAAGGTCAGGTCGGCCGTCGCCTCGGTCAACACGTCGGGCGTGTTCGTCACGACGACACCGCGGCGGTTCGCAGCTTCGACGTCGATGTTCTCGTACCCGGCGGCGACGTTTGCGACGATCCGCAGGGATTCACCGGCACGGAGAACGTCCTCGTCGATCCGGTCGGTCAGAAGGGAGATCAGCGCGTCGGCCCCGCGTACGCCGGCGAGGAGATCCGCGCGTCCGGGCGGCGCTGCGCCGTCGTACGTCTGCTGGCGATGGCCGGCGTCGCTCAGTCGCTTCGCCTCCTCTTCGTAGAGCCGTGTCGTACTGAACACAGTCGCCATGAGAACCTCATCCCCTCAGAATCGCTCGACGGGCCAACTCGTCGGCCCGTTCGTTCTCTGCGTGCCCGGCGTGCCCTTCGATCCAGTGAAAGCGAACCAGATGTGTGCCGACCAGCCGTTCGAGCTCCCGCCACAGATCCTCGTTCTTCACCGGAAGGAACCGTTTCCCGCTTCGCCTCCGCCAGCCGTTGCGCTTCCAGGACGCGATCCACTCGGTGATCCCCTTCTTCACATAGCTCGAGTCGGTGAACAAGTCAACCTCCGACTGCCTGTTCAGCGCACGCAGGGCCTCGATCGCTGCGGTCAGCTCCATCCGGTTGTTCGTCGTCCCGGCCTCACCGCCCGAGATCTCCTTCCGGTGCGCACCGGAGATGAGGACGGCCCCCCAACCGCCGGGTCCCGGATTCCCGCTGCACGCGCCGTCGGTGTAGATGGCGACGCGATTCGGAACGTCGTTCCGGTTTGTCATAGGGAAAGGTATAGCCGACGGCGTGAACCTTGTCGAGCGATCGGATTGCCGGCCGCGGCCCCTCCAACTACCATCTTCGGTGAGTCCTAGGAAAGGGAGCCTCGTGCCCGAACCGCAGATCGTCCTTTACGTCGGAGACGCATACATGTGTGGCCGCTCCCTCGGCGAGCGCGAGGTCGCACTGCATGAAAGCGATCCGGAGATCGAGCGTCACGTCGCGTTCGGCGACGAGGTCGACCCGGCGTCGCTTCATACGGAACTTCGATCGACGTCCCTGTTCTCCCTCGGACGTCATTTCATCATCCGACGGCCGGAGCGATGCAAGGCGTCGAAGGCGCTCGCCCGCGCGGTCGAAGGAGAGATCCCGATCGAGACCTTCGTCACGTTCGTCTCGGCGGAACTCAAAGGGACGAATCCGATCCTCAAACTCTGCAAAGCGAAGAACGCCGTCGTTTCGCTGCCGGCTCCGCGAGGCCGCGGCGTCCCTGCGGCCGCGCGCAAGATCCTTGCTGACAGAGGAGTCGACGCCTCAACCGCGGCGATCCAGCGCCTCGTCTTCCGGACCGGAGGCGACCTTCTCGGGATTGCACAGGAGGCGTCGAAGCTTCGCACACTCTGCGCAGGAGAACCGCTGACGGAAGAGATCGTCGATCGCGTCGTCTTCCCGAGCGCCGAGCGAACCGTCTTCCCGTTCCTCGACCGCCTCGGGGAACGGAGGATGTCGGCGGCACTCGCCGCCCTGCGCGAGTTGCGAGACGATCCGGGGCGGACCCTCGGCGGCGCCGTTCGCCACCTGGCCCGGCTGACGATGATTCGCGTCGCCCTCGATCGAACCGGAACCCGCAAAAGGAAGCTGTCGGAGGCGGTCGGTCTGCCCGATTGGCTCTGTCGACGGCTCGTCGATCAGGCGAAGCGCCACACCCTCGACGAACTCGCCCGTGCGCTGCGAACCGGCATCTCCCTCGACGTCGAAATCAAACGCGGAGAGATCTCATCAGAAGACGCACTTCTGAAGCTCGTCTTCGCAACGACGCGACGCGGCTGAATCGACGCCGTGATCGCTGCCGAACGCGCCCGCAAGCCGCCCTTATCCCGCTGCGTCCTGGGTCGCCCGCGCCGGGATGAACTCGGCAAAGCCGGCTTTCTCGAGGAGGAGGCGGCTGGCGACCAACGCGCAGAACAGGCTTCCGACAACACCGATCCCGAGCGTAATCGCGAATCCGCGGATCGGCCCCGTCCCCAACAGAAGCAGGATCAGCGCGGTGATCAAGGTCGTGATGTTCGCGTCGAGCAAGGTCGAGAGTGACTTCTCAAACCCCGAGCGAACCGCTGCGAGCGGCGACTTGCCGGTTCGACGCTCCTCCTTGATCCGCTCGAAGATGATCACGTTCGCATCGACGGTCATGCCAATCGTCAGGATGATTCCTGCGATTCCGGGTAGCGTCAGGACGGCGCCGAACAGGACGAGCGCCCCGAAGACGATCAGCATGTTCAGGATCAACGCGACGTTCGCAACGACGCCGAGGACACGGTAGAAGGCGAACATGTAGACGAGGATCAGGAGGAATCCGATGACGATCGTCATCATCCCACGCCGGATCGAGTCGTCCCCGAGCGTCGGCCCGACCGTCGTCTCTTCGACGACGCTGACGGCGACCGGCAGCGCCCCGGCCCGCAGGACGACGGAGAGGATTCGTGCCTCTTCTCGCTCATTGATTCCGGAGATGCTCGTCCCGTCCTGTACGCCGCGCCACCCTTCGGTCTGGGCGACCCGAACGATGCTCTCCTGGATCACGGGAGCGCTGTAGACGATGTTGTCGAGAATGATCGCCAGGTGCTCACCGGCGCCAAGCTCTTGCAGGATCTCGGCAAATTGCTCGGCCCCTTCCCGGCTGAAGCTCAAGGAGACAGCGAATTGGCCGGCCGAGCCCAACCCGGTCGACGTCTGAACGACGGCGTTGGTCAGCGCCGCCCCGGTCAAGAGCACTTCGCGTTCGACGATGTACGGGACCCGGTCGCGATTCCGAAGCAACTCCTCGCGACTCGAACTCGGCACAAGGTCGTCTGTCGAACCGTGTCCGACCTCGACGACGCGACGGAACTCGAGGACGGCCGTCTGCCCGATCAACCGACGCGCCTCTTCCGGATCTTCCGCCCCGGGGATGTTGACGAGGATCCGGGTTCCTCCGAACGGCCGAATCTCGACGTTCGCGAGACCGTACTGGTTCGTCCGGTTCTCGAGGATCTCGATCACGCGCTCGATCGTCTCGCGCTGCTCGCTCGCGTCCATCGCCTCGACGCCTTCCCCTTCCAGGACCATGCGGACGCCGCCTTGTAGGTCGAGCCCGAGCCTGACGACATCACCGATCGGCCAGAAGGGGTACACGAGGTAAAGCGCAGCGACGGCGACGAGACCGACGACGACGAAGCGCGACCAGTCTTTGCGAGTCATGTGGTGTTGAGACATCCCCAGTCCTCTCTGTCTACCCGGAATCTACTTCTCTTGCTTTCTGACGATGCTCGTCTTCGCCATGCGTAGCTTCGACCCGTCTTCGAGGTTCAGCACGACCGACGTGTCGCCGATCGACTCGATATCCCCGTGAATCCCGCCGGCCGTGATCACGGTGTCACCCCGCTTCAGGCTCTCAATCAGCGTGTTCATCTGTTGTTGGCGCCGACGTTGGGGCCGAATCAACATGAAGTAGAAGATTCCGCCGAACACGACGATCAGAATCAGATACGGAAGGAACGCGGAGACACCGGTCGTCTCCGTCGCCTGACCGAAGGCGGCCACGGAACCGAGGCCCGCCATAACGACGCCCAGGATTGCTCGCATCATGCTATCACTCCTTGTCGGTCCTCCAGTGACGGTAGATCCCCAGTGAGATGAAGACGACTCCGACCACCGCGAACGCGATCACTGCTATCGTCTCTGCCCCCTTGTCGAGTCCCCTTCTGATCGCGATGACGCGTTCCAGCAGGGCGATGGGAACGGCCCACAGTATAGCGTATAGGCCGATCAAGGTCGATGTCCGCCACGCCCCTTTCCGCACGTGGAGAGAGATGGCGTCGTAGGCGACCGAGACGGCCGGGATCAGCGCCCAGAGCGCGGCGAGTCGATCGGGCGCGCCGAGGAACGAGACCATCAGGAGAATCAACATGTGCCCCGGCATGAGGGAGAGGACGTTGGTGATCGGGCGAGCCGCATCGGACCGCCGCCGGACCCGCCAGAGAAGATAGCCGCACGTCAGGACCGTCTCGGCCGCCACGACGCCCATCAACAACGGTGAGAGATTTCCGACGAACAGGACGATCCCGACGATCGCGAGCAGAAGCGGGATCGACCAGATCGGCAGGGGAGGCCTCATCGGATCTCCGGCAGAAGGAGTCGAGCGATGACGAACAGAAGTCCGAACCCCAGTACGTCGGTCACCGTCGTCAGGAAGATGCCCGAGGCGAGGGCCGGATCCTTCCCGAGACCACGCATCCCGAGCGGGATGAGAACGCCTGCGACCCCGGCGACGATCAGGTTGATCCACATGGCCAGGCAGACCGCGACGCCGAGGAGGATCTCACCCTTCCACAAGTAGGTGATCCCACCGACCGTCGCCCCGAGGAGGACCCCGTTCGCTGCTCCGAGGAGGAGCTCTTTGGTCAACAGTCTCCATCCCTTCCGGCGATCCATCTCGCCGAGGGCCATCCCGCGAGTGATGATCGTGACCGTCTGCATGCCGGCGCTCCCTCCCTGCCCGGCGATCACGCCCATCATCACGGCGAGCGCGGCGACCTTGGCGATCATCTCCTCGAACAGGCCGACCACCACGGCCGCCGCGAGCGCGGTGAACAGGCGAACGTACAGCCAGGGCAATCGAAGCCGCAGCGACGCCCACCACGTCGTGTCGACCCCCTCTTCGCTCGGAACACCGCCGAGCCCGTAGATGTCCTCGGTCGCTTCGTCGCGGATCACGTCGATCACGTCATCGACCGTGATGACACCGAGAAGGATCCCGCTCGAATCGACGACGGGGAGGGCGAAGTAATCGTATTTGTCGAAGGTGCGCGCCACCTCTTCAACGTCGTCCTCGACGTTGACGGCGACCGCGTCACGAACGACCAGATCCCTCAGGTCCTTCCCGGGCGGGGCGAGGGCCATGTCGCGAAGCGACAGGACGCCGACGAGCCGTCCGTTCCCGTCGACCGCGTAGGCGTAGTAGACCGTCTCCGCCTCCTCCGCTCGCCGCCGGAGGAGGTCGATCGCTTCCTGGACCGACATCGAGAGGGAGAGCGGGACGATCTCCGGCGACATCAGCCCGCCGGCGGTGTCCGGCGGATAGGCGAGAAGGTCGGTCAGAAGTTGTGCGTCGGTCCGGTCGAGCCGCGAGAGGAGCTGTTGCTGGATCTCCTCCGGAAGCTCGAGGAGGAGGTCGACGGCGTCGTCCGGATCCATCTGAGAGAGGATCGCGCTCGCCTCGCCCGGATCGAGCTGGACGAACAACTCGGCCGATTCCTCCGGCTCCATCTCGCCGAGCGGCTCGGCCGCGGCATTGCGCAAGAACAGCCGATGGATCAGCTCGGTCGCCTGCTCCTCGGACAACTCGGTCAGGATCTCGGCGATGTCTGCCGGATCCTGTCCGAGCAGCTCCCGCAGAACGATCTTCCGATCCTCCATCGGCCCCCCTTCGCGCCGCCCGATTATAGGTCGCCTTCTCCCTTCGCGGTATCCGAATCCGGACCGGGGAGGCCCGAATTCCGCGAGCCAGCGAGCGATGCCCTTCTCTCGGCCGGTATCGCCGGCGATGATGGGGCGAAGGGGGCGACGGATGGCGACGCGAGGGGTCCAGATTCTGCGCGAGGCCGGGGTGGATCACGAGGTGCTCACCTATCGATATGTTCGGACCGGCGCGCAGATCGCGGCCGACGCGATTGACCTTCCGCACGAGGCCGTCCTGAAATCGCTCGTCTTTCGGGCCGACGACGGATCGTTCCTCTTCGTCCTCGTCGGAAGCGACGCCAACGTCAGCACGCGGAAGGTCGGCCGGGCCACCGGACACAAACACATCGAGGCGGCCTCGCCCCGCGAGGCCGAACGCGTCACCGGCTATCGCGTCGGCGGAATGAGCCCGCTCGGATCGCGTACGGAACTGCCCGTCGTCCTCGACTGTGAGACGGCGACGCACGATCGGCTGGTCATCAACGCCGGGGCGCGCGGGACCCTCGTCCGCCTTGACACCGGCGCCCTGATCGCCTTGACCCGGGCGAGCATCGCCGACGTGCGAACAGGTTAGTCGGAGAAGGGCTCCGAACCGAGCCGTTCCTAGGAGAGCGCTTCCAACTCGCCGATCATCCCTGCGATCACGTCGAATCCACCCTGCCAGAAGTCGCGGGTTCGGATGTCGACGCCGACCTCGTCGAGGATCTCCATCGGCGCTTTCGATCCGCCGTAGGCGAGGATCTTCAGGTACTTCGGGACGAAGGCTTTCCCCTCCTGCTTGTACCGCTGGAAGAGACCGAGGACCAGAAGCAGGCCGAAGGTATATGCGTAGCAGTAGAACGGGGTGGCGTAGATGTGCGGAATGCTGATCCACTCCCAGGCGAACGCTTCGTCGAGTTCGACGCTCTCTCCGAACTGCTCCCGCAGGTTCTCCATGTAGGCGGCCGACAACCGGTCGGGCGTCACCCCCTCCTCAGAGATCAACCGGTGCGCCTCTCGCTCGAACAGAACGAAGTACGACTGGCGAAGGACCATCGCGTAGCTGTCGTCGACGTACTTCGCCAACATCGAACGACGGAAGACCGGATCCGAATCCCGCTCGAGGAGCGACTCGAGGAGGAGCATCTCGGCGAAATTCGACGCCGTCTCCGCCAGAGGAAGGGAGGAGTGGTGCGTCAGAATCGAGTGATCGCTCGCCATCATCGCATGCACCGCGTGTCCGAGCTCGTGCGCGAGCGTCGCGACGTCGTCGGCGCGATCGTTGTAATTCACGAGAACCCACGGAGTGACATCGGGCAGGACTCCGTAGCAGAAAGCCCCGGTGTCCTTCCCCGGTCGCGGGCTCGAGTCGAGGTGGCCTTCGGCGAGGACCCGCTCGGCCTTTTCAGCGACCTCATCGGAGAACGCACGCATGCTCTCGAAGACGATCTTCGCCCCTTCGGCGAACGGGTACGCCTTCGAGACGGACTCGACCGGCGCGTAGATGTCGAATCGGCGGAGTCTCGGGAGGTCGAGCCACTCGGCTTTCAATGCGAAGAATCGCTGGTAGAGAGCGGCGTTCTCCCGGCAGAGGTCCAGAAGGAGGTCGACGACGTCGTCCGGGATATCGTTCGCCAGGTTCCGAACCGAGATCGGCGAAGAGATCCCACGTAGCTCGACGTTCTCGGCATACCAGTCGCCGGTGACGTACTTGTAGATCTGTGCCAGCTCGCCTTTCCGTCCTTCGTAGACGCCGAGCAGAGCGCGGTAGGCGGCTTCGCGACGCTGGGGGGACGCGTCGCGCGCGTAGACCATCACTTCCGATCGCGTCAACGTCTTCGTCTCCCCGTCGATCTCGACGTCGTAGGCGAACGCGTTGGTGATCATGTCGTAGAGGGTGACCAGCCCCTCCGTCCCGTTGACGTTCTTGACGTTGATCACCTTCTCCTCCGGCTCCGAAAGGGTGAACGGAGCGAATCTCCGGAGGGCCTCGAGATAGTAGCCGGCGTCGCCGGCGACCTTGAGGAGGCGCTGTGCGTTCTCTTCGTCGAGCTTCTTCCACCAAAGATCGAAGAAGAGGATCCGATTCTGGGCCGCTGCCAGCGTCTTGTCGACGCGGCCTCGCAGGGCGAGCGCCTCCTGATCTCCCGTCTGTTCGGAGACGAGGAGGCCCGAGTAGCCGTGCAGCTTCTGTGCGCCGTAGGCCGCTTTCTCCACCGCCTGAAGCACCTCCGCAAACGTCTCCTCAGAGATCGAGGCGGAGACCGCGGGGCGTTTCAACTCCAGGTCGGCGACTGCCCCCTCCAGGTCGAGAAAGGCCCGTTCCAACTCCGGCCCCGACTTGTCGGCGATCAGATCCTCAAGCGTCCAGCGCCCTTTCTCGTACGCACGATCACCCATCGACTCCTCCGTTTCTCATCCCTGTTCAGCCAGCGAGCCGTCGAGACCGAGATCGCCGGCGACCGCCTGCATCCCCGCGATGACCTCCTCGATCAGGGCCGACAGCTCGACGCCGAGCATGTCCGCCCCCTTCTGGATGATCTCGCGGTCGGCCCCGGCGGCGAACGACCTGTCCTTCCACTTCTTCTTGACCGACTTCACCTTCAGATCCATCAAGCTCTTCGAGGGACGCACGAGGACGACGGCGGTGACCAACCCGGTCAGCTCGTCGATCGCGAACAGCGCCTTTTCCATCGTGTGGGTCGGCTCGACGTCGGTACAGATCCCCCAACCGTGCGACAGAACGGCGTGAACGTAGTCCTCCGGCCAGCCGCGCTCGCGAAGGATCTGCTCGGTCATCCGACAGTGCTGATCGGGATACCGCTCGTAATCGAGATCGTGAATCAGCCCGATCACGCCCCACTTCTCCTCGTCCTCTCCCCGTTGCCTCGCCATGTGCCGCATGACGCCCTCGACCGCAAGAGCGTGTTTGATCAGGTTCTCGCTTCGGTTGTACTCGCGCAGAAGGGCAAGCGCCTCCTCGCGCCTCGGTCGTTCCATCCGCCGGTCACCTCCACACTACACCGGATCTGTCGAGCACCTACTCTACCCGCCCGGACGCCCCTCCGCCATCGCCCGACGGAATCGCGCGGGGGCAGCTCTCGAGTGAGCCGGATGAGGCGATCGCGTAGAATCGGCCTGCATTCACGCACACAAAGGGGGCACCGTGCCGTTCGAGATCGGGACGTTCTTCCTCCTCTTCTTTACGGCGATCGCGATCGGATTCGCCGCGAGTTTGCTCGGGCTCGGCGGCGGCGTCTTCATGACCCCCCTCCTGTTGCTCGGGGGCTTCGTCGCAACGCAGCCCGAGGCGGCCGGAACGAGCATCGTCGGCGTGGTCTTCACTGGGATCTCGGCGTCGATCACCTACTACCGCAGGCGAGCGATCGACGTTCGAATCGGCCTTCTGTTCATGCCCTCCGCCCTCGCCGGGGTCCTGCTCGGAACCTGGATCGTCGAGATCAGCAAACCCGCCTGGCTGACGATCGCCTTCGGGACCTTCCTCCTATACCCGATGACGATGATGCTCGCGGGGAAGACGCCGAAGGAGTTGAAGCCGATCGCCAAAGGGGAGGCCTCGCGTGTTCGGTTCGTCCTGCTGATCGGATCCCTCGGCCTGATCGCCGGTGTCGTGACGAAGCTGTTCGGCATCGGTGGAGGGACGGTCTTCGTCCCGTCGCTGGTGATGTTCCTCGGATTCGACATCGTCACCGCCGTCGCGACGAGCCTGTTCGTCATGGTCCCGACCGCCCTGGTCGGTTCGGTGACGAGCTGGATGCAGGGGACGCTTCACCTCGGACTCGCCATCCCCCTCGTCCTCGGCATCGTCATCGGAGCTCAACTCGGCCCTCCGATCAGCACACGGGTCCCGAAGAAGCGCCTCCGCCAGTTGTTCGGACTCGTCCTCCTCTACGCCGCGGTCAACATGATCCTCAAGGGACTGCACTGAGGCCTGTTGCGGCGGACGTCCGATCCCGCGATCATTCCGACCGACCTCGCGAGGTGAGGAGACCGCCGATGCGGATCACGATGTTGACGACCGGGGGAACGATCGAGAAGACGTACAACGAGCACGACGGCTCGCTTCGTCACGCCTTGACCACGTTGCCGCGGCTCCTCACGACCTTCCGGCTCCCCGATCTCGTCATCGAGACGAAGCAGATCCTGTTCAAGGATTCGGCCGAGATGACCGACGCCGATCGCGATCAGATCGTCGCCGCAACGGCCGCCGCGACCGCCTCTTCGGAGGGAATCATCATTCTCCATGGGACCGACACGTTGACACAGACGGGCGAGCGGCTCCATCGCGAACTCGCCCCGCTGGCGATTCCGGTGATCCTGACCGGCGCGATGCGCCCGTACGAATTCCGCGACACCGATGCGATCCAAAACGTCACCGAGGCCCTCCTCGCCGCGCGCCTGATCGAGCCTGGCGTCTACGTCGTGATGCACAACCGCGTCCTTCGATTCCCCGGCGTCGTGAAGAATCTCGACACGCTCTCCCTCGAGCGAGCTCGCTCCGAGGTTCCCCCGAACCCCTAGCTCGCTGCTCGATCCTCTGCCGCTTGACATCCTGAGGGGATCGCTCTACACTTCGATCTGGCAGTCAAGGCATGAGACTGCTAATCCGAGGTGGGTGAGATGATCCGATTCGACAAGATGACCGCCGGGGCACAGGAACTCTTCCGTGAGGCCCAGGACCTCCTGACCCGGTATCGCCACAATCAGCTCGATGTCGAGCACATCGCCACCGTCCTCGTCACGAAGGAGGGGGTCGGCCGCGAGATCCTGCAGGCGATGGGAATCGACCTCGACACGCTGTCGAACGACCTCGATACCCTGTTGCGCAGCAAGCCGTCGGTCGCGGGTCAGGTCGCAGGCCAGATCTACATCACCCCTCGGCTCGACGGCGTCGTCCAGGCGGCACAGATGGAGGCCGACCGGCTTCACGACGACTACATCGGAACCGACCATCTTCTGCTGGCGATGAGCCGGACAACCGATCCGGCCCTCCGCCGCGTCCTCGGGCGACACCAGATCACGCCGGAGGCGATCTACTCCTCCCTGCGCGAAGTGCGAGGAGAGCAGCGGCTGACCGATCAGGAGTCGGAGGAGCGCTATCAGATCCTGAAGAAGTACTCAATGAACCTGACCGAGATGGCCGAGCGCGGCGAGCTCGACCCAGTGATCGGTCGGGACGAGGAGATCCGGAGGATGGAGCAGATCCTCTCGCGCCGCCGGAAGAACAATCCGGTCCTGATCGGCGAACCTGGCGTCGGGAAGACGGCCGTCGTCGAGGGGCTCGCTCAGCGGATGGCCGCCGGCGACATCGCCGAGACGCTCAAGGGAAAGGAACTCGTCTCCCTCGACATCGCGTCGATGGTCGCCGGGTCGAAGTTCCGCGGCGAGTTCGAAGACCGGCTGAAGGCGGTCATCAAGGAGATCGAGGCTCACTCCGGCCAGACGATCCTCTTCGTCGATGAACTACACTCCCTCGTCGGCGCCGGGGCGGCCGAAGGAGCGATCGACGCCTCGAACATCCTCAAGGATCCCCTCTCGCGCGGGAAGTTTCAGCTGATCGGCGCCACCACCCTCGATGAGTATCGCGAGCACGTCGAAAAGGATTCGGCGTTCGAGCGTCGATTCCAGAAAATCTTCGTCCGCGAGCCGACGATCGAGGAGACGGTCCAGATCCTCGAGGGGCTGCGCGAGACGCTGCAGGAACACCACCGAATCGAGATCTCGGACGAAGCCATTCACGCGGCCGCTCGACTGTCCGAACGCTACATCGCCGAGCGCTTCCTCCCGGACAAGGCGATCGACCTGATCGACGAAGCGGCGAGCCGGCTCCGCGTGGACGGGTCGGGCGACCGGGTCACCGAGGCCGAGGTCGCCGCTCTCGTGGCGCAGTGGACGGGTATTCCGGCCGAGCGAATGCTCGAAGAGGAGCGATCGCGACTCGCCAACATGGAAGAGGCGATCCACGAGCGGCTGATCGATCAAGACGAGGGCGTCCGCGCCGTATCGGAGGCCGTCCGCCACTCGCGGGCCGGACTCGCCGATCCGCGCCGTCCGGTCGGCACCTTTCTCTTCCTCGGCCCGACCGGCGTCGGGAAGACGGAGCTGGCGAAGGCGCTCGCCGCGTTCCTGTTCGGCAACGACAACGCGGTCCTCCGGATCGACATGTCGGAGTACATGGAGCGCCACGCCGTCGCGCGACTGATCGGCTCTCCTCCGGGCTACATCGGTTACGAAGAGGGCGGGCAACTGACCGAGTCGGTCCGACGGCGCCCGTATCAGGTGATCCTGTTCGATGAAATCGAGAAGGCACACCCGCAGGTGATGAACCTCCTCCTGCAACTCCTCGATGAGGGTCGTCTGACTGACGGCCACGGACGGACGGTCGACTTCCGTCACACGATCCTGATCATGACCTCGAACGTCGGCAGCGAGCTCTTCCAGACCGAACGCAGCCAAGAAGCGATCCACCGAGACGTCCGAGCCGAGCTCCGGAATGTCTTCCGTCCCGAGTTCCTCAACCGGATCGACGAAACGATCATCTTCCATCCACTTTCCGAAGACGCGATCGCTCAGATCGTCGAGTTGAAGGTTCAGGAACTGAACGAGCGCCTTGCCGAGCAATCGATCTCCATGGCACTGACCGAGGAGGCGAAGCGCGTCCTCGCCAAGGAGGGATTCGATCCACATTACGGGGCTCGCCCGCTTACGCGTGCCATGAAGCGGCTGATCGAGAACCCTCTCGCCGCCAAGATCGTCGCCGGCGAGGTCTCCGAGGGGGACGCAGTCACCGTCGACGCCGCCGCGATGTCCGACGTGCTCATCCTCCGTACACCGCCCGACTAGTCCCGGCCGATTATGTCCCGGTCACCAACGAGAGGAGCGCCATTCGAACCGGCACTCCGTTCGCCGACTGCCGGAAGTACGCCGCCCCAGGAAGACCGTCGACGTCGGTCGCGATCTCGTTCACCCGCGGAAGCGGATGCATGATCGTGACTGTATCTTTCGCCGAAGAGAGGGCCTGTCGGGTCAAGACGTACGAGTCCTTCAGCCGATCGTACTCGGCCGGATCGTCGAACCGCTCGCGCTGGATCCTCGTCATATAGACGACGTCGACATCGGGGATCGCCGCAGCGAGATCGATCGATTCGTCGACCGAGATCCCGCGGATGCGGAGCCGGTCGACGACCTCCCGCGGCATCCGAAGGGCCTCCGGAGCGACGAACCGGAACGACACGTCGTAGTTCGCGAGGAGATCGGCAAGCGAGTGGACCGTTCGCCCGTTCTTCAGATCGCCGACCAGGGCGATTCGGAGCCCGTCGACCCGGCCTTGCTCCTCGAGAATCGTGTACAGGTCGAGGAGCGACTGCGTCGGGTGCTGGCCGGCTCCGTCGCCGGCGTTGATCACCGGAACGTCCGTCACTCCCGCCGCTTCTTCGGCCGCTCCGATCTGCGGATGGCGGAGGACGATGACATCGGCGTAGCCCGAGACCGTCCGGATCGTGTCGGACAGGCTCTCGCCTTTCGCCGCCGACGTGCTCTTCGCCTCGGCGACGCTGACGACGGCCCCACCGAGACGGTGCATCGCCGCTTCAAACGACAGCCGCGTCCGGGTGCTCGGCTCGTAGAAGAGCGTCGACAGCACCTTCCCCCGCATCCGATCCAGCACCTCGCCGCGCGTCAGCGCCCCCGCACACTCGCGGGCCGTTCGCACAATCAGGTCGATCTCGTCGACCGTGAACTGGTCGGCCCGAAGAACGTCTGTTCTCGCCAGTTTCGCCATCGCACCGTCGCCCACCTTTCCTGATCCTTCTTCCCTGAAGACGGTCTATCCCGCCGAGGTCGCCAGGAACCGACCCTGCCCCGACGCGCCTCTCAGCTTCCCATCCTCGACGATCCGTTCGCCCCGCTGCATCGTCAGGACGACCCGTCCTCGGACCGTGCGCCCCTCGTACGCGGTGTACGTCGCGTTCGAGTGCTGATTCGCGTGCTGGATCGTCCATTCCGCTTCCGGGTCGACGATCACCAGATCGGCGTCACTCCCCGGCTCGAGGGTCCCCTTTCTCGGGTACAGACCGAAGAGCCGCGCCGGGACTTCACTCGTCGCCTCGATGAACCGCCGAAGGGTGAGCCGCCCCTCGACGACACCTCCGTTGTACAGGAGCGGGAGCATCGTCTCGATCTGCGGCGAGCCGTAGGGTGCGTCGAAGAAGTCGTCCTCCTCCGACTTCGCCTTCGGCGCGTGGTCGCTGGCGACCGTGTCGATCGTTCCGTCGGCGAGGCCGGCCCAGAGGGCGGCCCGGTCGTCATCTGTCCGGAGCGGCGGGCCAATTTTCAGAAGCGGCCCCAGGCGGACGAAATCGTCGTTCGTCAGCGTCAGGTACTGAGGGCACGTCTCGGCGTAGACGCGGAAGCCGCCGTTCTTCGCCTTAGCGATCTCGTTCAGCGCCGACCGAGCGCTCACGTGCGGGAGGTACAGCGAGCAGCCGCCGACCCGGGCCATCGCAATCGCCCGGTGGACCGCCTCCGCCTCGAGGATCGCCGGACGCGTGTCCACGAAAGCACGGATCGGATCTCGCCCTTCGGACAAGAACCGATCCTCGAGGTAGTCCGTCGCGAGCCCGTTCTCGGCGTGGACCATCCCCAGCCCGCCGACCTGCCCAAGGATGTCGAAGACCCGCATCAACTGGTAGTCGTCGGTCATCCACCCGAGCTTCGCGTAGGTCATGAACATCTTGAACGACGTGACCCCCTCGGCGACGGCCGCCGGGATCTCGTCAGCCTGACTCGCCGCGTCGAAGATCCCGCCGTGCAAGGCAAAGTCGAGCCGGGAACCCGATTCCCCCTCCTCGCGGAATCGGTGAATCGTCTCGACGAGTCCGGCTCCGGGTTTGGCGTACGCGAAGTGAATGAGGGTCGTCACTCCCCCGTATGCGCCGGCGATCGATGACGCCTCGAGATCGTCGAGGTAGACCGGATGGACGTGAACATCTATCGCACCCGGAAGAACGAGGTGGCCGTCGGCGTCGAGGACGCAGTCCGCGGAACGCGGAAGATCCGGACCGACACGAGCGATCGTCTCCCCCTCGATGAGGACGTCGGTCCGGCGGAGCCCGTCGTCCGTCTGCACCTGCCCGTTGACGATCAGCGTTTTTTCCACGATCTCCCTCCGCGCCGCGCGTTCGATTCTACCCGGGCATCGACCTCCCTCAACCACTCGACATCGGCGTGCCGTGCGCGCAAGGTCCGCGTATCATCGCGGGGATCGAAGCCATCGCGGAGGTGAGGAAACGTCGTCGTGAAGAACGCAACACTCTGCTTCCTCCTTCGCCGGGGCTCGCCGCGTGAGATTCTGCTCGGCGTCAAGAAGCGCGGATTCGGTGTCGGAAAACTGAACGGGCTTGGCGGCAAGATCCTGCCGGGAGAGGCGCCCCGCGCCGCGACCGTTCGTGAGATCGCCGAAGAATCGCACGTCGTCGTTCGTCCCGAGACCCTCCGCCCAGCCGGAACGATCACCTTCCACTTCCCGTACGAGTCCTCGTTCGACCACCACGTGCACGTCTTCACTGCGACTGAGTGGAACGGGACGCCGCGGGAGACGGCCGAAATGGCGCCGGCCTGGTTCCGGATCGATCGGATCCCGTACGATCGGATGTGGGCCGACGATCCGCACTGGCTTCCGCGCGTTCTCGCCGGGAAGCAGATCGACGGAGTGTTCACCTTCGCCGAGGACAACGAGACGCTCTCCCACTGGTCGGTCGACGAACGGACGTGAAGGACCTGTCCGGAAAGAGAGACCGAACCAGCCGGCCGGCTACCCGGAGCTCGCTTCCCCTTGAGGGAACTTGAATCCCTCGTCGCGGAATAGTGAAACACACGCGTCGACCGCGTCCGGATCGAACCGCTTCCCCCTGTATTCCTCGATCTCCTCGAGCGCGATCTCGATCCCGCGCGCCGGGCGATACGGTCGATGCGAAGCCATTGCCTCGACGGTATCGGCGACGGTCAGAATCCTCGCCTCGCGACGGATTTCGCCCCCTTTGAGCCCTCTCGGGTACCCCGTTCCGTCGAGCCACTCGTGATGCTGCAGCACGATCTCCGCCACCGGCCACGGAAACACGACGGACTTCAGGATGTCGTACGCGACCACCGGATGTTCGCGGATCAGCGACATCTCGACCTCGGTCAGCTCGCTCGGTTTGCTCAGGATCTCGGCCGGCACGGACATCTTCCCGATGTCGTGCATCAGGCCGGCCGCGCGAATCCCGTCGATCGCGTCGCCCCCAAGACCGAGCTTCTCCGCGATGGCGACCGCGAGGGCGGTCACGCGGCGCTGATGTCCCGCCGTGTACGGATCGCGCATTTCGGTCGTCAATCCGATCGCCTCGACCGTGCCGGTCAGCGCTGCCTGCAGCGCCGCCTCCGCTTCGACGGTCGCCGTAACGTCGACCTTCGAAACCAGGACGCGTGACAACGACGCCTCGTATCCCGGGGGCACGATCCACCGGACCGACACCTCCATTCTGCTCCCGTCGAGTCGTCGGTCCGTGGAGACACCCTCGTAGGTCGTCTCCCCGTTCGCTATGGCCAAGAGTTGCGGAATGAACGCCTCACGCGATTCCGGGGGAATGACGACGTCCAAGTGTCCCAACAGGTCGTCCTTCGATCGCGCTCCGTGCAGGAGGACCGTCGCCTCGTTCACGTCGACGACGCGAATCCGTTCGATGCACGCTTGCACAACGTCTAGGTTCGACCGGAGATAGGCCTCCAGATCCTCGACATCGCTCGCCTTCAGCTCGTCCAGCAGCACCTTCGTCTCTGAGTAGTCTTCCTGCCATAGGGAGATCGGCGAGCTCTCGAACAGTGCGCGATAGCGAGCCTCGCTCTCCCGTTTCGCCGCCTCCGCCCGCTTGCGCTGGGTGATGTCGCTCGCGAGGTTCAGCGTGGCCGGCTTCCCCTCCCAATCGACGACGACGGGCCGGATCTCGAACCACCGTGTTTCGCCGGTCGCATGAACGATCCGGAACACGTAGGTCGCCGGCGCCTCCTCGCCTGCCAGGAGGCGCTCGTGGCGTCCGGCGACCGTTTCGCGATCCTCCGGATAGACCAAGTCGTTGAACGGCGTTGACAGGAGCTCCGCCTCCGAATGGCCGGTCATCTCCGACAACTTCGGGTTAGCGAACTTGATCCTCCCGTCTTGCGCGACGAGAACCGCCTCGTTCGCATTGTCCACCAACGTTCGGTACTTCTCTTCGCTGGCGGCGAGGTCGCGCGCCTTTCGCTGGACCTCTTCTTCGAGGTGCCCGCGGTATCTGAGATTCTCCTCCGCCAATCGCCGTCGCTCTTCGACGATCCGCTTCACGCGAAGAGCGCTCTCGACGACCGCCTGGATCTCGGCGCACGAGGTCGGCTTGGAGAGGTAGTCGAACGCTCCCTGTCGAACGGCGTCGGCCGCCGTCTCCACCGTCGGCTCACCGGTGATCATGATCACTTGCGTGTCGGGCGCGACGGCGCAAATCCTCTCGAGCAGAGCCATTCCGTCCGCACCGGGGAGGACGATGTCACTGACGACGACGTCGGGGGACGACTGCGCCACGATCTCGACGGCCTCATCGACCGCCGCCGCGGTGAACACCTCGTGCCCGAGCTCGCGGACGAACTCCCCCAGCGTCTCTCGGATGCTCCGCTCGTCGTCGACGATCAGGACTTTAGCCATCGTTTGCTCCTCCGAGATCTTCGTCGCCGTCGCTAGAGTTCCAGCCGTTGTTGATCGGAAGGTCGAGCGTGAACCGGGTGTACGAATCGACTTCGCTCTCCACGGTCAACCTCCCGCCGTGATCCCGTACGATGCCATAACTGACCGAGAGACCGAGTCCCGTCCCCCGGTCGCGCGGCTTCGTCGTGAAGAACGGATCGAAGATGCGGTCTATCTCGTCTTCCGGGATCCCCTTCCCACGATCCTCGACGATCGTCCGAATCCAATGCCCGTTCGCTTCGGTCACCTCTCTCGCCGTGATGCGGATCGACTTGTTCTCGTCCCCCGTAGGATATCGCTCGTTCAGGGCGTCGCGCGCGTTCGCCAGGAGGTTGACGAAGACCTGTTGGATCTGCTGGCTGCGGCACTTCACCTTCGGCAGATCCTCCGGCACGCCGGCGTCGATTCGAATCCCATCCTTCCTGATCATTACACCGATCAGCCTCAGCGCCGACGAGACGATGTCAGTCAACCGCGCCGGGCTGTGTGACTCCTTCTCCTGGCGGGCAAACGAGAGGAGGTTGCGAACGATCTTGGCGACACGCGCCCCTTCGCTCATGATCGCGTCGGCGTACTCCTTCAGTCGATCGTCGCCGACGCGTCGCCCCATCAACTCGGCGTAGCTGATCATCCCGGTCAGGGGATTGTTGATCTCGTGGGCGATGCCGCTCGCCAACGTTCCGATCGACTCGAGTCGTTGGCTCTGCTGCAACTGCACTTCCAGACGTCTCAACTCCGTGATGTCTTCGACCGTCCCCTCGTAGAAGAGGATCTCCCCCTCGCTGTCTCGGACCGCCACCGCGTTCTCCCGTACGAAGACGCGCTCCCCGTCCTTGGTGATCCAGATCGACTCGGCCCCCTCGAGACGACCGGTCCGCTCGATCCTCTGCTTGAAGTGCTCCCGCGGCGTCTCCGGCTCGTAACCGTCCTCTTCGAGGTTCCGATGCGCCAGATCCTCGAACGAATCGTATCCGAGCATCCGAAAGAGCGCCGGATTCGCCGTGAGGATTCTCCCGTCCGGTGTCGTCCGGTAGATACCTAGGGCTGAGTTCTCGAACAACGAGCGGAGCTGCTGCTCGCTGACCCGGAGGGCCTCCTCGGCCCGCTTCTGAGAGGTGATATCCTCGAACGCTGCGACGATCCGCCCGCCGGGAATCGGGAACGCTCGAACGTGCACCGCGAACCGGATCCCCTCCGTGGATCGGATGACGACCTCCGTGTCCTGCACGCGACCGTTCTCGACGACCTTTCGGAAGATCGTCGTCGCCTTCGGGATCATCGGGCCCGGAAAGACCTCTTCCAGTCGCTTCCCCGCAAGAGACTTCCCCTCTTCCGCAATCGCCGCCGTCGCCGAGGGATTGGCCGATGAGATGATGAATCGATCGGCCGAATCCAGTTCGAGGGTCAACAGACCGGTCGGAAGCGACCGGACGATGTCGTCGGCCGTCTCCTGGGCCACCATCGCCCTCTTCCACGCGCTGACGTCGCGCGCCACCCCCTCGACCGCCACCAGTCCCCCCGCATCGTCGCGGATCGGAACGAATCGATCCTCCAGCCAAATCTCGTGGCCGTCCTTGTGAACCCATCGCACCTCGCGAGTCTCGGTCTTCACCTCACCGCGAATCAGGTTCTCCAGCGGACGAAGATCCTCCGGATGGACGACCGTCTCGATGAGCCATGGATCGGCGTAGAACTCCTCCGGCGTGTACCCGACGATGTCGAACACCGCCGGGCTGATGTAATCGAACCCGAGCGTCGGGGCAGCGCGATATCGGTAGACGATGTCCGGTATGTTCCCCAAGATGCGGCGGAACCGCTCCTCGCTCTCTCGCAGCGCGGAGACCGTCTCGCGAAGCCTCTCCTCCACCTCCCGGCGGCGAGCCATCTCCCGATGCAGATCATCACGCGAGGCGGTGATCCTCTGAAGATTCTCCGCCATTCGGTCGAACGCGCGTGACAGATCGCCGAATTCGTCCCGCCGCGTCGACGCGATCCGATGCCCGAACTCCCCACGACCGATCTTCTCCGCCCCGGCGGCAATCCGCCGAAGAGGATGGGTTATGGTCCGGGATAGAAGGATCCCCAACCCCGCGAAAGCGACGATCGCCCCGACCATCAACGTGAGCCCGAGGGTACGGATGGGGCGAATCGCCGCGAACGCCTCTGCCTGATCGATCTCGGCGATCAGGGCCATCTGCTCGTCGGGGAGCCATTGATACGCTCCGACCACGGAAACACCTCGGTAGTCGCGGTACCGGGCGACGCCGGCTCCCCCGGCGAGCGCCGCCTCGACGCCCTCGGTTATCGCGAGTCGCTGGAGCGCGAATCCATCGCCGAACCGCGGTTCGGTGACGAAGAACCCAAACCGGTTCACGAGGTAGACGTCCCCCGATTCGTGGATGTCGTCGGCGGAGGCGATGATCTCGGCGATCGTGCGAAGGTTCCCCCGACCGACGAGAATCGCAGAGGTCTCCTCGCCGTCTCTCCGAATCGGCGTGCTCACGTGCAGGGCGAGCGCCTCGAGCGCAGGGACGAATCTCACCTGTCCGACGAAGGTTCCGTTGCGTCCTTCCTCGAAGTACGTCTCCCCGATGCGGAACATCCCGACCTGCTCGGCCTCCGTCGAGACGAGTACCTTCCCGGTCCGCGCGTCGACGATCGAGAACGTCTCGAACAGGCCTTCGGTCTTCAGGTGCGGAAGCAGATGCGCGGCGACCAACTCGGACGACGACGACGGGTCGAGGCGCGTTTGTTGGTTCGTCTGCGCGATGACATCGGCCGTCAGGTCGACGACCATCGGACGTTGCGCGATGCTCTCGATCGTTCGCTCGAGGCTTCCGAGCCAGCGGCCGAAGTCGGCCGCCCGCATCTCGGTGATCGCTCGGAGGTGGTTCTCTATCTCCCGCTCGACCGTCCGCTCCGCGTTCACGATCGAGATGTACGAGACGAGGGCCACAGGGAGCGTACTGAGCATGAAGAAGGCGATCGCCAATCGGACCGATTGCCTCATGGGGCCGAGGGCTCGGGCGGTCGGACGAACTCGAGCGTGCACGCGACGGCCGGATCCAAGTCCTCGGGAAGGAGCCCGAAGCCGGACATCGTGACCGCCATGCTCGCCCATTTCTCGTCGGCCATTCCGCCGAGCCCGACCTCACCGGCGTGGACGAACGGGACGCTCGCCCGCAGCGAATTCAGCAGGTCGGTCGGAGCGAGATCCGACGCCCAACGCGCCGTGAGGGACGCGGCTTCCTCTACGTGACCGAGCGTCCACGCCCATCCGTCGACGATCGCGTCGACGACTCGTTGCACCAGACTCGGATTCGTCTCGACCAACGCCCGCCGCGTGACCAAGACGTCTCCATACAAGTGGACGCCGTAATCTGTCGGATAGATGACGTTCACGTCGTGCCCATCCGCTCTGGCGCGGAGGACCTCGTCGGTCATGTACCCGCTCCACGCGTCGTATTCCCCCGAGTACAGGTCTCTGAGATCGTAGCTCGGGGGGGCAATCTCCACGTCGTCAGCGCTCAGTCCGACGCGACCGAGGACCGCCTGGATGATGTAACTCGTCGGAAAGGACATGATCCGCTTGCCGACGAGATCTTCCGGCCGCTCGATTCCGGTCTCCTCGAGGGCGAAGATCACCACCGGATCGATCTGGAAGACGGCGGCGACCGCCACGTTCGAGGCCCCCCGACTGACCAGGTCGAGGTGACAACTCGGATCCGCGAAAGCGAAGTCGTATGCACCCTCAGAGAGGGCGAGTAACTCCTCTTCCGTCGCCGGCCCTTCGACCAATTCGACGTCAAGTCCGGCCCGTTCGAAGTGCCCGTTCGCCTCCGCCACATACAGACCGGCGAATTGCGCGCCGTGCAGCCACTTCAGCAGGATCGTCACGTGATCTTCGGCGTCCACCGATGGAACGAAGAACGCAACGACCAACACGCAGCCGGCGACCACGGGAAGCCACCGTTTCACTGTATCGCCTCCCGGTTCCACTATACCGAGGACCGTCGGACGATAGAAGGGGGCTGCACTCGCGTCCGAGTGCCGAGGACTCTGTCTCCCATTGCACATTCGTCGCCTATCTCCCGGGGGCAACAAGGCCGATCCGACGAGATCGACCGCTTCGTCTTCTTTGCCGAACGGCATCTGGCGTAGGCGAGTCTTCGCGAGGTCGTTCGTCCGTCGACCGGAAGACGCGGAATGTCGACGAGCAGTCCGCCTGAAGCGCCGTAATCTCCCCCGAAGGAGCGACGTCTCGATCACTGACCTGACGCAGGACGTCGCAGGGACCATCACCCGACGCACCGTGATTCCCGATCGCCGTCTTCATCACGAACGCACAGCACGGCCGGAAGGGCAGCAAACGTCTCCGATCGCCCGTCGGTTGGGTCACCTCGAGTCGCCGACTATCATGGCTCATCAATTGAATCGATGGAGGGATCATCATGGGATCGCGCAGAATGCGAATCGGATCGCCACTGGTCGTCGGCATCGCTTTTCTCGTCACTCTGACAGCGCTCGCGAACCAGGCGGAGTACGCGTTCGGCGGGGGAGGCGCCGGATTCGGTCTGCTCATGACGGATCTGGATGAGATCAACGCCTTCGTCGAAGACGCGGGATTTGCCCCGTTCGCCGGGGACCTCTTCCTTGTCGGCGGCGGCGGACGCGGTGGGCTCGTCCCCGGTCCCGTCTTCGGCGGCGCCGGTTGGGGCGCGTGGATTGTGTCCGAGAGCGGGGAGCTCTCCGCCGAATACGGCCTCGGCCTCGGCGGGTTCGACATGGGCTACGCCGTCGGGGGGAGCGAACGATCCGTGCTGACCGTCGGCGCGCTTCTCGGGGCGGGCGGCGCCGAGGTCGTGCTGATCGAGTCCCCCCCCAACCGAGCCGGTCGACCTCGGTTCGACCGGTCTGGTGATCGAGCCGACCCGGACGACCTACGACAGCTTCTTCGTCGTCGCCGCTCCGTACGTCGACGTGCAGATCCAACTCCTGGGTTGGATCGGATTCGGCCTTCGCGCCGGACTCGTGCTCGTGCCGTTCGAGCTGACCGCCTCCGATTCCGGTCCGCTCGATCCGCCGAGTCTCGCACCTTCGGGCCTCTACGTCCGCTTCTCGATCGTCTTCGGAGGAATCGGAGCGATCGGCAAGACGACCGACAGCACCGATGTCGTAGAGCCTACGCCACTGCCTGAGCCCGAGACGAAGACGGAGCCCGGCATTCAGACCGAGACGGAGATCCGGTCCCCGTAGCGAGGTATCGCCCTTTGCGTCGGATCGTCGGCGTCAGGCCACATCACTCGAATCCTCGGCTCTCGACGGAAGGGAATCTGGGGTGAATGACCGAATCGGCCAATGAAAAGACCGCCCAGCGGCGGCTAACTCCAACATACGATATTCCGCGATGCGTCGTCAAGGGGGAGCGGACCTCTATCCTCGACCGAGCGGGGAACGTACACTGAATCCGATGCCGCGCTTCAAGGATTCAATGTACTGGAAGTTCCGGCTCTACGGGTTCCTGAAGAATCTGCGTTTCTTCGATCCGTTCCTGATCCTCTTCTTCCGCGAGACGGGGCTGTCGTTCCTCGAGATCGGGATTCTCTACTCGATCCGTGAGATCTCGACCAACATGCTCGAACTCCCGACCGGCGTCGTCGCCGACGCCTTCGGCCGACGGAAGGCGATGTTCTCTTCGTTCACGGCGTACCTCGCCTCGTTCGCCCTCTTCTACGCGGTTCCGGCCTTCTGGGTCTACGCGTTGGCGATGGTCCTCTTCGCCTTCGGGGAGACGTTCCGGTCCGGGACGCACAAGGCGATGATCCTCGAGCACCTTCGCCTTCACAATATGGAAGACCAGAAGGTTGCCTACTACGGGCGGACGCGGGCCGCCTCGCAGTTTGGATCGGCGCTCGCCGCTCTCGGCGCCGGCGCCCTCGTCTTCTATGCCGGGAGCTTCCGCATCGTCTTCCTCGCTTCGACGATCCCGTACCTTCTCGGACTCATCCTCTTCGTGACCTATCCGAAGGACCTCGACGGGGAGCGGCCCCCGAGCGCCGGAACCCGTTGGAAAACTGCTTGGCAGGCCGTCGCGCGGGTCGTGTCCGATTCCACAACGGCCTTTCGCCGTCCGATCCTCCTCCGCGGACTTCTGACGAGCGCGAGCTTCGACGCGCTCTTCCGGGCGACGAAGGACTACTTACAGCCCATCCTTCAGACGCAGGCGCTCGCTCTCCCTCTACTTCTGACGCTCGAGGCCGATCGCCGGGTCGCCGTCGTCGTCGGCCTTCTCTATTTCGTAATCTATCTCGGCACGTCGTTCGCATCGTCGCGGGCCGGGGATCTTCAAGATCGAATCCGGTCGGTCCCTCACGCGGCCAACGGAACCTTCCTCCTCGGCGCTGCCCTCCTCGCCGTCGCCGGCGGCGCGGCCTGGGGCCGCGTCCCGGCGATCGCCATCGTCGGATACCTACTTGTATACGCCGTTCAGAACATCCGCAGGCCGATTCTCGTCGGGTACCTCTCCGATCTCCTCCCGCAGCGGACGATGGCGACCGGGCTGTCGGTGGAGACGCAGCTTCGAACCCTGTTGGTGGTCGGGATGGCTCCGCTCTTGGGATTCCTCGCCGACCGCCTCGGCGTCGGCGTTGCCGTCCTAACTCTCGCGTCGGCGACCCTCCTTCTCTTCCCGTGGATCATGATCCGCCGTGCGTCTCTGGGGAGTTCGAGACCCGTCGAACCGGGCGTCTGAGCGGGGCCGTCGTGGAAGCGAGGTGAATCAGACGAACACAATGAACAGCGTACGAGAGCGATTCACGCACACGAAGTCCTTCGCATCAGAGCACCCAATTCGCGGGCAAATACTCAGCGATGCCGGAGCCGACCTCGTCCCTGAGGTCGGCCGCCCCGTGGTCGGCACTCGCCGAGCGTTGCGCAACGCGAGCTCCGGTGGCTCGACGACCGTTGCAGCGATCCGGGCGTCACGCTAGATTGAGGACATGAGAGCGCCTTGCTTCACCCTGACTGCATCTCTTGTCTTGGCGGCCGTCTTCGGCCTCGGTTCTCTCGGCGCCGAGACGATCGCCGATTACGTCTTGTGCGACGGCCGCGTCGTGACGATGTTCGCCGAGGACGACCTGCACGAGGCGATCGCCGTCGCCGGGAATCGGATCGTCCACGTCGGCACGACGGCGGAGGCGCTCGCCTTCGCCGGGCCGGAGACCGACCGGATCGACCTCGACGGGGCCGCCGTCCTTCCCGGGTTCATCGATCCCCACACACACCTGCTAAACGACAGCTCGAACGCCGGCCTGTCGCCGATCGAGGCGCAAGCCCTCGCTCTGGAGAACGGGATCACGGCGGCGGCGAACATGTACACGACGCCCGATCTGACCGAGGAGTACATCCGGATGGCCGAACGGGGCGAGATGCACATCCGGATCAGTCTCTACCTGATCTACAACACGAGCTGCGGCGAGGTCGTCGGCGACGGGTACGCGGACTACGAGCCGCTCGTCGAGATCGCCCCACGCCTTCGCGTCGGCGGGGTCAAGATCTTCTCGGAGACATCGGTCTGCGGCGATGCCCCGATCGGCATTTCGTTCACCCCGGGCTTACGCGACGCCCTTTCGCCGGCGGGGCAGATGTACTACGCGGCGAACCGGCCGTTGTTGACGCGCGACGAGCTGGCCGACGTCATCCGGCGGGCCGACGATCGCGGATTCCCCGTCGCCGTCCACGCGATCGGCGACGGCGGCGTACAGGTCTCCCTCGACGCGATCTCCGACGCCCTCGCTGGCGGGGCGAATCGCCTCCGCCACGCCGTCCTGCACAACCTGTTCATCCGCGACGATCTCCTCTCGCGATACGCGGCGACCGGGATCATCGCCGCCGTCGAGTCGATGACCCCGTGTTTCGTCACGTTCTACCGCGATCTGCTGCCGCTCGAGCAGAAGCGGATCGTGCGCCGCTGGGCCGATCTGGTCGCGACCGGCGCTCACGTGGCCGCCGATTCCGACTGGCCGTGGTGCGCTGAAGAGGCGATCAATCCGCTCTTCCGGCTCCAGGCGTTGATCGTCCCCGACAACCGGAGCCGGTCGTACCCCGACTTCGAGCCGTGCGGACTCCTCCCCGAGGATCAGCTGCTCACCGCGTGGCAAGGTTTGCGGATGATGACCGTCGAGGGCGCCTACATGCTCCACTGCGACGACGAGCTCGGGACACTCGAAGCGGGGAAGCTCGCCGACCTGGTTGTCCTATCGAACGATCCCCTGCAGGTCGATCCGGATCGTCTGACCGAGATCGACGTCCTGTTGACGATGGTCGACGGAACCGTCGAGTGGCGGAGCGATCGACTATGAATTCCAGTGAGCTCGTCGATGTCGCGCTTCGATTCGTCGAAGCGATCAATCGCCTCGATCATCGCCGTCTCGAGGCGCCAATGACCGACGACCACGTCTTCGTCGACCTCGCCGGGGAGCGCGTCACAGGAAAAGGGCCGATGAGCGCCAGATGGAAGGACTACTTCGATCGATTTCCCGGGTACATGATCCACATCGGCGAGATCCACCTCGTCGGCCAGGACGTCGCCTTGATCGGCCGGACGACCGGCTCTCACCTCGGACTCCCGCGGCTCGAGGAGTCCAGAGAACCGATCATCTGGGTCACCAACATCCGAGGGAATCGAGTGGCCGAATGGCGTCTCTACCCAAACACCGAACGATCGCGCCTCGCTCTCCGACTGACTGAGAAGGCCCGGGTCAGCCAGTCGTCGGGCCTGCAGTTCACCGCAACGGCATGTCGTCCAGCGTGACGTCGGGATGGTGCGTCGGCTCGCGCCGGTTCGAGCCCCGATAGGAGATCGCGTTTTCCGAACACCAGAGGAGGCAGGCGTAGCAGGTTTCGCAGTCGTGGTGTCACGTCGGTCGCCCGTCGAGGAGTCGGGCCAGCTGGCGCCCCTTCCATCCGGAAGAGAAGTACGAGGGCGCCGCATGGTACCGCAACATCATGATCTCGATCTCTTGGCGGTGACCGCCGACGAGACGGTGGCCGCGTTCTGCACCGTGTGATACGACAACGTCACCCGGTCCGGGAACTTCGACCCGGTCGGGACGATGCCCGACCATCGACGTCACGGCCTTGCCACGGCCCTGCCGTACGAGGGGATGCGCCGCCTCAAGGTCCACGGAGCGGCACAGGCCTCCGTCGTCGGGGGTGGCATCTCGAATCCGAAGGCCGAGGTCGCCTTGGAGCCATCGCGACAGATCCACGACCGGATCGCCGGCGACGCGTGGAACGATCGCCCGGCGGCCTAGATCTTCCTCCCCCCCGGTCCCTGTAGATGCGTCATCGAACCGTAGGTCGCGACGAGGCGCGCAAACGCGTTCTCGTCGAAGAAGCGACAGCAGCCGGATGTGAACGCAAGCGCGACAGTGACGCAAGAACGAGCCGCCTGCTCAAGCGACGCGGGATCGTTCGCCCCGGTCGCGCAACCCGGGATCGGCGTCGCCGACGTGGTCGCCACGCCGACGACCGGTGCCGAGGTCGCCGTCGCCGGTTGCAGAATGCTGTTGACGTGGTCGAATCCGACACCGTACGGGGTGAGATCCTGCGTGGCGTTCGGAAGGACGTTCGGCGCCTCGCCCGAGACGTGTCGCGCGACCTCGAGCAGATCCGGGCTGACCGGGAGGATGTAGCCCTCCTTGACGGTCGGCGTGATCGCGAAGCCGCGGCGATTGACGATCCAGTTCCCCTTCGTCGCATCGACCGACAGGATTCCGTCCATCGCTGGATCGACCTCGTGACGGTTCATCGTCTCCATCCCGACCGGCGCGCCCATGAACGGCACCGGCTGGTGCGGAACGATCGGAGATCGCGGCGAGATGTGCGTCGCGACGATGACCGATCCGGGAAAGCGATCGCCACGAACGCCCATCCGAGCGAGCTTCATTGCACACGCGAGTGCAACGATCGCGCCGTCGGCGTCGGAGACGAGGCCCCGGCGCTCGGGGCGGGCGCCGATCCCGCCCAGTCGTCCGATGATCCCGAGCGTCGGTCCGCCGCCGTCGACGTGCGGATCATCAAGCAGATCGAGCAATTCGCCGATCTCGCGCAACACGTCGTCCCCTTTCCGAACCGGATCGAGGATGGCCGGAAGCCGAGCGATCGTCAAGCCGCTGCCAGGGCCCAAAGCCGACGTCGGATGATCGGCGCGGAGAAACGGGCTACCCTAAGTCATGCCTCGAAGAACGTGGTCGCGTTCGATCCGAAGAGTCATCCTCTGTGCGCTCATCGTCGTCGCCCTCTTCCTCGCCTGGTACATCGGCAGCTTCATCCTCTCCTTCGGCGCCTCAGACGGCTCGCAGGTGACGCCGATCCCGCAGCGACTGATGTACCCGAGCGAGTTCTACCGAGAGATGTGGCGAAGCGTCTTCTCCCCGGAGGACGTGTCTGCTGGCTGCGCGTGCGGAGACCTGCTCCGCTTCCGCCCGGCCGACGCCTCGCGGCCGATCGCCCACGTCGAGATCCCCGAACACCCGTTCATGGCGTCGAACGCAGGGAACAACATGCACTGCGACAGCTACGAGAGCGATGCGTACCAGGCGGCCGGGCCGCTCGGTCTGCAACCTCAGGTCATCTCACGAACACGAGGATTCGGCGGATACGGAACCCTGACCTTCGATCGAGCCGGGCGGATCGTCGCTGTGTACAGCAACGGCCGGCGATTCCGGCTCGAACTCCTCAACCCGCATACCCTGGAGGAGCTCGCGTCGTACGGTCTCCCGCCACGCCCCTGGTACTGGCTCCTCCAGGGGGTGATGCCGTGGGAGTACATCGGGGCCGGGATGTACTTCTACCTCGACGAGCAGGACCGCGCCGTCGTGCCGACGACCGAAAACACCATCCGCGTCGTCCAGACTCCGGAGCCCGGGGGAACGTTCGAACTGATCCGCGAAATCGACCTGTCGGATCACGTCGTCCCGATGGGCTGGCCGAAACGAGACTCGATCGCCTGGGTGCTGCCCGATTGGAGCGGCGAGGTTTACTGGTACGCGACGACCGCAGGGATCGTCGGCACCGTCGGAACGGACTCCGACGAAATCCGCACCCTGCGCCTCGACGGCGAGATCATCGAGAACTCGTTCGCCGTCGCCGAGGAAGGAGTCTACATCCTCTCCGATCGCGCGCTCTATCGCTTCAACCGGAGCCCGGACGGGAGCATCGTTCTCGACTGGCGCATCGAGTACGACCGCGGTCCGCGAAAGAAGCTGGGGCACATCACGCGAGGTTCGGGAACCTCGGTCACCCTGATCGGCGGAACGGACGGACTCGTCGCGGTCACCGACAACGCGGAGCCGAGGATTCACCTGATCTTCGTCCGACGTTCCGACGGAGCCGTCGTCTGCAGCACGCCTGTGTTCGAACCGGGGAAGAGCGGGACCGACATCTCCGTCGCCTGTTTCGAGCACGCCGACGCCGACGGGGCGGGAACGGGGATCTACTCCGCCTTGATCGAGAACAACTGGGGCCACCACACCTTCCCGCGATCGCATCCGGAGCCCGGCCTGACGCGCGTCGACGTCGTTCGGAACACGGACGGAAGCTACACGTGTGAGGAGATCTGGACGAGCGACGAGCGGGGTATCGGTGTCTTCAAGCTGTCCCTCGGGAACGGGTTGGCCTACATGTACTGGCGAAGCGAAAACTGCGCGGTCACCCAATGGTATCTGACTGCCGTCGACGTCTCGACCGGTGAAACGGCGTACAAAACCCTGGTCGGGACCGGCCTCGGGTTCAACAACTGGGCCGGCGCGCTCTTCCTACACCCGGACGGGGGGATCGCTTACTCGACAACGATCTTCGGACTGGTGATGATTCGCGACACCGCCGAGGCCGCGAAATGACGCGCGTGAGAAGAGGGACCGATGGCATGACCGGACCGAGGCGACCTTCGAACTTCGAGCATCCGACCGCACTCGGCTCGTTTCGAAGCTGGATCAGGCTCCTGAGCAGTCTCGGCGGGGTCGATCGGACGTACCTCCCGCGAGCGGTCTTCGTCTCGCTCACGACCCTGCTGACCGGCCCGCTAAAGCTCTGGGAGCAGGCCCGATACGGGAGAAGAATCCGAAACACCGAGATCCACCCTGCGCCGATCTTCATCATCGGCCACTGGCGAAGCGGTACGACCCATCTTCACAACCTCCTCTGCCGTGACCGGAACCTCGGCTATCTGTCGACGTTCCAAGCGATGACCCCCGGCTTCAGCCTCACCGGTGGCGGAGCGATCAAGCGACTCTTGGCACGGATGGCCGGGTCCCGTTACCCGACGCGGCTGATCGACAACATCCCGCTCGATCTCGACGCTCCGCAAGAGGACGAGTTCGCCCTCGCCAACGTGACACCCTGTTCGTTCGTCCACACCTTCTCGTTCCCGCGGCGGGGGCGGGAGATCTTCGAACGGTCGGTCCTGTTCGACGGCCTTCCCGAGGAGGACCGCAGACGGTGGGTCGAGGCCTACTCGCTCCTCCTGCGAAAGGCGACGTTCGCGTCCGACGGGCGACGGCTCGTTGTCAAGAACTGCGCCCACACCGGACGCCTCCGGATCCTGCTCGAGCTCTTCCCCGATGCGAAGTTCATCCACATCCACCGAGACCCGTATCACGTCTTCCTGTCGACGCTGCACATGCATCGGACGGTTCTCCAGCGCGCTCAGCTCCAGGAGGCGGAGGAGGATCGGATCGAGGCGAACGTCCTTCGGTTCTACGAGAGGCTGATGCAGCGATACCTGGACGACCGACACCGAATCCCGCCCGGCAACCTTGTCGAGATCCGGTTCGACGCGCTGGAGACCGATCCGCTCTCTCAGCTGCGTCACATCTACGACTCGCTCGATCTGCCCGGGTACGACAGCGTCGAACCGGAGATTCGCTCGTACGTCGACGCCGTCGCCGGGTACCGGAAGAACGTCTACGACCTGAACGAGGACGTCATCGAGAAGGTGAACGAGCACTGGGGCTTCGCGTTCGAGCCTTGGGACTACGAGCGGCTGGACCCCTCGGTGCTCAACCGCGGCGGCCGGACGCCGTAGGCTCAGTCGGTGAAGTCGCCCAGTCGCTCGAGGAGTCTCTCCGCCGCCGCCTTCGCCTGACGGTTCCAGAATGGCCAATCCCCGACTTCCTGTTCGAGAACGATCGCCGTCTCGCGCTCGATCAGCTCGGCGTCGCGAACGCCGTTCAGCTGCCCCAGGAAGTTGTAGGTGAACCCCCAGTACTCGGCGAGGATGATGTGGTTGTTCAGATAGGATGGGTCCATCTCGATCGATTCCTCGACGAGGGACAGCCCGGCCTCGTCGTCTCCTCCCAACCAGCCGGGCAGCATGATGAGCAGCGAGCCGAGTGCGCTGGCGGCACTTCCGCCCCAGAATCCACGGTCGAGCTCGATGCATCGGGAGAAGAGGGCGAGAACCGAGCTCTGTTCGGTCAGACCTTGAATCGGGTGGATCCCGCAGATCATCCCCCAGTTGTTGGCCGTCCAGTGGAGGGCCGCCGGATCGGTGACGTGGGCGAGCGCCGTCTTCAACCCCTCCGACTCGTGAGCGACGAAGTCCTCGTTCAACCGAAGGCTTCGGAACCCGTACGCCTTTCCATTCTCGAACAGGACTTCGTCCTCGGAGGTGGTCTCTCCGTCGAACATCGTCGCCTCGTAGCAGAGCTGCGACAGGCGATTGAGCACGTAAGCCTGCCTCCGCTCCGAAAGGGCGTCGAGATCCGGAACGACGGCCTCGTAGAGCCCGAGCGCTTCCGTCATGCTCTCCCGGAGGTGCCGCGTCATGTAGGCCTGATCGGCCCGGGTGATGAGCTCATGCGGGGACTCGGCCTCCTGCGCGGCGACGAAGGCGAAGGAAACGATGACGAGGGTGAAACACGGCACCAGCCAGCGAGACAGACGGATCATGAGACCGCTCCTTCCGGTTGCTTGATTCCGTCATTCTACCCGGTGGTCGGCCGAAGCGAAGACGCGCTGAGAGACTCCCGGCCCGCGGCGTAGGCGGTCGAGCCCGCCGGAGAGCGGCGGCTGGCCGTCTCTCATCGAGGGATTCGCCGCGATCTGCGAATCGCCGGTCGGCTGCTCGAGACCGGTCACCGCATCGTAAACGACCATGTAGCTCGTCGCCTGCAGCGGACCGAGAAACAGCGTCCCGCTGAGAAGCAGAAAGAGCTCGATCGCCCAGGCTGGAAGCGGGAACTCCGGGACGAGCGACTTGAGCACGGAGATCGCCGCGACCACCAGCATCGGGATGCTGAGCAAGAAGCTGATTCCGAACAGAACCGAGCGATACCCCTCGGTCAGTTCTCGGCTCCGTCGCATCGCCTCGATCGGCCCGAACTCCGTACACGCCGCGCCTCTCGCCGGTCCAGAGAGGATGACGATCGGCACAAAGGCGTACATCAGAGCCCAGACGACGGCGGGGATGAACAGCAGGAAGACGCCGAGCGTCACGAGGAGGGAGACGAGAAGGGACGCCACGACCAACGTTCCCCATCGAGAGAATCCATGAAACAGGTCGCGAAACCTCGCCGGCTCGCCTCGCACCGCCCTCAAGGCGAGAAGGTGGAATCCTGCTTGGAGGGGCGCAACGAGGACGATCGACACAGGGAAGCTCAACCAGGACCACGCTTCGGGAGTGACGAGCGTCACGAGTTGGTTCACAGCAAGGATGACGAGCCACGCGCCGAGCAGCAACGAAAACCGCCGTACGACGGCATCCACTCCCTCACGCAGACAGGACCACGTCGTCAGCATGGTTTCACCTCATACACCGTAGATGTTCTGAGTCTAGCGTGCACTTTCGGTTAAGGGAATGAAGACTGTCCGGGCGACCTCGGCGGAACCTCCCCGGACGAAGGCGCGACCGCCCACCTTCGACTCCACGGCTCCAGGTCCCGAACTCAATCACGTTCCCCTCCGGCTCGGCGACCATCGAAGAGCGCATTCCCCACGGCTCGTCGCCCGGGCAAACGCCCATGCCTAGTCGAAGCGTTCGAGCCGACCGGAAGCGACGACCGCCGCGACGTGAAGCTCGTCGTCGAGTACACACAGGTCGGCCGTGTACCCGGGCGCGACGTGCCCCAGCCGATCGTCGACGCCGAGGAAGACGGCCGGATAGGTCGAAGCCATCCGCAGCGCTTCGTCTCTCGGCAAGCCCAGTCTCCGGACGCAGTTGCGAACGGCCGTCGCCATGTCGAGGACGGCCCCGGCAAGGACCCCGCCGGCGGTCACGCAACGACCGTTCTCGACCGTCACGTCGTACGGACCCAGTCGAAAGCCGGATTCGGCGCCCCCCACGGGAGGCATCGCGTCCGTGACCAGGAAGAGCCGACCTTGCCCCATCGCGGCCCGGGCGATCTCGATCGAGGCGAAGTGCACGTGATGCCCGTCGGCGATCACGCCCGCCCACGCGTCAGGGTGCGTCAACGCGGCTCCGACGAGGCCCGGCCTCCGCGCCGTCAGACGGCTCATCGCATTGAACAGGTGCGTCGCACAGCGGCCGCCCGCGGAGAATCCGGCCATCGCTTCCTCGTAGGTCGCGTCGGAGTGTCCGAAGCTGACGAGAACGCCGGCCTCGACGAGACGCGAGACGAGTTCACAGCCGGTCACCTCCGGCGCGAGGGTGCAGACCGTGAGGCCGACGCCGCCGGAGGTCACGATCGAGACGTCCGACTCCGTCGGAGGGCGAATGTACGCCCGGTCGTGCACACCGGGACGCTCCCGCGAGATGAACGGGCCCTCGAAGTGGATTCCGAGAACGCCCGCATCGGACGCCCGGTATTCGAGGACGGCGTCGCGCGCAGACCTCATCCCCTTCGCGGGACCGGTGATGTAGGTCGGCAGGAGGTTCAACGTTCCGTAGCGGCGGTGCGCTTCGACGATCGTCCGGAGCGTCTCCGCGGCCGGCGCCTCGTTGAACAGACGGCCGCCGCCGCCGTTCACCTGAGCGTCGATGAATCCCGGAGCGACGGTCAGCCCTCCCAAATCGGCGACCTCGCAATCGGCCGGAATCGAGTCGTCGTTGACAAGGTCCGCGATCACGCTTCCGCGTACGATCACGGCCTTGCCGGACTCCACCGACGTCCCCGTGTAGATCTCGCAGTTGGTCAGGGCAACGGGCGTCGCCGACCGGCTCATCTCGCTCGTGCCCTCGATCTCATTTCCCATCTCCCCCCGGAGAACCCGCTCGTCACGCTCGCAGATCCGGCCGTTCGCCGAGCGCGGCGAAGGCGAACGCCCAGCGATCGGCGACCTCGTCGAACAACTTCCCTTTCGGCTTGCCGAGTCCGTGCCCCGCCCGCTTGTCGACCCGCAACAGGATCGGCGTTCCCCTCGACTGCGCCGCCTGCAGCGCCGCGGCGAACTTGTGACTGTGCGCCGGGAAAACGCGATCGTCGTGATCGGCCGTCGTGATCAGGGTCGGCGGATAGGCGGTCCCCGGCTTCACATTGTGGTACGGCGAGTACCCGTAGAGAATCGGGAACATCGCCGCGTCATCCGGCGACCCGTAGTCCGACACCCAGAAGGATCCGACCGTGAACAGGTGGAACCGGAGCATGTCGAGGACGCCGACGGCGGGGAGGCTGGCGCTGTACAGGTCGGGCCGCTTCGTCATGCAGGCGCCGACGAGAAGGCCTCCGTTGCTCCGACCGTAGATCGCCAGTTTCGGTGTCGACGTCCGGCCCGTCTCGATCAGCCACTCGGCGACGGCGATGAAGTCCGAGAAGACGTTCGGACGGTTCTCCCTCGCCCCGGCCTCATGCCACGATCGCCCAAACTCTCCGCCGCCGCGAAGGCAAGCGACCGCGAGCTGGCCGCCGAGGTCGAGCCACGACAGGTGCTCGATCCGGAAGTGCGGAGACATCGAGATGTTGAACCCGCCGTATCCGTAGAGGCAGGTCGGAGTCCCCGGACCGGCCTCGACGCCTCGCTTGCGGGTCACGAAGACCGGAACGCGGATGCCTTCGGCCGTCTCGACGAGGTGGGTCTCGGTCTCGTACGCGCTCGGACCGAACGGAAGGTTCCCCTGTCGAAACGGCGTCGTCTCGCCGGTCGCCGTGTCGTGCGAGAAGACGACGTTCGGATGTGTGAAGTCGGCATACGAGAAGTAGATCTTCGATCCGCCCTCCTCCCGCTCGATCCAGGGAATCGAGCCGGCGCCCGGTAGCTCGATATCGTGAAGGAGGCGCCCACTCGGATCGCGAACCGAGAGTCTCGCCACCGCATTCTCCAGGATGCACACGACGAACCGACCGTCGACCCACTCGGCAGTCTCGATCGTTCCATCCGATTCGGAGACGGACTCGGTCCACGCCGACGGTCCCGGTCGGTCGATGTCGACGGCGACGATCCGTCCGAGCGGGGCAGCGTGCGTCGTCAGGAAGTAGAACGTCCGGTCCTCGTTTCCGAGGAAGGTGTAGGTCGCGTCGAAGTCGGGCATCAGGTCGACGACCACCCGATCGGGCGATCCAAGATCGATGTAGCTGACGCGATTCTCACGGTACGTTCCCCTGAAGGTGCTGATGACGAGGAAGCGGCCGTCGGTCGTCACGTGTCCGAAGGACATCCACCGCGGCTCATCCGGATGCTCCTGGATCAGTTCGTCCTGGACTTGCGAATCGCCGAGCCGGTGAAACCGCAGGCTCCGCTTCGCCGCCGCCGCCTTGAGCGCCTCATCCGGTGGGGGCGGCTCCGACGCCGCGTAGAAGAAGCCGGAGCTGTCGGGAAGCCAGCTCGGCGCCGGGAACTTGAGCCACTCCAGCTCGTCCGACAGATGCTCTCCGGTGTCGACGTCGAGGACCCGCCACGACTGCCAATCGGACCCCGCCTCCGCCAGCCCGTAGGCCAGATACCGGCCGCACGGGCTCGGCACGAACTCCGTGATCGAGATCGTCCCGTCCTCGGCCAACGTCTCGGGGTCGACGAGGCAACGCGCTTCGCCGTCGACCGCATCGACCCAAACCAACGAGGGCTGCCGCGCGTCCCGGAACGGGATCTGTGCCAGCACAGATCGCGTGAGCGCGTTCTGAGCGTCGGTCCACGCCTCCGTCTCCGGCGCGTCGACGTCCTCGAGCCATCGATACGGATCGGGAACGCGAGTGTCGTGGAGGACATCGGCGTGGTCGGAACGGCGCGTCGGTGGATAGTCGAACGAGCGACTGACGAACGGATTCATGGAGCCTCCTCCGCGATCTCCAGACCGACAGAGCGTACCGGCCGATCGGCGTTCGCTCAATGGACGTCGGCGACCATTCCGGCCGCAGGATGAGACGCCCTTTCGTCCCGCTGTGCCGATCCCCGGGCCAGCGGGTACAGTCCAACCATGAGGAAGCAGTACCACCTCCGACGGAGTGCGAATGGACTGCTCGCGTGGGACATCGACCGACTCGTCGAGCTCTCGAAGGACGTCGACCCAGTCGACGTTCCCCTCTCCGACATCGTCGAGCTGGACGAGACGTTCTGGTTCGACCACGCGGGACAGACGCCGACCTGCCGCCGCGTCGCGCTCCACGCCAGGCTGATCGCGGAGACCGACCTCGCCCATCCGATCATCCTCTCCTCCGATGGACGCGTGATGGACGGAATGCACCGCGTCTGCAGGGCGCTGATCGAGGGGCGGGAGACGATCCGGGCCGTCCGATTCGACGTCGATCCGGAGCCGGACTACGTCGACGTGGCGCCAGAAGACCTATCCTACTGAGCATCCGCCCGTGGGACCTTGCCCGCACAACGACTCGCAGACACGGACGCTGGACGTAGGACATCGTGAGTATATAGGTACTAGGGTCTTGTCTTAGTATGTGACATGCGCTATACTCCGCGTAACTCACTGCTGCGGAATGCGAGCCCATCTGCCTGCGCTCGTGAGGGTCGATGAGCTCACGGCACGGAGCGGGCTCAGCGTCGCTCTTGCTGAGAGCACACGAGGGCAGCGATGGGTACGCGGTAGCACCCGCGAAGGGAGGTGAACTGACAGTGGCCGATTTCGAGATCCTGGAACTCACTGCAGAAGAACTCAGTGCGATTCCGGACTTCATCGGGGAGCTGGCACTTGGCTGCGGCTATGTGCTCTGTGGAGCATGCGGCAATCCTACCTGAGTCTGGAGGGCTGGCGGACGACCAGGGGCGGCCGAATCTAGGCGGCTCTGGTCGTCTCATGCTAAAGGGGGACCATGAGCAGGTGGAGGTTCTTCGACAGGCAGGATGGCGAGAATCTCGTGGCGCTTGATCTGGAGAGCCTCAGATTCTTCGGAGTGGGAGCCAAGGCGGCCGAGATACTGAGCCTGGCGGACGAGGGTATGGACTGCCGCGGCATCTCGGCCAAGCTTGAGATCTTACCGTCACAGGTGTCCTCCGTGATTCAGCGCGCGCAGTGCTGTAGGGGATTCCAAGACGAGTCCGACGGGACGCCGCACGCGCTCGCCAAGCTCTCACTTCACGTGGCTCACCTCTGCAATCTCCAATGTACCTACTGCTACGCTCAGGGAGGAGACTACGGACAGGGCCCAAGCATGATGTCGCAGAGTGTCGCACGATCCGCAGTGGACTCCATGGCTGAGAGGTACGGTCGGATTGACACGGTCCAGTTCTTCGGCGGCGAGCCTCTTCTCAACTGGCCTACAATCCTCTCTGTGTGCGAGTATCTTGGCAGTTCTGCATGTGCTCTCTCGCCAAAGCCTCACACCGGCATCGTCACGAATCTTACCTACTACCGGTTGGTTTTGCAATAGACTTACAGAGTTCGCACTCTGGAGGTTCATGCACCGC